>JAFUHX010000019.1 GCA_017474045.1 Clostridia bacterium | reverse complement strand
AGCATAAAACGCAAAAACCTTGTTTTTGCCTGCTTTTGCTGATTTTTACAGTTTTAAAGGGTTTCTTTGGTAGTTCAATACCGAAAAAAACCTTTAGTTATCTTGTTTTATGCGGTCTGCACTTTTTTTACAGCCCCTTTAGCTTAGGACATAAAATTTTAGCGTTGCCGGGCAAGCAAGGGTCGCAAGGTGACACCGCTTACCTCACAGATGCTCCTTGCAAGAGAGATCTTCAATGCTGAGCTTAAAAATGCAGACCTCTTTCAGCATGGCTTCGCCATAGGTCCAACCGCTTTTTTGAGTCTCCTGATACATTATTAAGTCAAGAGCTTTAATTTTTTCCTGAACCTCTTCAACAAAGCTGACCGTTCCCTTTCCCATAACGGACTGGAACCTCGCCGAATAGTCGCAGGCAAGCTCTCCGCCGTTAAGCTTGTAGTTAGTATCCATTTCAAAGGCAACCTTGGGATTTTTTGAAAGTATCTCTATTTTTCGTCCCTCTTTGGCGCAATGAAAATAAAAAGCGTTCTCTTCTTCTTCAAAGCCGAAATTCATCGGAACAATATAGACTTCTTCGCCGTCAAAAAGACCCAGACGGCAACAATGACATCGGCTTATTATGCTGATGATTTTTTCTTTATCAGTTATTTCTCTGTCTTTTCTTCTCATGATTTAAACCTCTTTCTTTATTAATTATCTTCAAAAAAATTTTCTTTAACGCTGTGGAGCTCAAAATAATTCTTTTTAAATGAGAGAAGGCCTTCGTCTCTCATTTTGCAAAGCTCGTTTGACATTGCGCTTCGGTCAACAGAAAGATAATCTGCAAGCTGCTGACGGTTAAAGGGAATAAAAAATTGACCGCTGTTTTGTTGCTTTGCCTGCTGAGAAAGATATGAAATAAGCTTTTCTCTGGTGGAGCGCTGAGAAATAACAGTCAGCTTTTGAGACAGAAGTCTGTTTTTTTCGCTGACTGCAAAAAACAAATTCTGAACCGTTACACTATGAAAGCGGCAAGCAGCAGAACAAACTCCCAGAAGCTTTTTAATGTTAAAAAACAAAACTGTTGAGTCTTCCGCGGCAACGGCGTTGTTTAAAAATGGGCCGCTGTTTTGAGAAGCATAGGATTCGCCAAACATTTCACCCTTAGAAACAACATTAATTATTGTTCTGTTTCCCCAATAATCGTCTTTCTGAATGTGAACGCTGCCTTTTGCCACGATGGCAAGATTTTCAATTTTCTCACCCTGAGAAAAAATATATTCACCCTTTTTATAGTCTTTCGCTGTTGCCTGAAAGCAGCTTAGCATGGACAAAATATCTTCTTCGCCCACTCCTGAAAAAAGAGCAGTCTTTTTTAATATTTCAAGATATTTTTTCATTTTTCTCCTTTCTCAAGCTTAAAAACAATAAATTTTCTTTTCTGTTGTAAAAACAACAGACTTTTCTTTTCGATTTTACTATAATTATGGCAGAAAGTCAAAGCTTTCTTAGATTTTAAGGAGGATTTTTATGATTAGAAAAATTATTAAAATCAATGAAGAAAGGTGCAACGGCTGCGGTGCCTGCGCTGCCGCCTGCCATGAAGGCGCCATTGAAATGATAAACGGAAAAGCGAAGCTGACAAGAGAAGATTATTGCGACGGTCTGGGCGATTGTCTTCCTGCCTGCCCAACAGATGCAATTTCTTTTGAAGAAAGAGAAGCTCCGGCTTATGACGAAGCCGCTGTTCTTGCGGCAAAAAAGAAAAAGGAAGAAAAAAAGCCGCTTCCCTGCGGTTGCCCCGGAACTCAGTCAAAAGCAATAAAAAGAGAGTTTTCTTCCTGCAATTCTTCGCCGAGCGTGGCTGAAAGCCGCCTTTCTCAATGGCCGGTTCAGATAAAGCTGGTTCCCGTTAATGCGCCTTATTTTGAAAACGCAAACCTTCTGATTGCCGCCGATTGCACAGCTTATGCTTACGGCAATTTTCATGAGGAATTTATCAAAAACCGAATTACACTTATCGGCTGTCCCAAGCTTGACCGGGGCGACTACTCTGAAAAGCTGACTGCAATTATTTCAAACAATAATATTAAAAGCGTTACTGTTGTCAGAATGGAGGTTCCTTGCTGTTCGGGAATTGAAAACGCGGCAAAGAAAGCCATTCTTGCCAGCGGAAAATTTATTCCGTGGCAGGTTGTTACCATTTCCACCGACGGAAGAAAGTTGGATTAAAAGCTGAAACAAGGACTGCAAGCTCAGGCTTTGCAGTCCTTGTTTGTTATTCATAAATCTTTGCCGTATCAAAAACTACGCAGTTGCCTTTTGAATTTTTCGGATGAACTGCTTTTTTTGATTTCTTTTCGTTTTGCGGATGCATTTTCATAATTTCCTTGACCAGCTCTATTGTGTGGGCAATTTGTTCTTTTGACTGAGTTCCGTCGCCATGAGCACACCAGGGAGCATATTCCTCTGAAAGAGCAAGGGTTTTTTCAGCACCCTCAAGCCATTTTTCAAGAGTTGTGGCTTTTGCCATTTTCATCAGAAGAAACGGGCAGGTGTTGTCGCCGGTAAACATCATTTTTTCTTTGTCGTCAATGAAAACGCAGCTTCCCGGAGAATGACCGGGGGTCAGAATTGCCGTAACTTTTCTTCCGCCCAGGTCAAAAACCTTTTCGCTCTGAAAGCTTTTCCACTTGCAGTTCCAGATTCTTCCCTTGAGGTCTTTGGAAGAAATTCCGCTTTTTTTCATTCGGTTGGAAAGCTGTTTGTTTCTGTATAAACGGGAGTTTGTTATTCTGAAAAGAAAAATATTGTCGTCTTCATGAACCCATGCTTCTTTAAACTGCCACGCCCCTCCGAGATGGTCTGTGTGAGCATGGGTTGCGGCGAGAATGACAGGAAGAGAAGTAATTTCTTCAACAACGGCTTTAAGGTCGCCTGTTCCGATTGTGCAGTCGATAAGAAGCGCTTTTTCTTCTCCTAAAAGAAGATAGCAGATATCTCTTCCCATTTCGTCAATAAGAAAGGTGGTTTCATTTAGCTTTTTAACTGAATAAACGTCCTTTTTCATAGGTATAAACCTCATCCTTCACCGAGAAAATATTTTTTTGAGTTATCAAAAGAAATTCCTTTGATAATTTCTTCAAGGGCTTTTTCGTCATAAGGATACATTCCGTTTTCTACCCATGAGCCCACAAGAGAACAGAGAATTCTTCTGAAATATTCGTGGCGCGGATAGGAGAGGAAGGAACGCGAATCTGTTACCATTCCCACAAAGGCACCTAAAACACCTAAGTTGGCAAGGGTAGTCATCTGATTTTTCATTCCTTCATAGTTGTCGCAGAACCACCATGCAGAGCCAAACTGAATTTTGCTTTTTGCCTCTGAAGACTGGAAGTTGCCCAACATTGTTCCCAAAACATAGTTATCCTTGGGATTGAGACAAAACAGAATGGTTTTTGGAAGAAGACCGTCTTTATCAAGATTATCAAGAAATCTTGAAAGACCGAAAGCAATCTGAGGGTCAGCGATGGAGTCGAAGCCGGTGTCAGCACCGATGGAGTTGAATTTTCGCTGATTGTTGTTTCTCATGGCGCCCAGATGAAGCTCCATGGCAAAGCCGCGCTTAAAATATTCCCTGCCGAAGAAAAGAAGAGTTTCATAGCGATATTTGTTAAGCTCTTCTTCAGAAAGAGCTTCGCCCTTTCCGGCTTTTTTGAAAATTTCTTCGAGCTCATTTTTTTCAGCGGGAGCATAAACAACTGACTCAACAGCCTGGTCACTGGCGCAGCAGCCCATTTCTTTGAAGAAATCCATTCTTTTGCAAAGAGCCTGACACATTTCTTCATAAGACTCTATTTTTGTTTCAGCGGCTTTTTCAAGGTCTGAAAGCCATGAAGCAAAAACGGGTGAATCAGGATTCAGCGCTTTATCAGGTCTGAAAGCAGGAAGAACCTTAACGCTGAAGCCGTCGTTTTTAATTTTTTCGTGCCACTGAAGACTGTCGCAGGGGTCGTCAGTAGTGCAAAGAGCAAAAACGTTTGATTTTTCAATCAGTTCACGGGGAGTGAAGCCGCCTGCGGCAATTTTTTCGTTAGCCTCATTCCAGATTTCTTCAGCTGTTTCTTTTGAAAGAACCTTTTTGATTCCGAAATATCGCTGAAGCTCAAGATGGCTCCAATGAAAAAGAGGATTTCCGATGGCAAGAGTAAGAGTCTGAGCAAAGGCTTCAAATTTTTCAAAGGGAGTGGCATTTCCCGTGCAATATTTTTCGTCAAAGCCGCAGCTTCTCATGGCGCGCCATTTATAGTGGTCACCGGTGAGCCAGAGATCATAAATATTTTCGGGGGCCTTGTTTTCAAAAATTTCTTTTGCGCTTAAATGGCAATGCCAGTCAAAAATGGGTTGGTTTTCAGCATAGGAATGAAAAAGCTTTTGTTGAACCTCACCCATAAGAAGAAAATCTTTATCCATAAAAGGTTTCATTTTTAACCACCTCTTTTATATAAGCTTAAATGTAAATTTGGAAAACTCGTTTTCAACGCTTTTTCCTGTGAGGAAATTTCTTGCTGTGAAAACAACCTTGTCGTCATAAACTTCACAGTAATAACCTACGCCGCAATCCTGATGGCCGAAGTTATTCTGTTTTCTGTATGAAGGAATACTGAGAGAAATGCAGTTTTTCTCTTCATTGAGAATATGAAGGGTCTTTTCAAAAACACCGCCGTGAAGGTGACCGTTGATGAAGAAAACATTTTCATATTTTTCCATTACTGCTCTGACAAGGTCTGATTGCTCGCCCATGTCGCCTGTTTTCCAAACCTCAGGAAGTCCGTGGGTTTCGGCAAACGCCTGGTGACACATAACAAAAACGGGCTTTTTGTTTTCTGTTCCCCTTTTAAGCTCTCTGTCGAGGAAATCAATTTGTTCCTGAGTAATGTGTGCTTTTTCGAGAACTCTTTTTTCTGTTCCCAGAACGATGAAGGTGTAGCCTTTGACGTCTTTTGAATAAAAGCTTTTTCCGTTTGTGTCTATGTTCAGATATTCATTAACCTTATCCATAATAATTTTCTGGTTGCGCTTATAAAGAAAACGAACGTCGTGGTTACCCATGGTCAGAAAAACATTGGGAATAACCTTCTGTTTGTCATATACGCTGAAAAAGCCTTCGTATTCTTTTTTTCTTCCGTATTCGGCAATGTCGCCTGCCATTAAAAGAGCGTCAAAATTCTCTTTTGAATTTTCACAGTCGGAAAAAATGTTTTCAAGGTTTTTAAAAGAAAGTTCATTGGGAGCAATATGAGTGTCGGCAATGGAAACAAAAGAAAGACGAACATTCTCTCCGTCTTCAAAAACAATCGGGTCGTCCTTTGAGTGTTCCCACGCAACGTCATAATTAGGCATAGCCGCCTGAAGCTGATACTTATATTTTTTGATAAACAAATCAAGTCCCATTTAAAAATCCCCTTTTTCTTAATTCGTTTTATTATATACCAAAAATTCTTTAGCAGTCAATCAAATAAAAATAAAACAACAAAAAATCCCGAAAAATTCCGGGATTTTGGTTTTTTAGTGGTGGTCATGAAGGTCGCAGCAATCGTCAAGCTTTCCAACATAAAGCTCAGGATCAAGACCCTGACGGGTGTAGTAATCGGCAATGGCGGCCTTAATTGCCTGCTCTGCAAGAACGCTGCAGTGAATTTTTACTGCGGGAAGTCCGTCAAGAGCTTCAACAACAGCCTTGTTTGTCAGCTTAAGAGCTTCGCTGATAGGCTGACCTTTAATAAGGTCTGTTGCAATTGAGCTTGTTGCAATAGCTGAAGCGCAGCCATAGGTTTTAAACTTAACGTCAACAATAATGTCGTTTTCTATTTTAAGATACATTTTCATAATGTCGCCGCATTTTGCGTTGCCGATTTCACCAACACCGTTTGCGTCTTCAATTACGCCAACATTATGGGGGTTGGCAAAATGTTCCATTACTTTTTCTGAATATTCCATTTTCAATTCTCCTTTAATTATGCGTTTTTCTTTGCTTCTTCTTCCATAATATGCTCCCAGAGGGGCGACATATCACGAAGTCTTTCGATTATGGGAGGAAGAACCTCTAAGATATAGTCAACATCTTCTTCGGTGTTATATTCACCCAAAGAGAGACGAAGAGAACCGTGGGCAACCTCATGCTTCAGACCGATTGAAAGAAGAACATGGCTGGGATCAAGTGAGCCCGATGTGCAGGCAGAGCCGCTGGAGGCGCAAACACCCTTCATGTCAAGCATGAGAAGAAGACTTTCGCCTTCAACGCCTTCAAAGCACATGCTGAAGTTTCCGGGAAGGCGGCTTTCTCTGTCGCCGTTTATTCTTGAATGAGAAATTTTGCTTGCTCCTTCAAAAAGTCTGTCTCTTAAGGCTGAAACCTTTTTGGCGTTTTCTTCAAGGTGGGCGGTCATGTCGGTAATGGCAACACCTAAGCCAACAATTCCGGGAACATTTTCTGTTCCGGCTCTTCTTCCTCTTTCCTGAGCACCGCCGTGAATAAGGTTTTCAAGAAGAATTCCCTTTCGGCAATAGAGAGCGCCGACACCTTTTGTTGCGTGGAACTTATGGCCTGAAAGAGAGAGCATATCAATGTTTTGCTCTTTTACATCAATGGCAATATGGCCAACAGCCTGAACGGCATCTGTGTGAAAAAGAACACCCTTGCTCTGACAGATTTTTCCGATTTCAGAAATCGGCTGAACAGTTCCGATTTCGTTGTTTGCATACATAATTGTTACAAGGCAGGTTTCGTCAGTAATTGCGTTTTCAACATCCTGAGTTTTAACAATTCCGTTTTCATAAACATCAAGATATGTTACCTTGAAGCCTTCTTTTTCAAGAGCAGCAAGAGTATGAAGAATTGCGTGATGTTCAAACTTTGTTGAAATAATATGTTTTTTGCCCTTTTTTTCGCCAAGCTTTGCCGCAGCTCTGAGGGCCCAGTTATCTGCTTCGCTTCCGCCGGAAGTGAAATAGATTTCTTCTTTTTTTGCGCCGAGAGCGTCAGCAACCTGCTGTCTTGCCTTTTCAACAGCTCTGAAGGCTGTTTGTCCGAAAGAATAAAGGCTTGAAGGGTTGCCGTATTGCTCGGTCAAATAGGGAAGAATTGCGTTTTTAACATTTTCAGAAACAGCCGTTGTCGCGGCGTTGTCTGCATAAACAAATCTCATTTTTTACACTCCAATTCTATTGATTTATCAACTGTCAGGCTTTTTTGAGCCAATTGGTCGAGAGTAATGTTTTCTGTTACGGAAATAACAGCGTTATAAATTTCAGTCCAGATAAAAGAGGTTACGCAGTCACAATAGTTTTCGCAGCATTCGTTGTCTGCGGCGCAGGCAACGGGAGCAAGGCTTCCCTCTGTTGCCAGAAGAATGTCTTTAACCGAAATTTCTTCGGGACTTTTTGAAAGGCGATAGCCGCCCTTTGCGCCTCTGACACTCTGAACGAGATTTTCTTTTCCCAAAAGGTTGATTATTTGCTCAAGATATTTTTCTGAAAGATGCTCTCTTTCAGCAATTTCTTTGAGCGAAACGCAGCCATCTGAAGAATAAACGGCAAGGTCAGTCATAATTCTCAGACCATAGCGCCCTTTGGTTGAAATTTTCATTTGAAAGCACCTTCTTTCTTTATCTTTTTCTGTAGTATAGCACTATTTTTAATTCATAGCAAGAGGGTATGAATTCTTTCCGTTAGAAATTATTGTTTGCCGATTTATTTTTTTTATGCAAAATGCATAGCAACAGCAACAATTCACTATTTTTAATTTTAATTTAGTTGACTTTGGTGTCAAAAATAGGGTAGAATATAATTTAGCAAATATTTCTTTATTTTTGATTTTCAGGAGGTGGATTTGCGTTGGATAACGGCGATAGTAAGCCTAAAGGGTGCAATTTAATAAAGACTGATGCAAATTCAGCCCGTGTTACGCCGTAATTGCATTGGTCCCGGAAAGAGACGGTGTTTAAAAAATGGAAGAAATGGAATTTGATTTGCTCTTCGGCCTTGTTGAAGAAAACAAGCTAAAAGAGCTTAAAGCTGAGCTTATTGAAATGCCTTATGCAGACATTGCGGAATTCATTATGCTCATTGAAAACGAAAAAACAGCGGTTAAGGTTTTCAGAATTTTGCCGAAAGATATTTCTGCCGACGTTTTTGCCTATCTTGACTCCGACAGTCAGGAGATTATTGTCAGAAGAATTACCGACCGTGAAATTCAGCTTCTTATGGAAGACCTTTTTGTTGACGACGCTGTTGACTTTCTTGAAGAGGTTCCCGCCAACGTTGTTCGAAGGGTTCTCGCAAACACAGACAAAGAAACAAGAGAAACCATAAATAAGTTCCTCGAATACCCCGACAACTCCGCAGGAAGCGTTATGACCAACGAAATGGTTGAGCTTCACGACACCTTTACCGTCGGAGAGGCAATTAAAAACATCAGGCGAACCGGCGTTGACAAGGAAACAATTTATACCTGCTATGTTATTGACAAAAGCCGGCACCTTGTTGGAACAATTCCTTTAAGAAGGCTCATTTTAAACGATGAAGACACTCTTCTGACTGAAATTATGTCTGACGACGAACAGCTTATTTCTGTCAGAACCTTAGACGACCAGGAAGAAGTGGCTCTTGTTGCCAAAAAATATGACCTTTTGTCTATTCCCGTTGTTGACAAGGAAAATCGCCTTGTGGGAATTATTACCATCGACGATATCGTTGACATTATTGATGAAGAGGCAACGGAAGACTTTGAAAAGATGGCAAACCTGCGCCCTTCTGACGATGAATACTTAAAAACAAAAATTTTATCTTTGGCAAAAAACAGAATTCCCTGGCTTGTTTTGCTTCTGGTTTCTTCAACCTTCACCGGTCAGATTATTGAAGGCTTTGAATCAAAGCTTGCTGTTGTTGCCGGTCTGACCGCCTGTATTCCCATGCTCATGGGAACGGGAGGAAACTCGGGCAGCCAGGTTTCAACGCTAATCATCCGCGGTCTTGCCCTTGGCGAAATCAAAACCCGCGACTATCTGAAGGTTCTCTGGAAAGAAATTCGGGTTTCTGTTTTGGTCGGTCTTGTTCTCGCTCTGGTCAATGTTTTAAGAATGATCGTTTTAAGATATACCATCGGAAACGACGCTTCCGACAGCGTTATTCTCGTTGTCAGCCTTTCAGTTTGGTGCGTTGTTATTGTGGCAAAAATCATGGGCTGCACACTTCCCATTGTTGCCAAAATTTTAAAGCTTGACCCTGCTATGATGACAGGTCCCATGATAAGCACGGTTGTTGACGCAATTTCGCTTCTTATTTATTTTGCTCTGGCAAACGCGCTTATTCAGTTCTGACGAAAAAAATTCAGTTTGGAGGAATGAACGGTTGTTTAAAAAATTTTGTTCATTTATAAAAGGCTATTGGTTTTTCACCGTTTTAACGCCGATTCTTATTTTTGTTGATGCGTTTATTGAAATCCGTCTGCCTAAGCTTATGGGTAATATTGTTAACATGCTTTACACGGTAAACGCCGAAAACCGCCATGAACTTAACATGAAGCTTCTGGAGATGCTGGGTTTTTGCTTTTTAACTCTTTTAATCGGCTATATTGCCGCCCGCTTCAGCGCCATTGCCAGCATGGGCTTCAGCGCAAACCTGAAGAGATCTCTTTTCAACAAGGTTCAGGACCTTTCCTTTGAAAATGTTGATAACATTAAAATTTCTTCTCTCATAACAAGAATGACCAGCGATGCAAACATGATTCAGAATATGTTTAAAAGCGCCATTGTTACCTTTGTTAAGGGTCCATATCTTCTCATTCTTGCTCTTATTGAAGCTGTGAGAATCAGCTCAAAGCTTTCTTCAGTTTTTTATGTTGTTGTTCCCGCGGTTATAATAACTCTTGTTATCATGGGCTTCATGCTTGTTCCCATGTTTAAAAAGATGCTTGAAAAAACCGATAAGTTCAACTCTACCATAAGAGGAAATGTTAACGGAATCAGAGTTGTTAAGACCTTCGTTCGCGAAGAGTTTGAAAAAGAAAAATTTGAAAAGGTCAACATGGGTCTTGCTAAAGCAAACATCAAGGCTCAAACAATGGTTCTTTTCCTCTCACCCGTTCTTATGTTTATAATCTATGGCTGCATGATTCTCACTCTCTACAGAGGCAGTCACTCAATAATTTATTATCCCGAAGAAGGTCTCACTATTGGCGAGCTGACCTCTTTTGTCAGCTATATTTCTCAGGTAATTTCTTCTCTTATGACGGTTCTTATGGCCTTTGTTACAATGGTAATGGCAAGAGCCTCTGTTAAGCGCGTGGGCGAAATTTTCAATACTGAGCCCTCAGTTAAAGACGACAATGCCGACGAAAGCCTTTCAGTTTCAGACGGAAGCATTGAGTTTAAAAATGTTTCTTTCAGATATAACACGGTTCTGAAAGAAAAAGACAAAAAGAAAAACAAACACAAAAACAAAAAGCCGGAGATTGTTACAACGGGAAACATTCTTGAAGATGTCAGCTTTAAAATTGAAAGCGGCGAAACTGTTGGAATAATCGGAGCCACAGGAAGCGCAAAATCAACCCTTATTCAGCTTATTCCCAGACTCTATGAAGTCAACGAGGGTGAAGTTCTTGTTGGCGGAAGAAACGTTAAAGACTATAAATTCAGAGCCCTTCGCTCTGAGGTTTCAATCGTTATGCAGAAAAACATTCTTTTCTCGGGAACGATTAAAGACAATATCCGTTGGGGAAAGCCCGAAGCCACAGACGAAGAAATTGAAGCAGCAGCCAGAGCAGCTCAGGCCCATGATTTTATTATGGAAAAAGAAAAGGGCTATGAAACCGAGCTTGGTCAGGGAGGAAACACCGTTTCAGGCGGTCAGAAGCAACGTCTTTGCATTGCAAGAGCGCTTTTGAAAAAGCCGAAAATTCTCATTTTCGATGACTCAACAAGTGCCGTTGACACCGCAACCGACAGCAAAATCAAGGCGGCTCTTCGAAGCGATGAATATAAAGGAATTACCAAAATAATCGTTGCTCAAAGAATTACCTCCATTATGGATGCCGACCGAATTATTGTTATTGACAGCGGAAAAATCAGCGGAAAAGGCACTCATGATGAGCTTAAAGAAAACAACGAAATCTATAAAGAAATCTTTATTTCTCAGCAGGAAGGAGTGTTGGCACAGTGAGCGAAAAAATAACTCCCGAAGCAGAAGAAAAAGAAATTTTTTCTTCTGAAGAAGCTGCTCCTCAGGCTGAAGAAGAAAAAAAGAAAAAGCCCGCCAGGAAAAGAAAGGTCAAAAAAGACGAAAGCGAAATGACCGAAGAAGAAAAAAAGGCGGCTGAAAAGAAAAAGCGAAACAAGCCCAAGGATGCCAAAAGCTCAGCCAAAAGGCTGATTGGCTACATAACAAAACAAAAGGTCTGGCTGATTATTGTTGCCGTTCTGGTTGTTCTTTCAACCGTTGTAACTGTTGCATCGTCACTTATTATGCAGCCCGTTTATTCTGCTATTGAAGATGTTATTGTCAGAGGCGGAAACGCAGACCAAGCCTTCGCAAAAATCGTCAAGTCCCTTGTTATAATGTCTGTTGCCTATCTTCTGGCGGCAACTACCACCTTTGCTTACACAAAAATCATGCTCAGAGTTTCGGTCAAGGTTTTAACCAACATGAGAAGAGAGCTGTTTAACCACATGCAGCACCTTCCCCTCAGCTTTTTTGACAAACGAAAGACCGGCGAAATAATGAGTCACTTTACCAGCGACATCGGCCGTGTCAGCGACCTTGTTCAAAGCACCTTTACCGGCCTTATTTCTTCTGTTATTCAAGCGGTAATGACAATTACCATTATGATAATTTACAGCTGGCAGATTACTCTGACCATAACCGTTGCCATTGCGCTTATGATGTTCACCGTTTTTTTCATTACGGCGAAATGCAAGCCGCTTTTCAAAAAGCAGCAGGAAACTGTTGCCGCAAGCAACGGATATATTGAAGAATACATCAGAGGAATCAAGGTTGTTAAAATCTTCTGTCACGAAGAAAAGGCAAAAAAAGAATTCTCTGAAATCAACGAAGAATACAGAAAAACCGGTGTTAAGGCAAACATAATCAGCGGAACAATGAGTCCCATTATGTCAATGATTACAAGAATCAACTACGCCGCCGCCGTTGCAATCGGTGCCACTCAGGTAATCAGCGGAAGAATGACCGTTCCCCGCCTTGTAACCTATCTTCAATATGTGGGAAACTACGGAGCACCCATCGCCTCTATTGCCGGAAGCTACAGCACTCTTATTTCTGCTCTGGCAGGCGCAGAGAGAGTTTTTGAGGTTCTGGATATTGACCACGAAACCGACGAAGGAAAAATTACCATTGCAAGAAAAGTCAGCGAAATCATGGGCTATGACGAGCTTTCATGGGAAATTCCTCAGGAAAACGGCGAGGTTAAACATATTCCCGTAAAATGCGACGTTGAGGTAAAAGACGTTACCTTCTCTTATGTTGAAGGAACACCTGTTATCAAAAATGTTTCTGCTCACGCCAACACGGGCAAAAAGCTTGCTTTTGTCGGCTCAACGGGAGCCGGAAAAACCACCATAACCAATCTTATCAACCGCTTTTATGAAATTGACGAAGGCGACATTACCATTGACGGAATTTCGATTAAAGACATTAAAAAAAGCGACCTGAGAAGCGTTATGGCCTTTGTTCTTCAGGATTCAAAGCTCTTTGTGGGAACGATTAAAGACAACATAAAATACGGCAAGCTTGACGCTACCGACGAAGAGGTTATTGCTGCGGCAAAAATTGCCAACGCACATTCCTTTATTGAAAAGCTTCCCGACGGCTATGAAACTGAAATTCGCTCAGACGGAAACAACATTTCTGCCGGTCAGGCTCAGCTTATTAACATTGCCCGCGCCGCAATTTCGGGAAGACCCCTTCTTGTTCTTGACGAAGCCACAAGCTCAGTTGACACAAGAACCGAGCGCCTTATTGAAATCGGTATGGACAAGCTGATGGAAAACAAAACCGTTCTTGTTATTGCTCACAGGCTTTCCACCGTCAGAAACAGCGAACAGATTGTTGTTCTTGAAGGCGGCGAAATCATTGAGCAGGGCAATCACAGCGAGCTTATTGCTTTAGGCGGAAAGTATTATCAGCTTTATACCGGAATCTATGAAATGACATAAAAAAGGGGCGGTAAAAAAAGCGCAGACCGCATGAATCTTAACAAAACAAAGAGCTTTTTCAGAGTAATTAAACCTGAAGAAGCTCTTTTAAATTTATGAGTCTAAAACATTAAGAGAGTAAAAGAACAGCGGTTCATGCTATAAGCAAACTTCGCCTCTCGGCGTACCTTTGTACGCCTTCGGGTTGCCAAAAGCGAAGCTGAAGCTTCGCTTTTGCTCAGTTTGCTTATTCTGCATCTTTTTTTCCTCGCCCCTTGGGGCGGTAAAAAAAGCGCAGACCGCATGAACCTGAACAACATAAAGAGCTTTTTCAGAGTAATTAAACTTGAAAAAGCTCTTTTAAATTTATGAGTCTAAAACTTTCAGAAAGCAAAAAAGCAAATTTTTTCTCGATGCAACGGACACGGCAAGCCGTGTCCCTACTAAACATAAAAACATAAAACAGCAAAAACCATTGTATCAGCTGAAAAACCCGGCTTTTACAATGGTTCTTTTTATATTGATTTGCCTGTTTTAATGGCTTTGTAACACTTTTAGATTTTTACAGCGCCTTCGGGTAACCAAAAACGAAGCTGAAGCTTCGCTTTTGCTCAGTTTGCTTATTCTGCATCTTTTTTTCCTCGCCCCTTGGGGCTTCTAAAAAAAGCGCAGACCGCATGAACCTAAACAACACAAAGAGCTTTTTCAGAGTAGTAAAACCTGAAAAAGCTCTTTTAAATTTACAAGTCGAAAGTTTTCAGAGCGTAAAAGACCGGGGTTCATGCTCTTTTTTCCCCCGTCATATTGTCGAAACTGTTTTAAGCCCATATTTCTTCAGGGTTTCAAAGGCTTCATCTCTCAGCTCGTCCCAGAAAAATGCATCGGGAAAATGAGCGTCAATTCCCACTATTGCCGTTGCACCCATTTCGCCTGCAAGCTTCCAGAAGGCAGAATAGGGATAGCCCTCTCTTCCGTCTTTTTTTCCGTTTGAAAGACCGAGAAGATTATATTCAAGGGGTGTTTTTGTTTCAATGGCTTTGGCAATTATTTCTCTTGCCGCCTTTTCTGCGTGTTCATCAAAATGCGGATAAATTTTCATATAAATATCAGGGTGGGCAACATAAGAATAAACTCCGCTTTCCAGAGCCTTCAGAACATCGTTTTTATAGTTTTCAATCTCTTGCGCCGTTAAAATGCAGCCGCTGTAAACACCTGAGTTTTCAGACGGCGAAAAGTGGTGACCGAGAATAACATAGTCAAAATCATATTTTCTGATTATTTCTTTAAGCCACGGCAAATACTCTTCAACATATTCACATTCCCAGCCAAGCTTGATTTTGATTTTGTCTTTATATTTTTCCCTTAGAGCCTTAACGCTGTTAACATAGCCCTCAATTTCCTCTTCGGTCATTCTCATTCCCGAAACAAAATCAGTATAAGGCCAGGCACAATGGTCTGAAAAGCCGATTTCCTCATAGCCGGCTTCAATGGCGGCGAGAACGAACTCTTCATCTCTTCCCACAGCGTGATGACACCTTGCGGTATGTGTATGATAATTATATTTCATGGTTTCACCTTTTTTCAAACTGTTTTTTCTCCTATTATACCACCAAAAATAAAAATATAAAGTATTTGAAAAAAGTATTTGTAATAAATTGCAAGATATGGTATTATATAGCTAAACAAATTAATTTTTTGAAAAGGAGAAAAAAATGAAGGTTATTAAAATGGAAAATCCCTTTGAAATTTCAAAGGCTGTTTCTCAGGTTATTATTTCAAAAATCAACGAAAAGCCTGACTGCGTTCTGGGCTTTGCAACCGGTGCTTCTCCCGTTGAAACCTATAAAAGAATTATTGAAGCCTATGAAAAAGGTGAGGTGAGCCTTAAAAACATTACCACCTTCAACCTTGATGAATACTGCGGCCTTTCTCATGAAAACAAAAACAGCTATTATTATTTCATGAAGGAAAACCTTTTCGGCAAAACCGATGTTGACTTTGAAAAAGTTAATTTTCTTTCGGGCTTAAGCGGAAATATTGAAGACGAATGTTTAGCTTATCAGAAAGCTATTGAAAACGCCGGCGGAATTGATATTCAGCTTTTGGGCGTTGGAACCAACGGCCACATCGGCTTTAACGAGCCCTCCGAAAGCTTTTCTGACGGGCCCTTCAGAGTCAAGCTCGCTCAGAGCACCATTGACGCCAACAGCCAATATTTCGGCGAAGACGAGGAAATGCCCCGCTACGCGCTCACCATGGGAATCGGCGACATTATGAGAGCTGAAAAAATTATTCTCATTGCAACCGGTGCTTCCAAAGCCAAGGCAGTTTATTCCATGGTAAAAGGCGAGGTTACACCCCTTTGTCCTGCTTCTGTTCTTCAGAACCACAAGGATGTTACTATCTATATCGACAACGAAAGCGCAGCTCTTCTTTAATTTTTAATCTTTTTCGAAAGGAGACGGTCGCCTCCTATGGCGCCCAAAAGGTGATTATATGTCGGAAAACGAAATTTTTGCCATTGACCAAAGGCCCGAAATAACCAGAATTTCTGCCGACGGAAACATGGTAACACTGAATTGGACTACCCAGGAAGGCATTGATAAATATATTATCCGCCGAAGTCTCTCCTCAGCTGAAGGGTTTGAAAAAATTGCCGTTTTAAGCGGCGACACCTCTGAATATTGCGATAAAAACGAAGGTGACGGTGTTTATTGGTATAAAGTTGTTGCAGTCAGATATTCACCGGAAAAAGAAGTTATTAAAAAAGGTTCAAAGGTTAAAAGCGTAACTCTTTGTTCTCTTGTTTCTCCCACAGCAGAAAAAATTTCTTCAGGCAAAAAAGGAAAGATTATTCTTAAATGGTCCTATGAAGAAAAGGCAGATTATTTTGAGGTTTTCAAAAGATATAGCTTTATGAATACCCATACCTATATCGGTTCTGTTGAGGGAAACAAAACCTCTTTTGCCGACGATAACTGCATCAAAGGTCAGCTGTTTTATTATAGCGTTACAGCCTGTGTCAAAGAAGGCGAAACAGTTAAACGAAGCGCACACAGCAATGAGCTTTGTTTCGTTGCTTTTGACAAGGTTCCCATTCTTGAAATCAACAGAAAACACCGGAAAACCGTTCTCTTTTCTCTCAGACTCACAGCAGGAGCCGACGGCTATCTTCTTCTCAGAAGTGACGAAGAAAACGGCGAATATAAAGAAGTTTTCAGAAGCTGCTCTGTTTCAGATCTCATCCTTAAAGACAAGGGCGAAAAGAGAAAAAAAGGCGCTTTTTATAAGGTCGCCTGCTTCAAAAAAACTCCCGACGGAGATTTTATCGGGCCCTTGAGTGACAGCGTTTTTGTTAAATATAAAATTTGAAAGCTAAAAATTTTTTAAATTTTATTGACTTAAACAGCGTTAAAAGCTATAATGTTACCAAGATGAAAAATTATATCTTTATATAGGAGGAAATATTATGCAGAAAACTAAAAAATTAATTGCACTTCTTCTTTCTCTTGTTCTTATTTTTTCAACAATGGCTCTCGCTTTCAGCGTTTCAGCTGAAGAGCTCACAACAGGCGTTGTTGAATCAACAGAGCCCGAAGAAGAACCCCATGAAGAACACAAAACCTTTGCCGACCTTTTCGTAACTATGTGGGAAGAAATTATTGCTTTCTTCAAATACATTTTCTACGATGTTTTCCGTGGCGCTCCCGCACCTGACATCCCGGAAGCTCCCACAAAGTTCGCTCACGAATAAAAACTCCGGGGCGGTAAAAAAAGCGCAGACCGCATAAACCTAAAATTCGGGGCGGTAAAAAAAGCGCAGACCGCATAAACCAAAATAACATAAAGGTTTCTATAGATGCAAAATCTGTAGAAACCTTTTTAAATTTATAAATCT
>JAFUHX010000018.1 GCA_017474045.1 Clostridia bacterium | reverse complement strand
CTATCAGGTATATTACTCAACCAAGAAGAGCAGCGGCTTCAAGAAGGTTGCATCTTATAAAACAAATGTTACCAAAGGCTCAAAGAGCAAGCTGAAAAGCGGAAAGACCTATTATTTCAAGGTCAGAGCCTATAAGAAAACTGCAAGCGGTACGGTTTATTCTTCCTGGAGCTCAGTCAAGAGCGTAAAAATTAAATAAGCGAAAAGAAAAAATCGTCGGGTAAAAATCCCGGCGATTTTTCTTTTTTTAGTTGTGTTAAATTCTGGGGCTTAAAACTACAGCTTAGCTTAATTTGCTTTTTAAGCTTTCTTTAAAACAATAATTTTTGATTGAAGAGTGCCGCCCATATCAAAATCAAGACCAACATTCATAAGGTATGCACCGCTGAAAACAGCTTCTTTTCCCTCGTATTCAAATTTATACTGTGAATCTTTGTCGAGTCCGTCAAGATTAATATGATAGAACTTGCTGTTAAAGAAGGTGTTTGCTCCTCTGCAAAGGAAAAGAACACTCTGATTTTCGTCAACATACTCAGTTGCATAAATGCTGTCCTCTTTAAAGTTTGCAAGGCGATAGAAAGAGCCAAACTGAACGGTGTTTCTTATCTCTTTATACATCGCAATATATTTTCTGTGAATTTCAAGTTCCTCCTCACTATATTTGAGAAGGTTGCCGCCGATTGAAAGTGAACCCTGCATTGTAACATTGAAGCGGAAATCCCAGTCATTGGGTCTTGAGCCTCTGTTGGTGTCTGTTACCCAGGCGCGCATACACTTGATTGGGTAAAGCAATGAAAAGCCGTGCTGAATTTCCAGTCTGTCGAGAGGGTCTGTGTTGTCACTCGTCCACACCATGTCAAAGTGGGAGAGTGAGCCGAAATCAACTCTGCCGCCGCCTGAAGCGCAACATTCAATTTGCAAATCGGCGTGTTTTTTCTTGAGTCTGTCTGCAATTTCATAAACTGCCTTGACATGACGGTACCAAAGCTCCTGCGGGTTTTCAAGGTTTTCTGCGCCCGTTTCAGAATAGGCTCTGTTCATGTCCCATTTGATGTAGCTGATGTCGTATTCAGAGAGCATATCATCCATAACCTTGAAAACATATTCTTTAACATCTTCTCTTGTGAGGTTGAGAACAAGCTGATTGCGAAGAAGAGAAGCCTTTCTTGTTTTGTAGTGATATGCCCATTCAGGATGAGCGCGGAATAAATCGGAGTCGGGATTTACCATTTCAGGCTCAAACCAAAGACCAAAACGCATACCAAGGGCCTTTACTTTGTCGATAAGAGGTTTAAGTCCTTCGGGAAACTTTTTTTTGTTTACATACCAGTCTCCGAGACCTGCGTGGTCGTCCTTTCTCTGACCGAACCAACCGTCGTCCATTACGAAAAGCTCACAGCCGATATCCGCTGCAAGTTCGGCAAGTTTCTGCTGACCTTCCGAGCTAACGTTGAACCAAGTGGCTTCCCAACTGTTATAAAGAACGGGAAGAGGCTCTTTTCTGTATCTTTCGGGAAGAATATATTCCGTTGCAAAAGAGTTCATCTGATTGCTCATTGAGCTGAAGCCCTTTGCATATCCGCAGAAAACAGAAGGTGTTATGAATTCTTCGCCCGGGTGAAGATTATAGGAAAAGTCAAAGTCATTGATACCTATAACGGCTCTTGTTCTGCCTGCGAAATCTCTTGAAATTTCTGTTTTGAAGTTACCTGTCCATGCAAGTGCGCCGAAGAAAACATCACCTTGTTTTTCGTCGGCATTCTGCGAAAGGATAAACACAGGATTTACGGTGTGATTACTGCCGCCCTTTCTGCTGTCATAGGAAAGAACGCCGTTTTTAATAACTGTGCTTTCCATTCTGAATTCTGCCGCCCATGCGCCGTTGAAATTTGTTGAAGTATAGGGGCGAAGTGAAGGAAGATTAAACTCACCTGATGAAATTTTATTAAGTACCACAAGGGAGTAGGAATTGTTATTTACTTTGACGAATCTTTCTATTATGTCTGTATTTTCACGGAGTTTATAGCAAAGGGTAACATCAAGATTATAAGGCTTATCTTCAAGGATAATTTCGAGAAGGAAATTGTCACCGTCTTCACTTATATTAAAATCCTTATATGTAAGTACGGCTTCTCTGCATCCGTCAGGATAGGTTGCCATAAAGCATACGGGTCTGTAAACAGTTCCGCCGTAAGGTATGAATTCAGTTTTTGAAAGGTCTCTTGCGGAATGGTTAGAATTTCTTTCCCATGGTTTGTAGGTTGAAAAATAGTCTTCCTCGGGGCATTTTCCGCCCCAGTGAAGATGATTCAGAACACCTTCGCTGTCAACAGCCATTATGTAATGCGTGTTTTCCGTTTCGAGAATAAATACGCCGCCGTTTTCAAGAATTTTCATAAGATCTTCTCCCTTTTTTTAATTTTTGAGCTTAAACTCAGCGTTGTTGTCTGAAAAGCCTTTGTTGTTTCCGACTGTGTTTATGAGCATTTCGTTAAGATCGATTTTGACGCCGTCTTTGCTGAGCTTAGGCTGAACCTTGTTGATAACAAAGCTGAATCTTTTCAAAACTTTGATCAGGGCGTTATAAAAGGCTGTGTTTTCAGTATAAGGCTGATCGCCTGCAAAAATAGAAAGTCCGACTTCAGAAACCAGGTCTGTAAGCTTTCTTTTTCTAAGAGATTTATCAACTCTGATGAAAAGAAGGTGCGAAAGAGTACCCACAGACATGGAGTTGAGAACTTTTCTTCCAAAACCTTTAAGAAACTTTGCAGCCCCTTTTCCGCCGCTGAGTGCGCGGTTGACTTTGTGAACAATTGCCATGGCAAACTGTTTATCGAAATATTCTTTTACTCTAAGTCCGTTCATATCCCAGCCGAAATCTTCAACATCAATGGACTCAACTTTCATAACTGCATCTTCGTTTATAGATATTTTTCTGTATTTTGCAGGACTTCCCACCAGGCAGGAAGTGCAGATATCAATAAGTCGATTGCCTTTTTCGGAATAAAATTCGTTGATACTCTGAATGTGCATGTGACCTGTTAAAACAAGTTCAACGCCGTTGTCTGCAAGGAAGGAGGCAACCTTTCGCCACTGTTTTACCTTTGCGTCGCCTACTAAATCAAAAACAGGAACAGACGGAATTATGGGGTAGTGGCATATTGCAAACATATAGCAGCCGTCTTCCTTGGCTTTTTCTATCTGCTCTTTTGCCCAAGCGAGCATTCTGTCGTCAATAACACCCTTTGTGTCATCGGTGCTGTCGCAGTTAAAGGCAAGCATTCTTGTTTTTTCAGAAACCTCGGCGACATAAGAAAGAGTCTGTTTATCTGTGGAAAGCGCCTGAGCATAACCAAAGTCGTAATACATTTCATAAAGCTCTTCGTTTGTTGTTCCTTCAACCTGAATTCGCTCATCATTTTTATATCCGTTTGACCATTCGTTATAGTCGTGCGCGGCGGTTATTACGAAAACCTTTTTTCCGTTTTCTTTGAGCTTGTTGAGTTCTTTAACAAAGCTCTTGTGGCTTTCTTTTTCACCGTTTTTTGAAAGGTCGCCAGGAATAATTACAAGGTCTGTTTCTTTGTCTTCAGAGATGCGCTCAAAGGTTGATTTAATAATGGCGCTGCTTTCTTTAAGAAAGAACTGCTCACCTTTCATATATTCCTCATATGCCTTTCCCTCGGCACCTAAAGAGGGCTCAAAATAATGCGTGTCGGTTATAAGATAAAAACTGATGGGTTTCATTTTGAAGAATCCTTTCTGTTTTGAGTGGTGTTTGCTTTTTTGCTTTCACAAGCATAATTCTGATATGAAAAAAAATCAATCACAAAAAGCATTATATCATCATTTATAACGCAATACAAGTTAAGTTTATGAACCGGGCTTTTGATTGTATTTAGGTGAAGTTTTGTTTGAAAACTCAAAAATATCAATTATCCCCCTTTTTTCAGTTCTCTTTTTGTCATATAGTATTTAACCATAGAAAAAGAAGTTGCAATTTTCAAAGCTTATTCTCTAAAAATTAACATCTGAAATTAAGATTTGTTAAAAATGGCTTATAATCGGATTTTTAATATTCATTTTCGTTTTTTTACAAAAAAACAGAAGAAAGAGATGATAAAAATGTAGAATTTGTTTAGTTTTGTGTTGCATTTTGATTAAAAATATGAGATAATTTTTCAGAATAGGGCAATATAATTTTTTTGGAAGGGATTTCAAATGCTTTTAAAAAATAAAATCGTTAAAAAATTTTTTTCGCTGGTTTTGGTCTGCTTAATCTTTGTTCCTTTTTTTGCCTTTTCAGGTGAAGCCAAGGTCGGCGACGAGGTAAAAGCGGCTAAAAAAATTATTTCGGTTGTTTACGATGACTCCGGAAGTATGTTTGGCAACAGCTGGGTCTATGCCAACTATGCAATGCAGTCTCTGGCAGCGTTGCTAAACGAAAAAGATGAACTTTATATTACCTATATGAGTTCACCTGAAACCGTTGTTGAAACAGATCTCAGCGATGTGGGAAAAGTTGTCAGCAATATTCGTGAGTGGTCTGAAAGCGGAACTACTCCGGGAAAAACCATTAAAACTGCGGCAAAGAAGCTTCAGAGCATTTCTGAAAAAGACGCAAGCACTCAGTTCTGGCTTGTTGTTATGACAGACGGAAAAATCTCCGGTCTTTCAAAGAGCCTTCAGAAAACCCTGAATTCCTATAAAGGAAAAACCATGTCAAACTCCAGTGCTCTTAATGTGGTTTATCTCGGAATGGGAAGCAAAGCAGAAAAAATTTCAGAAGATAAGGCGGGAGGCTTATATTCCTACCGTTCCAAAACCGATCAGGAAATTTTTTCGGCAATGTTTGAAGTGGCAAACCTTATTTCAGGTCGATTCTCAGCAACCGGTATAAAACAGATTGACAGCAAAACTATTCAGTTTTCTTCACCTTTGCCGCTTTACAGCATTTCTGTTTTGTCTCAGAGCAGCGATGCAGTCGTTGAAAAAGCGTACACAACAGAAGCACAGCTTGATATCAACAGAAACATTCTTCTCGATGCAACGGATATTGCCAAATCAAGTCAGCTAAGACTTTTCGGTAACGCAAGCGTAATCAATAAAATGGATTCATCAGGCAGCGCTCAGGTTGTTCCTGCTGAAACCTATACACTTAAGTTTTCAAAAAAAGTTGATGTTGACGACCTTTTAATTCAATATGAGCCGGCTATAGGAATAAATGTTTCGATTTCAAGCAACGGAATTGAAATTGAAGATTTGTCTAAAATAATCATCGGCGACAGCGTTGAGGTTGCGGTTACACCGGTTGTTCCCGGAACAAAAACAGCTCTTTCCTCAGGTGACCTTCCTGAAGGCTTATCCTGGAAAATTGAATACATAGTCAATCAGAAGGAACAAGCTTCCACAGACAGCACAAAGCTTGCCGTCAGCGAAATTAAAGAGGGCGAAAACATTATTAGAGCATCAATGCTTATTCCCGGTTATGCTCCGATTGTTTTTGAAGAGGATTTTGATCTTGAAAAAATCGTTTATAATTTTTCAATCGAAACCGTTCAGCCCGATCCTTTAAAATATTACAGAAAAAATCTTAATAAAGGCAGCGAACAAGGTCAGAATCTTGGTTTTTATGTTGCGAACGACGGTGTCAGACTGACTAAAAATCAACTCAGCGCTTTGGGAGTTACCCTTGATTTAAACGGTGTTTCCTGCGATAACAGCATGGTTTCAGGCTTTTTAAAGCGAATGGGTACCTTGCAGCCTGAATGTGTTCTTGAGTTAGCCGATGACGGAAAATTTGAAATTATTCCTAAAAAGAAGTTTGCTTTTACGTCGTTTCTTCTTCGTGCAGGAAAATATACCGTTGATGTTGCGCTTTCTTCAGATAACAGTATAAACGCTCAGGGCTTCTTTGAAATTGTTGCCAAAAACAGCGATATATTAGACTTGCTGTGGTTGATTCTTTCAATTCTTGCTATCTTATATGTTTTAAGAATCATCACTAAGCCAAAGTTTCACGGAGAAGCAATAAACTATGAGCTTTACAAAATAAACAGCGAAGGCCACGGAGTTCCTCAAAGACTTTTTGACTGCAAAACGCTTAATATTACAAAAGGGCTTTTCCGTCTTTCAAAAAGCAAAATGAAATTCTATGGCTACGAAATTGTTGCAGGTCCCGGAAAAACAATTTTTGTTTCTGAAAGATCTATTGCGAAAAATTGCTACAGCTACGGAACTTCCGCGGCAAATCCTGCCAATCGTCTGGCGTCAATTGCCCGAGGACTTTTCAAAACAGAACAGCCCGACGGTTCAAAAACAGCCCAGGATATTTCACTTGGCGAGGGACAGAAGCTTTATTTAAGGGCATCAAAAGGCGACCCATACATAACTTGTATCTGGGTTGAATAAATAAAAAATAATCAGATTGAAAAAGAAAGGATTTTCAGTTATGGCTATGAATCGAATTCCCACATTATTAATCGGTCTCGGAGGTATCGGAAGCGCTATTGCAGCCGGTGTAAACGATCTTCTCAGCGAAGAAGACAAAGCTTATGTCGGAGCAATTGGTGTTGATACCAATTCAAATGATATCAACATTATGAAGGCGCGCGGTCTTCAGACAATCAAAATCAGCGACGACAGAAAAGTTCATGATTATCTCAGCAATTATCCTCATTTCCGTGAATGGTTCCCCGTTCATCCCTTCCTGATCGAAAGAGGTATGAGCACAGGTGCCGGTCAGATCAGAACCTTATCTCGTCTCGCAGCTCTGGCGGCTGAAGAAAGAAATCTTTTTGCTCCCATTGAAAGCGAAATTAACAGAATCAGAGCTTACAGACCCGACGGAAACAACAAAACTCTTGCTGTTGTTGTTTGCGGCTCAATAACCGGCGGAACCGGTGCCGGAATGTTCCTTCAGATTCCCTTCTATATCAGAAATCTTCTGAAGAATACTGCAGGTCTTGAAAACATCATTATAAGAGGATTGTTTTTCGGCCCTGACATCACCAGACCTCATCAGAGCTCAGATACTAACAGAAAAGCAGTCGGTGTTAATGCCTATGCCTGTCTTAAGGAGCTCAATGCTTTCTATTTGACCCAGATGGATAGCGAGCTGAAAGAAAAGCTTAAGCTTGATTATTATGGAAATACCACCGGAACTGTAAACAGAGTAAACTGGACAATCAGAACAGAGCAAGATGCAATTGACGCAAGAGTTCTTGAAACTGCAAGCGCTGAGATTCCTTATAACTATGTTTATCTTATTGAAAGCAATAACGCCAACGGCGGCTTAGGCAATGTAGATGTTACTACTGTTGAAAACCTTGCCTCGAGAATACTTTTCACCCTTTTGTTCACTCCTGTTGTTAACCAGTCTCTTTCTGTTGAAGATAATTTCACTCTTGACCAGATCAAGAGAAACGGAATGAACAGATATGCAAGCGCAGGTCTTTGCAGTCTTGTTTTCCCTGAAGAAGCAGCTAAAGAATATGTTGTTCTTTCAACAGCAAAAGATCTTGTTCAAAAAGAATGGACTCTTATTGATAAAAAGTGTGAGCTTATTGTTTCAGACGCTCAATCAAGACAGAAGTCAGACGGAACTGTTGTTGTTCCTTCTGACGCTGAAAATTACTGCGATATTTTCAGAATTGAAGTCAGCGGCGACAACGGAACCTTAGGCAAGCTTTATTCTGAATCTTTCTTCAAAACCGAAGAACACGAAGAAGTGACTATCGGTAAGAGATTTTTCAAAAAAATTGAAGAACAGATTAATGCAATAATCGAATCAGACGAGGTCGAAGAGAAGAAAAAGAGCTGCAATCTTGATCTCAAGAAAATGGAAAAATTTGAAAACGCTTCTACTGAGGTAACAAGAATTGAAAATGCTTTGATTGAATATGAAAAGCTTGCAAAGAATCTTGTTAAAACGAAGTCAGCTTATGTTGCCAATGAGGTTTTCCCTGTCAGCTGGGAAAGCATGGGCAGCCGAACAGAGTCAGAAAACTGCATTTTCAAATGGATAACAAAGGTTCATCCGGTAACAGCCCGTTTCCTGTGTTATGATGTTATCAGACTTCTTAACCAACGAATCAAGACTGCTCAGGAGGAGCTTTCAGGTATTGACCTTTCAACATATCGCAATGAAGATTTTGATAAGTCAACAGCAGGAAGAGATTCTGCAATGCAGGTTGTTCAGAAGCTCAAAGAAAAAAGCGGAACCTTCACAAAGCTTCTTTCTCTTGATGCCGGAAAAATTAAAAAGTTTGCCGGTGTTCTCAGCAATGCCGCTAACAATCAGTCTAATAACATTGAAGATTGGCTGAGAGAAAGCTTATATATTAATATCTGCACCACTCTTCTCAAGAGATTTAAAGCTCTTGCTGAAAACTATAAGCTCTTCTTTTCTACTCTCAGTTCAGCTATTGAAGCCAACGAAAAGAGACTTCAGAACCTTGAAAACTATACTTCGCCCTTAGGTCAGATCGGCGTTTATTGCTCCAGTACTGCCTTCAGAAAAATGGCAATGGAATATAGCAACAGAAACGAGCAAAAAATTCCCGATGAAGTTAAAACCGAAATTTTCAAAAAGATTTTTGGTGTTGTGGTTGGCGATCTCAATGCTTCTTCAGGCTTTGAAACCAGCGAACAGCAAAGACGAATGAAGAAGGAAGAAAACAAAAAGGTTCTCTCGGCTATTTTTAACACAGCAATTCTTGAGCCTCTTTACACCAATGTTTCAAAAAATGGCGACGGTATTGTTGAGTTGACTGCGAAGCAGGCTCTTATTAAAGAATTCGAGCTTGTCAAAGGCATTACTGCTGAAACAACGGCAATGCCTGAAGAATTTGCAAAAGAAGCCGCTGCTTATGCAAGCCAAAAGGTTAATGAAGCTATGGTAATGGCTGCACCCCTTCTTGCAATTGATGAAGCTGCAGTTAAAAACCGCGCACAGCTCGTTTTCCTTGCACTTCATCCCGACTGTGCAGAGCAGTCTGCCGGCAAGGCAGATGTGGGTCTGACACTTGAGAGATATTTCCCGGTTGTGGGCGAATCTGTTGATAGCCAAAAACCCACGATTCTTATGAATGAGGAATTCTCACCCAACGAAATAATCTGTTTGAAAACAGAATATCTGTTGGAAGTTGATGATCTTATTAAATACAGACCTGATTCACAAAATGCCGAAGATTATCGCGAAAGAATTTCAAATATTGATGGTGTTATAGCTGATATGTTTGATGAAGACGCAGTTAAAACCGTAATTAACCCCCATCTTAACAGAAACTGGCATGAAGAAGGCTTTATTCCCGAGCTTACCGAGAAGGAAAGAAAGCTCAGTCTTGAAAATAAGCTTAAGGCCTTTATTTATGCAATGGGACTTGACCTTGCTTTCTGCATTAAAGATGATGATGCTTTTGCTCTTCGCGAAAGTGAAGAAGTTATGGTATGGCATGAAATTACCGGCGGAATGGCAAAGCCGGTTAAGATTTGCGGAAACCGAATCGGCGGAAGATATATTGATTTCTTCAATTCTCTCGACTACAACCGCGGAATGAAGAAACGAATTCTTGAAAATGCCCAGTCTTATTTCAGAAAAGAAAAGGGTTATCTTTCAGGCGAAGAATTGTTTGCAAGAGTTATGTCAATGGATTTTGTTGTTGACCTCATTCAGCCTCAGTCAAGAGTCGATGAGGGAGATAAGAATATTTACGATATTCTTCTTTCAATGCGCGTTTATATGAAAGAAGAAAAATATACTCATCTCTTTGAAGGTCTGATTTATGCAATCTGGGAATTTACTTCAATTCTCTTTGACAGACACGCAAACCTTGTTAACAAAGCAACTGTTGATATTCTTAATGCTATTTATGAAAACAGCAGCGTTGGCAAAAAGGTTAAAGAAGGCAAGGACCTTGATGCAGGTGAAGAAAAACTCAGAAGAATTCACGAAACTCTTATTGAACAAAGATATCACTAATCAAAGGGGACTAAAGGTTCATGGACAACTGTTTTCGCTTTCTGGTTAATGTTGACCAGTGCTTTAATATGTATATCTATGATATGTTTTTTTACAAGCTCCATAATAAAGATAAGATAAAAATCAATCATGTTCAGTCGTCTGCTTCTTGCGGCGAAAACAGCCTGAACTATGCTGTTTCAGACATAAGGATGTATCTTAACAAATTTCCTTATCATGTTAAAGAGTATCAGTTCGTTTTTGCTATGAGAAAGGCATGGAGACAAGAGGAAACATGGGAGAATTCTCTTCTTTATCGCTTGGTTCAGATCAGCTATGAGCTCAGAAATGAAAATATATGCATGGATGTCAGCGGAAGAACTGACCGCGCGCTCAACTTAATAATGCTTTATGAAACAGATATGCCACACCAGGAGGAAGCGGTTGACGACTATCTTTCCAGCGAGAGACTGAAAAAAGATATTGAATTGTTTTTTAGCAGCATGGGAATCAATTGCAGCAAGACTTGTCTTGCTGCAATTGAAGAAGCTTTCAACGAAAAGCAATCGCAGATGAAGGAAACAACTCAATATTTAATCCGCAGTTTTATTGCTGAACAAAATAAAATTCGTGAACATGTTCAGGATAACGCGTCTTGTGACCTGAATATTATTGCCGCATTTTCAAATTTTTTAGGACAGCTTCTTTCAAACTATCAGGTTTTTGAAATATTTGTTCAAAGAGATCTTCAGGATGATCCTCGCGGAAACACAGAGGCTTTGCTTCGCATTGTTGAATATATAAACAGCAGCTTTGAATATGATGGCGGTTCAGGAGCCAAGCTTTCTCTTTCTCAGCGTTGTGTTAAGAACTGGAAAGGTGTTGTTTCTGAAAAAGAAATTGAGCGCAAATATGCAACCATGCTTTTTGAATTCAGAGAAAAGCTTAATAATCTTGCGCTGACTCTTGAAACAACCGATGCTCCTGTTCCCTCAAGCTCAGAAATGCCTTCTCCGCCAAAGGAAAGCGATGAAATAATAAAAGACGAAGAAGAAAAATTTGCGTTTTTTAATGTTGGCAACGAGCAGGAAGGCGAAGAGAGGAAAGAAGAAAAGGATGAACTTAAAAAGGTTCTCAATGATTTTCTTGAAAATTCTTTGTCTGTTGAAAAAGCAGCTGAAGGCTGGAAAAAGGCCTATGGCGATATTAAAAACTTAATCAAAAACCTTGAGTTTTCTCTGGAAGAATTTGCAGGAAGACTCAGTCAGCAATATTCTCAAAGGGTTGAACAGCGAAAAAAAGAAATGATGAGCCTGGAAAAAGAGATTTTCTTTGCAGGTAAAAAAGAAAAGGAAGAAAAGCTTGAGTTAAAAAGAAAAAAAGATTTTTATCTTGATGAACTTAAAAGACCTCAGATGAATCCTTCCTTGAGATTTCAGGATCAGCTTAATCTTGCAAAAATTATTGAAGAAAAGAATTCTGAAATTTGCAAATATATCAAATGTCTTTCCTTTGTTAAGTTCGGAAGGTTTATGTCTTTGGTTTTGTTTGTTGTTATATGCTTAACCGTTCACTACACAGCTTTGCAGCCTTTTGTTTTTAACGACGGAAAGTCCTTGCTTATGTATGCTTCATATATTTTGGTAACGTTTTTCATGGCGGGATTGTTCTGGATAATTCCGAGGCAGGTCTTTTTGAAAAAAATCAAAAGATGTGTTGAGGAAATATCTGAAGGAACAGAAAAATATATGATCTCATATAAGCTTAAAGCCAAGAATTTTAACGCATACATAAACGCGCTCAATCTTTTAGATTGCTACACTACTTATTATAATTTATATGATCAGGCAGACGAAAAAAGCGCAATGCTTTCCCAAGAGCGTTTGTGGCATAAAATTGCTGTTAAAGATTTGTTATCAAAGGTTGACTCTTTTGACGGATTGATCAAATATTGTTGTGACTGTGTTTCCGGCGGAGTCAAAAAAATCAATATCGGAACATTGTTTTCTTTAGACGAAAACAATGCAAAAGAGCCTTCAGATTACAATATATATTGGCCGCAAGGCTAAATCTTTATTTTAACAGAGATCCTGTTTGGAGGAAAAAATGAAACTACTTTTATTTGCAGTATTTCTTATAGCTGTCGGTGTTGTATTTTTCATATTAGACGGCCTGATTTGCAAGCTTGCTTTTGAAAAAAGTCAAAGATATCTTCATTTCAGATATATTGTGGCTGTAATTGCTGCTGAGCTGATTGTGTTTAATTATTACACAACATCAGGAATACTTAATCTTATTGACAGAATAATCAAAATTCCTTTTGTTGCTAATATTTTAAACTATATTTTGCCAAACAGAGCTTATGAAATAATTTATATGCTTTTAGTAATAATTGGGCTCAACTTGGCTTTTTTGCTTTTGGTTAACTTCCTCATGGGACTTATCAAAGGAATTTTCAAAGATAAGCAGGCATATTTTCTTCAGGATGAGGAATATTTCGGTTTAAAAATACTCCTTTATATCCCTCATAAAATCGTTTCAAAGTTCTATAAATATGATGAAGACGAAGAAAAAATAGCTTTAGCTCCCGAGGGCTTTTCATTAGGTCTTTGGTCAAACGGAATAAAATGGACTTTTGCAATTTTGTTTTTTGCTGTTATAGCCGTTTTGAGTGTTTCTGTTTGCTGGGGCTCAGAACAGTGGAATCTTAATCTCAGACAGCTTTCAAAAGCGGTTTATTGGGTTCCCATGGCGGGCTTTATTCTGGTTCAGCAGCTTCAGTTTTTCTTTGACAGCGAAATTAAATATGGCGCAGGAAGCTATTCGTCAACCGGAATTAACGGAGAGCTTGAAGTTGACACAGAGCAGGTTGTTAAAATTTATGAAAAGACTTTTGAAAAGTCAGATGTTCTTATCGCCTGTGAAAAAGTGGATGGCATTTTTAACAATGAAGATAATCTTTATAATGACCTTTCAAACAGACAGATTGACGAATGTGTTCAAAGCGATGTTTTGAAAATAATAATCAATCAGCTTAATGAATGTAAGGCAGAACATTCCATTAACTATCAGGACGCTGTTGCCACTCTTCTCAACGGTAATTCAATCAACGTCCGTGACAGAATTGAGGGCGAAATATTAATTTATATTACTGCATACCTCAATTATATAATGTCTCAGGGAAAAACCGTTTTGTTGCTGTGTAAAGATAGCGTCGAAGCTGAAAAAATTAAAGGCGCTTTTGATGAAAGCATGAAACGCTTGAACAGCATAGGCTCAATCTGGAATATTTGCACTATTGAAGATGCAGATAAAGACCGTCCGATGAATTTACTGATCTGTTCCTTTGATGACCTTGTTTCATATCGGATTCTTGAAAAACGAAGGGGATTTGTAAAAACCCTCAGCTGTATAATTGTAACATCGGGAATGTTTTTGTTCTCTCAGGACGAGATTCGTATTGAAAGACTTTTCAACGGAATAAATTCCAATGAAAAAAATCTTCAATATATTCTTGTTACCGATGTTGATAACGACAGCGTAAGAACAGCAATGGAAAACGCAACAAAAAAAGAGCTGAAGCTGTTTAAAAATGACTATTGCTGCAAAGAAACCAGCCTGATGCTGTGGAAAGAAGAAAGCTACCACAAAATGCAATATCGTCTGGGAATCGGCAAAGAAAGAACGCCCTATATGGGTGTAGCCATGCCGTTGGCTCTTGTTGCCGCAAAATATGACTTTTTTGGCGTGGTTCTTGTGCCTTCAGATTCAAGACCTTATGAAACATATTATCAGGCAATGATAATGAATGCCCAGGAGGTCAATAAATATCTGCAGAAAAATGCCGATATCAACAGCGTAATAAGAAAAGGCGATTCAGATATTTATTTAAAAGACGACATAAAAATTGTTGTCATTTACGACACAGACTATAATTTCTATAATGCTATATGGCGCTGGATGAAATACGGCGGAAAAAAAGGAACAATTATGCATGTTGTTTCACCAAGCTATATTTTAAGAGAGTATTTTGCTGATAACATCAGAAAAGAAAGCTTTTTGTTTAAAAACAACGAGTTTGATGCTTTGGTTCCGGTAGGTCTTGCCATGAAATCCAGCCATATTTCAGTGATGCTGGTTGATCTTCACGATAAAGGCATGACTGAAACCGAGATTATGAAGAAAAGCCGAGAGTACGGCTGGAGCTTTAAAACACCTGAAGAGGTTCTTGAAGCTTGTTTGTCTTCTGTTTTGAAAAAAGAAGAAAACTACGGAATTTTTGATGCTTTTGATTTCAAGCCCAGAAAGACCTATTCAAAAGAAGAGGATGTTCTCATAAGAGAAGCCTTTGTAACGTTGAAAGAAGAAAGCATTTATAAACGGATAGTTTCCAAAAACAAAAAAGCAGTTTTATGCATTAATAATAATCAGCATTATGAAATTCCCGTTCTCAAGGGCAACTTAAACAACTATTATCTCAGAGATCAACACATAGTTTTCGGAGCAAACTTATATCGCATTAACTCTGTTTCCGACGGAATAATCTATGCGTCTCAATGCAATGATCACTATGTTTATAGTTACTATCCTATTTCAGAATTTTCATTCAGCGATTATAAGGTTATTGACCCTTGTGTTGATGTTACATATATTGATTTTAATATTGCAACAGCTACGGTTAAAAGAAAAGTTCCTGCATATTGGAGAAGTAACAACGGAAACAATGTTTTAAACGATGGTTTGTTTGTTATAAACGATCTTGGAGATAACTGCATTGAAGAAGAAAAAGAAGCTAATATTCTTGAAGTAAACTTCTCAAAAAGCTCATTCGGAAAAAATTCCGACAAAGCGGTTTTGGCACTTTGCTATATTCTCAATGAAATATTCAAAACTCTTTTCCCTGATACATGGCAGAATTTATATGCAGTTTCCACAGGAAACAACAGCATTGATATTGAAAATGTTATCGCTAACGGCTCAGAAGGCGTTTTTGAAAACATCGTCAGAAGCATGATTCCCTTTACTCAAAAAACACCTTCAGCCAAAGAAAACTATGAGTCTTTCTATATTGTTGAGTTCAGCTGCGTTGAATACGGAATGGTTAATCTTCTTTATAACAACAGAGAAACGATTCTTATGATGATTCGCGAATATCTTCAATGGTATTTGAAAAAAGACGAATCATCAGATTCAAAAGCTGTCGGAGAAGAAAACGGCGATCAGGAAAAAATAAAGGGAACATATCTTCATTTTGGCTCAGATAAAATTCCTGAAATTTTTGACCTGAAAGAGCTTCATGATGTTCTTGTTAAAATAACCGGTGAGTTTTCCTGCGAAAAAGCCGAATCAGTTGAGGCTGTTGAAGTTGAGCTTCCCAACACTTGTTCTTTCTGCGGAAGAAACACAATGGTTGTTAAGAAGCTCGGCGACGGAAGAAAAATGTGTACTCAATGCGCGGAGCATCAGATCAGTGAGCAGGATCAGGTTGAACATCTTTGTGAAGATCTCATCAGACATTTTGAAGAAGCATATAAGATCAAGTTCAAACGAAGAATTAAAATCGGCTTTAAAGATGCCGATGAAATCAGAAGTGTGGTCGGAAATGATTTCAATTCAAGGGTTTTAGGTTTCTATGCTCCTGCAGGAAGAATTCTTTGGCTTGAGGCAGGCGGCCCGAGAATTGCCATGCAAAGCACGGCTGCTCATGAGCTGACACACGCCTGGCAATATGATTATCTTCCCATTAAGAAGCTTAAAAGATCCAAAAATCTTAAAAAGCTTGTTCCGGGAAAAACAAAGGATGAAATTGTTAAAATTCTTCTGGAAGGTCACGCAGTTTATACTGAAATAAAAACCATGAGAGAGTTTAACAATTCAAAGTTTGCCGAGCGAATGCATGAAAGTATGTTGGCTGCTGTTGACGAATACGGTATCGGTTACAGACTGATATATGACTATTTTGAAAAAGCTCAGGGCGAAGGCAGCCACATGAATCCGTTTTCAACCATGGAACGCCTGATTTCAGAAATAATTTCCGGTGAGGTAAGTGTTAAATGATTAGAAAAAACAGGTTTATCTTTTGCTTGATTTCATTGTTGCTGGCAGCAATAACAATGCTTTCTGGATGTTCTGCCGGTTCGCCGGATAATATTCTCGATATTGGCGCCGATGCCTTTGCCGTGGGAAAAACAGAAGATGATTATTCCTTAATTAACTCCGGAACTCTTCTTGACAGTCTCATAGATGATTTTTCCGGCTCATATTATCAACCCACGGGTCAGTCAATGACCGATGATGAATATGACGATGTTAAAGATCAGATAGAGGACTCTTCAGAAGAAGAGGGAGCCTCTGATTCAAAGGTTTATAAAATCGGCAGCTATGAAGACCTTGAAAAAGCCTTCTATGAGGTTTATAACGACACGAAAACGCAGTTTGAGTTTGTTTTTGTTAACGGATACAGCGTAAATCTTTTAGATGTTATTGAAAAAATTTACAGAAATATTCAGCGAAAAGATCCTATCGCTGCCTGCGGTGTTGAAAGCTGGCAATGGGGAAATCGCGGAGTAGATTATATTGTTAAAATCAACTATTTCTTCAAGAAAAAAGAGCTTGTTAAAATAAAAGAAGAAACGGTTAAGCTTGTTGATGAGGCGGTTAATAAAATAAACGCTTTCGGAAAAAGCGATTATGAAATTATTTGCGCTGTTAACAAATATCTTTGCGAAACGGTTGTATATCCCGATTCGAAGCCTTATGAACCTATTACACACACAGCCTACGGAGCCTTGAAAAACGGTTTGGCTGTTTGTGAGGGCTATACTTGCGCTGCTAAGCTTATTCTCAATAAGTTTTCCATAAAGTGCGACATTCAGACCGGTGTTTGCACAAATGGTGAAGGCCACGCATGGAATCTGGTTCAGTTAGAAAATAATTGGTATCAGATGGACATTACCTGGAATGACGGATCAAGAAATATAACTGACTATCTGCTGGTTACCGATGAATACATGAAAAAGAGCAGATCGTGGGAAGAGGCCGATTATCCTGCAACACCCTCAAAGCCCTACGCCGCATAAAATATTTCAGTTATAAAACTTTAAAAATTTTACTACGGACTTAATAGCGAGCAAAAACCTCCTTCGTGTTAATCTTACACAACACGAAGGAGGTTTTTTTGTTAATCTTTTCGCCGGTTATTCATTGAATTGACAGTTGCAGTTTGGTATAATGAATTAAATAATTAAGGAGACAGAAATAATGATTGATGAGCATAAAGACAGTAAGTGCCGGATATTTTTTTGCTATCGAGGAGAAGGCTCCGAAACAGCCAAGCATTTAAAAAACAGCCTTAAATCTGTTAAAGATAAGAATTATGGAAGAATATGGTATTCCGACGAAGAAAATGTGGGAAACTATGAGCTTGATGTTCCTGTTTTAATAGGTCAGGCTGAAATTTTTGTTCTCTTTTTGGCAAAAGGGTTTACGGATTATTTTTTGAATGAAGAAAACAAAGCCAATATTGTTGCAAAAGGAAAAAACAGCCCTTGTGTTACTGCAAAGGAAATTATAGAAATTGAGAAACAACGGCAAATAAGAAACATAACTGTTTTAACCGTTAACATCGATGGATATAGTCTCACGCAAGATGATTTGAATGTGTTTAAAACCATATTTAAAGAAGTTGGAATATGGAGAGAGGATTCTGAATCTTTTTATAAGAGCCTTAACAGAAATGTTTATTTGAGAAGACAGACAGATTTGTCAGTATTTTCAAACAGGCTTATGAACGGACTTGAGGAAAATTCCATATTGTTCAGTGAAAATGAAGTTGAAATTCCTCAGAACAGTAAAGGACTTTCCATTGTTGAAGAACCTGAATACAGAAACTATTTTCAAAGCTTAATGAAGCAGGCTAAATATCCAATAATAAAATTTTTCGGATACACAGGCGAAGTGTTGTCATCTGATTTGTTGACTTATATCTCGCGGTATTCTTTAAACGTTGAAATGCGTATTCTTCAAAGAAATTATGTTATTGAAGAAAGAGATGAAGCTGAACATAATTCAAAGCTTCCTGAAGGAATTCGTCCATGGAAGAAAGCGGAATCAATAAAAAGAATGTGCAATGAAGAATGGCCGTATTCTCTGAAAAGAACAATCAGGTATTATTCCCACCAGCCGATTTTAAAAGGCTGTTTGTTTTGTAACTCTGCGGGAAGGGCAGTTATTGGCTTTATCAATTTTCAAAAATGGGAAGAATTACCATCAGCGGGAGGATCAGTTTTTAAAAGTGTTCCCAGCGACATGATAATGATTAATCCGGAAGAAAATGTGCATTGTGAAGTTTTGTTGGAAAGGTTGAATTCTCAGTTTGAATATGAATGGAAAAACAGTCTTTCTTCAACAGAAATGAAAGAATACAGGCTCAATGATTCCACAGAGAAACGAAAAAAAACACCAAAGGTTATTATAATTGATTTTGACAGAACTTTGATTTATTTATATAAAGACACCTCACTTCTGTTGCAGTTGGCGAAGAAAATCTGTGATTATTATGATGATTTCGTTGAAATAGATCCTGAATACTACACAATCGACGGATACCATGCATGGTATAAGCTGCATCGATTAGTTAACAGAAAATTTGATTATGAAGAGGCTTTTGAAATAAATAATGATGCAGAGAAAAAAGTTACGGAATTCGAAATGGAGGTTATGAAAAAAACAGAGTTTTTTGAAAATATTTCAGAAACACTTCTGAAATTGAAAGAAAATAAAATTGACTTGATGATTGTGTCGAGCAATTCAACTAAAGTTATAAAAAGTGCTCTTAAAAGAGAAAATATGGAGTCACTTTTCAGTAATGTTTTTGGACGACCGATACCGTTTGATCCCGATTTGATTAAACCAAGTCCGGAGCCTATAAGAAAGGCTTTATCAAAAACTGCAGCGACAAATGATGAAGTCTGGTATGTTGGCGATGATGTTGTTGATGTGGATTCGGCTAAAGCTTGCGGAATAGTTTCTGTTGGTGTTGCCTCAGGAAAATATTCAATGTATGACCTTAAAAACAGAGGAGCAGATTATGTCATAGACTCCTTTGAAAATATTTTTTCTATTTTATAAAGCATAGGAGACTTATTATGCAGAACACAAAAATTATTGCAGTTGCAGGCAAGGGCGGAGTGGGAAAAACCTCGATTTCGGCTTCCATAGTTAAATTGTTGGTTCAAAAATATCCCGACAAAAAAATCCTTGCCATTGATGCTGACCCGGCTGTTGGACTTTCAACGGCTCTTGGTATCGAAGTGAAAACTACTATTGATGACATCAGAAAAGAAATTGTTGCCACTGTGGAAGACGGTCAGACAAAGGCTGCCATTGAGCTTCTGGGTGACGCAAGATATAAAATATTTGACGCCTTGGTTGAAACCGACGGTTTTGCTTTTATTGCTGTGGGAAGACCTGAAAGTGCAGGCTGCTATTGCAAAATAAACGCCTATCTTAAAGAGGTAATCAGCCTTCTTTCTCAGGACTTTGACTTTGTTGTTGTTGACGGTGAAGCGGGAATTGAACAAATCAATCGTCGCGTTATGGAAAAGGTATCGCACCTTCTTCTTATAACTGACGCTTCAAAAAAAGGAACTCAGGTAATTTCAACAATAAAAAGCGTTGCCGACGAATTGGTTATGTATCAACAAATCGGCGCCATTGTTAACAGAATTCCCGATAAAAACGTAATAAAATATATTGACACCGGAAATATTCCCGTTTTGTCTTATATCATAACTGATTCAAACCTTGCTATTTATGATATTGAGGGAAAAAACATAATTAATCTTCCGGATAATTCAAACATTGTTAAGGGCGTTAAAGAAGCTCTTGAAAAAATGGAAATTCTTTAAGCTTTAAAAGAGAGGAGAAAAAATGAGAGACTTAAAACATCTTTATTATCTTGAAAATCTTCTTCAGGAAGCAAACAACGAGCTTGTTCAGAAAGCCAAGAATGAGGGCGGAATTGCTTTGGGCTATACCTGCTATCATATTCCTGAGGTTTTGCTCAATTGCGGAAATTGTTTTTCTGTCAGGCTTCGTGCTCCGAGAACCGGCTCAATGGATATTGCAACTTATTATATGAGCAATTTCCTTTGCGGCTATTCAAAGGCAATTCTTGAAAGAGCAATTGAAGGAGGCTATAACTTTTTAAACGCTGTTCTTGCCTCTGAAACCTGCTCTGAAATCAACAGAACCTTAGAGCATTTTGAGCTTCTTGATCTTGTTCCCAACGAAAAATTCTTTTTGACTTTTCTTGACGCACCCTTTAAAATTGAGCCTCACACAATAAAGCATTATGTTAAGCAGACGAGGCTTAAAATTCTTGATATGCTCACATCGGTCTATGGTGTGGATACTTCTGATGAGGCACTAAAAAAGGCTGTTGAAGAGCATAATGAGGTCTGCAGACTGATGACAGAAATCGGTGACTACAGAAAAGAAGATAATCCCAGAATAACGGGATATGAATATCATATTTTAAACCTTGCAACATATTGTTGCCCAAAGAGCCTTATTCTTCCCATTCTCAGAGAAACGGCAGAGGAGCTTAAAACACGCGAGCCGGACCTGAAGAAAAAATTCAGAGCAAAAATTGTTGTTGTGGGTAGCGAAATGGATGACCCTGAATTCACTTCGCTTATTGAAGACAGCGGAGCTTTGGTTGTCGCAGACAGATATTGCTTCGGAGCTCTTCCGGGAAGGCAGGAAATAAAGCTTGTTGAAGGAGAAGATGTTCTCACTCAGATATGCACTCATTATCTCAGAACCAGCCAGTGTCCACGCTTTATGAGTCATGAAAAGGTTCAGGAGAGAAGAGATTATGTTAAGTCTTTAGTTGATGAATATGGTGCAGACGGCGTTATGTATGAACAGCTGAAGTTCTGTGAATATTGGGGCTATGAAAGAGCTTTGGCTTCTTATGTTATGAACGGTGACTACGGCGTTCCTACAGCGGCTGTTGACCGACAGTACACCGCTTCGGCTTCGGGTCAGCTGAGAACAAGAGTTCAGGCTTTTGTTGAAAGCCTTGAAATCAAAAAGATTGCAAAAGAAAAGGAGGCGAAGAAAAATGGCTGAATACGGAAAGTTATATAAAGAGCATACCGCAATATTGAAACACAGAGAATGGCGCGGATTTAAAGACACAGCTTATGACTATTACCGTTGGCTTGTTACATGGAAAGATATGATTAAAATGGTGCTTAAAGCTCCGGTTTCAACAGTAAAGGGCTTGTGGAAATATCGCTGGATGTGTTCCTATCTTTCAACGCCTGCCTTTGTTGATCGCCATGTTGCAGGGCTGAGGGGACCACATCTGAGAATGGCTCACCTTCACTATAATATGATCGTTAAGCACGCAACGGGTCTGATTCATACATCTTTTGTGGCAGACGAGAAAATCAATCCCGGAAACAAAATTTCAAAAAAAATCGTTCTTATGGATGAAATTGTTCCTAATGAAGTTTTTTCGGGCTTTCCGAATATAATTCCGATTCCCCTTCAGACAATACCCATCTTTCTGACTTCAATGGTTGACCAGCAAATAACTCCGCCTTACCTTGAGGTTACTGAAAGCTTTGGCGTTCCTGCTGATGTTTGTCCTCTTCCCAGCGCAGAGGTTGGCGTTGCCATTGAAGACGATTATCCCAAAATGGGCTGCTGCATTGTTGCTTCAAATATGCCCTGCGACGGTTCAATAATGAATTCCTCATTCTTAGACAGAAGACTTCAGCTTCCTGTTCACCTTTTCAATATTCCTTTGAGATATAAGGGTGAAGACGTTCAGGAATATGCTGTTGATGAAATCAAATCGCTCATTGAGTTCCTTGAAAAACAAACGGGAGAAAAATTTGATTGGGATGCATTTTTCGCCGCAATGAAAAACTATAACAAACAGCTTGATTACGAGCTTCAGAAATGGGACGTTAATAAAACACCCTATCCTCAGATGACGGGTGCAGCCTTCTGGCTTTACAGAATTTATTATTTCAATCTCTCAGGCGGTGTTGACAAGCGCTTTTTGAAGGTTGATGAAAAAGTCAATAAAATTATGATGAAGGCTTATGAGAAAAAAACACCTGTTTCTAAGGAAATGCGTCACAGAACAGTTGTCTGGTCCTGTCCTGCAAACTATTACACAAGCTTTGCCAACTGGCTTGAAAATTGCTGGGGCATGAATGTAGTTATGGATATGGAAACCATGATTTCCTATCTTAAAATCGACACGGAAGACAAAGAGCAGGCACTTAAAGATCTGGCAAAAACCTATCAGCGTTCAATTATGAGAACTCACACAAAAGGCGGATATGCAAATGTTGTTGATGAGCTCTGGCGAATTGTTGAAGAGTATAATGCTGATACTGTTATTATGTATGATCAGATCTCATGCAAGGGTATGGACGGTCTTACCGGTATTTTTGATGACCAGGCAAGAGAGAGAAACATAAACTTCATCTGGGTCAAACAAGACCTTATGGATCCGCGCACTATTTCAAGAAGAGATATGCGTGAACAGGTTAATAAATATATGCAAACAGTTCTTCAGGAGGAGCCGGTTGATCCGTCACTTCTTGATTTCGAAGACGATTTGGCATGGTAAAGGAGAAAGAAAAAATGAAATATTTTGGTGGATGCGATGTAGGTTCAACCTACACAAAATGTGTTATTCTTGATGAAAACGGAAAAATGGTTGCTAATGTTACAAACAGAAGCAAAATCAATCCCGTTGCCAGCGCAGAAATTGCTCTTGGTGATGCAATTGCTCAGGTTGAAGGCCTGAGTTCAGCGAAGGAGCTTTCTTATCTCATCGGAACGGGATACGGAAGAAACAAGGTTCCCTTTGCCGATGAAAATATTTCAGAAATCAGCTGTCACGCAATGGGTGTTCACGTGACCAACCCGGAGGTTAAGGCTATTATTGACATCGGCGGTCAGGACGTTAAAGGTATTTCTATTGATACTGACGGAACCGTTAAGAATTTCGCCATGAATGACAAGTGTGCTGCCGGAACAGGAAGATTTTATGAAGCAATGGCAAGCGCTTTTGAAATGAGTCTTCCCGAGTTTTCAAAGTTGAGCTTAACTGCCAAAAATACTATTCCCATAACGGCTCAATGCACAGTTTTCGCTGAGAGTGAGGTAATTTCATTAGTAGGTGAGGGAAAGCCAATGGATGAAATTGCAGCAGGAATTCAGCTCGCTGTTGCAAAAAGATGTTTTGTAATGGCTAAAAAGGCCGGCGCAACCGATAGCATTACTTTAACAGGCGGCTGCGCTAAAAACGACGGTCTAAAAAAGGCCATTGAAAAGGTTTTGAAAATCAAGGTTGTTGAACTTGCTGTTGACCCTCAGCTGATGGGTGCTTTGGGCGCTGCAGAATATGCTCGCCAGAAGGGTCTTGCGAAGGAGAACTGATATGACTGCTGTTTACATAATTTTAGGAATAATTCTCGGCTTCTTTGTTTTAACCTTTTTGATTTATTGGTTTAATCTTGATATGAAGCTTATAAGATTTGTCTATGATCTTCTGCAAAAGCATTATGACAACATGAAAAGGGATAAGAAGCTATAATGGATTTTTTTGATTCGCTAATTGAAAAAACGCTTAAAGAAATTTCTGATTTTTCTTCGGAAGAATATGCCTACAGCGAAAAAGATTCATGGCAGGATATTGGCGTTAATCAGGTCATTCTTCAAAGAGACACTCTTTGTGAGCTTGACGGTGTTGGCTTCAATCTTGTCACGTCAAAGCCGGTTAAAGATAAAATAACCGTAATAGGTCCCGATCTTCAGAAGATAAAAAGCAACTGTTCATTTGCCAGAGTTTCTGTTATTGAAATAGACAGCGAAGAAGATGAGCAGGCAGCTTATAATCTGATCAGAAAAATAGAATACACAAAATATCACACGTTTCCCGAAGGTTATATGATAAGAACCTCCTCCAAAGGAAGCAAAGAGGTTGTTCGCGTTGCAAAAAGTGCCTGCAAAAACAAAATCAGCTTTCAAAAGGTGGGCAGTCTTTTTATAAAAAAATATAAAGAAAATCCCGCTGTTAAAGGTGTGAACATTATTTTCATAACTGACCCAAAGGCAGATTTTGGTTATTTTGAAAAAGCAGCAGAAAAAAATCACGATATAACCGAAACATTAAATCACGCAATAAATAACCTCAACTTCGATTGCAACACCTGTAAGCTCAAGCCGGTGTGCGACGAGGTTGAGGGAATGAAAGAGCTGCATTTTAAAACCAAAATGGGAAAACAATAAGCTAAAGAAAAAATAAAAATAAAGGGGGTGAAAAGGTGGCTCAGGAGAAAAGAATTTTTCTTTATGATAATGCAAAAATCTTTTTAATGATTCTTGTTGTTGTCGGCCATTTTGCCGATATACTGGTAAAGGAGTCGGATTTTTGCAAAAGCGTATATTTATTCATATATACTTTTCACATGCCCCTTTTTATTTTTATTTCAGGTCAGTTTCATAAAAACAAAAACATTCTTCAAAAAGTGTTGTCATACACTATTATCGGTTTTGCTCTGAAAATTATTTTAAGTATAACCGATGCTATAATGAAATCAACAGCTCCAAAATTTTCACTTCTTTCTGATTTGGGAATTTCATGGTATATGTTTGCCATGGCTGCTTTTATTCTTTTTTCTTATGTTTTAAGAAATATAGACAAAAGGTTTCTTATTGTTGTTTTTATTTTGCTTGCCTGCTTTGCAGGATACGACTCAAGCGTGAAAGATTATCTTTATCTTTCGAGAATAATTGTTTTTTACCCATTCTATCTTTTAGGCGAAATTTCAGATAAAGAAAGTGTTATAAAAATAACAGAGTCAAAGTGGGCAAAACTTTCAGCGGTTATAATACTTTCAGTTCTGGCTGTTTTATGCTTTACACAAATAGAAAAGCTCTATTTCTTAAGACCTCTTTTTACCGGAAGAAATCCTTTTTCTGTAAAAGAGCAATTTAATACTTTTGGCTGTTTATACAGAGCTGTGTTTTATGCAGTTGCCTTTATTTCCGGCTTTTCTTTTTTGAGTCTTATGCCCAATAAAAAGCTTCCCGGTCTGACTTCCTTCGGCTCCAGAACACTGAATATTTATTTCTGGCAATATGTTTTTATAAAGCTTTTTGTCAGAATAGGTCTTTCGTCTTTTCTTTCTGAAAGCTTTGCCGGAGTTTTAGTGTGGCTTCTTCTGGGAGTTCTGGTTTCCTTCCTTCTTTGCTTTAAAATTTTTGAGTTTCCCTGCAAACAGATTATCAAGGCTTGTCGGGAACAAAAAACTGAAAACTAAATTATTAAGGCGCTGTAAAAAAACTAAAAGTGTTACAAAGCCATTAAAACAGGCAAATCAATATAAAAAGAACCATTGTAAAAGCCGGGTTTTTCAGCTGATACAATGGTTTTTGCTGTTTTGTGTTTTTATTTTTAGTAGGGACACGGCTTGCCGTGTCCGTTGCATCGAGAAAAAATTTGCTTTTTTTAACGCTCCTCGGGGCGAGGAAAAAAAGATGCAGAATAAGCAAACTGAGCAAAAATGAAGCTTTAGCTTCGTTTTTGGCTACCCGAAGGCGTACAAAGGTACGCCGAGAGGCGAAGTTGGCTTATAGCATGAACCATGGTCTTTTTTGCTTTCTGAAAGTTTTAGATTTATAAATTTAAAAAGGTTTCTACAGATTTTGCATCTATAGAAACCTTTATGTTGTTTTGGTTTATGCGATCTGCGCTTTTTTACCGACCCTTTTTAGTTGTTATGAAAAATGCGCAGAATGAATTTTTTATACTCTCTTTTTTTATTCTGTGGGAAGACCGGGATTATATGCCGGAGAGGTTACTGATTTTGCCTCAATGCTTTCACTTTCGGGAATTGTTATTGCACCGTAAAGAGTAGTTGCTTCTGTTGAATCTTCACCCTTAACAGATGAAAGAAAAAACGAAAAATCCTCTTCGGTAAGCTCAAAGACAAAGCTGTTGCCGGAAAAATCAAAAGCAAGCAATCCGCTTTTTGAAAATTTGATATTTGCCGGTATATTGAGAATGTTGATATTAAAAGAAATGTTTTCCTCTGACGGTTCAAAGGCTTTCTTTTGTGGTTTAAGGTTTTTGTTTGTTTCCAGAAGAGAAAGAAGTAGTGAAACTGCCTCTTCGCCTTTTTCAAGACGGGTCATTGTTGCCAAAACATTGTCTGTTTTCTCATGATAAACAATACCATTTGAAGAAGAAACATTATTTTTTAAGCTAAGGTCTGAAAGAAGTGAATCAATACTTTCCGGAAGATATTCAGGGTTTGAATAGATATAATAATTATGACTTTCTTCAAATTTTACCGCAACAGCAAAGCTTAAATTCAGCGAAATAATTTTAAAAAGCTCTGCTTTGGTTTTATAAATCTTTCCGGTTGAAATATCTTTCCCTTCAAGTTCACATGCGCAAAGGCTTTTTAAAATTTCGCTTTCAGAGTACATAAGACGAGAGCAATAGATGTATTCGTTTCCCTGATAAGCTGCCTTTGAAAATTTGTTGAAAAGAGAGGTGTTTTCCCAATCGGCAGCTGTAGGACAACCAATATCATTGCTGGTTTCAATGGCTATTTCTGTTTGTTGAGTTACGGAAAAATTTTCCGTAACGGCATTGACAGCAGGGTAGGTTTGATTTTCTGTGGTGGCTTTCACAGGATTGGACGAAAAGCTTTTTGAAGCTATGGCGGCAATGGCAACAATCAAAAAGCATGCCGCGCCGCTGAGAGTCAGCTTAAAATAAAAAGAAGCACTTCTTTTTTTGAAGCTGAGAGCTTCTGCAAGGTGTTCGTCGCTGATTTCATTAAGCGCATTTTCAAGAAACTCTTTTTTCATAAATAAAATCCCTCCTCTTCAAGATGAAGCCTGAGCTTATGACGGGTTTTTGAGAGCCTTTTATAAACGCTGTTTGCGCTAAGTCCCGTTTCATCAGAAATTTCTGAAATTTCTTCCCCAAGCCAATAGCGTCTTATAAAAACCACTCGGTCTTCTTTGGAAATGTTGCTTAGAAAATTGTCAATTTTCTTTCCAAGCTCCTTTTCACTGTAAGATTCATAGACATCGCCGGAAAAAAGTGCATTTTCAAGCTCTTCAATGGGTAAAATGCAGGCATTTCGTTTCATAGCGTTTTTGTCTCTTTTCTTTTTTAGAGAAAGATTTCGGGCAATTTTACAGACAAAGGAAATAAATGGATCAGGTCTGTTTGGCGGAATTGTGTTCCACAAGGCGAGATATGTATCATTAACGCACTCGAAAGAATCCTCGCTGTTTAAAAGAATGTTTTGAGAAATCTTCAAAATCAGCTTTCCGTATTTCAGCTGGGTTTCGCTAATTGCCTGTTCATCTCTTTCAAAAAACAAAGAAATAATGTTTCTGTCTTCCATTGCAACACATCCTTTCATCTATTATCTACCAAAAAAGAAAGATTTCTGCCTATATTATAATACAATAATAAAAGCTTTCAACTGTTTATTGACAGCGAAACACCAAAAGCATATAATTAATTAAAAACTTCAAGCGGTGTTTAAATGGAAAAAGAAAAGATCAGTTCAAAAATAATTAAAAAAGCCTTTAAGGCCTCTGTTCCGGTTATGACCGGCTATATAGTTTTGGGAATGGGCTTTGGAATTCTGCTTGAAACAAAGGGATACGGTGTTTTGTGGGCTTTCTTAATGAGCCTTTTAATTTATGCCGGCTCAATGCAATATGTTGCCGTTGATTTAATTTCCGGGGGAGCTTCGTTTGCGGCAATGGCGCTGACTACACTTATGGTTAACGCCCGCCATTTGTTTTATGGAATTTCTATGGTTGAGAAATATAAAAATACGGGGAAAGCCAAGCCATATCTTATTTTTGCCCTGACAGATGAAACCTACAGCCTTGTTTGCAGCGAAGATGAGAATGAAAAAGGAAAGAAAAAATATTTTTTTCTTGTTTCTCTGTTTAATCATTGCTATTGGATAACAGGAAGCGTAGCAGGTTCTCTTTTGGGATCGGTTATAACCTTCAACACCAAGGGGATAGACTTTGCCTTAACGGCGCTTTTTGTAACTGTTTTTGTTGAACAATGGAAAAGCACAAAGGACCATCTTCCTGCAATTACGGGCGTTTTGGTTTCAACAATCTGTCTTTTGATTTTTGGTGCTGAAAGCTTTTTGATTCCCACCATGGTTTTAATAACTTTTGCGTTGGCTGCGCTGAAAAAGCTGAGGAGGGAAGCGGATGAAAAATGAGCTTTATATGCCTGCTGCTGTTTTGATAATTGCGGCAGTTACAGCGGCTTTAAGATTTTTTCCCTTTGCTGTTTTTTCCGGAAAAGGAAAAACTCCGCCCTTTATTCTTTATCTTGGGAAGGTTCTTCCCTTTGCAATAATGGGAATGTTGGTTGTTTATTGCTTAAGAGGAATCAGCCTTGGTTCTTCGCCCCATGGTCTTCCTGAAATCATTTCCTGCGTTTTGGTTGTGGTTCTTCATCTTTGGAAACGCAATACCCTTTTAAGCATTATTTCGGGAACGGTTTGTTATATGGTTTTGGTTCAGTTTGTTTTTATTTAAAAGAAAGAGGAGATTAAAATGAAAGAAATTTCAAAGTCAACAATCATCAGGTTTTGCCTTCCGCAGTTTGCGGTGGGTCTTTTCACTACCATGCTCAATAACTATCTGATTTATTTTTATCAGCCGACAGAAAAATCAGGCCTTCCGACCTTGATTACCCAGGGCTATGTTGTTTTCGGAATTCTGACGGTAATTGGTCTTATTAAAGCAATCGGCCATGTTATTGACGCTGTTTCAGACCCGGTTGTTGCTTCAATCAGCGACAAATTCAGTCATAAAGAAGGAAGAAGAATTCCTTTTATGAAGTGGTTTGCAATACCCTTTGCAGTCAGCGCACTGCTCATTTTCTGGTCACCTTCTGAAAATCTTGTTTTCAATAATATCTGGCTTGCAGTTTTCATCTGGGCTTATTATATTTTCTATACCCTCTACATGATACCTCACAACGCTCTTCTTCCTGAAATGATCAATAACGAGGGAAAGCTTGTGGATGCTTACACATGGAATTCTCTTTTCTTTGTTGTGGGAAGTATGGTTGGCTACGCAACAACAGCGTTTGTTGCTTTAATGAAAAAAGCCTTCGGTCTTGAGCCGGTTATGGCGTGGAGAATGACTTTTCTTGTTTTCACAGTTGTGGGAGCGATTCTTCTTCTCATTCCTGCTCTTACGATTAAGGAAAAAGACTATGTTGATTCAGTTCGTCCGACCACACCTCTTATGGCTTCTTTGAAGCATGCCTTTTCTAACAAGCATTTTGTAATTGTTACTCTGGGTCAGCTCTTTGAGGGAACCGGAATGAGCTTTTTCCAGGCTTGCATAATGTATTATATCACCGAGCTTATGGGAATTCCCGAAGAAAATTCAATTGTTATAATGGCAACTTCAATAGTTGGTTCTCTTGTTCTCTATCCTGTAATTAACAAGTGGTCAAAAGCTAAAGGAAAAAAGATTCCGCTTATTGTGGGCTGTGTCATTTTTGCTGTTGCAGAATTTGTGATTTGTTTTGTTGATTATTTCCCGAAAGATCACAAAATGGCTGTTGCAATAGTCTTTGCCCTTTTTGTTTCTCTTCCCTTTGCGGTGCTTAATATTCTTCCTTCATCTATGATGGCTGATGTTATAAAATATGACACTGCAGTAACAGGTGTTAACCAGGAAGGAACCTTTGCTGCAGCAAAAAGCTTTGTTACAAAAATGGGAACCTCAATTGCAACAATGATTGTTCCTTCGCTTGTTGTTGTGGGTGCTGTTGAAGGAAAAAGTGTTGGTCAGAAGGGACTTTTGCTGACTGCAATTGTTGGCGGCTTGTTTACTGTTGTCAGCGTTGTTCTTTTCAGCCTTTATAAAGAAAAAGAGGTTCTTTCAGTTATTCGTCAGAAAAAGGAGAAAACCAAATGATTGCTTTTATAATTATTCTTTTTGTTGTTCTGGCTTTTTTGCTTTATCTTTTTATAAAAATGAATATAGCTGCTTCAAAAGCACCAAAACTTCAAGAAGGAAAAAACTACTACAGCGAAGAAGAAATCAATAAATACGCTCAGGATCTTGGAAAAATGATTCGTTGCAAGACTGTTTCGGTTAAAGACAGCTATGAAGACAGCGAATTTAAAAAGCTGAGAGAAACAGTTGAAGAGCTTTTTCCTCTTTTTCATAAGAGGGCAGAGAAGCTCACTTTTTCTGAAGACTGCTGGATCTATAAAATAGAAGGCAAAAACAAAAATCATAATATTATGCTTATGTCTCATCATGATGTTGTTGATGTCAGCGGTGAATGGGAGCATGACGGCTTTTCAGGTGAAATTGCTGACGGAAAAATCTGGGGCAGGGGAACGGTTGACACAAAAACACCGCTTTTTGCAGAGTTTTCAGCCTTGGAAGAGCTTCTTGAAGAAGGTTTTGAGTTTCCCTGCAATGTTTATATCGGCTCCTCTCATAATGAGGAATTGGGTGGCAACGGAATCCCTGAGGCAAACAAATATTTTAAAGAAAACCAAATTACCTTCGATGTAATTTTAGATGAAGGCGGCGCACTCATTGAACCGCCCATAGCCGGAATCAAGGCTGAAAAATGCGCAATGATTGCCGTTCACGAAAAGGGAAGATATTACTTGAACTGCAAGGCTACGGCTGCTAATGCTCATGCAAGCCTGACTGCTGCCGGTGGTGCAACAGTTGTTGAAAGAATGAGCGCCTTTATTGATGAGGTTACAAAAAAAGATCTTTTTATAAGAAGGCTCAATCCTCAGGTCAGAGCGATGTTTAGTCATCTTGCTCCATATTGCAGTTTTCCGATGAAGCTTCTTTTTACAAATTTAGAGGTTTTCGGTGGACTTCTTAAAAAGGTAATGCCAAAAATAAATGCTCAGGCAGGAGGTCTTATCGGAACCACATGCAGTTTTAATAAAATTGAAGGAAGCAGCGAAGACAAGGTTTGCTCTGCCAGGGCTTTTCTTCGTCCTGTGGATGAAAAAGATTTTGAAAAAGATCTTCAGAAATTCATAGAGGTTGCCAAGAAATATGCCATTGAGGTTGAAGTTGACGAAAGCAGCGAATATCATGCTCCGGCAGATATGTCAAAGCCTCAGTTTGATTATCTTAAAAAGTGTGTTAACGAAATTTTCCCTCAATATCCCGTTTCGCCCTTTATTCTTCCTGCAGGAACAGATGCAAGAACCTTAACTGATGTTTGTCCTTGTGTTCTGCGTTTTGCACCAATAAGACTTTCAGCTCAACAGCTTGCTTCCGTTCATGCTGAAAACGAAAACATTGATCTTGATGCTGTTGCAAACTGCGTTAAGTTTTATAAGCATTTTGTCAAAAACTATAAAGTATAAACCTGTTTAAAAGGAGTGTTTCTCTTTGAAAGTTTTTAATTGTATTTCTGAGTTGGTTGGTTCAACGCCGCTTTTCAGACCTTCATCTTATATAAAAGATTGCTCTGCAAAGGCAGACATTCTTTGCAAGCTTGAATATTTAAACCCGGCGGGCAGCGTTAAAGACCGCGCGGCAAAAATGATGCTTGATGATGCCGAGAAAGAGGGACTTATCAAAAGCGGTTCTGTAATAATTGAACCCACAAGCGGAAACACCGGAATCGGTCTTGCTGCCATCGGCGGAGCAAGAGGCTACAGAGTAATTTTAACAATGCCCGAAACAATGAGCGTTGAAAGAAGGAGCCTTCTCAAAGCCTATGGAGCCGAAATTGTTTTAACAGAGGGTTCAAAGGGCATGAAGGGTGCTGTTGAAAAGGCTGAGGAGCTTGCAAAAGAAATTCCAAACAGCTTTATTGCGGGTCAGTTTTATAACCCTTCAAACCCCAAAGCTCACTATTGCTCTACCGGTCCTGAAATCTGGAACGATACAGAGGGAAAAATCGACATTTTCGTTGCAGGAGTAGGAACAGGCGGAACCATAAGCGGAATCGGGAAATATTTAAAAGAAAAAAACAAAGACATTAAAATTGTTGCCCTTGAGCCTGAAAGCTCTCCGCTTCTTTCAAAGGGCATTGCCGGTCCGCATAAAATTCAGGGGATAGGAGCCAATTTTGTTCCTGAAAATTTTGATAAAAATGTTGTTGACGAAGTTTTAACTGTCAAGGCTGAAGATGCCTTTAAAGCCGGAAGAGCAATGGCAGAAAAAGAGGGAATTCTTGTTGGAATTTCTTCCGGAGCTGCCTTGTGGGCGGCGGGTGAGCTTGCCCGAAGAGAAGAAAACGAAGGAAAGGTGATTGTTGCTCTTCTTCCCGACACCGGAGACAGATATCTTTCAACAGAAATGTTCGGCGTTTGAGCCGACAGAAAGAATCACAGTTTAAGGGGTTCTTGCAGGTATCAGTCCTGCAGGAACCCCTTAGTTTCTTTATATTGTTTTTTTCGTTCTGCGCTTTTTATGTTCGAATTTATAGTTTTTTCTGCTCTGAACCATAAAGCTTGAAGCTGACCTCATATTTGTGGAATTTTATGCTTTAGTTGAGATAAATGATGTTTTGAATAAAGTCATCAAGTGTTTTCAGACGAATGGGAAAATTGATTTCAGCGGAATAAGCTTTTACAAAAAACATCAGTCAAAATTTTTACCATACATCGCCTCTTTTTCTTATTTTATAAAGAAGATAGTCTGAGGTAATTTCTTCCTCTTCTGTAATAAAAAAGCTAAGGCATGGCGGAATATTAGCTGAAAGAATTACGGAAACATCGTCAGGTGAATAGGTTGTTTTTTCGCTGAGCCACATCAAAACTGTTGCTGTAAGGCCGTTGACAAAAAACTCAATAGCCCGAATTTGCTCTTCGTTTGCCTTAAAAGCTGAGTATTCAACGAAGCTGTTTAAAATAACAAAGGAATATTCTCTGATAAGTCTGAAAAGAAATTCGTCGTTTTCAGATTTCAAAACAGCTTTGTAAAAGCTCTTATGCTCTTCCAGACAGCTCATTATGATTTTTGAAGAATATCTGAAACGAAAAACATATTCCTCTTCAATTCCTCTTTTAAAATCATAAAGAAAAATCTCTCTGATAAAAACCTGTTTGCTTGCAAAATTTTTATAGAAGTTTTGCCTTGAAAATCCACATTCATTAACAATTTCTGTAACACTTATTGAGTCAAAATCTTTTTTTTCAAGGAGTTTCAGAAAAGCGTTCAGCGTTTTAATAAGAGTTTTGTTCTCTTTTGGCATTATAACCACCCTTTTTGATGCTTAAAAACATAAAAGTTGACACTTTATCGAAAATGTCAACTTTATATTATCACAAATTATGATATAATTCAACATTGGAAGATATTTTTTCCAATTTTATTAATTTTGATTATTATAATAATTGACGGAGGAAAACAATGGCTACTGAAACAAAAAGCACATTCAGGGGAACTCCCAAACAAGAGCGAGAGCTGAAAAAAGTTATTGAAAAGTATAAAAAAATTCCCGGAGGATTAATGCCCGTTTTGCAGGAAGCTCAGGCGATTTACGGCTATCTTCCTGTTGAAGTTCAGAAAATTATTGCTGACGGAATGGGAATTCACCTTAGCGAAGTTTATGGCGTAGCAACCTTTTATTCTCAGTTTTCACTTACACCAAAGGGTGAACACATTATAAGTGTTTGTCTCGGAACTGCCTGCTATGTTAAAGGCGCAGACAAAATTCTTGAAGCTATTGAAGAAGAGCTTGGAATTAAAAGCGGTGAGTGCACAGCTGACGGAATGTTTTCAATTGAAGCTTGCCGCTGCTTAGGTGCTTGCGGTCTGGCTCCGGTTATGACTGTTGACGGCGAAGTTTATGGAAAATGCACTCCCGAAAGTGCTGTTGAAATAATCAGATCATATATGGACAAGGAGGATTGAGTTTATGGGAATGACGATTGAAAAGCTTAATGAAATTCAGGCTAAAAACCGCGAGCTTGTGATGGTCAGAAAGCTTATTGCTGAAAAGAGCGAAGAAATGGCTGCCCACAGCAAATACAGAAAACAAATTCTTGTCTGCGGCGGAACGGGCTGCACTTCTTCGGGCTGCCAGAAGGTAGCTGCGGCTTTTGAAGCTGAAATCAAAGAAAAGAAAATAAACGATGTTCTCATCGTTAAAACCGGATGCTTTGGTCTTTGTGCCTTGGGTCCCATTGTAATTGTTTATCCTGAAGGTGCATTCTATAGCCAGGCAACTCCCGAGGGAGCAAAGCGCATTATTGACGAACATATTCTCGGCGGAAAAATCTGTAAAGATCTTCTCTATCCCGAAACAGTTCATGAAGACGGCGAAATCCTTCCCTTGAGCGAAACAAAGTTCTATAAGAAACAAATGAGAATCGCCCTTAAAAACTGCGGCGTAATCAATCCTGAAAATATTGAAGAATATATTGCTCTTGACGGTTACCGCGCTCTTTATAAGGTTGTAACATCAATGAGTCAGGACGATGTTATTGACTTAATGCTTGCTTCCGGCTTGAGAGGAAGAGGCGGCGCAGGTTTCCCCACCGGAAAAAAATGGGCTTTTGCCAAAGCTTCAAAAGATGAAATCAAATATGTTTGCTGTAATGCCGACGAAGGTGACCCCGGTGCATTCATGGACCGTTCAATTCTTGAAGGTGACCCTCATGCGCTCTTGGAGGCTATGGCTATTGCAGGCTACACAATCGGCGCAAAACAAGGCTTTATCTATGTTCGTGCCGAATATCCCATTGCTGTTGAAAGACTTAAAATTGCTATTGCTCAGGCAAGAAAATATGGCTTCTTGGGAAGAAATATTTTTGGAACCGGTTTTGAGTTTGATGTTGAAATCCGCCTTGGTGCCGGTGCCTTCGTTTGCGGCGAAGAAACTGCACTTATGACTTCTATCGAAGGAAAAAGAGGCGAGCCGCGTCCCCGTCCTCCTTTCCCTGCAGTCAAGGGCCTTTTCGGCAAGCCGACTGTTCTTAACAACGTTGAAACCTATGCAAATATTGCTCAGATTATTCTCAACGGTGCCGAGTGGTATTCTTCAATCGGAACAGCCACATCTAAGGGAACAAAGGTTTTTGCTCTCGGCGGAAAAATAACAAACGTTGGTCTTGTTGAGGTTCCTATGGGAACAACTCTTCGCGAAATTATTGAAGAAATCGGCGGCGGAATCCCCGGCGGCAAAAAATTCAAAGCTGCTCAGACCGGCGGCCCCTCAGGCGGCTGTATTCCTGCTTGCCATATTGATATTCCGATTGACTATGAGGGTCTTTCACAAATCGGATCTATGATGGGCTCAGGCGGTCTTATTATCATGGACGAAGACACCTGCATGGTTGATATTGCAAAATTCTATCTTGAATTTACCTGCGACGAATCTTGCGGAAAATGTTCTCCCTGCCGAATCGGAACAAGAAGACTTCTTCAGCTTCTTGATAAAATTACATCGGGTCACGGAGAAATGGAAGACCTTGAAAAAATTGAAGACCTTTCTTCACACATGGGCGTTTCCTGCCTTTGCGCTCTTGGTCAGACAGCCTCAAACCCCGTTGTTTCAACTCTTCGCTATTTCAGAGAAGAATATGTTGAGCATATTCTCGAAAAGAAATGTGCTGCTAAAAAATGTAAAGACCTTGTTCGCTATAATGTTGATCCCATTAAATGCAGAGGCTGTACTCTTTGCGCCAGAAACTGTCCTGCAGGGGCAATCAACGGAGCAATCAAACAAGCTCACGTTATTGACCATGAAAAGTGCATAAAATGCGGTCTTTGCCTGAATAACTGTAAGTTCGGCGCAATTATTAAAGATTAAGGAGGGCGGAAAAATGAAGAAAATGATTAATTTAACAATTAACAATATTCCCGTTTGTGTTCCCGAAGGAACAACTATTCTTCAAGCAGCAAAACAGGCAAACATTGAAATTCCCTCTCTTTGCTATCTTAAGGATGTAAACTGTATCGGTTCCTGCCGTGTTTGCGTTGTTGAAGTTGTGGGAAGAAGAGGCCTTGTTGCTTCTTGCGTATATCCCGTTGAAGAGGGAATGAAGGTTCTCACAAACACACCTGCAGTCAGAAAATCAAGAAAAACAACAATTGAGCTTATCCTCTCAACTCACCACAAGAAATGTCTCTCATGCGTCAGAGGCAACAACTGTGAGCTTCAGAAGCTTTCTTATGACTATGGTATTGATGAAGATCGTTTCAAGGGTGAAGAGCCTATTTATGAAATTGACAAGTCAACTCCCTGTGTTGTTCGCGATAACAACAAATGTATAAACTGCCTTCGCTGTGTTGCAACCTGCAACAATATTCAAACAATCGGCGCAATAGGTCAGATCCGCCGCGGCTTTGATGTTCACATCGGAAGTCCCTTTGAAACCGGCCTCGGAACAACTGACTGTGTTGGTTGCGGTCAGTGTATTGTTGCCTGCCCTGTTGGTGCACTTTATGAAAAAAGCAATATCGACGAAGTTTGGGATGCTATTTCTGACCCCAACAAGAAGGTTATCTTCTTTACTGCTCCTTCAATTGCCGCAACCTTGGGCGAATGTTTCTCAATGCCTGTAGGAACAAATGTTGAAGGAAAAATGGTAACAGCCATTAAAATGCTTGGCGATGTTGAAGTTTTCAACATGAATTTAACAGCGGACTTAACAATTGTTGAAGAAGCTAATGAGCTTATTCAGCGCGTTTCAACTGCTAAGCCTCTTCCCATGTTTACTTCCTGCTGTCCCGGTTGGATTCAGTTTGTTGAGCATAATTACCCTGAGCTTATTCCCAATCTTTCAAGCTGTAAGTCACCGCAGCAGATGTTTGGCGCTGTTCTTAAAAGCTATTATTGTCAGAAGAACAATATCGACCCCAAAGATCTCTATGTTGTCAGCGTAATTCCTTGCACCGCAAAGAAATTTGAAACTGCAAGAGATGAAATGTATAACCAGGGTATTGCAGATGTTGATGTTGCAATTACCACAAGAGAGCTTTCAAGAATGATAAAGGGTGCCGGAATAACCTTCACAAGCCTTCCCGACACAGAGTTTGATTCTCCCTTTGCTTTGGCTTCAGGTGCTGCTGCTATTTTCGGTGCAACCGGCGGCGTTATGGAGGCTGCTCTCAGAACAGCCGCAAACCTTCTCGACGGAACCAACGAAAAGGTTGAGTTTATGGATGTCAGAGGTACTTCAGGAATCAAAGAGGCAACCTACAGAATCAATGGAACCGATGTTGACGTTTGTGTTGCAAGCGGTCTCGGTAACGCAAGAAAAGTTATTGAAATGATAAAGAGTGGCCAGAAGAAATATCTCTTTGTTGAAATTATGGCTTGTCCCGGTGGCTGTGTAAACGGTGGCGGACAGCCCGTTCAGAGCGACAGCGTAAGAAACTATACTGAGCTTAAGGCAACAAGAGCAGGCGTTCTTTATAATGCCGACAGCGAGGGCGAGCTCAGGAAGTCTCATGAAAATCCCATTATAAAAACCCTTTATGATGAATATTTTGAGGCTCCCGGAAAAGCTAAGGCTCACGCTCTTCTTCACACAACATATCAATCAAGAAAATAAAATATGATAAGGGGCTGCAATAAAACGCAGCTCCTTGCTTTATTTTGCTTGACAGAAAAGAGCACTTGTGCTATACTCAGGAAAAATGACCCTGTGAAACTTTCGGAATCTGAAAAGAAACCGGAAGTGGAGGAGGCTCTGGAGAACTCCATTAAGTTGGATGCCCAAGGTGCAAGGCGTTTTTCGCTGAATCTCTCAGGCAAAAGGACAGAGCAGATAAACAATTTCTGAGTTTGATCTGTGTTTTTCTTTTGTTTTCCGGCCGCCTCAACAAAGGCGGTTAAATTTTTTTTAAGAGGGAAATTATGGATATTATTTTAGAAATTGTTCAAAAAATCAATCTTTACCTTTCAGACTACATTTTAATTTTTCTGCTTGTGGGAATCGGACTTTTTTACTCTGTAAAAACCAGATTTGTTCAGGTGCGCTGTTTTGGCGAAGCAATGAAAAAGGCTTTTGGCGGAATCTCTTTTCGCGGCGGAAAACAGCATGGCGGAATGAGTTCTTTTCAGTCTTTGGCAACAGCAATTGCAGCCCAAGTGGGAACGGGTAACATTGTTGGTACCTGCGGTGCAATATTAATTGGCGGCCCGGGAGCAATTTTTTGGATGTGGATAATTGCCTTTTTCGGAATGGCAACAATCTATGCTGAAGCTGTTCTTGCTCAGGAAACAAGGGTGGTTAATGAAGACGGAAGCGTTGAAGGCGGTCCGGTGTATTATATAACGAAGGCGTTCAAAGGAAAATTCGGAAAGTTTCTTGCCCATTTCTTTGCCGTTGCAAGCACATTGGCTCTTGGTTTTATGGGAAGCATGGTTCAGTCCAATTCAATAGGTGAAACCTGCAGCGAAGCCTTTGGAATTCCTCCTTGGATAGTTGGAATATTCATTGCTGTTACAGCCGGCTTTATCTTTATCGGCGGCGCAGACAGAATTGCATCTGTAACAGAAAAAATAGTTCCCATTATGGCTCTTCTCTATATAACCGGCGGACTGATTATTCTTGTCGTAAAAATCAAAAATGTTCCTGAAGCTTTCGCAATGATTCTTAAATATGCTTTTGTTCCTCAGGCTCTCTTGGGTGGCGGAATCGGTTCCGCACTGAAAAAAACAATCAGCCAGGGTGTAAAACGAGGCCTTTTTTCAAACGAGGCAGGAATGGGCTCAACTCCTCATGCTCATGCTCTTGCAAAGGTTGAAAAGCCCCATGACCAAGGCGTTCTCGCCATGGCAGGTGTTTTTATAGACACATTTATTGTTTTGACAATGACAGCTCTTGTTGTAATCTCAACCCTTTACGCCGGAAACGGAATTCTTTCTTCAGGTGCTTCAACTTCTGTTAAAAAAGCCAATATGGCTCAGCTTGCCTTCGGAAGTGTTTTCGGTGAAAAAGCGGGAAGCATTTTTGTTGCTGTTTGTCTTTTGTTCTTTGCCTTTTCAACAATTATCGGCTGGAATCTTTTCGGAAAGGTTAACGCTGTTTATTTGTTTGGAAAAAGAGTTGAAAAAATATATGCGTTTATTGCGGTGGTGTTTACCTTCCTCGGCTCATGTCTTTCAAACGATCTTGTCTGGGAGCTGACAGATATGTTTAATCAGCTTATGGTAATTCCCAACGTTCTTGCGTTGGCTGTTCTTTCAAAAACCGTTGCCGACCAGGCAAAAATCAAAAAACTGAAACAAAAATCAAAAAAATAAAATAACACACGGGAGTGGGTGTAAAAACTTGTTTTTTTACATCCGCTTTTTTTAGTGCAAAAAAATAACAGGCATTCCTTTTAATAAAGAAAAAGTCACTGTCATAAATATAAAGAAGGGGGTGTCTGAATGGTAATTCGTTTAAACAAAGCAGGAATAATGGGCGCAGCGGCAGTTATTCTTTGTGTTGTGGCTTGTTTTCTTCTTTACAGCAATGTTTCAGCTGAGGAAAGCAAAAATTATATTAAATGGGTAGAAATGAATGTTTCCTATAAAGCTCTTGAAGACACCATGAAGCTTGATATTGAAACCTATGATGAGCTTTATCATATAAGTTGGATAGAGTCGCTTTCTTATCTTGCCTGCCAAAACGGCAATGATTTTTCTTCCTATAAAACAGCTGAGCTTGAAAAGCTGAAAGAAAAGCTGGGCGACAGCAACACTATTGAAGATTTAATGAAAAACAACAAGTATTACAGCTACTACAAAAAAGCTTTTTCTGCCGCCCTGGGAGGAATTCTCGGTGAATTTGAAAAAGAAGCGCCTGACGGAAATGGCGGCGAAAAAATTGTTAAGGGCTATGGAATGATTGCCTATAGCCCTGTGGCTGAAGGCTTTTCCTATAGTCACTATGATGACTTCGGAAACAGCCGAAGCTATGGCTATAAAAGGCTTCATCTGGGCAATGATCTTCTTGGCTCTGTGGGAACACCGATTGTTTCTGTGGAAGGCGGAACTGTTGAAGCAATAGGCTGGAATCGCTATGGCGGCTGGAGGCTGGGAATTCGCTCTTTTGACGGAAAAAGATCATACTACTATGCTCATCTGAGAAAAGACAGACCCTACGCTGAAAAAATTGAGTTGGGAACAAAGGTTAAAGCAGGGCAGGTAATAGGCTATATGGGAATGACCGGCTATTGTGAAAAGGAAAATGTTAACGCCATGAGTGTTCCTCATCTTCATTTTGGACTTCAGCTGATTTTTGATGAGAGTCAGAAGGAAGGAGAAAACCAGATCTGGCTTGATGTTTATAATCTTGTAAAGCTTCTTTATAAAAATCGGGCAACCGTGGTAAAAAATGAAAAAACAAAAGAATACTACAGAAAATATGACATAATTTCCGAAAATTACCCCTTGGAGCTGAAAAAATACTTTGATGAGAAAAAATATTTGTCTTGATTTTAAACTTCATGATATATATAATAGCCTTAGATTAATAAAAAGGCAGAGATGTTATGAATACTGAAACAAAAATTGATAACGAAGAAATGCTGTCGCTGGCCATGGATATCGGAAAAAGCATGATAAAATGCGGAGCAGAAATCAACAGGGTTGAAGAAACCGTAATCAGAATATGCTACGCATACGGAATGAAACAAACCGATATTTTTTCTGTTATTTCCATGATGTTTGCAACTACCGTTGACGAAAACGGAAAAACCTATACTCAGACCAGAAGAGTAATGTCTTATTCAAATAACCTTGCAAGGCTTGAAAAGCTCAATTCCCTTTCTCGAAAAATTTGCGCCTCACCTTGTGATATTGAAGAAGCGAGAAAAGAGCTTGATGAAATCAACTATGAAAAAACGCCTTTTCATGTAACCGCCCTTTTGGGAAACATGATTGCCGCCGGAGCTTTTGCAATCTTTTTCGGCGGAACAATTCTTGATAGCGCGGCTTCATTTCTTATTGCTGTGGTTGTTTATCTGATGAATACCATGATAAAGGCCAGAGGAATGAACAAGCTTTTTTATACCGCCTTAAGCTCGGCTGTTGCCGGAACGCTTGCTTTTGTTTTTGTTAAAATTGGCTTTGGCAACAATCCTGATTTAATAATGATTGGCGACATAATGCTGATAATTCCGGGTCTTATGCTGATAAATTCTGTCAGAGAAATGCTTTGTGGCGACGTTATGTCGGGGTTGCTTCGTCTTCTTGAGGCAATAATTATTGCGGCTTCAATCGCCTGCGGCTTTGCTGTTCCCATTTTGTTTTTCGGAAGGTTGGGGTGGTAAGTTATGGATATTAAACAAGCGATAATAATTGTTTTATCGGGCTTTGTGGGAAGTATCGGATTTTCGCTTCTTTTCAGAATGAATAAGCAAAAAATTATTTTTGCGGCAATAGGCGGTGGACTGACCTGCCTTGTTTATGTAGTCGCCTTCAATTTTTCTGAAAAATCTTTTTTTCAAAATCTGTTTCCTGCCCTTTTTGCAACGGCTTATTCTGAAATTCTTGCCCGACTGACTAAAAGTCCCTCAACGCCATATATTGCAATTTCAATAATTCCTCTTGTTCCCGGAAGCAAGCTTTATTACACAATGTATTATTTAATAACCGATAACGACCTTGCTTTTAAGGAATATTTCTTAGAAACTCTGAGAATAGCCGGAGGGCTTGGTGTGGGAATAATTCTTGTTTCGGTTATTATAAGAGAAATCAACTATCATAAATTTAAGCATATATATGACATGGAATAAAACTTGTATGCAGTAAAAAAGCGCAGACGCATAAAACAATATAAATAAAGGGTTTCTTTGGTAGTTTAAACTTAACAAAGAAACCCTTTAAAACTATAAAAATTAATAAAAGCACACAAAATTAGTGTTTTATGCTATGAAAAGCTGCAAGCTTTTATAAAAACTTTTCAATTTCACCGATAAAATCAGCTTCATAAGTGGGAATGCAATTTTTGTCTGCTTTCTTTTTTTGAGGATTTATCCAGAGACAATCAATTCCCGAGTCAACAGCACCTTTTATATCTGAAGAAAGTGAGTCGCCGACGAGAAGAATTTTTTTCTTGTCTTTTTCTTCAATATGAGAGAAAACATAGTTGAAATATTCTTTTGTGGGCTTTTGAAATCCTATTTTTTCTGAAACAAAAACCTCTTTGAAAATTTTATCAAGACCGCTGTTTCTGAGTCTTTTTTTCTGAGTGGTTTCAAGTCCGTTGGTAACGCCATAAATCTTATAGCCGTCTGAAACAAGCTTCAAACAAACTTCAAGAGCGCCTTCAAAAAGAATTCCGCCCTCGCCGAGATTGAAGGCATAAAGCTCATTGATTTCAGAAGGCAATTTTTCGCTCTTGAGAGAAAATCTTTCAATAAGTCTTTTAAAGCGAAGAATTTTGAGCTCTTCTTTTGTAACAATCCCTTTTTCAAAATCATGCCACAAATCTTCATTGATTTTTGAATAGGTTTTAACTGTAATGTCGTCGTGGGGAAGGCCACACTCTTTAAGCGTTTTGATAACAGCAACTCTTTCGTCCTCGGTAAAGTCTAAAAGAGTGTTGTCAACATCCATAAGCAAAGTAGAATATTTTCTCATTTCAAACCTCAGAAACAAACTGTTTTATTGGATTTTATAACAGAAAAAAAGAAAAGTCAATTGAGGCTTACATAATTGTTATAAATTTATTATTTTTTGAAATATCTATTTATTTTTTTCAATTTGTGTGCTAAACTAAAATATGTATGTTTATGTTAATTATGACAAATATGCTTAATGTGTTTTAACTTGAAAAAACGGCTTTTTCGTTTTATTAAAAGGAGAATTAAATTATGGAACAAAACACTTTTGGCGAAGGAACTGCTCCCGACGGTCTCAGGCGAAAATCAGAAATCAAGCTTCTTGTCTGCTATCTTCTTAAAAAGATGAATATGCCTCTGTCAAGAACTAAAATAAACGAAATTCTTCAGGAAGACAGCATTGCTAATTATTTTGAAATAAATCAGGCAATCAGCGACCTTGTTAAAAACGGAAATCTTGTGTGTGAAATTTCTGAAGATTCAGACGAGATTTTGTATCTCACTCCAAGAGCATATTATGATATCGGCGAAATTGAAAAATTTCTTCCGCGAACTGTCAGAGAAAAGTCAGTAAGTGCCGCTTTAAGAATAATTGCCAGAGACAAGGTTAAAAGCGAAAGCAAGGTTGAGGTAACTGAGCTTGAAAAGGGCTATCACGTGACTTTTACCATTGAAGATGTTGGAACGGAGCTTCTTAAGCTCACCGTTTATGTCAGCGACAGACAGCAGATTGAGCTTGTTAAGCGAAATTTTTATAACAACGCAATCGCCATTTATTCAGATATAATTTCTTCTTTAACGGTTGAATGAAAAATTGAAAGGATATTTCTTTTATGTTTAAAAAATTTTTGGCGTTTTTCCTGGCAACAATAGTTCTTTTTGGTGCTGTGGGAATGATGTATTTCAAATTCATTGCCCAAACGTCTTATCCTGTTTTTATTGAAAGCTTTCCCCACGGAATGCTGACTGTTGACAGGGGCGACACCAACGGAGAAGACAGCAAGTTTTATATAAACTGCAAAAAAGGCCAGACATTAACAATCAACATCAATCCCGAGCGAACAGAAAACAAATATTATAATCTTTCGAAGCTGACTGTTAACGGCATTGATGTTACTGATGAGGTCAATATGCTTCAATACAGAGTGAAGGTTGACAGCAAGCTGACCATTCTTGCCTATTTCAAGAAAGGGAAAAGACCTTCTTCTGAAGAAGAGATTAAAAAGCTGTCCTATGATCATGAGCCGATTATAGAATATCCGGCTGAAAGTGAATATATCGGCAGTGATGATGCTTATGATTTTTCTGATCCGTCAATAATTTTTGATGAAAAGTCAGGCTATTATTATTGCTTCGGCTCCAAAAACAAGGTCATGCGTTCAAAAGACCTTCTCAACTGGGAACACAGAACTACATATTTCCCCTCTCCAAGCGGCGAATCAGGAAATACAGCGATGTCGCTAGACACCTTTCCCAGCGTCAGAAAATGGGCAAAGGCACATGGCTATAACAGCGGAAAATCTTTAACAGCATCAACCAATAACGCTGAGCCTTTAGCTCCTGATATTATTAAAATCGGTTCAACCTATTTTCTTTATTTCTCTCTTTGTAAAGAAGAAAACTCAAGTGAGGCGGCAATTTTCTGTGTGAAGACCACCGATCTTGAGTATGCTGTTGACAACAATGATTGGCAAGACGGAGGTCTGGTAATTTCCTCTTGCGGCTATAACAAAGGAAGCAACAACGAAAAGCCAAATAAATCTTTTTATGAAGAGGCTGTTGCTGTTCATCCCGGTGTTTTTGAAGATGAAAACGGAAATCTCTTTATGACCTATGGTTCATATTGCGGAAAAGACAAAATAAACGGAAGCATTAACCTGGTTGAGTTAAACAGCAAAAACGGACTTTTGAAAAAAGACAGCGCCTATAACCAAAACGGCTCTGATATTTCAACCGTTCACGGAGAAACCCGCTTCAAATCAGGAACTCTTGTTTCAAAGCCGGGAAGCATCCCTGCTCTTGATAAAAATCAGGGAAGTCTTGTTACGGCGGCAGACATTGTTTTCAACAAAAACACAGGCTATTATTATTTGTTTGTTACCTACGGTAATGAACAAACAAACTATAACATTCGCGTTGCCAGATCAAAATCTGTTGGCGGTCCTTATGAGGACTGGAACGGCGAAAATATGTCGGAATTCTCTTCTTCAAAGAGAAATAATCAATACACAAAAGGTCTTTCTTTGATTGGCGGCTATAATTTCGCAATGAGCAGTAACGGCGGCGTTTCTTATGTTGATGTCGGAAAGGCTTCAACAGGAAGTCCCTGCATAATCAAAATTGCAGGCGGTCAATGGATAATGGCTCTTCAGTCCAGACTTTATTATAAGGCTGAAAACAATATCTATGCCGGCGATAAAGCCGCTGAGCTTTATGATGTTTCGGCAAACACAGCGCCTTTCCTTGAAATCCGCCAGATTTTCTTCAACAGCGACGGTTGGCCTCTTGCCGTGGCAGAAAGCTACACAGGCGAGAGCGCAAAAAGAAAAATTAAAGAAAGCAAAATGAACGGAAACTGGGATGTTGTTGTTTTAGAAAGAAGCGCAAGTGAAACAGATCATCTTGCAATAGAAAGAAGCGTTTCTCAGCCCCTTACCATTATTGATTCCGTTGCAATCAGCCGAAATAATATTGATAAAAAAACCAGACTTTCAAAGCTGAAATTTGAAAAGGCAGATGACTATAGCTATAACCTTCTTTTAGACGGTGTTATCTATAAAATCTATCCCACAATAGCTTGGGACTGGGAGCTTTCAGAGCCTGCCTATATTTTCAGCGGAATAGGAGACGACGGAACAACCGTTTGGGGAAAGAAAAACTATTCGCCATACATGGGAATTTATACCGATGCATATTACTATGCTTTGTCTCAGGCTGATGACGAAACTCAGCAGGTCTATAATGCCCGAATGTCAGAAATCAGCGCTAATCCTTCTCAGGTTGCGATAGATGAAATGACAAAAGAGCTGGTGAAAAAGGTTCTTGAAAAATAAAAATCAGAGGATGTAATTTTTACATCCTCTTTTTTTAGATTGTTTATTATATCCTCAGGGTTTTCAGATATTGTTTTTGTTCATCTGTTATCCGGTAGCTTTCTGTTGCTTTTTGAATCGTTTTGTTGTGAACCGAAGGGTCAAGTCTTTTTTCTTCAAGATAAACAATGGCGAATTTCCATTGCTTTGCCAAGGCGGTTGCAAAATACCAGGCTATCATCATGTTTATGTAATATTCTTCGCTTTGAATTTTTGAAACAGCTTCAAGATAGTTTTCTTCAAAATCTTCGTCAAGAAAGTGGAGCATAAGCATTTCAGCGGCAAAACGAACTGTATAGGTGCTATCGGATCTGAGCCATTTTTCAATTTCTGAAAGAAGAGCTTTTTTGTTTTTTGAAAAAACCTTTGGTCTGATGCTGTCGCAAACAGCCCAGTTGTCAACATGGGGCAAAAAGCTGTTAAGCTGAGAAATGCAACTTTCAAAATTTTTGTTTTCGTTGATAAGAAGAGCATGAAAGAGGTTTTCTTCGTGATAGCGATGGGGAAGGTCTGACAAAAAGAAAGAAACATCTTCGCTTCTGATGAATTTTTTGGCGAGTGAACGAAGAAGCGGAATTCTGACACCGATAATTTTATTTTTGTCAACAGTTGGAATTAAAGCGGAGGTAAAACTTTTATATTTTTCTTCCTGAAGTTTAAATAGCTGGGAAATAATTTTTTCTGTCATAAGATTTTCTCCCTGATAAGTTTTTTTAATTATATCATAGACGAAAAACAAAAAGCAATGCCTTGAAATCAGGCATTGCTCAAAACAGTTAACCGATGATTAATACTGCTGCTGGTTTTCGTTTTGATTGTTGTTTTTGTTTTCTTTGTTAAGATTTTTTGCGTTTTTCTGATTTTTGTTTTCGTTGTTGAGATTCTGATTCTGGTTCTGATTCTTATTCTTATTCTGCTTAGACATTGAATTTTTCTCCTTTAATAAAAGTTGTTTTAGCCGAGTATTCGGCAATTATATTTTGCCCGGAAATAATCCATATTTTAAAGTGAAAATTTGACAAATACACTAAAAATTTATATAATCAAAGTAATAATATAAAGGGGAAAAATAAAAATGGAAGGAAAAGTTTCTTATAAAAAAAGAATAACGGCGTATATGACCGTTGCGTTGACGGCGTTCACTGTTTTTTCAATGGTCAGCAATTCTGTTTTGCTGAAAATAATCGGTTCGGGTGAAATTATTAACTCTCAGAAAGTCAATTGGATTTTAAGCTCTGTTACTTGCGCTTCCAATCTGCTGGTTGCGCTGATAACCTTTGCTTTGGGTTGGCTTTTGACAAAAGATAAGGTTAAAACAGTGCGTTTTGCCGGTGCTGCATTTTTTGGAAAAAGTGTGGGTAACCTTTTCAGCAGCTTTTTCACTTGCTTTGGTCAGCTTGCGGTTGATTTCGGAAGCTTGCGTGCCGAAACAATTTCGATAGTTATTCTTGTTGTGAATTTAGCTCTTATTCCTTTTAATGTTTTTGTTGCTTGTCAGGCATTTACCGCTTTTGACAATATTAACAAAAAATTTCTTGGAAAAGGTTTTTCAAGTTTTAAGATGAATCTTTCAAAAGCGAGAATACTCTTTTTTGTTGCTTCTCTTGTCAGCAGTATTGCATCGGTGTGTCTTTTGTCGATTCCTTCAATGATAATGGCTTTTTCAGAAAATAGCTTTGCCGGTACATTCGAGATAGCTTTGAGTAACCTTGCTTCCTGGGTCTCAGTAGTAATTCCTTTTGCTTTTATATATTTTGCCGGCTACATACCCGGAAAAAACCATGTTGAAGCAATGGCGTTTTATTCTGCATCGGCTGTTGGTAATATATGCACAAGTATTTTGATGTCTGCTTCTTCTCTTGTTATTATACCTCTTTCTTCTCTCATAAACAAAATGTTTTATAATGAAGTATTGAACAGCGTTTTAGGCAATGCTTTTAATAAGTATTTTTCATCAGATATCGCTACTTTGATGTCGTCGCCGTTTTCGGTTGCGGTTTCATTTCTGGTGGCTTTATATTTTATGAAATTTTTCTTTTCAAAAGAGGTTGTGTCACAAGAGGCCCAACCGGAAGAAAGCTATCAAACTGAAAAAAGCGAATAAAATCAAATTATAAGGGGCTGTAAAACTCGTTTTTACAGCCTCTTAGTACTTCTTTCCTTGACTTCAATTTGTTGAAGTGATAAAATTATTCAAAAGACATCAATAGGAAGTGATGCAATGCCAAAAAACAACGAAGCCGAAAACAGAATAACCATAGGTCAAAGGGCTTTGAATGTAATCGGCGTTAAGGGAACATTTAAAGAGTCGGTTGTTCCCATGATGAATTATTGCTATGTTAACATATTCCTTGGCGGCGGAGGATATCTGATTTCTCAATATTTTCTTGCGTTTTTAACTGACGTTGTTCATTTTGATATTAAGGTGGCAACAGCAATTTCAACAATCGCTGTTTTTTGGGACGCCATAACAGACCCGGTAATGGGAATTATTTCAGACCGAACCCGTTCAAAAACCGGAAAACACAGGCGCTATCTTCTGTGGGGAATTCCCTTTTTGCTGATTTCATATTCAATGCTCTGGAATTCGGCGGGAATGGACGCTGAGCAGGCACCGATAAAATGCTTTGTTTACTATACCTTTTCCTATATGCTCTATAAAACGGCATATACCATAATCAGTATTCCTCATACGGCAATGCTTCCCGAGCTTGCACCCGAATATAACCAAAGAACCCAATACACCTCCGTCAGCTATATTTTTAATTCTTGCGGAATGATTCCTTCATATATCGTTTTCCTGATTCTTTGCTCTGTTTTCGGTGCTTCTCAAGAGCTTGATTCCAGCTCAAAGCAACCGTTTTTGTGGTCCGGAATCATTCTTTCGGTGTTCTATTCTGTGGCTGTTTTTGCCACCTATAAAACAGTCAGGGAGCCCAGCTCACTTGATAACAAGAATGAGCCCTTTGATTTGAAGCTCTTTATTAGTGAATACAGACTCGTTTTAAAAAGCAGGGCTTTCAGACAATATTTCTTTATGAATTTTTTCTGGCAGATTTCAACGGGATTTTTCTCAACAACAAAAATCTACTACATAAAATATCTTGCAAATCAATATAGCGTTGCAAAATATGCAATTTTAAACACAGTTGCGGGTGTTTTTGAAACAGCGGCATTTCCTTTGAATTATGCGCTGACAATGAAATTCGGAAAAAAGAAATGCGGAACGATTGTAACGCCGTTTATGATTATAGGCCTTGCCATAGGTCTTTTCATGAAGACCAGTCAGGAAAACACAGCGCTTAGCAAGGTAATGTTTATTCTTCTTATTCTCAGTCAGGTTTTTTATCCCTTCGGAATGAGTGGTTTAGGGTTTGTTTCAAACAATGTTTTTCCCGACCTGACCGACGTTGATGAGCTTATTACGGGAAGAAGAAGAGAGGGCGTAATTTCAACCTTCAGCACCTTTATCAAAAAAAGCGTTAACAGCGCAATGATTTCTGTTGTTGGTTTGATTTTAGGCTTTTTCGGTCTTGTGACCGGAAGTGAGGTTGAACTTTATGAAAAAGTCAATAAAGCTATTTATCCTCAGCCTGAAAGCGCCATGACGGGAATCAGACTTTGCATTGCGTTTATTCCGATTATTTCAGCCATTGCTTCATGGTATCTTCTTAAAAAATTCCAGATGACAAAAGATGACCACACAATGATAAGAGCAGCAATTGCAACCAAAAGAAAATTCGGAAGTGTTACTCTTTCAGATTATGAAAAAGAAAGAATTGAAATCGTTACCGGTCAGAAGCTTTCAGAAACCTGGCTTGGCGAAGATAACGACGAAACTCAGGGTCATACCCTTGATAAAAACGAAAACGGAGAATATTTGATTATTCTTGAGCTTGAAGAACAAAAGAAACTTCAGAATAAAACTATTTAAAGGAGAAAAGCTATGTCAGAAAGAATTGATATAACACAAAAAGAACCCGTCAGAGCGAAAAAAACATGGAAAAGAGATTTGTGTGAATTTCTTTTTTATCTTGTTCAATGGACATGGGGTTTGCCGGTTAACCTTGTTGGAGGAATTGCCTATTTAATCTGCACCAGGATTATCGGTTGGCGTTGGCAGCATTTCGGCTATGCCTATATTGTTTATGTACCGTGGAATGCGGGCGGACTTTCAATGGGTCTTTTCATTTTCATGAGAGATCAGCACCCCAACAAAAAGTGGACTTATAACACTCGTATTCACGAATACGGCCACACATGGCAATGCCTTCTTTTAGGACCGCTTTATTATCTTGTTATTGCTCTTCCTTCAGCTATCTGGTGCAACTGCTTTGCCGGCTACAGAAAAAAGAAAAATGTTTCTTATTATAAGCTTTATTGCGAGAGTTGGGCAAACAGCTGGGGTGAAAAGGCATCAAAAATGAAGATGGTTGACATTGGAATGTAACTGACCTAATACCTTAAGGAACGATTACCATTTTTATTGGCTTTTGTACAGAAAAAAACAAAGCTTACAACAACCAAGGGCAAGGCAAACATTACATGGTCAAATGTTGCAGATGAAAGCGGTTATCAGCTTTACTATTCAACAAGTAAGAACGGAACCTATAAAAAGGTAGCATCCTATGACAAAAACATGACTGTGGGTTCAAAGACAAAGCTTGTGAGTGGCAAGAAGTACTATTTCAAGGTCAGAGCTTATAAAGTGACTGCATCGGATAAAATTTATTCTTCCTGGAGCTCAGTCAAGAGCGTGAAAATTAAATAAGCTTATGCGGCTGCTTCTGTTTAAGGAGCAGTCGCTTATGTTTTTTGAAAAAACGAGTTTTTTTAGATTCTCTTGTTGTCTGCGTATAACAAGAAAAAAGATTTCTGCCTTTGCGTTGAAAAAGAAATTTTCGCCAAAACAAACAAATGTTCGAAAAATCCTTTACAAATTCTCTTCTTTGTGATACAATCTAACAAACAAATGTTCGGTGGTGTTTTTTGTGTCAGAAAGAGTTATTCTTCATTGCGACCTGAATAATTTTTATGCTTCGGTTGAATGTCTTTTTCGTCCGGAGCTTAAAAATGTTCCCATGGCAGTTTGCGGAAGTACGCAGGAGCGACACGGAATCGTTTTGGCAAAAAACGAAAAGGCAAAAAAATTCGGCGTGAAAACAGCAGAGGCAGTCTGGCAGGCGCAGATGAAATGTCCGGAGCTTATAACGGTTGAGCCGAATTTCAGTCGATATATGGAATATTCCTCAAAGGTCAGAGCCATTTATGAGCAATATACCGACCTTGTGGAACCTTTTGGAATGGACGAATGTTGGCTAGATGTAACGGGGAGCGTTTTTTTATATGGAAGCGGCGAAAAAATTGCCTATGAAATCAAAGAACGAATAAAAAAAGAAATCGGTCTTACCATTTCTGTTGGAGTCAGCTTTAACAAGGTTTTTGCAAAGCTGGGTTCAGACCTGAAAAAGCCAGACGCAGTAACTGTTATTTCAAAAGCGGAGTTTAAAAAAATTGTTTGGCCGCTTCGGGCGGAAGAGATGATCGGCGTGGGTCCCTCGACAAAAAGAAGGCTCAACAGCGTGGGAATATATACTCTCGGAGATGTTGCAAGCTGTGATAAAAACTTTTTAACTTTAATTTTCGGAAAAATGGGTGAAGAACTCTGGAAAAACGCAAGCGGCTTTGATTTTTCTCCTGTTCTTTCTAAAAATCAGATTCCTCCGGCTAAGAGCTTTGGAAGAAGCGTAACCTGCTGCCGCGACCTTATTTCAGATGAAGACGTTGGAAACGTAATGCTTTATCTTACTGATAAAGTGGCAACCTGTCTGAGAGAAAATGCCTGTCTGGCTTCTGTTGTTCAAATCAGCGTCAGAGATGAAATTCTTGTAACCAGAGAAAAACAGCTGGTTTTGCCTCAACCGTCAAGAATTGTTGAGGTTCTTTTTTCCGCCGGAATGAAGCTTTTTAAAGAAAGCTGGACCTGGGAAAGCAATGTTCGCTCGGTGGGAATAAGAGCTTGCGGACTGGTGGGCGAAAGCTGTAATTTTCAATATAATCTTTTTTTCGACTCAAAAAAATATGATAAGCTGGAGCGGCTTGAAAGTCAGATTGAAAAAATCAGAAAAAAATATGGCAAAGATTCGGTTTTCAGAGGAAGCACAATGCTGATTCCTGTTCCTCAGAAAGAAACTCCTGCTTTTTTTCATAACAGAATGTAGCGCGGCGAAGCTTTAATATACTTGACAAATTATGCTTTTAAATGGTAAAGTATTTGAAAAGAAAACCAAAAGGAGACTGTTATGATTAAACATATTGTTATGTGGAAGTTCAAAGAGTTTGCTCAGGGAAGAACAGGAAAAGAAAATGCTGAGCTTATAAAGTCAATGCTTGAAGAGCTTCCCGAGAAAATTGATTTTATTCGTTCAATGGAAATTCATTTTAATGTTAACATGAAAAACGGAATGTATGACGCCGTTTTAATCAGTACCTTTGACAGCCTTGAAGATGTTGAAAAATACAGAGAGCATCCCGATCATAAGGCGGTTGCTTCTTATGTTGCCCTTGTTCGCGAAAGCAGAGCAAGTGTTGACTATGAAATTTCTTAACATTATTTAAAAAATTCCAAGAAATCTCGACAATAATGATTTAAGATGATAAAATAAATCAGCATCAGCAATTGAAAGGAGCTAAATAATGAAAGCCAGCGAAAGCGTAAAAAATTATCCGTCTTCTCTGAGAATGTACACTAACTACACCGTCAGAGAAATTAAAAAAATTTGTCAGACCATAGGACCTCGTGAGTCAGGCAGCGAAAGTGAGCGCAAGGCTCAGGAGCATTTTGCCGACGAGATGAAAACCTGCTGCGACAAGGTTGAAATTGAAGATTTTAAAATGAGCAAATATGCCTTTATGGCATGGGTTGTTATAGCTGCAGTTTTTGGACTTGTAGCCATTGCTGCATCGTTTTTTGTTCCCGTTGTTTCTCTTGTTTTAATCTTGCTTGCTTTTTTATGCACGGTTACTGAATTTGTTAAATATTGGGAATTCCTTGAACCAATCTTTCCGAAATCCACCTCTTGCAACGCTGTTGGTGTCAGAGCACCAAAGGGCGAGGTTAAACAGAGAATTGTTTTTTCAGGTCACGCAGACTCAGCTTATGAATGGACCTATACATATCTCGGCGGAAAGAACCTTCTTTTCGGAATTGTTATTCCTGCTGTTTTAGGTCTTGTTTATGTTCTTGTTGTTTCAATTATTTCTGTGGCTATGAGCTCAGCTGAAGAAACACCGTTATGGTTAAGTATTGTTCAGTACGCTCAGTTCGTTTTTGTTCCATTTTTTATTGCGGCTTTGTTTTTCACAAACTTTAAGCGTCCTGTTATGGGTGCTAACGATAACCTCACCGGTGCAGTTGCTTCAGTTGCTGTTTTGAAATATCTTGAAGATAACGGAATCCGCTTTGAAAACACAGAGGTTGTTGCAGTAACAACCGGTTGCGAAGAAACCGGTCTCAGAGGCGCAAAGGCATACACTAAAAATCATCTTGATGAGCTTAAAGCCATTCCCACCGCTTTTGTTGCTTTAGATACTCTGAAAGACTATGAGTGCATGGCAATTTATAACAAAGACATGACCGGTACAGTTAAAAACGACCCCAGAGTATGTGCTCTTATAAAAAAAGGTGCTGAGCGTGCAGGTCTTGATCTTCCTTATGAATCTGTTTATCTCGGAGCTTCAGACGCAGCCAGAGTAACAACATTGGGCGTTCCTGCAGCAACTCTTGCCGCTATGGATCCCGGTCCTCCAAGATATTACCACACAAGACTCGACACTATTGAAGAGCTTGAAATGAAAACTGTTGAAAAATGTCTTGATATTTGTCTTCAGACCCTCTTTATTTATGATGAGTTCGGTCTTAAAGAGAATTATGATGATGTTGAAGTTGATGCAGAGGTAGTATCCCCTAAATCAAAAAACTAAAAGCGGGGCGGTAAAAAAAGCGCATACCGCATGAACCTAAACAATTTTTCCTCGCCCCTCGGGTCTGGTAAAAAGCGCAGACCGCATGAACCTAAACAAAACAAAGAGCTTTTTCAGAGTAATTAAACCTGAAGAAGCTCTTTAACATTATCTTTAATTTTTATAAATCTCTTGAAGTTTTAAAACTGCCGCCGTATAATAAAAAAGAGGTGTAGAAATGAAGAATGATAAAAATAAAACCATAATAAATACGCTTGTTGTTTTAATTCTTGTTGCGGTGGCGGTTATTTCGGTAATGCTTGTTGTTTTAAAAAGTGAAAGACCGGAAAACCCCGTTGAAGAGGTTGAAACCGGCAATTCTTTTTCTGAAACAAGCCAAAATCCTGCTCAGTTAACCGAAACAGAAGCAACAAATGAAACTGTTTCTCAGATTATTCAAAATGTTACTCAGGCGGAAGAAACATCTTGGGCAGATGGTGAAACAACAACTGCCTTTCCGGCTCAGAATGAAACCTCAGAGCCGAAAATCAGCGACAGCGGAAGAATAATTGTTAACACAGAAAGAGAAGACTGGAATCTGATAGTTGTTAACTCTTCAAGAGAAATTCCTGAAGGCTTTGTTCCGAAGCTCAAAGAAATTCTCGGCTGCGGAAAATATCTTGACGAAAGAGTAGCTCCGTATTATGAAAAAATGTATTATGCCGCAAAGAAAGACGGAATTATTCTGACACCCTATTCCGCCTATCGCTCCTATGAGAGACAAAAAATTAACTATGAAAATTTAACCAATACCTATATGTCGCGCTATAATATTTCTAAAAAGGAAGCTGCTGAAAAGGCGGCAACAGTCATTCTTCCGCCGGGTACCAGCGAACACAATCTTGGACTTGCCATGGATGTCTGCAACACCTATGATTCCTTTGCAAACACCAAAGAATATGAGTGGCTGACAAAAAATGCACATAAATATGGCTTTATTCTTCGCTATACAGCTGAAAAACAAAGCATTACGGGAATCGTTCCGGAACCTTGGCATTGGCGATTTGTGGGTGTTGAATATGCTGAAGAAATTAAAAACAGCGGACTTTGTCTTGAAGAGTGGCTGGACAGCAAGGGTATAGCCTACTGATTTTAAAAATATTTTTCTTTTTGTTGTTTTTGAAATTTTAATATGTTATCATAACAATAGCGTATGTTTCGCTTAAATAAATAAAAAAGGAATGTTGCAAGTGAAAAACAAACAGCAGGTTGCAAGTTTTATATCCGAAGGAAAGGCGTGTCTGGGAATTGAGCTTGGTTCAACAAGAATCAAAGCTGTTATGATTGACGAAAACTATTCTGTTATTGCTTCAGGCAGTCACACATGGGAAAACCGCCTTGAAAACGGAATCTGGACATATCATCTTTCTGATGTTAAAACCGGACTTCAGGATGCCTATAAAAATCTTTTTGAAGATGTTCAGGAAAAATACGGTGTCAGAATTGAAAAGTTCAAGGCAATGTGTTTTTCGGCAATGATGCATGGATATCTTGTTTTTGATAAAGACGAAAATCAGCTTACCGGCTTCAGAACCTGGCGAAACACAATTACAGCTGAAGCGGCAGAAGAATTAACAAATCTTTTCAGCTTTAATATTCCTCAGCGCTGGAGCATTGCACATCTCTATCAGGCAATTTTAAACGGTGAAGCTCATGTTAGTGAAATTGCTCATTTAACAACTCTTGCCGGCTATGTTCATTTTGTTCTGACAGGCGAAAAGGTTCTCGGCGTGGGAGAAGCTTCGGGTGTTTTTCCCATAGACAGCGAAAAGCTTGATTACGATGAAAAAATGGTTAATCTTTTCAACGAAAAGCTTGCCGAAAAGGGAATTTCATGGAAGCTCAGAGATATTCTTCCAAAGGTTCTTGTTGCAGGAGAAAAGGGCGGTGTTTTAACCAAAAAAGGTGCGCTCTACCTTGATCCGACGGGAACGCTTCAGCCCGGTGCCCTTCTTTGCGCTCCTGAAGGTGACGCCGGAACCGGAATGACCGCCACTAACAGCGTCAGAGAAAAAACAGGAAACATTTCAGCCGGGACCTCTGTTTTTGCTATGGCTGTTTTAGAAAAGGCTCTCAAAGGAGTCTATAGCGAAATTGATATGGTAACCACCCCCACAGGAAAGCCTGTTGCCATGGTTCATTGCAACAACTGCTGTTCAGATATTGATGCCTGGGTAAAGCTTTTTGCTCAGTTTGCTTCTCTTATGGGCTATAAGGCTGAAACCTCTGAGCTTTATAACAAGCTTTATTCTGTTGCTCTTGAAGGAAACAGCGATTGTGGCGGCTTGGTTTCATTTAACTATCTTTCAGGCGAGCCGGTAACCGGTCTTGAAGAGGGAAGACCCATGTTTGTCAGAATGCCTGATTCAGATTTTTCTCTTTCAAACTTTATGAGAGACAAGCTTTATTCAGCTTGCGCTACTCTTAAAATCGGAATGGACATTCTTTTTGAAAAAGAGAATGTTTCTCTTGACAAAATGTTTGGCCATGGTGGCTTCTTTAAAACGAAAGATGTTGGACAAAGCATCATGGCGGCAGCAATGAACTCTGATGTTGCCGTTATGGAAACAGCCGGTGAAGGCGGAGCCTGGGGTGCTGCTATTCTTGCTGACTATGCCGCTGATTCCTTCGAAATGACTCTTGAAGATTATCTTGATAAAAGGGTGTTTAGGAATTCCGATGCTGTTGTTATGACACCCGACGCCGAAGATGTTAGAGGCTTTAATGAATACATGAAAAAATATAAGGCTGCTATAGCTTCTCAGAAAGCAGCGGTTGAAAATTTAAAATAAGGAGATTTTTGTTATGTCAATGAAAAACTATGAATTCTGGTTTGTTGTCGGAAGTCAGTTCCTTTATGGTGATGAGGTTCTTGAAACTGTTGCCAAGCGCGCTGAAGAAATGGCTGCAAAAATGAACGCTTCCGGTATTCTTCCCTGCAAGGTGGTTTATAAGGTAACAGCAAAGACAAACAAAGAAATTGCCGACGTTGTTAAAGAGGCAAACTATGACGACAAATGCGCAGGTATTATAACCTGGTGTCACACTTTCAGCCCTTCAAAAATGTGGATAAACGGCTTTGTTGACCTTCAGAAGCCCTATTGCCATTTTGCAACTCAATATAACCGCGAAATTCCCAATGAAGAAATTGATATGGATTTCATGAATCTCAATCAGGCTGCTCACGGCGACAGAGAGCATGGCTTTATTGCTGCAAGGCTCAGAATGCCCCGAAAGGTTATTGCAGGCTATTGGCAGGATGAAGATGTTCTTGAAAGAATCGGCGATTGGATGAGAAGCGCTGTTGGTGTTGCAGTCAGCAAGAGCCTTAAGGTAATGCGCTTTGGCGATAATATGCGTGAAGTTGCTGTTACAGAAGGAGACAAGGTTGAAGTTCAGGCAAAACTCGGCTGGCAGGTTAACACTTGGCCTGTTGGAACACTTGTTGAATATATTGAAGCTGTTTCTGAAGAAGAGGTTGACGCTTTGATGAAGGAATACGCTGAAAAATATGTTATGAATACCGACAATATATCTGCTGTTCGCTATCAGGCTAAAGAAGAAATAGCAATGAAAAAAATGCTTGACGAAGAGGGCTGTCTTGCTTTCTCAAACACCTTCCAGGATCTTTACGGAATGGAACAGCTTCCCGGTCTTGCAAGCCAAAGACTTATGGAGCAGGGCTATGGCTACGGCGGTGAAGGCGACTGGAAGGTTGCCGCAATGACCGCAATAATGAAGGCTATGGGCGAAGGCAAAAACGGCGGAACAGCCTTTATGGAGGACTATACATATCACCTTGAAAAAGGAAAAGAATATTCTCTCGGTGCTCACATGCTTGAGGTTTGCCCGTCACTTGCTGCTGATAAGCCCAAAATTGAAGTTCATCCCTTGGGAATTGGCGGAAAAGGCGATCCTGCAAGGCTTGTTTTTGAAGGAAGAGAAGGAAAGGCCATTGTTGCAAGTCTGGTTGATATGGGCGGAAGACTTCGCCTTATCGTTCAGGATATTGAATGTGTAAAACCGATTATGGAAATGCCCAATCTTCCTGTTGCCAGAGTAATGTGGAGAGCAATGCCCAATTTAACCACAGGTGTTGAATGTTGGATTACTGCCGGTGGAGCCCACCACACAGTTCTTTCTTATGATGTTTCCGCGTCTCAGATGAAAGACTGGGCAACAATGATGGATATTGAGTTTGTTCATATTACAAAAGACACCACAGTTGAAAGCCTTGAAAAAGAGCTTTTCCTCAATGATCTTGCATGGAAGCTTAAATAAAGACAGGAAAGGAAATTTTTATGCTTGAAGAATTAAAACAAGAGGTACTTAAAGCCAATCTTCTTCTCCCAAAGTATAATCTTATAACTTTCACATGGGGAAATGTCAGCGGAATAGACAGAGAAAAGGGTCTTGTTGTAATAAAGCCGTCAGGCGTTGAATACGACGAAATGAAGGCGGAAGACATGGTCGTTGTTGACCTTGAAACAGGAAAAACCGTTGAAGGCAAGCTTAACCCTTCTTCCGATACTCCCACTCATCTTGAACTTTATAAAGCCTTTTCTTCCATTGGCGGAATTGTTCACACTCATTCCCGTTGGGCAACAACAATGGCTCAGGCAGGCTTAGGTGTTCCTGCTTTGGGAACTACTCACGGCGATTATTTTTATGGCGAAATTCCCTGCACAAGAAAAATGACTCCCGAGGAAATTGCCGGTGAGCCGGGGCATTACGAAAAAGAAACCGGAACTGTTATTATAGAAGCTTTTGAAGGAAAAAATGCCGCTGATATTCCGGCAGCATTAGTTCATAGCCACGGTCCTTTTGCATGGGGAAAAAATCCCATGGAAGCGGTTCATAATGCCGTTGTTTTGGAAGAGGTCTCCTTTATGGCTTGGCATGATATGGTTTTAGGCAAGGCAGAACCTATGCAGCAAGAGCTCCTTGATAAGCATTATTTGAGAAAGCATGGTGCAAATGCTTATTACGGGCAAAAATAATCTGAAACAGTCTTTTATTGCAAGGCAAGCGCTCTTTTTGCGTTCGCCTTGCTTTTTTTTATTTTAATAATGAAAAAAAGAAGTGTCGAAATGCAATTTTTTGTAGTTTTTTCATAAATAAAAAAGAAAAACAGCTTTACATTTTAATAAAATGTGATAAAATGTAAAATGAACCAGAATGAGATATTTCTTTTATATTATCGGAGATGTATAAATTGACAGATAAAGAGCTGAAAAAACTTTCAAGGCGAGAGCTTCTTGAGCTTTTACTTGAACAAACAAAGAGAGCTGACGAGCTTCAGCGCCTTCTTGATGAAGCAAATCAAAAGCTTGAAAGCCGTGATATAGAACTTAACAAAGCGGGTTCAATTGCTGAAGCCGCACTTAAGCTAAACGGAATTTTTCAGGCGGCCGAGGCTGCGGCAGAGCAATATGTTGAATCGGTTAAAAAAGCGGCAGAAGTCCGTCCTGAAAAGGAAAAAACTGACTCAGAGAAGAAAGCAGATACTCCGATTGCTTCTGAAAAGACGAAAAAAGAAGAAATCGTTGTTGAAAGCAGTTTAAAAAAGAAAAAGCGCCCCATGAGCTACGAAGAGCTTATAAAAAAGCTCAGCGAAGGTGGCGAATAACAAATTTTGCATTGTCAGGAGTAAATCTTGGTGGTTAAAAACAAAAAAGGCAAGGAATTTGATTTTCCGACAGTAAAACAACTGGAACAGGAAATTCTCAGAGAAAAATATAATCAGCGTTACAAAAGAGTTTTAAAAAGCACCCTTTATTCTTTGGTGGTGGTTGCGGCTGTTGCTGTTTTAATTGCAACGTTGGTTTTTCCTGTTCTTCAGATTTCGGGCGGAAGCATGGAACCGACCTTCAATGACGAAGAAATCGTTGTTCTCATTAAAACAACAAAGTTTAAAAGAGGTGAGCTTTGTTGCTTTTCTTATCAGAATAAGCTTTTGATAAAGCGAATTATCGGCATTCCGGGGGATGTTGTTGATATTGATGAAAATGGCTACGTTTATGTCAACGGTGAAAGAATTGAAGAGCCTTATCTTTTCGACAGAGCCTTGGGAACGGGAAATGTTGAGTTCCCCTGCCATGTAACAGAAAACCACTATTTTGTTTTGGGAGACCACCGTTCAACTTCTGTTGACAGCCGCCATAAAGTTATCGGTCAGGTCAGTACTGATCAGTTGGTGGGAAAAATATTTTTCAGAATATGGCCTTTTGAAGCAATAGGCTTTGTTTAATAAAAAATTAAGGAGGTGGCAAGTGTGGATGAACTGAATGGCGAATATTTAAGTCGCCATAAAAACTTCAGGCTGAAAAGCCGAAAGCTTGCCGCTTTGTTTTTTTGTGTTTCGTTAATAGTTGCCGCCATTGTTTTCTGGCAGCTTAAGCTTGTCGGAATTACCGTAACAGGAGAAGCTTTTTGCGGTCTTCAGGAGCATAGTCACAGCGAAGAATGTTATCTTTCAGAGCTTGTTTGCGGTTTTAGTGAAGAAACAACCTCGGTTTATGAAACAACAAGCTTTCAGACTTCTTTAAACGAAGAAACCTCTTTTGTTTTTTCAGAAACAACAGAGAAAACATCAACTCACGTGCATGTTGAAGAATGTTACAATAAAACTTTGGTCTGTGAGCTTTCGGAGCATATACATACACAAGATTGCTACCCTGATTTCAGCGCTGATGTTGAAAAAGAAAGCGATTGGCTAAAAGATTTTGAAAATATTAATTTTAGTGAAAATACCTGTGAAAATCTTTTAGCAGTTGCAAAAACCCAGCTTGGTTATTGTGAGAGCGAGCTTAATTTTGAAATTGATGAAAACGGAAACAAAAAGGGCTATACCCGCTACGGTGAATGGTACGGCGAGCCTTACGCTGATTGGAATTCAATTTTTGTTTCGTTCTGTCTTGAATACGGAAAAATTCAGATAACGGAAGATTTAATCAGTTCTGACGCTGAAAGCTTCTTTCTGAATTGGGAAGAGAAAGGGCTTGTTGAAGCTTCTTTGAAGCATTCAGCCAAAGCCGGTGAAATTCTTTTTCTTGATATGAATTCCGACGGAAAGGTTGACTGTCTTTCTGTTGTCAGCGAAGTCAGCGAGGGAAAAATCAAGGTTATTCTTGGCGATTTCAATAACCGTGTTGAAGAAATTTCCGTTGAAAATGAAGAAACAATTTTTGCCTATGGTCTGACACGGCTTCTTGCTGTCAAAGAAGAATTTTCAGAGGAAACAACAACCGAAGAAACAACTCAGGAAGAAACAACGGCTGAGGAAAATACGGAAACTAAGGCGGAAGAAACAACCGTAGAGCCCTCTCAGACTGTTCATCAACATTCTCAGCTTTGCTACACAGAAGATAATCTTTTAATCTGCACTCTTTGGGAAAAGCTTGATCCCTGGGAGCTTGACAGATCAAGCGAAGAATTTGAAGAAACAGCTATAAATTATGTTTCTTATCTTATAAACCGGCTTCCCAAAACCAATGATTTTGAAAACAAGCTTAGTGAATTGGAAACAGAAGAGAATGAAGAGGCTTATGAGGCTTATTACGGTGAAGTTTATGCACTTGCCTCAAAGGCATGGGTAAATTTTGAAAATCTCGGACCGAAGCTCAGAGAAAAGGTTCCCAATAAAAATCGTTTGCTCGACTATGAATGGCTTTATTCAAGCCGTTCGACTTTGGCTGTTACTCAGACAAGAAGCGTTGAATTTGTTAATTATTATGACAAAGCAACAGCAAACAAAACCGTTTTGATTCACGGAAACTCCGTCGGAACCTACAGCAATTTTGGCTTCTGGTATTGGTACGCTGTGGTGGTTGATGAAAATGAATATGGCGACTTGATTGTAACAGCAAAATATGACACAAATCTCAAGGACAAGAGCAATCTGAAACCCACAACAGATAGAGGCTTTGTTCTTCTTTCACATGGCGATAATAATACTTTCAGCTGTGAAATTGGCAACGAAGCAACAGTAAATTTTGATTATCTTAATACTTCAGCAGGAAGAAACCTAAGTGGCTACGGAGTTGTTACTTTCAGTACCTATACTGAACCGGTGGATACCGAAGAAGACGTAACAATAACGCCTGATGAGCCTTCTGATTATCAGGTCAGCGATGCAGGCGGAATCATGAAAGCGAAGGACGGTTCTGTTGTGGTAACAAAAACCATTGACGGAACAGAGCTTGAAAATGTTTTTGATATAACTCTCAGTGTTCAAACAGAAACCAGCGTTCAGACCTTTCTTTCTGAGCCTGATATGGCAGTTGTTGTTGTAATGGATATTTCAAACACAATGAACAACGCTTATCCGAAAGGGCAAACCAAAACCTCAAGATATGACGCGGCGGTTGAAGCGGCAGAAAACTTTATCAATCAGTTTGCCGCCAATACTGCAGGTCTGAGTCGGCTCGGCTTTGTTGCTTTTAATACCAGCGGTCATGAAATTCTGGAGCTTCAGCCATGCACAACCGGTAATTCCAATAGTCTGATTCAGGAAATGAAAGATGAAACAGCCGATATTATTGATAACTATGTTTCGGGCGACAGAACCCGCTTTACAAATGTTGAAGCCGGTTTGAAAATGGGATATGATATGCTTTCTTCTTCGGATAATGCAAACAAATATATTGTTTTCCTTTCAGACGGTTTTCCAACCACCTATCTTAAAAGCGGAACCACTACCTATGAGGGTTATGATCCTTATACTTCAAGCGGAACCAAGGGCGCTGACGGCGTTTTTTATGATTTCGTCAAGAAATATTACTGCTCTGCCGGAACCAGCTACAGCGATAAGGCATCAATCAGGGCAAGAGAAATGGCAACGGCTATAAAAAACGAAGGAGCCAAAATCTTCTCAATCGGAATTGACGTGGGAGGACAGACAATTGCCGGCTATGAAAGAACCGACAATCTTTCAGTAATTGACCGAACAAGCACTACCTATGAAATTGGTGATGCCAGCAGCACAGCGGCTTATCAGAACTGGCTGAAAAACAGCATCGGCTCAGGATATTATTATGACAGCACCAACAAAAACGATATCAACAATGCTTTCGAAAATATTTTTGAAGAGATGCGAAGGCTTAATGATGAAAACATAAGAACAATCTGGACTGCGACTGACCCATTGCCTGTTCTTGATGAGGACGCAAAAGCAGTTGAATTTATTCAGTTTTTTAATAAAGATGGTGCTCTTGCAGGCGAAGCTCTCAGCGGAAAATTCGCTGAGGGTGGCGAAAACACAGCGAACCATGAAAACCACATTATATATTGGGATCTGAAAAAATCGGGCTACACCACAACCACTGAAGATAACAAAACTCTTTATTATTATGAGGTTAAATACAGAGTCCGGCTTCAGAACGAAAACGGTGCGGTTAAAGAAGAAACCATTTATAACACTAACGGAAATGCTTTTCTTGAGTATAGAACCATTGTAACTAAAAACGGTGTTCAGGAATTTTCTGAAGAAAAAACAGTTTATTTCCCTAAGCCTTCAGTTTTTGGCTATCTTTCAGAGTTCGGTTTTGTTAAAACAGATGATCTGGGTAACGGTCTTGAAGGTGCAGAGTTTTCTCTTATTCACAACACTTCAGAGTGTTCTGCTTGCAAAGGAGACGGAACCTCTGTTTCAGGAGTAGAAACCCATATTGCTGTTTCGGCGAAAGACGGTGCTGTGAATTTCAGCAATGTTCCTTCCGGTCATTCCTATATCCTTAATGAAACAAAAATTCCCGATGGTTTCCTTCCTTCCGAAAACACCTATAGTGTGGTCGTTTCTTACGATGAATTAACTGTTACGGAACATCACCCTGACGGAACAAGCATTGAGTGGACTGGTTCAAACAATGCAATTGTTAATCCTCCGGAGCTATATATTCTTCCTGAAACGGGAGGAACGGGCGTTTTACCTTTGGCAATAATCGGAATTTCATTGATGCTATATCCGATTTTGTATATAATTCTTCGACGCAAAAAAGAAAGGGGGTTCAGTTAGTCCCTTGAAAATTTTGATTTCTCGAAGAAAAAACTACACAATAAAAAAACGAAAGGACTTTTAAAAAATGAAAAAGCTTTTTGCAATTCTTTTAACCCTTGCCCTTGTTCTTTCAATGGGAACAATGGCTTTAGCCGCCTCAGACGGCGTAATTACCATTGACAACGCTATAGTGGGTGTTACCTACGAAATCTACAAAATGTTTGACTTTACTCCCGTTTCCGAAAACAGCAGTCAGGGTCGCTACAGCGTAGTTGCTGAGTGGGAAAACTTCCTTAAAAGCGATGAAGCTAAAAAATATCTTTCTGTAAATGATGAAACCGGAACTATTGAGTGGGTCGGCTCAGAAGAAGAAACAAGAAAAGCTGAGTTTGCAAAGTTAGCAGTCAGCTACGCCGTAACTAACCATATTGATGCAACAAAAAGCGAAAAAGCAACAAGCTCAACTGTTGAGTTCGGCTCTCTTGACCTCGGCTATTATGCAATCAATACCACCTTGGGAACTGTTTGCATTTTAACAAACACAAACAGCTCAATTAAGGTTGTTGAAAAAAATACTGTTCCTGAAATTGAAAAATATGTTCAGGAAGACAGCGAAGAATCAAACACCGACGGCGGTTGGGGCAAGGTTAACGATGCTGCCATTGGCGAAACAGTAAACTTCAAATCAGAAATAACTGTTGGTAAAGGTAGCCAGGGCTTTGTTATGCATGACACTATGGCAACCGGTCTTAACTTTGGCTCAACAGTCAGCGTAACAGACAAAAACGGAACTGTTGCAAGTGAAAACTATACCTTGAAAACAACAGGAACCTGCGGCTGTACCTTTGAAATTGTTTTTGAAGATTCCTATATTGCAACTCTCTCTCAGGAAGATGTTATAACTGTTACCTATAGTGCTGTTCTTACTGACGAAGCTGAAATTGCAACCGGAATTGCAAACAGCGTTTATCTTGCTTACGGTGAAAACAGCAGCCTTCAGACTCAGCCCAAAACCACAAAAACATACACATGGAAAATGGATGTTTTCAAGTGGACAAAAGAAGGTCAGACAGAGAAGGCTCTTGCAGGCGCAACCTTTGAGCTCAGAACAAGCAAAACTGACGAAAACAGCAAAATCAAGTTCACAAAGGTTGAAAACGCAGAGGTTCCCACCTATAAGGTTGATTCTTCAGGCTCAGCTTCAATCACAACCGATGCAAGCGGTGCGTTTGAAATTGTCGGCCTTGATTCAGGAACCTATTATCTTTATGAAACTGCAGCTCCCGACGGTTATAATAAGCTTTCAGAGCCCAAGACCGTTGAAATTTCTGCAACTTATGATGATACAGCAATTTCAGCTGATTATATGATTAACGGCGCAGCTCCTGCAACTATTAAGGTAGAAAACAAAACAGGTTCACTTCTTCCCGAAACCGGCGGAATCGGAACCACAATTTTCTATGTTGTCGGCGGCTTAATGATGCTTGCTGCTGTTGTTCTTCTTGTTTCAAAGAAGAGAATGTCAAGCTTTGCATGAAAGAATCCCGAGGGAAAAAACTCGGAAAATAAAGATTAAAACCAAAAATCCCGTGTCAGCTTTTGCTGACACGGGAAACAAGAGTTTTGACCGTTGTTGCTGAAAAATCAGCGTTGACGGTGAGAATTTTTAAAGCGGGTATTGATATGAAGAAAAAATCTAATTTATCAACAATTTTGTTGGTTGCTGTGTTTTTTGTCGGTCTGAGCGTTCTTCTTTATCCAACAATCAGCGATTTCTGGAACGAAAAAAGGCAGTCTCAGGCAATTATTGACTATGACAGCCTGATTGAAACCATTGAAAAAAACGACAGCAGTTCAGAGCTTGAGAAAGCAAAAGAATATAACAAAAAAATTTCTTCAATGCCGTTTCCGTTTATTAACCATAAGCAGCTGACAGATGACTATTATCGGATTCTTGATGTTAACGGCGAAGGTATGATGGGCTACATAACAATTGAAAAAATCAAGGTTCAGCTTCCGATTTATCACGGAACCTCCAATGAAGTTCTCAACAGTGCCGTTGGCCATGTGGAAGGCTCTTCTTTGCCTGTTGGCGAAAAGGGAAGTCACAGCGTTTTTTCAGCCCACAGAGGTCTTCCTTCGGCAAAGCTTTTTACAAATCTTGATAAGCTTGAAGTCGGTGATGTTTTCACTCTGAAAATTTTCGACCGCGTTCTGACCTATGAGGTTGACCGGATAATAATTGTTCTTCCCGAACAGATTGATGACCTATATACTGTTCCCGGTGAAGACTATTGTACTCTTGTCACCTGCACACCTTACGGAATTAATACACATCGCCTTCTTGTCAGGGGAACAAGAATTGAAACCAAAGAGGAAGAGAAGGAAGTTAACATTATAACCGAGGCATATCAGATAGATCCTTTGATAGTTACTCCTGCCGTTGCAGCGCCGATGCTGGCTGTTCTTCTGGTTGCTCTTTTAATTAAAGGAAGAAAGAAAAAATCGAAATAAAAAAGAAGGGAAGGGTGCATAGATGAAAAAAAGAATAATCGCGTTTGTTTTGTCTTTTTTGTGGGTTCTTTCGTTTTGCGCTCTGACAACTTCTGCTTCAGCGGTTGACCTTGATTCAGTTGGAAGTCTCTCTTTAAAATTAAGCGACAGAGAAACCAAAAAGCCTATCAAAAAAACAAAAATCAGACTATATTTTGTGGCTTACGCCACCGAAAAAGGTGAAGAAATTGAATATGTTTATTCTTCTGCCTTTGAAAATTGCGGAATGGAAGAAACTGAAATTTCCGATTCATATTTTTCTGTTCATGCGTTTTCCTTTGCTCAAAGAAATAATGTTTCTTTCATTGAAAAATCAACAGATTCTTCAGGAAAGCTTTCTTTCCAAAATCTTTCCTGCGGAGCGTATCTTGTTGCTCCGGGTGAAACCTCAGAGGGCTATATGCCGATTTCTCCTTTTATAGCTTTTATTCCTATGTTTGATGAGGCAGAAGGAAAATGGCTTTATAACATTTCGGCAAATCCGAAAACAGAAAAAGAAGAACCTCAAAAAGAAAAAACCTATCTAACCGTTAAAAAGCTCTGGAGTGATAACAATCACCCCGAAAATGTTACTGTTGCCCTTTTGAAAAACGGAAAAGAAATTTCTACTGTAGTTTTAGATGAAAGCAATAACTGGAAACACACATGGAACAATCTTGAAAAAGGTTATTCCTGGAGTGCCGTTGAACTTGATGTTCCAAAAGGCTATAATGCAACCTACAACAGCTCAAAATCTGTTGTGACAATTAAAAACCAAAGAAAAGAATCTTCACCGCCCAACACCACATTGCCTCAGGGTGAAGATCCTTCTGAACCTGAAGAGCTTATTGACACAGGTCAGCTCAATTGGCCGGTTCCGATTTTCTCTGTTTTGGGAATTTTGCTTTTCAGCGCAGGTTGGCTGTTGCTTGAATCCTCAAAGAAAAAAGGAGAAGCAAAAAATTGAAAAAGAAAATTGCTGTTTTTCTCATGGTTAGCGGAATTGTGTTTATAATTGCCGCCGCGCTTCTGCTTTGCTATAATAACTATGAAAATCAAAGAGCTCATAAGGCTTCGGAAGAGCTGATGAAGACCTTGAGAACTCAGATTGAAGCCGCTGAAATTGAATCAGACGCGGGAGAGGATTTCTTTGATGAAGAAATGAAAACCAAGGTCATTGACGGCTATGAATATATCGGCTATCTTTCCCTTCCTGATTTAAACATTGATTTACCCATTATGTCTCAGTGGGATTATAAAAGGCTGAAAATTTCTCCCTGCCGCTATTTCGGAAGTGTTAAGACTAATAACCTTGTAATTGCGGCTCATAATTATCGCTGGCATTTCGGCTACCTTGGCCATCTTGAAGAAGGCGATTTAATAATTTTTACCGACATGGATTCAAAAAAATATTCATATAATGTTTCGTCGGTGGAAATTCTTTTGCCAACAGATGTTGAAAAAGTTAAAAATAGCAGCGATGATTTGATTTTATATACTTGCACCTATGGCGGTGAAAAAAGAATAGCAGTCAGGTGCAAACTGAAAAACAAATAAAAATCAACGAAAGTGGTTTTTTATTAAGTCGGCGAGTATTTGCCAACCTAAGATGAGAAAAAATCAGAAAGGAAAGTGCTTAAAAAGCATGAAGGTGAATTATGAAACAATATGATGTAGTAGTTATCGGTGCAGCCACATCGGGCTCATTTTTTGCGAGGAAAATGGCTGAAAAGGGCTATAAGGTAAAGGTTATTGAAAAAAATACCTTTGAAAAAGTCGGAACAAAATATGACATTTTTCATATTTCCGAAAAAGAGTTCGAAAGATTTTCTCTTCCACGTCCCCATGAAAACGATAAGGCGTGGGCTTTTGAATTCAGCGGAGGCTACACTTGCTCACCAACCGGAAAATATCCTAAAAGAACAGATGAGGCTGTTGTGGGTCTCCACATGCATGAATATACCGTTCTTATGAACAAGTGGGCTCAGGAAGCCGGTGCAGAAATTGAATACGGCGCAAAGTTTGAAGATTTAATTCTTGATGACGGAAAAATTGTAGGCATTGAATATGAAGGTAAAGACGGTGACCAAAAGCTTTATGCTAAAACCGTTGTTGACTGCTCAGGTATTGATGCTAAAGCAAGAAGAAAACTTCCTGAAAGCAGTACTGTTGAAAACTTTAAGCTTCAGGAAGATGATATGTTTTATGTTATTCTTCGTTATATTAAGTTTAAAGACCAAAACATTTATCTTGCTGATTCTTCAAACTGGCCGTTTTATAAATCTTGGATTGCTCCTCAGCCCGACCGAAACGGAGGAATTTTCGGAATTGGTGCTTGCCACAGCTATGATTACGCCGAGAGTATGTTTGAAAAGGTTGAAAAAAATATTGTTCTTCCCGATCATGATGTTATCAGGGTTGAAAAAGGAAAAACGCCATATACCAGACCGCCCTATAGCTTTGTTGACGACAACTTTATTGTTTCAGGCGACGCCGGATGTTTAACAAAGCCAAATAACGGCGAAGGCGTAACAAGCAGTATGGTTCAGATAGTAATAGCCGCCGATGTATTAGATGAAGCATTGAAAGCCAACGATACTTCCAAAGAAAAGCTTTGGAAAATCAATCTGTTATATAATCAGCAGCAAGGTGCCGATTTTGCAAGCACAAGAGCAATTCTGACAAAGGCTGTTAACGCAAAACAAAGCGAATTTGAATATTTCTTTAAGCATGATATAATTTTCTCAGAAAAATTCCTTGGCGGTCAGGCTGACGGACCCGAGGTGAAGATTTCTCTTAAAGATGTTCTTCAGATCGGAACAGGTGCTGTTGCGGGAATCGCAACAGGAAAGCTGAGTTTTTCCTCTCTCAAGCTTCTTCTCGAGGGTATTGCTTTAGGCGGTCAGCTCAAAGAGCATTATCTCAAATTCCCGGAAACTCCTGAAGGCTATAAGGAGTGGAAAGAAAAGGCAGATGAAATCTGGGCAACCGTGGGAAAAATGTCTTAACTTAACAGATAATTAAAAGCGAATCGGATTTTCCGATTCGCTTTTAAATTTTTTTATTTTAATGAAAGACTGCTGTTTAAAATAAGGGAACTGTATAAAAACAAAATATCTTTATTTTCAAATTCAACGAAGTTTCCTAAAAGACTGCTTTGAATATAACGAATATCAACCAGGGTTATTGTTTTATATGAGGGCAACAATAAGGGAATAAGACTGCTTGCAAAAGAGTCTCTGAAAACAACAAGCTCTTTCTCGGTTTCGGCTTTCGGATTTTCAACAACAAGAAGGGCATCTGAGCCTGAAAGGAAAAATTCATAAGCATCTTTTCCCTTTGCTTTTTCAAAATCATAAACTGAAGCCTCTCGCGGATATCCCTTGTCATAGCTTGTAACCTTGCAGGAAGAAAGAGTTTCGTTTTCGAAATACTCAATGGTTTCAGCAGGTAAATTGAGGGCGAGCTGGCCTTTGTAAACACCGTAAAAATCAACATCAAGAGTCTTTTTTTCAAAAGTATCTTCAAAGGCAACGCTCATTTCTTTTGCAAGCTTTTCAGCAACATCAAGAAGCTCAGTCTGCTTCCAGTGAGTGTCGGTTTTATAATAATCCTCAAGACTGAGAAGGGGAAAAATATCAATATATTTCATGTTGCTGTTCATTTCTCTGATACTTTCGGAAAGAAGAGAAAAGTCATAGGAAACAAGACCCTGCTCTTTCATAAAAACGCTTTTGTCGGGAATTATTGAAAGAAAAACCTTGTTGCTTTCATCAAGATAGGTTTCGCATAAATAGTTAAACCTTTCTGAAGCGTGTTCAAGCATTGAAGGGTTAACTTCTTTTTCAATTTTTGCAGCATAGCCGTTTTTATAAAAAACACCGTTGTTGTCGCTGTTTTTAAAAATACCGAAAGAAACGCCTGCTTTAAGCTGTCTGAAGTTTTCTCTTAAAGGAAATTGGTCAAGAGTATAGGTCTCAAAATCAGACATAAAAGAGGTTGAAAAAATGCTTTGTGAGTTAATTTCAGGGAAAGAGGCAATAACTCTTCTTTCGCTTTCTGAATAGTCGGTGGGTCCTTTGAAAATGCACCATAAAGAGACAAAGAGAAAGAAACCGCAAAGAATAAATGTTGAAAGCTTATTTTTTAAATCAGTTTTCATTTTTTTTGCCTCCTTAAAATCTGAAATATAAAAACGGGTTGAAAGAACCGTCAACGAGATAAGCTGTAATAACAATCAAAAGAGCGATTAGAACAGGAATCTCAATTATATTTAAAAGCTTTGCTGTTTTTTCGTTTTCTTTTAATTTCCGGATACCGTTTTTCAAAAGAGGAGTTGAACCGAAAAGAGCAATAACCAATGTTACAAAATAGCTTTTAAAATAATAAAAAAGCTGAGAAGAAACCATTGGAATTTTTCCGGCTCCAAACATTGCTCCGATATATTCAAAGGCTTCGCCTACATCGGTGGCATTAAAAATAACAAAGCTGATTACAACAATAACCAAAGTATAAATTCTGCTGAAAACCTTTGAGTTTTTCAAAAAATTCAGCAAAAATGTTTTTTCAATAATTAACAAGAACGCAAAAAGAAGTCCCCACAAAACAAAGTTCCATGCAGCTCCGTGCCACAGACCTGTCAACATCCAGACAACGAGAATGTTGAAAAAGTTTCTCAGCTTTGAAACTCGGTTTCCGCCAAGAGGAATGTAAACATAGTCTCTGAACCAACCGCCCAAAGACATGTGCCATCTTCTCCAAAATTCAGTAATGCTTTTAGAAATATAGGGATAGTTGAAGTTTTCAAGAAAATCAAAGCCAAAAATTTTTCCAAGACCGATTGCCATGTCGCTGTAGCCGGAAAAATCGAAATAAATATGAAGTGAGAAGGCAACGGCATAAAGCCAATAAAATAAAACTGCCTTTTCGTTTGAGCTTTTAAAAATATCACAAAGCTCACCTAAGGAGTTGGCAATAAGAATTTTTTTAGAGAGACCAAAAATAAATCTTCTTGCTCCCTCAGCGAATTTATTGAAGCTGAGGCTTCTTTCTTCAAGCTGAATGGCAATGTCACTGTATCTGACAATTGGACCTGCAATAAGCTGGGGAAACATTGAAACATAAGAAGCGAAGCTGATAAGATTTTTCTGAGCCTTGGTGTCGCCTCTGTAAACATCAATGGTGTAGCTTATGGTTTGAAAGGTATAAAAGCTGATTCCAATAGGAAGAGCAATTTTTAAAAGCGGAAGCTGAAGTCCTGTTACAGAATTGAAAGATGAAATAAAAAAGTCGGCGTATTTAAAATAGCCAAGGAGACCGAGGCTTATAATGAGTGACAAAACAAGAAAAAGTCTTTTAAGCTTTTTGGTTTTTGTTTTTTCAACAAGAAGTCCGGCGATATAATTTGTGGTTATTGAAACAATTATAAGGAAAAGATATTTTGGTTCTCCCCAGCCATAAAAGAAAAGGCTTGAAAAAAGCAAAACGGCATTTTTAAGCTTTGCAGGAAAAACAAAATAAGCCAAAATTACCGCCGGAAGAAAATAATATAAAAAAGGAATGCTCGAAAAAAGCATGAAAATTCAATCCTTTCAGAAAAAAACGAGAACAAAAAATAGAGTTGTTCTTTCCAAAAAAAGAGCTGTAAAAAACTTAAGTTTTTTACAGCTCAAATGGTTTTCAGTTAAACTCAGCCTTCAAGTGATTTGGGACACATGAGGAAGAACACTGTGTTGCCAACAGCTTCGCAAACCATTTCTTCTGCTTCGGTGCAGATATTCCAACGAAGGTTTGCTTCATTTTTAAGAGTGCTTGTGAAAGCAGCAACATCTGCGCCTTCAGCAAGAGTGAAGATGTAGCCAATGAAGGGAATTGTTCCGATTGAGGGAGCGAAGCAAGCAGCTTTTTCAAAGCCTTTGATTTCGTTGTTGAAGCCGCTGAGGAAGCCTTCTTCCATTTCAGCTGTCATACCGGCAAAAAGAATAGCTTTATTTGAAATAACTTTGTCTGCGATTTCAAGAGCAGTAAGCTTGTCGTTTTCAGCAACGATAGCTTTGAAATCTGCAAGAAGAACTGCACCAAGGGTATCGCCTGAAGCATCAGCAGCTGTTGTTGTTTCTTCAGCAACTGTGGTTTCGGCAACAGTGGTTTCTTCTTTGTCGCCTGAGCCACCGCAAGCAACGAAACAGAAAAGCATTGAAAGCGCTAAAACAAGAGCAAGAATTTTTTTCATGATTAAAATCTCCTTTAAATATAAATATCTCTCTTTGAGTTTCGGCTATTATATCAAAGGATTTTTAATAAGTCAATAACAATTAACAGCTATGTAATTTTTCATTTTTTGTTAATATTTTTAATAGCAGGTTTGCCGTTGAAATTTAATCTTTGAAATGTTATATTAATATAAATAAAGCAAAAAAGGGGTGTCAAATTGAAAACTGTTGCCATCGGAGATATTCACGGATGTTATGATGAATTAGCGGCTCTGATTGAAACCGTTAAAGAAAAAGAGGAGCTGACAAAAGAAAATTGCCGTTGGGTTTTTCTCGGGGATTATATCGACAGAGGTGACGACAGCCGCCGTGTAATTGCGCTCATAAGAAAAATGCAAAAGGAAGAGAATAATGTTGTTGCACTTATGGGAAACCATGAAGAGCAGTTTCTCAGGTGGAAAATTACAAATTCAGTAATATGGTTTATAAACGGCGGAGAAAAAACTCTCGACAGCTACGGAAGCCGAAACGATGAATTTATCAGCGACAGCGCATGGATAAAAAATCTGAGAGCCTTCTATCAGGATGAGCATTTTATTTTTGTTCATGCGGGTATGGTTCCGGAAGTGCCTTTAGAAAAGCAGTCTGAACATGATCTTCTTTGGATAAGAGAGCCTTTTATAAAAGCAACGGGCGGCTTTCCTAAAACGGTGATTTTCGGTCATACTCCAACACTTCATCTCAATAATACAGCTAAGCCGATGAAAACTGTTGCCGGAAACATAAATATTGACACCGGCTGTGTTTTCGGCGGAACTCTGACAGCTCTTGTAACTGAAGACGGAAAAATTAAAAAAGCTTATTGCATAAGACAAAGAAGCCTTAAACTGACTGAATATGGACCTGATGAATTTTAAACATAGATTTTTCTGTAGCTTTTAACCTTGTCGAGCGCACCCTTTTCAAGTCTTGAGACCTGTGCCTGAGAAATACCGATTTCGGTGGCAACCTCGGTTTGCGTTTTTCCTTGCATAAATCTGAGGGATAAAATGTTTTTTTCTCTATCACTCAGTTCTTCAAGTGAGCTGCGAAGCATAATTTCATCAATCAGGCTGACATCACTTGAATTGTCTCCAATCTGATCCATAACATAAATGGTGTCGCCGCCTTCAAAATAAACAGGCTCATAAAGAGAAACCGGTTCAACGATTGCTTCAAGAGCAATAACAACCGTTTCTTTTTTTACGCCCAAAACCTTTGCAATTTCTTCAACAGAAGGCTCCCTCTGAGTCTGAGCCTGAAGCTTTTCTTTAATTTGCATTGCGTGATAGGCGGTGTCTCTGACTGAACGGCTGACTCTGATCGGGTTATAGTCTCTGAGATATCTTCTCACCTCGCCGATTATCATGGGAACAGCATAGGTTGAAAAGCGAACATTCTGATTGATATCAAAATTATCAATAGCTTTAATTAAGCCGATGCAGCCGACTTGAAAAAGGTCGTCCGGATTTTCTCCTCGGTTAGCAAAACGCTGAATAACGCTGAGAACAAGGCGAAGGTTGCCTTCAATAAGCTTGTCGCGGGAAGTCTTGTTGCCTTGTCTGCTTTCTTTAAGGAGCTTCATTTTTTCCTCTTCCTTGAGTACCTTTAAAGAAGAGGTGTCTATTCCGCAAAGTTCCACTTTGTTATATGCCAAAAATTTTCACCCTTTGTAATGCTCAAATAAAGTTGTTTTCTTCAAAAAAATTATTGCCATTCTAAAGGGTGTTTATAAAAAAACAAAAAAGGAAAAATCAGGCAAATAGTTAAGCCTGATTTTATTTATATAAATTTTTATCAATAACGCCGACACCGATTCCAAGCTTGTTTGATGAAAGAAGATAGTTCTTTGCTCTTTTTTGAAGAGAAGTTTTTTCAGGATAGCTTTTTATTCTAAGCCTTCTTTTTCCAAAAATTCTTTCAATTGCCTGAAAATCAATTTTAAGGCTGTATCTGTGGTCGAAAAGGTCTGCAAATTTTAAAATGTTGCTGTTTTCTTCCATGAAATCCTTGTTGCCTTGAAACAAAAGCCAGCTTTCACAAAAATAATATCTGAATCTGAATTCCGGAAAATATTTTTCAAAAAAGGCTGTTGCTTGCTTTAAAGAGTCAATGCAGTCTTCTTGCAGAAGTTTTTCGCCCTTCGGAATATGAACATAAACAAGGTTTTCTCCATAGGAAAAGGGAAGCTTTTTATAATTTAACGTTGAATTATTGCAAACATAGAGTTGAAACTGAAGTCTTCCCAATCTGAAAAGCTCGCCTTTGACATGATTTTGAAGCCAGGCGGAATTTTTCAGTCCTCTGTTTTCGTTTTCTTCGCACCAGATTTTAATATCTGAAAGGGTGCTCAGAAAAATCTTTCTGTCAATTCCTTTTTCTTCATATTGCTTTTTAAGCTTTACGGCAGCGGTTAAAATAACAGCAAGGCGGATAATGTGGTTTTTAGTTTTCAATACAGAAAAAGATTTCGAAAAGCATTTTTCACAAAGCCGAAAAATCTTTTCCTTGTTCAGTTTTTCAAGCTTTGAAATAAGTTCGGGAGAAAGCTGCAGCTCCTTAGCTAAATTAAGCATAAATTAACCTCTCTTTTTTTAATGTCTATATTATATCAGCTTTGTCAACTGAAAAGAATATTTAGATTTGCAATTAATCTGTTTTTGTGCTATATTAAGCTTATATAGTGGAAAAATTCTGCTAAATTCTCTATGCACGGAGGAAAAGCCATGAAATATCAGATTAAAAAGCTTGAAGTTAATAATTTTGATGTTTTTGAACAAGGAAAAATTCAAGGAAGAAGCTATTTTATTCCCTATGGCTCAAAGGAACTTCTTGAAAAACAAAATGCACTTTCAAAAAGATATGAAAGTGACCTGGTAACAGTTCTTTCGGGCGATGATTGGAATTTCAAGTATTTTGAAAAGCTTTCTCGCTTGCCGGTTAACATTGACACTCAGAGCTTTGCTTTCGACAAAATAACCGTTCCTTCAACATGGCAAAGAACCGGCTATGAAAGCCCCGTTTATCTCAACACACGCTATCCGTTTCCTGCAACATATCCCGTTGTTCCCTCAGAAATGTCTGCGGCGATATACACTAAAAGTTTCAACATTAAAGAGACAACAAAGCATAGCTACATAACCTTTCTCGGTGTTGCCTCCTGCCTGACGCTCTATGTTAACGGAAAGTATATCGGCTATAGCGAAGGGTCCCACAACAGCGCAGAGTTTTGTCTTGACGACGTTGTTAAACCCGGTGAAAACGAGCTTCTTGCCGTAGTAACAAAATGGTGCAACGGAACATATCTTGAATGTCAGGATATGTTCAGAGAAAACGGAATTTTCCGCGATGTTTATATTACTCAATACGCTCAGGACGGTCATCTTTTTGATTACCATTCAAAAATCCGAAAGGGCGAAAACGGCTATGACCTTTCTTTGAAGGTATATCTTTCAGGAGAGGGCTGCTCTGAAATGTCGGTAACGGCTGAAATTTCAAAAGACGGAAAATCAGTTGCTTCTCAGACAGCAAAGGGTAATTTTGAAACAAGCTTTGAGTTTTCCAATCTCAATGTTGAAGAATGGAACGCCGAAAAGCCGATTCTGTATGATCTTTATATTTCTCTTGAAAACAAAAACGGTGAAGTTCAGGCAATTAAAGAGCCTATAGGCTTTAAAACTGTTAAAATCGAAGGAGAGCTTTTCCTTTTTAACGATAAAAAAATAAAATTCAAGGGTGTCAATCATCACGATACCCATGAAGATAACGGCTATGTTATGAGTGCAGAGGATCTTTTAAAAGATGTTCTTTTGATGAAAGAGTTTAATGTTAACTCAGTCAGAACCTCTCATTATCCTCCCGATCCGATTTTTCTTGAGCTTTGCGACGAATATGGTCTTTATGTTATTGATGAGGCAGACATTGAGACCCACGGAACACAGTTTGATGAAAATCTGAAGTTCACAATGAAGCCAAATATTCTCAGTAACGATAAAAAGTGGCTCCCCAGATATATCGACAGAGTACGAAGAATGTTTGAAAGAGATAAAAACCATGTTTCAGTTACTATGTGGAGCCTTGGAAATGAATCAGGAGGATGGAAAAACCAGGATAAATGCTATGAGCTTCTGAAAAAGCTTTCAGACATTCCTGTTCACTATGAAGCCGCCATAAGAACTCCTCGCGGATCTTATGACGTAATTTCAGAAATGTATCAGATTCCGTTTCTTCTTGAAAAAATTGCATCGCATAAGCTTGGAGGAAGATATAAAAACAAGCCATATTTCCTTTGTGAATATTGTCACGCAATGGGTGTAGGCCCCGGCTCTCTTGAAGATTACTGGAAGCTTATTTATTCAGCTGATAATCTGACGGGTGGCTGTATCTGGGAGTGGGCAGACCACAGCGTTCATAATGAAAACGCAAAATATAAATATACCTACGGCGGTGACCACGGCGAAAAGATTCATGACGGAAACTTCTGTGTTGACGGACTTTTCTATCCAAACAGAAAGCCGCATACCGGAGCTTTTGAAATGAAGGCGGTCTATCGTCCCATCAGAGCTGAATATATCAGCGATAACCTTTATAAATTCACGAATACAAACCGATTCACCAACGCAAATGAATATCAGGTTTTCTATGAGCTTCTTGAAGACGGTGTTTTAATAGACAGCGGAAAAATTGAGCTTGAAGTTGAGCCTGAAAGCAGCCGAAGCGTTGTTATTGCCCACAAAATGACAGGTGATGACAAAAACTATCATATTGATTTTATCTATAAAGATTCAAAGGGCTTTCTTGTTGCAAAGGAACAAATCGTTTTGAACGAGGTTATCAAAAAGCCTGAAATCAACACCGAAAGGGCTGTTGCTTTCTCAAAGAAAAATGACAGCATAATTGTTGGTTTTGAAGGCGGAAGAGCAATTTTCAATAAGCATACCGGCGGAATAGAAAGCTACACTGTTTCCGGAAAAGAAATTCTCGCCGAGGGCTCAGGAATAGAAATCAATGTTTTCAGAGCTCTTCTTGATAACGACAGAAACCGAATCAACCATTGGAAAAAAACAGGTGTTGATAAGCTTTGCTACGCAGGAAGTAAGCTTACAAAATGCGAAAACGATTCAAAAAACCGCTATGTTTCAATTAAAGCTGAGGGCAGTCTTGTTTCTTCGGGCAAAAAGATGTTTGACACAAAGCTGAAATATAAAATCTATCCCGACGGAACAATATCGGTAACGGCAAAAATCAGCCGTGTGGGCTTAAAGGTCGGTCAGCTTCAGCTTCCGAGGTTTGGTGTTACCTTAACCTTAGGCGGCGATTTTGAAAATGTTACTTATTTTGGTTTGGGTGAAGCAGAAAATCTTTGTGATTTCAAGGCCCAGAGCACCATGGGAATTTATTCTTCAACTGTCTGGTCAATGTTTGAAAACTATATTAAGCCGCAGGAAAACGCAACCCATTGCAACACTCAATATGTTCGACTGACCGACAAAGAAAATGTTGGTATAGAAATCAGAAGCCGAAAAGCCCCGTTTATTTTCAGCGCAAGACCTTATTCCAACAAAACGCTGAGAAAAGCCAAGCATATTGAAGACCTTCACAGCGACAATAAGGTAACTCTCAATATTGACGGCTTTATGAGGGGTACGGGCTCAAACAGCTGCGGGCCGGATGTTCTGAAGCCCTATGATCTTTTTGTAAAAGACAGTCTGAAGTTTGGTTTTTATATTGTTCCTGTTAAAGAATAACCTCAGGTCTCTTTGAAAAATTAAAAATTATTTTAATTGCCTCAACCTACTGAACAAAACAACCAAAACACTTGATTTTTTCTTTTCTAAGTGCTATACTCCTTTTTGACGGTTTTCAAAGTTTAAATTATCAGAGGTGTTTTATCAATGGCAAAGATAAATGTTATTTCACACAGAGGCGCCAACCGATACGCCCCTCAGAACACAATGCCTGCCTTTAAAAAGTCAATTGAACTGGGTGTTGACGGTTTTGAAACCGATGTTCACTTAACCAAAGACGGCCAGCTTGTAATTTGCCATAACTACACGATTGATGAAACCTCAGACGGAAAGGGAAAGGTTTCTGAAATGACCCTTTCTCAGTTGGAAAAATTCGATTTCGGAAGCTATTTCAGCCCTAAATATAAGGGCGAAAAAATTCCCACGGTTGATGAGTTCCTTTCTTTTGTTTCCACAACTGACATCAAGGTTTTAAACATTGAAATCAAAAGTCCTGAAGAGGCTGAAACAGAAATTGTTAAAGAAACAATTCGCCTTGCAAAGCTTCATGGCGTTTTTGACAGACTTCTTATTTCAAGCTTTGACCCGAAGCTTCTTGTTGAAGCCAAAGAAATCGACAGTAGCTGCAAAACCGGCTTTCTTTATAGCGTAAACAGAAAAATTACCTATCAGAATAAGCTTCTTTCAAACTATGTTGATTTTGCTAAGTCAATCAGTGCCGATGCTCTTCATCCTCAATATCTTTTTGTTGATGAAAAGTATGTTGAAACAGCCCACGAAGCCGGAATAATGGTTAACCCTTGGACTGTTGACTCAGTCAGAGCAATTGAAAAAATGATAAGATGCGGCGTTGACGGAATTATTACTGATTTCCCCGATGTAACAAACGGACTTATCGAAAAACACACATATTAAAACTAAACCGGCGTCGGTTTTCCGGCGCCTGAAATGAGGGTGTAGCTCAGTTGGTCAGAGTACTTGCTTGACATGCAAGGGGTCGGTGGTTCGAGCCCACTCATCCTCACCAAAAAATACCATTCGTGAAAAACGAATGGTATTTTTTTATCCAAGCCGACAGGCTTGGTATATCATCACCCGTCAGGGTGTATATCATCAACACGGCGTTGCCGTGTTGTATCTCATCACACCGTAGGTGTGCATTTCTGTCGGCTTGATGATATACAAAACTATGTTTTGATGATATACAGCTTCTTCCGAAGCTGATGATATGCAAGGCTTCGCCTTGATTTTCACTAAACCCGCACCCGATTTATAAAAAAGAAAAACTATTGATTTTTTTACATAAAAGTGCTAAACTAATTATGCCAAACAAATCTTAATAACAAACAAAGGTATTCCTTTATTTTTTGTAAAGGGGTATTATACCCTTTTTGTCTTTTTAACCCATCAAAAAGAATTCGTCAAAAACGCAATTCCACTTGATGGGCATTAGGGTTTACCTTTTGTAATTAAGATTTGTTTGGCGACAATCGGAGTTGCGTTTTATGTGTGTCAGCTTCGGTTGGCGCACTTTTTTATTATTTTTAAGGAGGAATATAAAATGAAACACACAGCAAAGAAAATCTTATGCACACTGCTTGTTATGGTTATGTGTCTGACAGTGGCACCTCTCAGTGGGTTTGTGGACTTCGGCATAACTGCAAGCGCCCTTGCAGACAGCGGTAGCTGCGGCGAAAATGTTACCTACACCTATGACAGCTCAACAGGTGAGCTTGTCATCAGCGGAACGGGAGCTATGACCAATTATATCAGTCCTTATAGTGGGCCCGGCTCACCTTTTTATTACAGCGATATAAAATCCATTGTTATTGAAGATGGTGTTACATCAATAGGCAATTGGGCCTTCGTTAATTGCAGAAGCCTTGCGAGTATAATAATCCCCGACAGTGTTACATCAATAGGAAATTTTGTCTTCCTTGATTGCAGAAGCCTTGCGAGTATAATAATCCCCGACAGCGTTACATCAATAGGAGTGGGAGCCTTCGAATACTGCACAAGCCTTGAGAATGTAACAATCCCCGACAGCGTTACATCAATAGGCGGCTATGCCTTCGATTGCTGCGAAAACCTTGCCAGTGTAACAATCCCCGACAGTGTTACAACCATCGGTGATTCTGCCTTCCGTTGCTGCGAAAACCTTGCCAGTGTAACAATCCCCGATAGCGTTACATCAATAGGCGATGAAGCTTTCTGTTGTTGCGAAAGCCTTCAGAGTATAACAATCCCCGACAGCGTTACATCAATAGGCGATGAAGCCTTCCGTGGTTGCACAAGCCTTGAAAGTGTAACAATAGGCGACAGCGTTACATCAATAGGCGATGATGCCTTCCGGCACTGCGCAAGCCTCACAGACGTGTATTACGGTGGCACAGAAGAACAGTGGAATAGCATAGTTGGCAACGAATGTTTAACCGGTGCAACAATTCACTCTCACACCCATTCCTACACCTCAACCGTAACAAAGGCAGCATCTTGCACCGAAGCCGGTGTCAGAACTTACACCTGCTCCTGCGGTGACAGCTACACCGAAGCAATTCCTGCAACAGGTCATGATTTTGACGGCACGAAATGTAAAAACTGCAGTTATGACAAAGCTGACGATTGCTCCTGCAATTGCCACAAATCAGGCTTTATGGGCTTTATTTGGAAGATTATACTCTTCTTCAACAAGCTCTTTAAAACAAACAAAACATGTGCTTGCGGTATAGCACACTATTAAAAACAACAAAAGGGAACGGCTCAAAACCGTTCCCTTTGTTTTTTTCTTTGTTTTTTCTTTTAGTATTGAAATAAGCAAACTGTGTGATATAATGAAAAAAGAATAGGAGGAGATACAAATGAAAGTAACTTTTTTAGGTGCCGGAAGCACTGTTTTTGCCAGAAATGTTATAGGTGATTGCCTGACTTGCGAAAGCCTCAGAGAAAGCGTTTTTGCGCTTTATGATATTGATGCGGTTCGTCTTAATGAAAGCAAAACCATTATTGAAGCAATGAATAAAACTCTGGGCGGTTACGGAAAAATTGAGTGTTATTTAGGTGTTGAAAACCGAAAGGCTGCTCTTAAGTGTGCTGATTTTGTTGTTAATGCAATTCAGGTCGGACTTTATGAGCCTTGCACCGTAATTGATTTTGAAGTTCCGAAAAAATATGGTCTTCGTCAGACAATCGGCGATACTCTGGGAATCGGCGGAATAATGCGCGCCTTGAGAACAATTCCCGTTATGGATGATTTCGCAAGAGACATGGAGGAAGTCTGCCCTGATGCATGGTTTCTTAATTATACTAATCCCATGGCAATGCTTTCAGGCTATATGCAAAGATATACCGGTGTTAAAACTGTTGGTCTTTGCCACAGCGTTCAGGTTTGCTCAAGAGACCTTTTCCGCGATCTCGGAATGGATGAAAGCCTTCTTGAAGGAAGAAAAGAGCTTATTGCAGGAATTAACCACATGGGCTGGCTTCTTGAAATCCGCGACAAAAACGGAAAAGACCTCTATCCCGAAATCAGAAAAAGAGCAGCTGAAAAATTGGCTGATAAAGACTGCAAGAATCTTGTTCGTCTTGATTATATTAAAAATTTCGGCTATTATTGCACCGAGTCCAGCGAGCATAACGCCGAATACAATATGTTTTATATCAAAAGTAAATATCCCGAGCTTATTGAACGCTATAATATTCCCCTTGACGAATATCCCAGACGCTGCATTGAACAGATTGCTTCCTGGAAAAAGGAATATTCCGAGCTTCTTGAAAACGGCGTAAAAGAACACACACGTTCAAACGAATATGCTTCAAGAATTATGGAAGCAATAGTAACGAACACACCTTATGAAATCGGGGGTAACGTTCTTAACCGCGGCCACCTGATAAAAAATCTTCCTGAAGAGGCTTGCGTTGAGGTTCCCTGCCTTGTAAACGGTTATGGAGTTCAGCCTTGCTATGTGGGTGAGCTTCCTGTTCAATGCGCAGCAATGAATATGACCAATATCAACGTTCAGCTTCTTACCATTGAGGCTGCGAGAACACGCAAGAAAGAGCATATTTATCAAGCGGCAATGCTTGACCCTCACACCGGAAGTGAGCTTGATATCGACACTATCAAGAAAATGGTTGATGACCTTATTGAAGCTCATGGAGATTATCTTCCTAAGTATCACTAAAAAAAGATGCAACACAGAACGCCGACGAAACGAATCTGTGTTGCATTTTTTGTTTAAAGCTGTTTTTCATATTCACCAATAACAAATTGTGTTGTTACTTCGAGAAAATCAAGATTTTCAATTTTTTTCCTGTCTTTTTGAGAAGTGCGGTAATAATAGGGAGTCATCATAAATAAGTTTTGAATGTCTTCTTTCGAAGTCAGAGTAATGCTTTTTTCAGCTTTATGTGTTCTGATAAGCCTCAAAGCTTCTGTTTGAGGAAGGCTCTCGTCATTTTTGTATGGCTTATCATAGATTTTTTCTTTCAGTTGAAAAAGATGGTTTTTACCGGGAACAGCAGTTAAAAGCTTTCCGCCGCTTTTTAAAATTCTTGAAAACTCTTTTTCGTGAAAGGGTGCAAAAAAATGGAAGGCAAGGTCGCAGCTTTCATCTTTCATTGGAATTTTTGAAATGTTTGAAACAAAAAAACTGGCAGGAAGCTTTCTTTTTGCGGCGAGACGGACCATTTCTCTTGAAAGGTCAAAGCCATAAAGCTGAAAAGCTTTGTTTTTTAAAATTTCTGAGCTGTAATAACCTTCTCCGCAACAGATGTCGAGAATTGTTGCCGCTTCGCTGAAATCTGCGCAATAGCCTGAAATGAAATCTGAAAGAGCAGAAAAATAACCTTTGTTTAAAAATCTTTGTCTGCAAAGAGCCATGCTTTTGTTGTCGCCGATTTCACTTCCGCTTTTGTGAGAAGAACAAAGAAGGTTAACGTAGCCTTCTTTTGAAATGTCAAAAAGATGATTGTTTTTGCAAACAAGACTTTTTTTGTCAAGTGAAAAACCTTCGTTGCAAACAGGGCAACGGAGCGCTTCAATAAAATTCATAATTTGTCTTCACCTTTAATGTTGAAATTAGCTTTCTTTTATGTTAGTATAATATAAATTAAAAAAATAGTCAATTTCTGAAAGGAAGAGCAGAGCTTTGTCGAAAAAAGAAAAGGCAATTAAAACTAACGCCATGAGAATTCTTGATAAAAACAAAATTTCTTATAAGGTCAAGTATTATGACTGTCAGGAATTCATAGACGGTGTTCATATTGCCGATATGCTTTCTCAGCCTTATGAAATCTCGTTTAAAACGCTGGTCCTGAAGGGGAAAAGCGGAGAACATTATGTTTTTGTTTTGCCTGTTGATAAAGAAATTGACATGAAAAAAGCCGCCAAGGCAGTGGGCGAAAAAAGCGTTGAAATGGTTCATGTTAAAGATATTAAAAGCCTGACGGGCTATATTCGCGGCGGCTGTACCTCAATCGGAATGAAAAAGCAGTTTCCAACGGTTTTTGACCAAAGCGTTACCCTTCATTCTGAGGTAATAATCAGCGGCGGTGCATTGGGAATTCAGATTTTTATTTCTCCGGCTGATCTTGTTAAGGTTACAAACGGCAAGGTTGAAGATATAATTTTTAATTAAGGTGAATGATATGAAGAAAAAATTCAGTTTGGTGCTATTGATGTTAGCGGTGGTTTGTCTGTTCAGTTCCTGCAGCGAATCAGGGCTTTTTAAAGATGTCTATATTTCTGAGGTAATGAACAACAACAAGTCGGTTCTTGCTGATGAAAACGGAGACTTCGGAGACTGGATCGAGCTTCACAATCCAACTGCTTCTCCCATTAATCTCAGCGGATATATGCTTTCAGATAACAGCTATAACGTTGATCAGTTTGTTTTTCCTGAGTTTACCATTGGTGCAGGGGAATACTTTGTTGTTTTTGCTGACGGAACTGAGAAAATTGATACGGAAAACAGAATTATTCATGTTCCGTTTTCTCTCAGCTCAAAGGGTGAAAGTATTTGTCTTTATAACGCAAAAGGAAGATTGCTTTGTAATTTTGTAACCAATAAGCCGGGGAAAGACAAAAGCACCGGTATTGACGAAAAAGGGCAGTTTGCTTTTTTTGATACGCCGACTCCCGGCAAAGCCAACAACGAGGTTCTTGCTGATGTTCCCGTTGCCAATGTTAAAGAAACAACAGGGCTTTATATCAATGAATATTCAACTAACTCAACCGCTACTTTAACTGACGATGAAGGCGAATTTGTCAGCTGGGTTGAGATTTATAACAGCAGCGATAAAGATATAAGTCTTAAAGGCTGCACTCTCAGCGATGATTTTGCCAACAAAGAAAAATGGGCTTTTCCTGCAATCAAGGTTAAAGCAGGGGAATACCTTGTGGTTTATCTTTCAGGAAAAATCAGAGAATATAACAGCGAAAAAAGCTATGTTCACGCCGATTTTTCTTTGAAAGGCGATGAGGAGTTTTTATATATCTTTGATAAAAACCAAAAAGAAATCGACAGTTGCCGCGTCTTTGACCTGACTTCAAATCTTACCTGCGGAAGAAAGAAAGATGACGTTTCTTCCTTTGCTTTCTTTGCCAAAGCCACACCGGGCAAGGCTAACACTCAAAAAGCATTTGAAAGCGTTGACAGCGCAAGATATACGGGCAACAAATCAATTTCAATAACAGAGGTTGCGGCGGTTAACACCACTGTTCCTCAGTCTTCACAGGGTGAATATTTTGATTATGTTGAGCTTCATAACAACACCGATGAAGATATTAATTTAAAAGACTATAAGCTCTCCGAATCTAAAAAAGCGGAGAGCTTTAAATCCTTGCCCGACAGAGTTCTGAAAGCGGGCGATTACATTGCAATTTATTGCGATGATGTTGACCGCGTCAGCAATGTAACAGGTAATATTTATGTCAGCATGGGTCTTAACCGCTATGGTGAAACAGTTTATCTTATTGATAAAAAGGGCATTGTTGTTGACAGCTTGACCTACGGAAGAGTTTCTTCCGGCTACTGCGCAGGAAGAGAGGTTGACTCTGTTGACGAAACAGTCTATTATTCTTCTCTTACTCCGGGAAAAGAAAATCCCAAAACAACCTTGAAACAAGCTCTTTCAAATCCTGAGTTTTCCCAAGGCAGTACCTATCTTAAAAAGGGAAGCGAAATAACCTTAAGCTGTTCAGACGGCGAGATTCGCTATACAACAGACGGAAGCGTTCCGACAAAAAAATCGAAGCTGTTTTCAGAGGCAATAAAGGTTAATCAGACAACTGCCTTTCGTGCCAGAGCTTTTAAAGAAGGCTATGTTCCTTCCGACACAATCAGCGCCACCTATATAGTCGGAAAAAAACATACTCTTCCCGTTGTGTTCCTGACAACAGACAGCAAAAATCTCTATGATTACAATACGGGAATCTGGGCTGACGGTCCCGGAAAGGGAAGTGAGTTTCCCTATGTGGGTGCTAATTATTGGAAAGATTGGGAAAGACCGGTTAATTTTGAATTTATGACTCAGGACGGAGTAGCTCAGGTTCAGTTTGACGCAGGAATCAAGGTTTTCGGTCAATACAGCCGCGCACTTGCTCAAAAAAGTGTTTCAATAAATCTGAGAGATAAATATGGACTGAAAGAAGTCTGCTATCCTTTTTTTGAAGATAACGATGTTAACGTTTTTTCTTCTCTGATTCTCAGAAACAGCGGTCAGGATTTTTCAAAAAGCCACATCAGAGATGCCTATTGCGCAATGGTTATCAAAAACAGCATTGACGTTGACATTATGGATTATCAGCCTGTAATTACTTATGTCAACGGTAAATATCACGGAATTTATGACCTTAGAGAAAAGCTTGACGAAGACTATCTTGCCAACCACAGAGGTGTTGACAGCGAAAATGTTGATTTCATAAAGGGTAACGCTATTGTTCAGCGAGGCTCAATGGATAACTACAAAGCGCTTCTTGAATATATTAAAACCCATGACATGAGAAAAGACGAGCATTATAAATATGTTTGCTCTCAGATAGACATTGATGAGCTGATTTCTTATTGGATGTGTGAATCCTTCTTTACCAATACCGACACAGGTAACATCAGATTTTATCGTGAAAATTCAGAAGGCTCAAAGTGGCGCTGGATATTCTTTGATGTGGATTGGGCGCTTTTCCCCTCAACCTATACCTATAACTATATAAACAACTATCTTAACCCCGAAGGTCACGGTGTTGGAAAAATGTTTAACACCACCATTATGTCTAACTTAATTAAAAACAAGTCCTTCAGAACCCGTCTTCTTGAAATTCACAGCAAGCATCTTAAAACAACCTTTGAAACTGAAAGGCTTTTAAAAATTTTTGATGAACTTGTTGAAGAAATCAGACCTGAAATGAAAGAGCATTGTGAGCGTTGGGGAGCGATATCCTATAATGCCTGGGAAAACAGCATTGTTGCCTTGAGAAAAATTATCAGCGAAAAAAGAGAAATCTTTATTGACGATATGAAAGAAAGCTTTAATATGACAGCTGAAGAAATTGAAAAATATTTATGATTTTTTAATTATTACAAATGTTTTAATTTAAACCTCTTGCATTTTGTTTAAACATGGTGTATAATGTGAACAGATATTGAATAGGAGGATATTATTATGGAGAATTTTTTAAAGCAGATCGAGATTTTTCTCATTGATATGTGGAATTATCTTTACAGATTCCTCTGCCATCTTTCAGATGTAGAGCCTGATGAAGACAACAGAATTGATCCTCCCGTCAGTGAGTAATAATTAAAATCCGAAAGGAGCTGTAAAAACTCAGTTTTTTACAGCTCCTTTTTAAAGATAAAAAGCGATGAAAACAAATCGCTTTTTGAATGATTATAAACAAAAGAAAGTTGGAAAACTATGATTAAGCCTTTTCTTGAAATCGGAAAAATTGTCAGCGTTCATGGCCTTAAGGGTGAAGTGAGAGTTCAGCCTTGGTGCGACAGCGGTGACTTTATGAAAAAATTCAAAACTCTTTATTTTGATAAAAACGGTCAGAAGGAAGTCAAGGTAATTTCCTGCAGACCTCATGGCAATGTTGTCATTTTGAAGCTTGACGGAGTAGAGTCTCCTGAAGCTGCTCAGAATCTGCGAAACAAGGTTCTTTATATGAACAGAAAAGACGCCAATCTTTCAGAAGGTCAGTTTTTTATTCAGGACCTTATCGGTTGCGAGGTTTTTGACGCAGATGATGAATCGAAAAAATATGGAAAAATTTCTCAGGTCAGCGAAACCGGAGCAAATGATGTCTGGCATATTAAAAGTGAAAACGGAAAAGAATATCTTATTCCTGCCATTCCCATTGTTGTAATTAATACCGATGTTGAAAACGAAAGGGTTTTAATCAGACCCTTGCGGGGAATCTTTGACGAAGAGGTAAACGGCGATGAGGATTGATATACTCACTCTTTTTCCCGAAATGTGTCAGACAGTTCTTTCTGAAAGCATAATCGGAAGGGCAAGAGCAGCAGGCAAGGTTGAAATAAATTGCCGCCAGATAAGAGATTATTCAACTGATAAGCATCGCCGCGTTGACGACACTCCCTATGGCGGAGGAAAAGGCATGATAATGCAGGTTCAGCCTATTTATGATTGCTTTATGTCTCTTTGCGAAGAAATCGGAAAAAAGCCTCATTTAATATATATGTCTCCACAGGGAAAAACACTTGATCAGAAGCGGGTCAGGGAGCTTGCCGAAATGGAAAACATTGCAATTTTATGCGGACACTATGAGGGTGTTGATGAAAGAGTAATTGAAGAAATTGTTGACGAAGAAATTTCAATCGGAGACTATGTTTTAACCGGAGGAGAGCTGGGAGCTCTCGTTCTGGCAGACAGCGTTTCCAGAATGCTTCCCGGTGTTCTTTCTGAAGAAATCTGTTTTACTGAAGAAAGCCATTTCAGCGGCCTTCTTGAATATCCTCAATATACGAGACCTCCGGTCTGGAAAAACAGAGAAGTTCCCGAGGTTCTTCTTTCGGGGCATCACGGAAATATTGAAAGGTTCAGAAGAGAAAAGTCGCTTCAAAGAACCTTTGAGAGACGTCCTGATCTTTTTGATGATGCACAGCTTTCAAAAAAAGACGTAGAATATATTGAGAAGTTAAAAAGAAAAGAAGAAAAATAAAATGTGCATTTTGTTAGAAGAATATTTATTATTATGAGCATTTTGCACAAATGTTGACCTTAAATTTAGTTAACATTTAGGCTTGCAACCAAAAAAATTTTTTACCATTGACGAAGTCACTTTTTGTGGTATAATAAGGAAAAACAAGCAAGATTTTGTGTTTGGGAGATTATATTATGTTTGTTAAAGATGTAAAAGTTCAGAATCAGGTTGGCCTTCACGCTCGTCCCGCAACTTTCTTTATTCAGAAAGCAAATGAGTTCAAATCTTCAATCTGGGTTGAGGAAGAAGAAAGAAGAGTTAACGCCAAGAGCCTTCTGGGTGTTCTTTCTTTGGGCATTATGGGTGGTACTGACATCAGAATTATGGCAGGCGGTCCCGATGAAGAAGAAGCTGTTGAAGAGCTTGTAAAGCTTGTTGAATCAGGCTTTGCTGATTAAAAGAGCAATCAAGGAGCGCACCGGTAAAACGGTGTGCTTTTGTCATTTGAAAAGTTTTGTTTGAAAGAGGCGCGGTGAAAAGCTTTCGCCATAGGTTTAGTTTATGATTAGAGAAAAAAGAGTAACACTTTTTTGCGGACATTATGGAAGCGGAAAAACCAACCTTGCCGTGAATTACGCAATGGAGCTTGGAAAAAAAGGAAAAAAGGTTCTTGTTGCCGATCTTGACATAATTAATCCTTATTTCAGAACCAAAGACAGCGCAGAGGAATTTGAAAAGGTAGGAATTGAGCTTATTGCTTCTGAATACGCTAATTCTGCAATTGATGTTCCTTCATTGCCTGCTGAGCTTCACAGAATCAGTCAGGATAAAGAATATTTTGCGGTTTTAGATGTTGGCGGAGATGAAAGAGGCTCGGTAGCGTTAGGAAGATTTTCTCAACAAATCAAAGAAGAAAATGACTATGAAATGATTTTTGTTGTCAATTTCTACAGACCTCATACCCGTAATCCCGAAGAAGCCTATGAAATGCTGAAAATGATTGAAAAAGTTTGCGGTTTAGAGTTTACTGCCATAATCAACAATTCGTGCCTTGGAATTGAAACCACTGCGAAGGATGTTTTAAACACCGATGAGGCAGCTAAAGAGCTTTCTCAGCTTTCAGGCTTGCCCCTTGTGGCAACAAGCGCTAAAGAAGATGTTGCAAAAGAACTGAGTTCTTTAATTGATGATGTTTTTCCCTTGAGTCTTCAGGAAAAATACTTCAGAGTTACAGGAATAAAATAACAAAAAAATATTGACATACAAAATATAAAAGTATATCATTTATTTTATTAGTTTTTTAGTTTAAACAGAAAGAAGTGCTTAAAAATGGAAATCAGAATTACTAAAACAACCAGTCCGAAACAAAAGCCTGCCAAAGGGGAAGCTCTCGGCTTCGGTCATATTTTTACTGACCACATGTTTGTTATGAATTACACCGAGGGTAAGGGTTGGCATGACGCAAGAATTGTTCCTTACGGCAATATTTCAATTTCCCCCAGCGCCATGGTTTTTCACTATGGTCAGGAAATGTTTGAGGGCTTGAAAGCATACAGAGATTCAAAAGATAATGTTTATCTTTTCCGTCCTGACATGAATGCAAAGAGAACTAACAGCACGAACAAAAGATTATGTATTCCTCAGCTTCCGGAAGAAATGTTTGTTGAAGCTGTTAAGGCTGTTGTTGATATCGACAGAGATTGGGTACCTACCGATTCAGGAACCTCTCTTTATATCAGACCTTTCATTATTGCAACAGATGAATTTTTGGGCGTTGCTCCCTCAAAGACCTATCTTTTCATGATAATTCTTTCACCCTCAGGTGCTTATTATGAAAGCGGACTTGAACCTGTAGGAATCTGGATTGAAGATGAATTTGTCCGTGCAGTAAAAGGCGGAATGGGCTTTGCCAAAACCGGCGGTAACTATGCTGCGAGCCTTATTGCTCAGGTTAAGGCTCACGACAGCGGTTATTCTCAGGTTCTCTGGCTTGACGGTGTTGAAAGAAAATATATTGAAGAAGTTGGCGCAATGAATATTTTCTTTAAAATTGCCGGCAAAGTTGTAACACCCATGCTCAATGGCAGTATTCTTCCCGGAATTACCCGTGATTCAATAATTAAAGTTTGCAAATCATGGGGCTATGAGGTTGAAGAAAGAAGAATCAGCGTTGATGAACTTGTTGAAGCAGCTCAAAACGGAACACTTGAAGAGGTGTTTGGAACAGGTACTGCAGCTGTTGTTTCTCCTGTTAATAAGCTTCGTTATGAAGATGATGTTATGAATATCGGTGACGGTTCAATCGGTGAATTAACTCAGAAGCTCTATGATGAGCTCACCGGAATTCAGTGGGGCGAAAAAGAAGATCCTTACGGCTGGAGAGTAACTGTTTAAACCGGTTTTATAATAAAAAACTTTAAGATAAAATAATGGAGGTATTTATTATGAGTAGTAATCACAGACCTGAATCAATGCAGAGAATTACAACCAAGGCTCTTGCAGAGGCATTTATTGAAGAACAGATTAAAGCTGTTAAAGCTCAGGTTGGCGACAATAAGGTTCTTCTTGCGCTTTCCGGCGGAGTTGATTCGTCAGTTGTTGCCGCACTTCTTCTCAAGGCAATCGGAAAGCAGCTTATTTGCGTTCACGTAAATCATGGCCTTATGAGAAAAAACGAGAGTGAACAAGTAATCGATCTGTTTGAAAAGCAGCTTGATGCAAATCTTATTTATGTTGATGCGTCTGAGCGTTTTCTCAATCTTCTTGCAGGCGAAGCTGATCCTGAAAAGAAGAGAAAAATAATCGGCGAAGAGTTCATTAAGGTTTTTGACGAAGAAGCAGTCAAGCTTGGAAGAATTCCCTATCTTGCTCAAGGAACTATATATCCTGATATTCTGGAAAGTCTTAACAAAGGCAAGGTTATCAAATCACACCATAATGTTGGCGGACTTCCCGAAGAAATGGCTATGGAACTCGTTGAGCCGCTTAAGCTTCTTTATAAAGATGAGGTAAGAGTAGTAGGATCAACTCTTGGTCTTCCTGATGAAATGGTACTTCGTCAGCCGTTCCCCGGTCCCGGTTTAGGAGTAAGATGTCTTGGTGCAATTACCGTTGACAGACTTAGAATGGTTCGAGAATCCGACGCAATCCTCAGAGAAGAATTTGCAAAAAACGGCCTTGACAAAGCTGTATGGCAATATTTTACCGCAGTACCTGATTTCAAATCAGTAGGTGTTAAAAACGAAGACAGATATGAAGGTTACCCGGTTATTATCAGAGCCGTCAACACCGTTGATGCTATGACAGCAACAGTTGCCGAAATCCCCTTCAGTCTTCTTCAGCATATTACCCAAAGAATTACTTCAGAGGTTGAAGGTGTAAACCGCGTCCTCTTCGACTACACCCCCAAGCCCGTCGGAACAATCGAGTGGGAATAATACCAAAAACGCTGAAAACCCGCATAAACACTGGGTTTTTGAGGTTTGAAAAAGCCTCGTGACAACGTTTTGACAACAATTTCAGATTATTCATAAATAAAGAGCTAACAGATTTTTGTTACAAAGTCTGTTAGCTCTTTTTTCTTTTATACTACTTTTTCAATGTAGTCGGATAACTCTTTTACAAGCCGTATACACAAATTAGCTTCTCGGACTGAAATAATGCTACCGTTAGGATGTGCAAGTGAATGACGATTTCGCAAATCATTTATTGCACTTATTACCCCTGATGCACTTCGCAAAGCAGTTTTTATAATTCCGGATTGGTCGTTAGCAATATTCGAACTTACATATGTGTGGAGTTTGTTATACAGCTGATTGAGAGTATCGGATTCCTCATAAGATTCCCCTAAATCGTCGAGTTTCTTTCTCAAGTAGCCGTGAAAAGCGGTATGCACACGATCAAATGCAGAATCATATTTACCATCGCTCATAAACAGTTCAGCATCTTCAATAGCTTTTGCGATTACATCCGTCACAGAAATGCCGGTAAAATCAATAACTTCGTGTTTAGAAATGATAATGCCTGTTTCAATGTCCGTTAAAAAGTGGTCCTCTTGTCTGCCGAAAATCTTTTCTGCAACGGATAAGATTTTGGATTCACTTCTCTTCATCAGTTCGTAGTTTTCGACGGGTACTTGAATATGGAGGTAGGCACAATATGTATTCCACTCTCGGCGTGTGAAAATACTTGTGTATTCTATGTAAGTATTGCTTTTCAATAGTGTAGATAAAACCTTTTGTTTATCAGCCATTGGTGTCCTATCTAACTCTAATGCTTTTATAAGCGTATTTCTGAAATCTATATCATTCATAGATATACCTCGCTATAAGTTAGTTGTGATTATTGCGCAGTTCATCAAGAGCTTCCCTTGTACGCTGTGCCTCTACTTCGGGATATGTATAACGCCAACGGTCATATTCCTCTTTGCTAATTTCACCGTTACGATACTTCTCAGCTTCTTTCTGCCAAGCGGTAAAACGCTCAAGCAAAGAAATGTAAGATGTTCCTCTGTTTTTATCAAGGCGAATACAAACCTCGTCATCGAGCTTGTCAATCTTCAAGCCGTAAATGTCCTCTAACGCAAAGAGCGTATGCATAAAGCCGAGATCCGTATCAATATCAGGAACATTCAATGCCATAGTAGAAACGCCCAAAGCATCGGCAAGTGCTTCGGTTAAATCTGATTTGGGTGTTCTTGTGCCGGACTCATACTGAGCCAAGCGGATGTCGGCAGTTTTCTCCGGAAAACCGACTTTTACACCAAGAAACTTTTGTGTCATACCTTTTAGGTTACGAAAAAATCTAATTCTTTCACCAATTGCCATAGTAATTTCACTCCTTACTTATGTGCTTTGCATTGAGTATAACACAAATGTTTAAGTTCTGTCAAGATAATATAAACAAAAAAGTTTAATATTTTCTCGAAAACCACTTGACTTAACGGAATATGTTTAGTATAATGAGGATAACTTAAACAAATACAGTTAAGTTGCTACAACTAAACGACCGTCCAAGTGGGATACTTTGCCAAGACCTTCCGCAAGGAAGCGAGCGAGAAAACGCCGCTGAAAAGCAGGGGCAGGAACGGCACTTGGGGAGAACGGCAAATCCAAACACAGCACAAAAAAACTAAGAAAGGAGGTACTGCAATGTTTGAAGATTATTATATGACCGCAGACGATGTTGCAAAAGCGCTCAAGATTTCCAAATCATTCGCCTATAAGGTGATTCGGAAAATGAATGCCGAACTGCAAGAACAAGGATTTTTTACAATGGCGGGGAAAGTCAACAAACAATTCTTTTTAGACAAGACTTGCTATGATGCAGCCAAAGTTAAGGAAAGGAAGTGATAAAAATGGCTGTTTATAAAGATGAAAAAACAAATACTTGGATGGTTTACTACCGAGTAACCGATTGGAAGGGAGATCGAAAGCAAAGCACAAAGCGAGGCTTTCCGACCAAGCGAGAAGCACTTGCTTGGGAACGTGAGTTTTTGAACAAGACTCAGGCAGACCTGAGTATGACCTTTGCGAGCTTTATTGAAACCTATACGGTGGATATGAAGAATCGCATTAAAGAGAACACCTGGCAGACCAAAGAGCATATTATCCGCACGAAGATTCTGCCGTACTTCGGCAAACGCAAAATCAGCGATATTCAGCCGAGAGATATTATCGCTTAGCAAAATGAAATGATTAAAGGTTGCGATAAGAACGGTAAGAAAT
>JAFUHX010000017.1 GCA_017474045.1 Clostridia bacterium | reverse complement strand
GAAAGTTGTAATTTGAAATTTTCCTTTTCGAATACGGCTAACGGTCGCCGTTTTTCAGGCAGAGCTTTTGCTCTGCCACGCCGACGAAGTCGGCGCCGCCGCCCCCTCGAAGCGTAAAGTTTTTGTGTCTGTAAATTGAAGACCTCTTTGCGAAATGCTGTTGCCCGGCAACGCTGAAAATTTTTGTCCGCAGTTTAAAGCGGCCAGCGGAGTCGCCCTGCGACCGCCGCCCCCTCGAAGCGTAAATTTTTTGTATCTGTAAATTGAAGACCGCTTCGCAAAACGCTGCGGCCTTATAGAACTATAAATTTTTGTCAGTAGCTTTGGCTGTCAGTTTCTCATTGCTTCAAAGGGGTCAACAGTTTTGCCGTCTTTGATTGCTTCAACATGAAAATGAAGACCGTCTTTTTCTTCAGCAGGAATTACGGCAACCTCGCCAATAATTCCCCCGGGAGAAACTGCTTCCTCAATGCTTACTGCGCCGTTCTGGCTGATTCCGCAATAGCGAAGAACAAAATCGTCATAGTCAATTTCAATAACATAGCCCCACTTGCTGTCGGCATATACCTTGCTGACCTTGCCGTATCCCGACGCATAAATTTTATCTCCCTGCTTTGCGGCAAAATCCACACCGCTGTGTGTTCGCCAATCACCCATTGTTTCGCTATAAAGGGGAACAGAGGGCGAATATTCTTTTATGATTTCTGAGCTGCAAGGAAGGCTGTAGCTTTTATTCGCAAGCTTTGTTTCAGGCTGAGCAGCCGTTGTCAGCTCGGTCTTCTGAGTTTTTTCTTCTTTCTTTTCTTCAGTTTTTTCAGTTTCTTCTTTTTCTTCAATTCTGTTGTCGGGAATATCATTTCTTTCAGCTTCAACAGGACTTGTTTCAAAAAAATATTCGCTCGTTTCAGGTTCAATCTGATTGAGACGCTCTGAGTTTAAAAAGCTTAACACACTTGCTCCCACAACAAAAGAAAAGGCAACCGCAGTAAAAATCAGTCTTTTTGTGAAATTATTTTTTTGAGTTTTATTTTTCATACTAAAACCTGCCAATCATATTTTTTCGGTTTTAGTTTTTGCTTTCAAGGGCTTTTTTATGCTTTCTTTAATAAAAAAGCTTGATTTTTATTAATTTTTTTCAGTTTTTTCAAAAAAACAGCAAACAAATGTTTGCATTTTCAAAAACAGTATGATATAATAAAGAAAAAATTAGCACAAATGTTCGCTATTTTATGTGTTTTTCTATATTTTATGAAAGGGGTTTTTTTATGGAAAAGCTCAGCAACGTTCAAAGATTGATTCTTGAATATTTAAGAGAGCGCTCAGGTGACGGCGTTCCTCCTTCAGTCAGAGAAATCGGTGCGGCGGTGGGTCTTTCTTCAACCTCCTCGGTTCAGACGAATCTCGATGCGTTGGAAAGAAAGGGCTTTATCGTCAGAGATCCTCTGAGAAAGCGTTCAATCAGAATTGTGGGCATGAATGAAAATGTTCATCAGGTTCCCCTTCTGGGTGTTGTTACGGCAGGTATGCCCATTCTCGCCGTGGAGCAGGTTGAAGGCTATCTTCCCTATAACGGAAGAGTTTCAAAAGATAAGCCTGTTTTTGCTCTTCATGTCAGAGGCGAAAGCATGATTAACGCCGGAATTTTTGACGGGGACATTATTTTCGCCGAAAAAACACCCACAGCCGAAAACGGAGAAATGGTTGTTGCCCTGATTGACAATGAAGCCACGGTAAAAACCTTCTATAAAGAAAATGGTCATTTCCGCCTTCAGCCCCAGAACGACGCTTTTGAGCCGATTATTACCGACGAAGTAATGATTCTTGGCAAGGTGGTTGGACTTTACAGAAAATATAACTAAAATTTTTTCTCTCCCCTTGAATCAGGAAAAAAGCGCAGACCACATAAACCTGAATAAAACAAAGAGCTTTTTCAGAGTAATTAAACCTGAAGAAGCTCTTTTAAATTTATAAATCTAAAACTTTCAGAAAGAAACATCTTGCTGTTTGTTCTTTCTTCACACTGTTATTTTAGCTTTTTAATAATTTCGCTGACACACTCTTCAGCCGTCAGCCCGAAACAAGAAAGCTCAATATCGGCGTATTTTTCATAAAGCTCTTTTCGCTCGCGGAAAAGCTCTGAAAGGGTTGTTCCTTTTTTCATGGCTATTCCTCTTGTTTTAATGTTAAAAATCCGCTTTTCAAGCTCCTCTGTGGGCAGACTGAGATAAACAACAACAGAATTTTCTTTAAGCTTTTTCATTGCTTCTTTTCCATAAATGACGCTTCCGCCTGTTGCAACAACGCTGTTTTCAAATTCTGAGGCGCAAATTATTTCATTTTCTTTTTCAATAAAGCTTTCAACGCCCACCTTTTCAATTATATCACAAAGGGCAGCGCCACATTCTTTTTGAATTATCAGATCTGTGTCAACAAAATCCATAAGAAGCGACTTTGCCAGAAGAACACCTATGGTGCTTTTTCCGGCGCCCGGCATTCCGATAAGAACAACGTTTTTCATTTTTTCTCGTCTCCGTTTTTTCAGCAGGAATATCCGCCGTCAACAATCAGTGAGGCTCCTGTTATGTAATCGGCAAGATTTGACGAAAGGAACAAAACACTTCCCACAACATCTGAAGGCTGAGCCAACCTTTTCTGAGGAATTCTCAAATTCATATATGCCATCCAGTTGGGGTTAGCCATGTTTTCGGCAATAAGGGGAGTTTCAACGAAGCCGGGGCAAACGCAGTTAACCTGAATATTAAATCTTGCCCATTCCCCTGCAAGAGATTTTGTCATCTGCAAAATTGCGCCCTTGCTTGAACTATAGGCAACGCAGTTGGGAACTCCGAGAAACGCGCTGAGAGAACACATATTTATGATTTTTCCTTCTTTCTGAGGAATCATAAATTCAAGAGCAATTTTCTGAGAAAAGAAGAAATGGCTTGTCAGGTTGAGACTGATAACCTTCTCCCATCCCTCTTTTGTTTCGTTAATGCTTCTGACTCCGGCACCTGTTCCGGCATTGTTGACTAAAACATCAAGTCTTCCGACCTTTTCTTTTATAAAGTCAATAACCTTTTTTGTGTCTTCATCTTTTGTTACGTCGCAAGCAATTGCAAAGGCTCTGTTTTCGCCGTATTCCTCACAAAGAAGAGCCGCCTGTTTTTCATTTTCTTCTTTGTTGAAGTCAGCCATAAAAACAGTTGCTCCGTTGTCAAGATATCCTTTGACACATTCAAGGCCTATTCCGCCTGCAGCTCCGGTTATTAAAACTGTTTTGTTTTCAAAATTCATTGTGTATTTCATTTTTATCCTTCAGCGAAACCGCTTCCTTCCTAAAATATCAAAGATATTATATATTTTTCTTTCTATTAAATCAAGCTTTTTTGACACGGTGTTAAAATTTTAAAAAATTAAAAACTCTTTTCGCCACATTTTCTTGACATTTTAATTCTGTAGTGGTAACCTATAGAATAGATAAAAATGGAGGTACGAAAAAATGTTATCAAGAAAAATTATAATCAAGCTCACAACTCTTCTTATGGCTCTTGTTTTTTCTCTCAGTAGCTATGCTGACGTAACAACAGAAAAGCCCATAACAGTCAGCAACCCCGACGAAGCTCAGGCAGTTTTTGCTCTCATTGCTGACCCTCAGGTTTCAAACTACATGCTTGGAAGATATCCTATTTTCAAGGCTGCTTCTCAGGACCTTCAGAACGCTGATTGCAAGTTTGACGCTGTTATCGGTGTTGGCGACATGGCTGAAAACGGTCTTGCTGAAGAATACTCTCTTGTTGCCGACGGAATTGGCGGCTTAGACACCCGCTACATAATGGCTTCAGGCAACCACGACATCAGACTTCGTCTCTATTGCCAGAGCGTTGAGCGTTTCTCAGGCTTTACAAACGACCTTAACGGTGACGAATCTGTTAACAGTCTTCACTATTCCGAAAGAATCAACGGATATAAAGTAATCGTTCTCGGTTCTGACAGAACTGAGTTTGAAGAAGCCTATCTCAGCGACGCACAGTTAGATTGGCTCAACAGCGAGGTTGCCGCTGAAAACGGAAAGCCCGTTTTCGTTATTCTTCATCAGCCCCTCAAAAATTCCCACAATGTTGAAGTTGCCTGGAACAGCCCTATTGAAGGCGGCGGAACTGTTGGCCCTCAGAGCGATGCAATTAAAGCAATTCTTTCAAAATATGAAAATGTTTTCCTTATTTCAGGTCACCTTCACTCAGGCTTCGGTCCCGACAGCTACAACAACATAGACGGTATTCATTCCATCAACTGTCCTTCAATGTCTATTGAAAACAAAGACGGAACCTACAACAACGCCGGAACAGGATACATTGTTGAAGTTTATGAAGATGAAATAATCTTCAGAGCAAGAGACTATGTTCAGGGAACATGGGTTGCTGAAACAGAAAACGATCCCAGCTACGACATTGTTCTTCCTGTTGAATAATTAAAACATTTACCCGCCCTAAGATTATGCCGAGTGTTCATAAGGACACTCGGCAGTTTTATTCGCCATACGGCGAGTGATATTGCTTCGCAGTTTTATTGTGCTTTGCACAGTGTTATTGTCCTTCGGACAGTTTTTTGCGAATAAAATAACACTGAAGCCGTAAGGCTTCAATATCACTTTTGATTTATCAAAAATATCACTGCAAATTTTAATTTGCAATATCACTCATACATACCGAAAATGAATATCTCTTCACCCTTTGAAAAAAATAAAAGAAAAAAGGGTGCGATAGAATGAAATCTGTTTGGTCAGACTTTGAAAGATCTTTAAGCTTTAACTCTCTTGAAGGAGACTTTAAGACAAACACATTAATAATCGGCGGCGGTATTGCCGGAATTTTATGTTCCCACTTTCTTCGGTCCGCAGGAATCGACTGCGCCGTTGTTGAATCAAACCGGATTTTCAGCGGCGTTACTGAAAACACAACTGCAAAAATTTCAATTCAGCATGGCTTGATTTTCCAGCGTGTTCTTCATTCCTTCGGAGAAGAGAAAGCAAAGCTTTTTTTAAAAGCTCATCAAAAAGCCCTGACAGAATATGAAAAGCTTTTTGAAAAAATCTCTTGTGATTATGAGAAAAAAGACAGCTTCGTTTATTCTTTAACAGACAGAAGAAAAATTGAAAAAGAAATTGAAGCCCTTGACCGCTTAGGCTTAAAAGCTGATTTCCTTGAAGAAGTCGATCTTCCGCTGAAAATCAAGGGTGCGGTCAGAATAAAAAACCAGGGGCAGTTTCATCCTTTGAAGTTTGCAATGGGAATTTCTGAAGACCTTTTGATTTTTGAAAACACAAAGGTTCTTGAGCTGAAGAAAAACAAAGCCGTTACCAATCGGGGCGAAATCTTTTTTGAAAACCTGATTGTTGCAACGCATTTTCCCATTTTCAACAAGCATGGACTTTATCCTTTGAAAATGTTTCAGCATCGCTCCTATGTTGTGGCTCTTGAAGCAAAGAAAAATGTTAACGGAATTTATGTTGACGAAGACGAAAAAGGTCTCTCCTTCAGAAACTATAAAGACTTTTTAATTTTAGGCGGCGGTGCTCACCGAACAGGAAAAAGCGGCGGAGGTTGGCGCGAGCTTGAAGCCTTTGCCGAAAAGAACTTTCCCGAAGCTGAAATCAGCTATCGCTGGGCAGCTCAGGATTGCATGACTCTTGACGGTGTTTCATATATCGGTCAATATTCCAAAAACACACCTAACGTTTATGTTACCACCGGCTTCAATAAATGGGGCTTTACCTCAGCCATGGTTTCAGCCCTTCTTCTTTCAGATTTGATTTCAGGAAAAGAAAGCCCTTTTTCTTCCATCTTTTCACCCTCAAGAACCATGCTTCGCCCTCAGCTTGCCGTTAATACCTTTGAGTCCCTTCTCGGTCTTCTGACACCCACAGTGCCCCGCTGCCCTCATTTAGGCTGTGCTCTGAAATATAACAAAGAAGAGCACTCCTGGGACTGCAGCTGCCACGGCTCACGCTTCAGTGAAGAAGGAAAGCTTCTTGACAGCCCTTCCACCGCCGACCTGAAAAAGAAGCCGAAGAAATGATTTAAAAAGAACTGTAAAAAAACTTAAGTGTTGCAAATTCTTTAAAACAGGCAAGTCAATATAAAAAAAGCCATTGTAAAAGCCGGATTTTTCAGCTGATACAATGGTTTTTGCTGTTTTATGTTTAGTAGGGACACGGCTTGCCGTGTCCGTTTCATCTTGCGAAAATTTGCTTTTTTTTACCGCCCCAAGGGGCGAGGAAAAAAAGATGCAGAATAAGCAAACTGAGCAAAAGCAAAGCTTTAGCTTCGTTTTTGGTCACCCGAAGGCGTACAAAGGTACGCCGAGAGGCGAAGTTTGCTTATAGCATGAACCATGATATTTTTACGATCTAAAAGTTTTAGACTTATAAATGTTAAAAAGGTTTCTCCAAATTTTGCAATCTGAAGAAACCTTTATGTTGTTTAGGTTTATGCGGTCTGCGCTTTTTTTACCGCCCCTTTTTTATAATGTTTTACATAAGGCCCATACACCAGATAACAACCAAGGCTGTTAATGTTACCAGAGTGTCAATTGTTATTCCGTAAAACATCGGTTTTAGTCCGGCTTTCTTAAAGTCTGTTATGCTTGTTCCCAGACCGATTGCCGCCAGAGCAGTAACCATTAAAAACTTGCTTGCGCTTTTTATTACCCCTGAAACCTCGGCAGGAATATAGCCCACGCTGTTGAAAACAGCCAACAAAAGAAAGCCGCCGATAAACCAGGGTATGATTTTCACAATGTTCACTTTCTGACCGTTATTTTCCGCTTTCAGCTCCTTTTGCTTTATACGGGTTCCGATATAAGCAAAGACCAAAACGGTGGGAATAATTGCAATGGTTCTTGTGAGCTTGACCATTGTTGCGAAGTCTCCTGCAGCCTCAGAAAAAGCATAGCCCGAGGCAACAACACTGGCAGTATCGTTAACAGAAGTTCCTGCCCAGATACCATAAGCAATGTCAGACATTCCCAACGCCTTACCCATAAGAGGATAAAGCGCAATCATCAGCATATCAAAAAGGAAGGTTGAAGACATGGCAAAAGCAATATCTTTGTCTTCAGCGTCTATTACGGGAGCAATGGCAGCAATGGCAGAGCCGCCGCAGATTCCCGTTCCGGCTGAAATAAGGTTGCTGAGCTTCCAGTTAAGGCCAAAAATCTTTCGGACAAAATAACCGCCGCCAAAACACATGGCAAAGGTAAAGATCATTACAAAAAATGTCATCTTTCCAACAGACATAATCGTGTTTATAGACAAAGATGCACCCAAAAGAATAATGGCAGCCTTCAGAATTCTTTTTGATGTGAATTTAAGTGCAGGCTTGATCCATGCCGGATGAAAAAAGCTGTTGATAATTGTTCCCATAAACAAAGCAATTATCGAAGCGCCCAAAAGCTCTCCGGGAATAAGCGATTCGGCAAAAACAGACAAACCGGCTACCGCAAAGCATATTGCAACACCTAAAAGAAACATAAGGTTATTTTTTGTTTTGGCTTTCATAATATCTCTCTCAGACCTTTCTGACTTTTTCGTTTCATGTGTTTTCATTTCACAACATTATAGCACACAAAAAGAGAAAATTCAATCATAAACACCATGATAGCTGATAAAACTAAAAAACCGAGATTTGCGTAAAAAAACAAGTCTCGGTTTTTTTTAGGATTTTTTATAGTTTTGTTAGTTTTGTCAATCTAAGCCTGAAATTTTAGCTTTATTGTCGATTTATTGCTTTTACGAAAAAGCTCCTTGTTTTCCGGAGTTACTCATTCAATATTAAGTCTCTGTAATATTGTATTTTATCCATAAGAAAATCAAAACTTTCAGCATTCTCTTTCCCTGTATATTCCGAAATTAAGCCTTCAACTTCTTCCAAAATTTCCAAAGAGTCTGTCATTGTTTTTTTTATGCCGCTGCTGATATTATATGCAACCACATTAAGCCTTGCTCTCGAATAAACATAAGTACTCTCTGCAGAAGAAAATTTATTGAACATTTCTTCCGCAATATTCATTGTTTCAACAAGAAAAGTCCTTGCCAACCGGCGTTGCTCCGGCATTTTGAAAAGCACAATGAAAATTTTTTCATTTATATCAAAGCGAAATTGGCAAAACAATGCATTATTATCAGACTTCAGCTTGTCTATATAATTTCGTGCAAACATCAGATTGTTAAACGCCAGACCATCTGAGATATTATCATCTGTAATCTCATGAATTTTCAGATATATTTCACCACGGTAAACAAACATTCTTGATAAATCATATATGCTTTTCTCAGATTCCTGTTTTTTATTTACAGACTCTGCATGCTCAACAGCCCTTTTCGCATAAAAAAGAGCTTCATTCAGTCTTTCAAGAGATGTCGAATCTTTAAGAAATACAATGATGTTTTCAAGAGCGTTGAGAAGTGCAATCTCAGAAGTAGTTGACGGAGATAAGATAAACTCTTTTTCGGTTTTCTCCAATTCCTCTTCTGCTAATTCCAGAGCATCAATCAAAGGATCTGTTTCGCCCAGTTTCAACAGCTCTGTAACAAACATTCTTTCGGCAGTACTCAGATGTTCATCAATAATATCTCTGTCATAAGCTCTTATAAAATCCAGTCCCTCTTTAAAGCTGCTGATTGCTTTTCCTCTGTTTTCCTGAGGACTCATGTTGTATAGCGTTATTCCTTCAAGGAAAAAAGTTAACAAAAATATCTTAACATAAATCAAGATAGGTTTTTCCTCGATTATAGAAGCCATCATATATCGGATAGCCTCTGTAGATTCAATCGCTTCTTCATGAAGCTTTTTATCTTCTGTTTTTTGTTTTGAGATAATGGTGTCTATAAGCTTATAAATAAGCTTTATTGTGTTATTTTCTGTTTGCCCCAGCGATATTGCTTCATCCCACAAATCATATGCCTTGTCTGCCTCTAAAGCAGCCCTTTCATACATGCCGAGAGAACTATAAACATCATGAAGACATGACAGGCAGTCAGAATATAGCATTACGATTTCCTGGCTGTTTTTATTCAAGTTATATGCTGACTCCAGCTTTTCGATACAATAATTGCAGAATTTCATGTAAACTTCCAATTCGTTGCGAGTTTCGTCTGTAACATGCTTGAGCTGAACTGAAAGATAAAACAAAAATGCTGCAAAATCCTCAAAAGCTACAAGAGAAGTTTTATTTTCCGTCTCATTATAATATGACTGACAATCATTCCAATTATCAAAATCAGACAATAGGGCTTCTACACCGTCTTTTCCCATTTTCAGTGCAAGCTTCAACAGATTAACAGCGTTACTTATTATTATTCTTTCTGCATTATTACTTCTTGAAAGATTTCCTATATATTCTACAAACATCTTCTTTTTCTTTGCTTTAATCAGATGATATTGAAACTCCTCAAGTTTTACCGGATCATCTTCCGGATTTTCTTTTAAAGCATGAATGATATTGTTATGAACGGAAAAAGGATCGTCAATATGTTTCAAAACAGCGTTTCTAACGCATTTATGCATAAAATCTATCTGACCGTCACTTCTGTAAAAACAAACCTCATCAATATAATTAACAAACAAAACCAAATCAAGAGTTCTCAGCGTCATCCCTTTGTTTTTGTATAGTTTTTCAAGGTCACTCTGACGAAGACCGAAACGGGAAATTGCTATCGCTTCAGCAAGAGGAAGGATTGAGACCGAACTTATTTTTTCAATAACTTCAATAAGCAAAAACGCCATTTCTTCAATATCATCGGGAGCCTCACGAATAAGCTCGCGCAGCCTCTCCTGCGTTGATCCGGCAGTATTTTCTGACAAATAAATTTTCATGTAGTCTTCGGATTGAAGAAGCAACAGCCGTTGAACAAGGAGATAAAGATACAACGGATTCTCTGTATTTTTCTTTTCAAACAGACACTCCAGCGTTTTTTCAGACAGCTCTTTTCCCGAAATATAAAGCAATCTGTTTGCAACATCTCGTTTCTCTTGCTCTGACAGCGGAGAAAGCAGAATTTTTTCAAAGTGCTCTGCGATAGAGGCTTCTTCTGTTCCCGTCACAAACAAACAAACCGAAGGGCTTTTATCAGACAAAAGCAAAAAATTGTTTTTTGTGTCAAAATCACTCAATTGGTCAAGAGCATCAACCGCAATCAATATCCGTTTTTTTCTGCAACAGGCTTTTTCAAGCATTTCAACAAGCCTGTAGCGCAGCTTCTTTACTCGGTCTTCCTTTTGAAATTTCTTTTCAATGAAATCTTTTGTTTCAAAAGATTCCTCAATATGCTTTTCCTCAAAATATTTTTCGAGAAGATATACCAGCTCGCCAAGTATATCCTTTTCCGTTGATGTGTGTATTGAACTTGCGCAGAAAAAAGGCAAAACAAGATCAAAATTTTCTTTACAGCGGTTTAACACCTCTGCAAAAAGAGTGCTTTTTCCAAGACCCGTTTTACCAACTAAGGCAACTCTTGCCTCGGGCTTTTTTATTTTCTCTGCTAAATCCTCTGCAAGCTTTTTTCTGGCAAGAAAATGCTCCTTTTTATCGTTCAGGAGATTCCATTGGTTTGAATTATCATGTTCAAACGCGTGAACGTCTTTTGAAAAATCAAGTTCCTTAATTATAGCTTTTTTCAGGTCATATATTATGTCTTGTCCAAGCATTTCAATATACGTCTTATCAGGTTTTCCGTCAACAAGGTTGGCTTTATAAGAACGAACTCTGTCACCGTAAAGCCCATAGATTCTTTTTTTTAAGGCATTTTGCTTTTCCAATAATTCCGGACTTTCAGAACTAAAAACTGCATTTTCAGAACAGTCCATTTCTCTTATATAAAAAAACACCTGATTATTTGAAGCCATCTTCTGAAAAGCTGCAAACTCAATTTCAAGCTGAGTAGCACTGATTTTTTCGTCTTCAAGAATCATTTTATTCTTTTCCGTTTCATAGCGGATAAATTTTTCATCAGGAATATAACCGTATCTTTCGCCTAGCAAAACAATTGTATATGGCCTTGCTCGTTTAATTTCATTAATACATACAGAAAGAACTTTTTTCTCGTTCTCTTCATCAGCTTCTTCCGTGTTGATTCCCCATCTGAGATCTGTGAAACTGAAGCTTATACCATATTTCCTCAAAAAATCAGATAATTCCGGCTGAACAACATTTCTTATATAATCACGTTCAGTTTGAAAATCTCTGAATGTTGACGAAACAAAAACCTTTAACATAACACTTCTCCTTAATATCAAAAAGGATAATAAACTTATGCATATTATAACATTCACTATCAGCCTTTTCAATACTAATGAAATCAGAGAAAAATTATGTTTAATCAGGCGACAGAACTTTTGACCGCTGCGCCATTCTCTTTCCGCCATACGTTATTCTTTGCCGCACAGCCCTCTTGCGGTGCCCAAAGCAGATCTGCTTTGCTCACAATAAAAAAACAGTAACCTTTTTGTTACTGTTTTTCGTTTTGAATTATAACGCATATTTTGATACAAAAGTGTCTTGGTGCAAATTTTGCACTACTCGACCGTTTTGGTGCATTTCTTATTCTTTGGTGCATTTGGGGCTTGTGGCCGCAAATTTTGACGAGGATTAAGCATCCAATGCTGATAAATCAACATATTCCCACCATTGGTCTTTTACCTCTATTTCGCAAATATCTCGCTTTGTAAATCGTTTTTAACTATAAATTTTATCTGTATTTGAAAAAATCTTGTAGTTTTGTGGGATGTGTGTTATAATATTTCTATCTATAGAGTATTGTTAAAGTAGCTAAAGGAAGAGAATATGAACATTTTGAGTTTGTTCGATGGGATTAGTTGTGCCTATTTAGCGCTCGAACGAGCAGGTGTTACAATAGACAAATATTACGCATCTGAAATCGAACCCAATGCCATCAAAGTCGCAACGGCAAATCATCCCGACAATATCGAACTGGGCGACATTACCAAGGTGCGATACGAAGATGGCAAGTTATACACCGAAACCGCAGAATATGATGTTGGGAAAATCGATCTCGTTTGCGGAGGAAGTCCTTGTACCAACTTTTCATCGATTGGCTATGCCAATGGTATGGTGTCGGGCGACATTGAAATACTTTCTTTGGAACAGTATTTACACTTAAAGAGCGAGGGCGTCGTTTTCGATGGACAATCCTATTTGTTTTGGGAGTTCTGCCGTTTGCTCCAAGAGGTTAAACCGACATATTATCTTTTGGAAAATGTTGTGATGGCGAAGAAATGGGAGAGCATTATCACCAATGCGATGGGGGTTCAACCCATTCGGATTGATAGTGCTTTGATGTCAGCACAGCATCGTCCGCGTTTGTATTGGACCAATATCCAAGGTGTTACAATTCCCGAAGACAAGCACATTGTTTTGGACGACATATTGATGGAAAATGCTGACCCCCGCGATATTTCTTACTGTTTGACAGTTCAGCGGAGTTTACCCCGATTGTATAAAAAGTATGGCTACATTCCTGCTCGGTTTAACGCATACAACGCTTCGAAAATCCAAGACAAAGCCTGTGCCCTTTCTCGCGGAAGTATGATTACATCTTCGTGTGCCACTTTGTTGTTCGTTCCCGATGATAATGGTGTCCATGTTGTGCGAAACAGCGTCATAAATGGTAATTATCCCACTTGTCTGCCTGATGGCAAATACAATTTGCGGAAATTGGACTTCACCGAAATTGAACGTTTACAAAACTTGCCCGATGGTTATACTGCGGTCAATGGCGTTCCCAACCAAAAGCGAGTAGAAATGGTTGGTAATGGATGGACAGTAGATGTCATCGCACACATCTTTTCTTTTATGGAGGTGGCTAAATAATGATTTCGAGAATCGATTTTACCGATGCAGAAAAAGCCCAAGAATACCTCAACCTTTCCATTAGCGAGATACGCACTATTTTTAAAAAACTCGTTCATTCTTACAACACCTACTTGGTTCCTTATGGCGTTAAAGCCTCTTGGCAGATCGAAGGCGAAAACAATACCGACATTATGACTGATAAAGAGTTCATCGAGTATTTGGATACCAAGACGCTACAACTTATTTTCCTTTGTAAATATATCCATTGTTTCGTTCATAAGGATATGGTGTCTACATTTGTGCGTCGCTTCAAACCAACTGCCGCGATGGACCAACAAGTTCGACATTTAGGCTCACAATATCTATGGAATGTTCTCAATCGCACCGCCAAAGTTCCTGATTGTGAGGAAGTTGTTCCGAGTGGATACAATTACTTGGTTTCGATTGAAACCCCAAATCCAAAAGCCATCGCTTCTGCGATGAAGCGAAGTGGGCGATTGGCCGCCAAGAGTTTTGATGAATTAAAATTCGCGTATGACAAAAAATGTGCCACTTGCGGAATCAAAGAAGGAACCAAAGATACTCGAAATGGTTTGATTGTTGCTTTACAACAAGGACACATGAACCCGAGAAAGGCTCTAACATTGGATAACACTATCCCTCAATGCCAATATTGTAACCAGCAATACTTGGACCACTTCTGTTTTAATGAGCATGGACGAGTGATTGCGGTTAATAATCCCTACATTTTGTTAAAATCTCCTCGCGATATCCAAGACGAAATGATAGAAGTGTTGTTAGCGGAACGAAAGAAACACCAATAAGGAGAGATTTTTCGGAATTCTTTAACTTTTAAATATTAGGATGTTCGTTTTAACATAAACCAAACAATCCTTACTACTCACCTGGTAGTAAGGGTTGTGCTTTTTTGGGGTATAAATCACAATGACACTTTTCTTTTAACAATGACACTAATCTTTAGGTTAAGTGTCATTATGCTTTGCTTTGGTGCGAAATTGCAGAAGTTTGAGTCACCCAACTTCGACTTTTGTGTAGTAATTTTTGATACAATGATACAAATCTTATTTGCAAAAGTGCCGAAATCCCTTGTGTTAAGCCACTTTTACTAAAAAGAAAAGGAACGCAAGTATCGTATCAATACTTGCGTTCCAATATGGTCGAGGCGACAGGATTCGAACCTGCGGCCCTCTGCTCCCAAAGCAGATGCGCTACCAAACTGCGCTACGCCTCGATATCTTTTTTGTTTTTTTATTTTTCTTTGCTTTGGTCGCCCTCTTGCGCTACCAAACTGCGCTACGCCTCGATTTTTGGTTGCCGTTATTCTCTTTTAAAACGAACAACAAGCAACCAAAAGTATAGCCTATTTTTCTTTTTTTGTCAATCCTCATTGCAATTTTTGCCCTTTATTTTCTTAAATAATGAGCAGATGTGCAAATCAGGGCTCTCTTTATGTGCTTTTTCCTTTCAGATATTCTTCCACAATTTTCGCCGCTGAATATACTTTATCGGCGCAGGGTCGGCTTTTATAATACTGCTGCGTTCTTTCTTCAGGGGTCGTACCCTCTTTTTTTGCTTTGTCTATCCCTAAAATTTCGCGGCAGATTATTGAACCGTTTTCCTTTTTGAAGTCCTCAGCCATTTTCTGAACCTCAGCATAAGCCGCAGCCTTGTTTTCACCCTCTTCTCCGCCGCTGAGCGCACCGAGAACCATTGCCGCACCGCTGACAGCACCGCAGACCTCACGAAGTCTTCCTACGCCTCCGCCAAGTCCGATGCTGATTTTTTTCGCCATGGTTTCGTCCATTTCAACAACATCTGAAAAGGCGGCAAAAACCGCCTGAGAGCAGTTGAAGCCCGTCATAAAGATTTCTCTTGCTTTCTCTGCATAACCCATTTTATTCACCTTTTTTCGTTGAATTTTAACGTTTGAAGCTATTATGTCTTGTTTATGTTTTTCTTTTTGATTTCTTTTAAAAAAGAGCTGTAAAAACCAAGGTTTTACAGCTTCTTATTTTTTAGTTTTCACTTTCAAAATCTACTGCGCTGATTTCTTTGGAAATTACTTCAACAGCAATATTCCAGACCTTCTTTCCGGCCTCAACAAAGCCGTCTCTGTTTTTCTGAACATTGCAAAGCATTGCGAAAGCCTCGCCTATACTTAAAGGAATGTCTTCATCTTTTTTAACAGCCAGGCAATAAAAAGTGAACGCCGCACCGTCAGAAATATTTTTAAAGAAGCCCGGATAATCTGAACGAAGCTTGTCATGCATTGCGTTAATAGCCGTTGTTGCAAGAAACGGAACTTCTATTTCAGTCTGAAGAAGAGTTTCAGCCGCAAAAACAAACATCACTCTGAACTGAAACATTAAAGGCTGAGTGAGATATTTTGCAGTTAAAACCTGGCTGAGATTGATTTTCAGCCCTTCGCCCATTTCGTCGGGAGTTATTGTTGCAAGCTTTTTTCCCAGCTCTCTTGCTTTGGCAAGATTGCCGTTGGTGCGGTGAAAATTCATCGCCTCATAGGTTGCCGCAACGTTGGCGCAGCTTTGCTTCATCTGCTTTTTGCCGCCGTAAACTTTCATATCGTTATCTGACATTTAATGCCTCCGCTCTCAAAAACAACGCCTTGACCTGTTTTTGTTTTAATTATTTTTCTTCTGCCGCCAGAGCTTTTTCCAAGCGCTTTTGCTTTCTGCGTTTTTTTGCCTTATAACCCAGAAGCTCTTCAACACTTTCCTCCGGAGGTCCGTACTGACCAAGAGTTATGGGTTTAAAATTATAGCCGCCGTGGAAGTCGCTTCCTCCGGTTGTTAAAAGCTTATGTTTTTTTGCATATTCAATAAGATACTGCTGTTGCTCCTCGGTGTTTTCCGGATGCCAAACTTCAACACCGTCAAGTCCTGCCTCAACGAGCTCATCAAGAAGCTCAAAGTTATCATACATTCCCGGATGAGCCAAAACAGCAATTCCGCCCGCTTCATGAATTGCTTCAAGAGTTTCCATGGGCGAAGTGAAATTTGCATTAACAAGAATGTTTTCGCTGCTTTCTTTTGAAAAAAGCTTTTTATAAAGGTCACCGAAAATCGTGGTTGTGTAACCGGCTTCAAGAAGCGCCTGCATAATATGCTGTTTGAAAATATTGGTTGAGCCGGTTGCGCACTTAACTATGAATTCAGGAGAAATCGGAAATCTTTCTGCTGTTCTGACAGCCATAACTCTGCCCGCTGTTTTTCTTGAAAGCGAGTTTTTGTGACAGATGCTTTCAAGGCGCTCTGTTTTGTCGGGAAGATAGCAAAGAAGATGAGCCTTTGACGAACGCTTTTTATCCGTACAGGTAAGCTCAACTCCCGGAATAACGTTAATTCCGTATCTTTTCGCAACAATCTGAGCTCTGACAATTCCTGCCATGCAATCGTGGTCAGTTATTGAAATTGTTTTTAATCCGCTTTTCACTGCAAGGGCGATTATGTCTTCAATGCCCATTGTTCCGTCTGATAATTTTGTGTGACAATGTAAATCCGCTGTCAAAATAATTCCTCTTTTCCGTTCCTTTTGCCAATTTAGAATATATGTCATGCATATATATTAGTTTTTATTGCAATATAATGAATATTTGTCCAAAATTTATTATAATCCTAAAAAATAAATATTTCAAGTCCAAAAACAAAAAAAGGTAGCAAAATTGCAACCTTTTTTTATCACGTGAAACAAATTTTTCACACATTGAGTTTTTTAGCGATTTCAACAACAATCTGAGACAAAACAACCTCTTGGCGATTATTCATTTCAGTATAGGTTTCGGCAGATGCATCGTCCGCGTCGTCGCTGATTTTTCTGATTGAAAGGAAGGGAACTTCATTTTTACTGCACACAGCGGCAATTGCGGCAGACTCCATATCAAAAGCAGAAATTTCAAAAAGCTTTTTATAAAGATTCTTTTTGTCTTTGTCTGTCAGGAAAAGGTCGCCTGTTCCGAGTCTTCCCTCTTTAAAGGAAAAGCCTTCCATTTCTTTGGCAAGCTCAAGAAGCTTTTGGTCAGCCTTATGGATGTTTTCTTCATCGGGCTTTACGCCTAAGTCATAGCCTATGGCTGTTAAATCAAAATCGCACTCAACATAATCAGTTCCCAGAACAATATCTTCACGGCGAAGACCGCTGACAGCACCTGAAAGACCGGCATTAAGAATAACCGAGGCACCGAAAACATAAATCAGTGCGCTTGCGGCAATGGCGGTGTTTACCTTTCCTATTCCGCTGTTAACGGCAATAATTTTGTTTCCGTTTTCAGCCGTATATTCATAGGTTTTCATTCCGGAAACAATTCTTTCTGTTGAATCATCATTTTTAAAATTATTGATAAAAGGAAGATATTCCTGAGTATCAGCAAAAATTACACCAATTTTCATAATTAATTCGCGAAAAATTCGCGCCATCCTTTCTGAAGTTTATCACGTGAAACATCTATGCTTCTGAATATCAAAAATTTTCCAATGTCAAAATTAAAAAATCTGCATAGAATAATTCAAGAGAACAGCGAAGAAAAAACGGTGGCGTTCTGCCCGTGAAAAGCCGTTTTGCGCCACCATGAGCAATCAGGAGGCGAGCTTCACTGTTTAATATACCCCGCAAAAAAATGCGGGGTGTTTTTATTATTTAAAAATATCGCCTAAAGGGAAGCCACCTGAAAAACTCTTAAAGAAATTAAGAATTCCTTCTAAAAGCTCGTTCATTCTGTTGAGAAAATCTTTAATGAAGGAGCTGCCGTTGCCGAGAGCGTTGTTAACATCTTCAATTTCTTCGCTATATTCGCTGGCAATAGCAGACGGATCAAAATCGGCGCTTGTTGGCGGAATTGAAATGTTTGTGTGAGTCAGATCTTCAGGGGTTGCGTTTGAAGGAGTTTCTTCGTCAGGTGAGCCTGTTGGATAGGCAAGAGTTGTTGTTTCATAGCTTTCAGCTGAAACTCCGAAAACACAGCTGAAAACAGCAAAAGTCAAAATTAAAGCAAGTAAAAGAGCAGTAAGCTTTTTGCAGCTTTTCATATAAAAACCTTCTTTCGTCTTTAGTTTTCTATATTATAGCAGTATTTTCCTTTAAGTTCAAGAGTTTCAGACAGTTTATTTGAAACACAAACCCCGGCTCTTTCGAGCCGGGGAAACATCAGATGTTATGTGTTAATCATTACACCTTTTGATTATTTGAATACGCTGAAGATCTTTTCGAAGAATGCCTTGATCTTAGCAATCAATCTCTGGAACCAGTTGAGTGATTCTTCTGCTTCTTGTTCTGCATCTTTGTAGTCTTCGTGATCACCGATTGTATCGTTCCATACGCCTGTGATCTGTTCCATGGTTTCTGCAATGCCCTTGTATGCACAGTCGCCGCCGCTGCTGAGAGCTGCGAAGAGCTCTTCATAGATGCCCTGAATTGTCTGAGCGTCGCCGGAGAGAGTTGCATCAAGAACGATGCCGATACCAAATACTTCGAAGAGTGCTGCAACAATAAGGTCTGCTACGCCATACTTATCGCAGGTGTCGAAGAGCTTATCAATTGCATAAGCAACAGTTGTCTTAGCACCACTCTGGAGCTGGAAGATTTCTGCAAGCCAGTTAACAAGGGCTTCTCTGTTCTTAGCGTCGCCAAAGATTTCGAGTACCCATGTCAGAACGAGTGTGAGAGTATCACCCTTGTCTGAAACAATGTTAGTCTGGGTTGTCTTGTTTGCTCTTCCTTTATAGCCGCTGGGATAATTCTTGATGTAGTTATCAAGATCATCCTGGTTCTTAATTCTGCTTCCGTTTACGAAGGAGTTAGCTGCCTGTGAACGTGAAGTCTTAACTTCCTTAATGTCAGCAGCGCCCTGTCTTGCAAGTTCATAGAAGTCGATTTCAGGAATTGAAAGGTTATACTTAGCGCCAAGAAGCTGGATGGGAATGTTGATTCCGCCAAGGAGCTTGTTGAGGTCAAGAACTTCCGCAAGGTCAATTCCGAGAACAGCAAGGATTGAGTAAATGGGAGCGATAAGGTTTCTAACAACGAGATAGATACCTTCGTTAGAGATGAAGTATGCAAGGTTGGGAAGAATTTCGAGAAGCTTATCAACGGGCTTGTTGAGAAGGTCATCTGCAAAGTATGCTACTCTGTTGAGGATGTAACCCATGAGGTTAGCATTGTCTTCTGTGTAGTATGCTCTGTACTGATCAACTGTCTTAACATCAGCTGCCTTGAGACCGAAGGCTTCAAGAAGCGGGATGATAGCGTAGTCGTAACCGTCGCCACCCTTGATGTTAACTGCACCGTTGAGTTCGCCTGTTTCTGCGTTTTCAGAGGGAAGAACTGAAAGCTGCTTGCCATCGCCGAGAAGGAGAAGTTCAAGAACGCTGTTAAGCGGGTTAAGAACTGATGAAAGTGCATTTACGAATGCGAAGAGATCGCCGTTCTTGATGCCCCAATCTGTTCCCTTGAATGAGCCAACGTCTTTCCAAGAAGCTGCAGAAGCGAGTTTCTTAGCAACAGTCTTGTTAGCATTGCTGTAGTTATCATACTTATCAGCATAGCCCTTAACTGTTAAGTCAAGATCAAGATATTCGAATTTAGTAACTTTACCTTCTTCATCAAGGATACCAACCTTAATGAGAGGTTCTTCACCGTTTGCACCAACCTGAGTGAAGCCGCCGATCATTTCAAGAATACCGCCGATGCTGTCACCTGCAAGAAGGTTAACGATCATGTCAAGAAGGCTGTTGAGAGTATCGTTGCTGATGTAGTTAGCAAGGAGACCTCTGATTGAGCCGATTCCTGCTTCACCAAGAACCTTATTGATTACGTTATCAATGTTTGCTGCTATAACGTCTGCGTTATATTCAGTAAGAGCAAGATATGTGCTGTAATCGAAGTTCTTCATGGTGATTGCTCTGTTCTGAACGGGGATGTAAGATACTGATCCGCCGCCGAGAAGCTGAGCGATGAGTGAAATGATGCTGGTAGGATCTTTGATGATTCCGTCAACAACGCCGTTGAAGTCGCCAAGGTCAAGACCGAGAGCTTCCTTAAGTGAATTCCAGTTTTCTTCAGTAAGAATAGTCTTAATGAGAGTTACGAATGTATCACCGGGATCACCAACGAGGTTCTTATATTCATCACCGTTATAAATATCCCACTTAGTATCCATTACGGAGCCGTTGAAGTCAACACTTCCGTCGCCATTGTTGTCAGCGCCTGCTGCCTTAGCAAGTTCAAGCCAATCAAGGTTAACCTTGAGGTTGAGAGCCTTGTCGTTGATTGCGATTCCGGCAACAACATCTTCAAGAAGAGTTGCGATATCGTTACCTTCAAGCTTGAAGGAGATACCTGCGTCGATTCCGGGATGTTCTTTACCGAGGTAGAGGGTGAGCTCTTCGCCTGCAATGAGAGCACCAACGTCAACAGGAATTGCGATCGGGAAGATGGGATCTACTGCTGAGATAACGTGGTTAATCGGAGCAATGAGATTTTCAACGATTGTTGCAACACTGCCTGTTGCAAGAACATAGCAAAGGTTGGGAAGGATTTCAAGTACGTTTGCAATCGGAGCGTTGAGGATTTCGTCAACTCTGTCAAAGATTGCTGTGAGAACATAGTGAAGTGTGCTTCCGTTGTTTGCTGCAACATAGGTGTCGTAGTCTTCCTGAGTCTTGGGTTCGATTCCAAGAACTTCAAGGAGAGGAACGATTGCGTAGTTATATCCGCTACCGCCGCTGATTGCAATTTCATCCAATACAGCGAGGGTCTTGCCAACGAAGGTGTTGTTAGGATCAGCAGGATCGAATTCTGCTTCAACCATTCCGCCTTGGAGAAGGAGGCTGAGAACACAATCGAGAGGCATTAAGAAGTCGCAAACGAGGTTGATAAGATCTTCAGTTTCATCGATGCCCCATGCATAAGCTGTTGCAACGCGAACCTTATTGCCCTTATCGTCAGTTGTTTCTTCGCTGTGAGCCATCCATACATCGTTCCAAGTTGTCTTGTCTCCGATGTAGGCAGCGAGCTTAGAACCGAACTCGCCGTTTGTGAAGTTCTGAGGAGCAATGCTGAATGACTTGCCGTCAGCGCTGTTCTTGAGATTTGAAAGGTCAGATACATAGCCTTCAATCATATCGAGAGTTTCTGCGGGAAGACCTGCAAGAAGCTTAACGATTGCGCCAACAAGCATGTTAGCAATATCATCCTTAACAAAGAGCGGATATACGATATCGCCAAGGTTTTCGGGCTTATTACCGTTTTCGTCTTCCTTCATAAGAAGGTCGAGGAGAAGAGGAATAGCGCCGTCAAGGTTAGTAATTACCTGGTTGAACTGATCGTGAGCAGCTTCGCTGTCGTAATCGATTTCAGTCTTATCAATTACAGGCTGGTAATAACCCTGATATTCAACAAGATATCTGTTGAGAAGCATGAGGATGAGGTCAACAACTGAATCTTCGCTGTCTGCAAGAGACATGATGATGTTGTAAACCATGTTTTCTTTCTCGTTACCTTCATCATCCTTAACTGTGGGTTCAAGCTTAAGAACTTCACAAAGGATTGTTAAGAAGTCAGTTGAAAGAACTGTTGAGAGAACATACATGATGGCTGCACCTGTGTCGGTGGTCCATTCAGTTACGTCTGTCTTGTTAGCAGTGAGAGTTCCGGTGGGAGCCTTAACTTCAACAGCTGCCTTAGCAAGATCAAGGAAGAAGGTTTCGGGAAGTGCATAAGCAACGCCAACTTCCTTACCGCTGCTGTCAGTCATCTTGATTGACGGCAACAGACCGTTGATGAGGTCAACAAGGATTGCACCGTTATCGCCTGCGATATTGATGATGTTGGTGAGGTTGAGCATCTTGCCGTTGGGAAGCTCGATCTTAGCGAGACCTTCGATGAGGGTATCAATCTGAGATCTGGAGATTACGCCGCCAAGAGCGTCAACGATTGCAAGAACAGGAGCAACAAGGTTCTGAATTGCAACTGCAACATCGTCGTTAGCAATGAAGTAGCCAAGGTTTGCAACAACTGTGATGATTGTTGTAAGCGGAGCCTTTTCAATTGCGTCAATGAGATTTACAAGGATGTAGTCAAGAGTTTCTTCAATAGCTGCGTTAGCGGATGTTACACCGTTAGCTGCTGTTGCTACTGACTTGTTAGTACCTGTCATGAGTTCTTCAAGGCCGAGACCCTGGAAGAGAATGGGTACGATTGCTGTTTCATAAGCATTTCCGCCCTTAAGAGTGAGCTGAGCCTTTTCACCGTTGTTTTCAATGGTGATTACAAGGTCTTCACCTGTAAGAAGGAATGCAAGAATGCTTTCAAGAGGCTTGAGAAGGTCAAGGATTGCGCCGACGAATGCGTCCTTACCGTCGATTCCGCTGAATACAGCGTCATAAACGGTCTTGGTCTTGAGTGATCCGTCTTCGTTCTTAGCCTGAGTCTTGCCGTCTTCTTCATAAACGGGTTCTTCTGTTCCGTGTGCCTTAGCAACATCAGCCCATGTTACGCCGTCTTCTGCATTAGCAGGAGTTACGTTTACATAGTCGATGAGAGCCTGGTTGCCGGTTGCAGCAGCAAAGGCAACAGGAGCAAGGTCAACACCGAGGATATCTTTGAGAGTCTTAGTGAGATCTGCGCCAAGGTTCTTGAGAATTCCGAGAAGAGCGCCGGTGATTGTTGCCATCATGTCGTCAGTGAACAAGAAGTCACCGAGGAGATAATCAACAACATTTTCAAGAGTAGCATTCTTTCCGGTTCCGTTATAGAGCTTGTAGAGGAAGTCGTCCTTATCGGTCTTATCCTTAGCAAGCATTTCAATGATTACGGGAACGGCTTTAATAACAACTTTGTCAAGGCTTTCAATTGCTGTTGCAGCGTCTTCAGCCTTAGCGAAGTCAAGAGCACCGAGGAACTTGAATACATAGTCAAGTGTTGTTACTTCGTATTCACCTGTGAGGATGAGAACAACGGCTGCAACAAGACCCTTGATTGACTGCTCGCTTCCGAGAACATCTTCGATGAGACCCTTGAGATTTGCATCAAGATCTGCAGGAAGAATTCCGATTACGAGGTTATAGATGTTTTCACAGTTATCCTTAGTGAGAACTGTATCAAGAAGGGTTACGATTGCGTTAGCTGCGTCACCTGTGATGTTTACGAGGTCAGGTGTTGAAGCGTTCTTAACTGTTCCGATGTTATAAACCTGCTTGGTTCCGGTTGTGAGAATCTTATTGTCAGCGTCTCTCTTAGCCATCTTAGAAGCGAGTTCTACCCAATCAAGATCAAGGCTGAGGTTGATTGTGGTTTCACCGATTGTAAGGTTACCAATGAGGCTGTTGATAAGTTCTGCAAGGTCGTCGCCTGCAACGTTTACAGTGATACCGGCGGGAACGCCTTCATGCACTTTACCGAGGTAGAGGCCAAGGATTTCTTCAGCTGCAACGTCAATTCTGATTGCAAGCGGGAAGAGATCGTCAACTTCTTCGATAAGAGTATTGAGAGGAGCGAGAAGGTTATCAGCAATAGTGTTGATTCCGTCGCTACCAATGAAGTAGAAGAGGTTAGCAAGTCTTGAGAGAAGCTCGTTAAGCGGTGTTGCGAGAATTTCGTCAACTTCTTCAATAAGCTTTTCAAGAACATACTTGAGTGATGAGCCGTCAACAGCTACCTGTTCATCATATTCTTCCTGAGTTAAGAGATCGGTTGCACCGAAGGCCTCAAGAAGCGGGATGATTGCGTAGTTGTAGCCAACGCCGCCCATGATTCTGATGTCAGCACGCTCGCCTGAAGTGTCTTCAAGAGCTACGATAGGCTTGCCTGAAAGAAGAATCTGGAATACAACGTCGAGAGGCTGGAGAAGGTCGCATACGAAGGGAACGAGATCGTTGAGATCTTCGATCTTCCAATCGAACTGGCTGTGCATACCGTAAGAGTGAATCTTCTTGCCGGTTGCCTTGTTATCCTTATCCAATTCGTCAACCATTACCTTAGAAACTGCTACATCGGCTGTTGTTGCGTCATTATCAACATCTGCCTTAGTGAGATCAGCACTCTTTGAGTAATAGTTCTTCTTGCCTGTTACTTCGCCCTTATCATTCTTAACTTCGTATTCATATACGTAGTAGCTGTAGTATTCTTCAACGTCAGCCCAAGTGAGAGCAAGATCTTTACCGTCTTTGTCTTTCTTGGTGGGAACTTCATCAAGGAAGTTCTTAAGTTCTGAGCCGAAGGCTACATCTTCATTCTCTGCCCAAAGAGCAGGACTGAGAGTTGAAAGGCCGAGATTTGTAAGCTCGTTGACATATTCGAGAATTGCGTCAATGTCAAGACCTGCAAGAACAGGAACGAGAAGGTTCATGAGAAGGTTGCCGAGGTCAGCGTCTGCTACAAGACCGTCAACAAGACCGCCGAGAGTCTTACCGCCAGCTACCATTCCGATAATTGTGTTAATAAGAGGATCGAGAGCTGCGATTGCGTTAGTTGTATTTTCGTTGTCGAGAATGTTTTCGCCCTGAGCGTCAGTACCGAATGATGAGTAAGGTGCTGTTGCTGTGTCGAGAGGAGCCTGCTCAACCTTTGAATATACAACGCTGTAATCGTTGAGAAGCATTACAAGAACGTCAACAAGTTCGTTTTCCTTGTCTGCCATTGTGAGAACTGTTGCACCGATGCCTTCGCTGAGATCAAGACCAACCTTCTTGAGAATTGTTTCGAAGAAGTCATAGTCGAGAACCATTGAAAGAACATACATGAGTGCATCAGCAGGATTGATTGACCAGTTATCAACTTCGTTGCCGACTCTTGTTACTGCAACGCCGTCAAGAGTGCTGTCTTCAACAACATACTTAGCGAAGTCAACGAAGAAGTCGTCGGGAAGAAGGTTGATTACCTGAAGAACCTTACAATAGATCGTTCTGGTCTCAGCCTTACCGTCTTCACCAATTACGGTGTTACCATCAGCGTCTTTGACAACAACTTCAACTTCAGCGTATGTTGCGCCTGAAGTATCAGCGTCAACCTGAGCCTTGGTGTATTCAACAAGCTTGCCGTCAATCTTTTCGTAAGCCTTGATTCCGCCGAGGAGATCGTTGATGAGAGCAACGAGACCTGAGCCGCCTTCACCGGCAATATTGATAATATTGGTGATGTTGAGAGGCTTGCCGCCGGGAAGAGTGATCTTTGCAAGACCTTCGATGAGGCCGTCGAGTTCATCCATTGAAATGAGTGACTCTGCAAGCTCAACAATTCCGAGAACGGGAGCTACAAGGTTCTTGATGAGAGGAGCAAGGTTGTCGTTTGCAAGGAAGTAGCTGAGGTTACCAACAATTGTGAGAATTGCGGTAAGAGGTGCTTCACAGATTGCGTCAACAACGCCCTTAGCGTGCTGTGTCTGAACTTCGTCGCCTGCTGCTACTTCGTAGTCTGCGCCGAGAAGAACGTTAACAAGTCTGCCGATTGCGTCAGTTGAATCAACTGCTGTTTCGGGAACATCAATGCCGAGCTGTTTTGCTCCGAGAGCATTGAGGAGAGGTACGATTGCGTTAGCATAGCCGTCTGCACCCCAAACCTTAACACCTTCAATTTCAAAGGCAAGGTCATCACCGGTGAGAATGAAGTTGAGAATCGGGTTGAGAGGCTTGAGAAGGTCAAGAAGAGTATTTACGAAGGCATCTTTACCGGAGATCTTCCAGCTTCTGATGTAGCTCCATTCGGTTTCGTTGTCTGCGTTCTTAACCTCATAAGCGTTAGCATTTCTAACGTCTTTCCATGTTACTGCCTGTTTCTGAGCTTCTGTTGCTTCGTCTGTGTAGGCTCTTGCAACATACTTGATAAGGTCAGCGTTACCTGTTGCCTTAGCAAATTCATAAGGCATAAGGTCGATGGGAAGAATTGTCTTGATTATTCCTGCAAGATCAGCTGTGATGTTGTCTGCAAGAATGTTATTGAGCATTGCCATGAGACTATCGAAGTTGGAAGCGGTGAATGCGAATTCGCCGAGGAGCCATGCAACGATGTCTGCAAGCTTATCGTCATCATCAAGGGCAACAGCCATCTTGTTGATGAAGCTATATTTTTCAGCAGGAACATTTTCGTCAGGTGTTCCGATGAGCTTGATGATTGTTACAGCTTCTCTGTCGAGAATCTTGTCGAACTTGCTGATTGCATTTGCAATTTCGTCAGGTCTGTAGGTGAAGTCGAGCTCGCCGAGGAACTTATATGCGAATGCGAAGGGATAATCTGTGAGTGCGCTTTCGCCGGTGAGAAGGAGAACTACTACACCGATAAGCTCTTCAATAGCGTCGGGATCTGAGAGAATGTTGCTGAGGATATCCTTAACTTCGCCGTCTTCAAGAAGTCCGAGAACGAGGTTCTTGATAGCTTCTGTGTTGTCAGCTGTAAGGAGTACCTGAAGAAGTGTTACGAAGGTATCAACTACGTCGCCTTCAATGTTGTAATACTTACCGTCGGGGATAGCTGTTGTTCCTTCAACGTTTTCATAAGCATTGTAGTCCATTGCAGAAGCGATCTTCTTAACTTCAGCGCCGGTTGTATTCTTGTCTGCTTCGTCTTCAGTCTTAGCCATCTTAGCAGCAATCTGAGTCCAGTTGAGATCAAGTGAGAGACCGAGCTTCTGACCGTTAATTTCGATACCGCCGAGGAGATCGTTAATGAGATTTGCAAGAGCTGTTGCTTCAACATTTACGGTGATTCCTGCGGGAACGCCGTCATGAGCCTTGCCGAGATATGTTGCGAGAACTGAAGCACCTTCAACGCCAACCTTGCTGATATCGATTGTGATAGCAAGCGGGAAGACGGGATCGATTTCATCGATGAGGGTGTTTACAGGAGCAAGAAGGTTCTCTGCAAGAGTGTTGATTCCGTTGTTGCCAACGAAGTAGAACAGGTTAGCAAGTCTTGAGAGAAGCTGTGATACAGGAGTATCGAGGATTTCTTCAACTTCTGTGAAGAGAACATCGAGAACGTATTCAAGATGTGAACCGTCGGCTTCTGCCTTAGCTTCATATTCAGCCTGGCTGAGAAGATCTGTTGCACCGAGAGCCTCAAGGAGAGGAACAATTGCGAAGTTATAGCCTTCACCGCCGCGGATTGTAATCTGAGCGGGATAGGGTTCTTCTTCGGGCTTGTTGTCGGGAGCAGCAATGATTTCTCCGCCTGAGAGAAGAAGTTCAAATACTACATCAAGAGGCTTGAGAAGTTCAACTGCAAAGTCTTTGAGTGCATCAAAGGTATCGATGTTCCAATCGAAGTTGCTGTGCATTTCTTGCTTATGAAGAGCCTTAGAGTATGTTACAGCAACGTCTTTGCCGTCGATCTTAGTTGTTGCGTAGTCATTCTTGTCGAGAACAACTGTCTTTTCAACTTGCTTGCCTTCTTCTTCTGCGGTGTAGGTGTATTCATATTCATAAACCTTAGAAAGATCATACTTAACTGTGGTTTCTTTACCGTCAACTGTTGTTGTTTCTGAGTATGTCTTTTCGTTTGCGCTTGTTGAATAGAAGGTTACATCCTTACCGTCCTTGGTGTAGGTATATACATACTGCTTATAGTTTTCTTCAACCTCTGCCCATGAGATTGCGCCGTTTTCATCAAGGTCAGCTGCTTCATTGATGAACTTAGCAACTACAGTTGAGCTGTCTGCTGTCCATGCTGAAGGATCAAGCTTGATGTCAAGGTTGGTGAATTCCTTCACGTAGCCGAGAATATCATCAATGTTGAGACCTGCAAGAAGAGGAACAAGAAGGTTCATGAGAAGGTTGCCAAGGTCTGCGCCTGCTACAAGGCCTTCAACAAGGCTCTTGAGTGAGTCAGCGTCCTTAACAAGAAGACCGATAAGAGTGGGAACGAGACCGTCGATAGCTGCGAGAGCAGCAGTGAGGTTGTCGTCTGTGAGAGGAGCCTTAGGATCAACGTTTTCTTTCTTGATATCTACCTGAGCATACTTGTTATAAACGAGAGTATATTCGTTGAGAAGCATTGAGATAATGTTGATTACAAGGTCTTCGTCTCCGCTGAGACCGTAGATAACGTCGCCGAGCATGGTTCCTTCTTCAGCCTTTGCAAGCTTAGCAATAAATGCAAGGAAGTCATCAGAGCATACGGTTGAAAGCAGATACATAAGAACGTCTGCCTTATCTACTGAGAAGTCTGTTACCTTAACAGCATCATTTCTGATGTTTTCAGGAATCTTCTGAGCATTTGTCATGCTGTCGTAGTTGATAGCATAGGTGCTCATGATTTCGAAGAACTTAGCGGGAAGAGGTTCAGCAACAGTGATTGCGCCGTCTTCGCCAACAAGTTCAACCTTGGGAAGAAGTCCGTTAATCATTGAAACGAGCTTGCTTCCGTCTTCGCCGGCAATACCTGTGATTTCGTCAAGGCTCATCTTAATGTATTTCTTAAGGAGAGCGTTGATGTCGTCCATGGTGATAACCTGATCGAAGATCTTGAGGAGTCCTGTTACGGGGCTGATGAGGTTCTTGAGAACGATTTCAACACCGTTGTTAGCAATGAAGTAAGATGCGCTGCCGAGGAGCTCAAGAACTGTTGAGATCGGTTTCTTTTCAATGTCTTCAACAAGACCGAAGATTCCGTCAACAACTTCCTTAAGCATATCGTTAGCGTTGCTGAACTTGTCAGCATCTTCTTCGATTTCAATGTTCAATGCCTTTGCAAGAGGAACGATTGCGTTTTCGTAACCGTTGTTTCCTACAAGGTGGAGGTCATCAATAAGGATATTGATGTTTTCGCCCTTGAAGAGGAAGGCAAGGAGAGGCTCAACAACTGCAGTGATTTCATAGAAGATGTTGAGGAAGCTATCCTTATCAGATACGTTCCATGTTTCTGTGAGAACTGCCTTTGTCTTTCTTTCGCCCTTATCTGTCTTAACTGCTTCAAGTTTATAGGTCTTGCCTGCGTAGTCGCCGCTGGTGGGAGTATGGTCTGCACCGTCGAGATCAGCTGATTCGAAGTGAACAGTTACATATTTAGCCTCAACAGCTGCCTGGTAGCCTTCTTCGCCTTCGGTTCCGACTGCATCCTTAGCTTCCTGAACACAATATCTGTATTCATAGTACTGGTGAGCGTCGGCAATTTCAGCCCATGTCAGATCAGCAATTGTCTTGCCTTCTGCAACGTGGCTTGCGATGAAGTCAGCAATCTTACCGCCGTTAGCTTCAGAAATTGCTGCTACGCCTGCAGGTGAAAGGTCGATTCCAAGAACTTCCTTAACAATATCAGTAATTGTTGTGAAGGTCTTAGCGTCAATTCCTCCGAGGAGGTCAACGATGAGAGCGAGAATTGTGTTCATCATCTTATCGTTGAATGCAAGGTCTGTGAGGAGATAGTCAACAACGTCTTTGATTGTTGCTGTTGAAGCCTTAGTGCCGAGACCGTTATAGATGTCAGCAATGATTTCAACGGGCTTATCAAGGTCATTACCGAGAAGCTTAAGAAGCTTCGGAATGAGGTTATTGACCATCTTGTCAAACTTAGCAATTGCGCTGTTAACTGCGCTGTGTCCGCCATTGAGAAGTCCGCCCTTGATGTTGCTGTAATCATATTCAGCTTCGCCGAGGAAGTAGAATACCATTGCAAGAGTTTCAAGGCTGTAGTTAGAAGCAAGAAGCTTAATTACTGCGCCGATGAGAGCGTCGGGATTATCAATAGCTTTGTCAATGATGTTCTTGAGCTCTGCATCAAGAGTTGAAAGGTCAACCTTGAGCATATCAAGAAGAGCTTCAATGTTTTCAGGTGTGATTACCATTGAAAGAAGTGTGATGATTGAAGCGGATGTGTCGCCGGAGATGTTTCTTCCGGGAGTTCCGATACAGATATCCCACTTAGGATCAACCTTAGAATCGCTATAGATAATTTCATCCATTTCGTCAGCCAGAGCTGCCTTAGCTGCGATGTCGCTGAAGTCGATTACAATGTCGAAGCCTGCAACGAACTTAGCAAGGAGCTTAGCAACGAGAGTTTCAAGAGTATCGCAGTCAAGGTCAAGTGAAAGACCAACTTCTGCGCCCTTAAGAGCAACGTCACTGCCAAGAAGGATTTCAGCAACTGTTCCGCCGTCAACAAGTTGCATAAGGTCAACCTTAATAGCTACGGGAAGAACACCTTCGATAGCCTTAACTACTTCGCTGAGAGGAGCAATAAGGTTAGAAACGAGGGTTGTTGCGCCGTCCTTAGAGATAGCGTATGCGAGATTTGCAAAGAGACCGAGAACGAAGTCAAGCGGTGTGTCAAGGTTGTCGTTTACAGTGTAGAGAATTGTTTCTAAGATGTAACCGAGTGTTCCCTTGGTTGCGATTGTTGCTTCATATTCAGCCTGAGTCTTAATGCTGTCAGCAGGAATGCTGAGAGCTTCAAGAAGCGGGATAATAGCGTAGTTATATCCGCTACCGCCCATGATGTTGATTTCTTCGAATGCGCTGAGTGAATCACCATATTTGCCTGTTGTTGCGAAATCATAGGTTCCGCCGGCAAGAAGGAGTTCAAGAACGCAATCAAGAGGCTTAAGAAGGTTAGTTACGATTTCAATAAGTCTGTCAGCCTTATCGTTGAGAGTCTTTTCATCTGCAAGACCCCATACGAAGTCTGATTCAACCTTAGTGTTGTGAGTGATTTCAGTTTCGCCTGTCTTGGTGAGTGTTCCGGCTTCAAGTGAATAGGTGATGTCGCCATCTTTAACTTCCTTGAAGTCAGTATTGCTTGACCAAACAGTCTTAACTTCGTCTTCTTTTCCTTCTTCAGTAGCTTTTACTGTGTATTCATATTCATAGCTTGTGGTTTCAACCTTTTCAAGCTTATAGGTCTTGCCTGCATAGTCGCCGCTTGTGGGAGTATGATCAGCACCGTCGAGGTTAGCGTCAGCGAACCAAACTGTTACATACTTAGCGTCCTGAGCTTCTTCTGTAGCAGTTGCTTCCTTAGCGTCTGCAACCTTATATCTGTATTCATACTTGGTGTAGTGAGCAGCAACATCAGCCCATGTGAGCTCTGCAGCTTCCTGAACGGGCTTGCCGTTTGCGTCAACTACTACCTTGCCGTCTTCGCCGATCTTATCAACCATTCTGGGTTCAACAGCGTTGATGAAGTCTTTGAGAACAGAGTTCTGAGCGTAGTATGCGGGTGTGAGGTTAATATCAAGACCAACAATGTCTTTGACATAACCGAGAATGTCAACAATTGTGTTCCATGTCTTTTCGTCCATGCCGCCAAGGAGACCAACGAGCATTGCGATAAGTCCGTTAACAACCTTATCGGTGTAAAGGTTATCAGCAACGAGGGTTTCAAGGCTGCCAAGGTCGAGAAGGTTAAGGACTTCAGGAATGAGAGCCTGGAGATTTGCAAGAGCAATCTGAACTTCAGTCTTTTCAACGCCATACTTAGTGTAGTCAGTGATAACCTTAACGAGTTCTTCTGCAGGATCTTCAATTGCCTGATAGGTTACAACATATTTGTTGAGGAGCTTGATGAGAACAGCAGAAACGTTTTCTGTTGCATCTTCGCTCATTACGTTGTCGATGATTGACTTGAGGATACCGGTCATAGTTGTGGTATCAACAAGGTTACCTACGAGGCCATCTGCAAGAGCAAACTGAAGAAGACCTGTGAGGGTATATTGAGTATCGCCAACGATTGTTGTGATCTTATTGGTTTCGGCGGGGTTAGCGTCTGTTATAGCGTTACCGTCCTTATCAACATAAACCATGTTGCCGTCTTCATCAATCTTGATGAGAGCAGAAGAAGCGGTGGATCTTACAGTAGAGATAACCTTATAGTCGCCGAGGTATCCTGCAAGCTTGAGAATCATGCCCTTAGAGAGCTTGAAGTTAGCCATTGATGCAGGAAGAAGTTTGTTGATCATTGTGCAAAGGCCTTCAGTTACCTTCTTTTCAGCCTTAGTTGTTCCGTCTTCTTGCTTAACGTTTTCAATAACAACTGTGTCTTCAAGCTTGAGCATCTTGAGGTCAAGCGGAAGTGAAATTGTGTCTGAAAGCTTAATGCCGTTTGAGCCGATGAGAGGTTCAACAACTGCAATAAGTCCGTTAACGAGCTGAAGAACTGAGTGAACTGCGTTGTAAACGCCGTCGCTTCCAAGGAAGTAGAGAAGTGAGGGAAGGTATGTTGCAAGATAAACAACGGGATCTGCTGTGAGGCTGTTAACAAATCCGAAGATTACGTTAACAATGTAGTCGAGCATATCGTATGCATTGTTGATTGAGCAGAACTCTGCTGCAGTCATAATGCCGTCAGGATTATTTGTTGCATCGTATGCACCGAAGGCTGCAAGTCCGCCGATTGAATCAAGAATGGGAACAAGAAGCTCTTCATAGCCGTTTACGCCCATGAGTTCAACGTAGCCGTTACCGATTTCTTCGCCGGTTCTGCTATCGTCAATAATTGTTGTCTTAACGCCGTCAGCGTCATATTCATAGGTGTTAACGGGTTCATAAGCGGTCTTATCGTGACCAACGAGTGTAAGGGTCTTGCCCTGGAGAACGAGCTGGAGAACAGGGAAGAGAGGCTCAAGAATTACAGCGATTGCGCTGATGAATGCAGCCTTCTTGTCTGTTGCAGCGTTGATGCCCCAGTCTGCTTCTGCCTTGGTTTCGAATTCGCCTGTACCCTGGCCTTTTTCGTCAAGAACTTCAACCTTCTTGTTGAGGTCAAGCTTAACAACATGGTTCTTATCTGCGTCAAGAACTGCCTTGAGGGTATAGGTGTTGCCCTTATATTCGCCGCTGGTGGGAACGTGTTTAGCTCCGTCAAGAGTGCTGTCTGCGAAGTGAACGCGAACAGTCTGGTCTTTTCCTTCAGCATCTACGCCAACAACATATTCGTAGGCGTAAAGCGGAGTAGCGTCGCTCTTAACAACGTCTGCCCATGTTTCAGCGTTGCCGATAATTGCTTTGAGAGTTGCCACAGCTGTTGCAACTTCAGCCTTATTTGCATAAGCCTTTTCGATTGTTGCAATGTAGCTCTGAGGATCAAGCTTGATTCCTGTCAGACCGATGTAGTCAACGATTGTTCCAACAATTCCGCCGTCACCAACGAGGTTGATGATGAGACCGGCAAGAGTGTTGACAAGCTCGTCAGACCATACCATGTCGTCGAGGAGATAGTTAACTACTTCATAAAGGTCGTTGACATTTTCGTCAGCTGCGATTGTTGAGTAGTTATCGAAGATGTCGTTGAGAATTGTGGGTTCTTCTCCGTCCTTCGGAGCAAGAAGATCTGAAAGGATGGGAGCAAGAACGGGAAGTGCATTCTCAATAATGTTGTCGAGCTGTGCGGGAACTTTATCAGCCTTAATCTGATCTGCATCGTCGAGAACATCGAGATGGCTGTGGTCAGGAGTGATATATTCGCCGTAGAGATCGTTATAAGTGATTGTGTAGTTCTCGAAGAGAGCAGTGATAATGTCTGCAACAACGAGACCGTTGAACTTACCGTCAATGAGGTTCTTAAGAATTACGCCGAGGATGTTGCTTTCGTCGTTTACGTCAACCTTTGCAAGCTTTGCAATTTCGTTGAGGAGTGACTCAGAAAGAACATTGTCAAGGAGATATACAGCTGAATCAGCAATGTCAACCTTGAACCAGTCAACAACATAGCGTGCTTTCTCGATTTCGCCCATTGAGGGTTCATAATAATTATCAGCAACCTTAACAAGCTTGCCTTCGCTGTCTCTATACCAGTAATAGTAAGATGATGTTGAGGTAGCCTTGTTGATTGTGATTGTGTGAGCAGGATAATCTTCGAAGAAGGTTTCGGGAAGAAGCTGGAATGCAGCAACTTCGTCTTCTGTTGCATCCTTGCCGAGAATGAGACCGCCAACAAGCTCGTTGAGAATCTTAACGAGGTTATCGCCGTTTTCACCGCAGATCTTGAGAAGGTCTGTGAGTGCATAAGAATTATAATGTTTAAATTCAGGAATTACATTGCCTTCGTCGTCAGTTGTTGTTTTAACAACATAGGCATCCTTAACGGGTTCACCGTCGCCGGCTGTGATGTAATATGTCTTGTCTTTAAACTTAATGGTTTCGCCATTATCAGTTGCCTGAACCTTAACCTTAACATCGTTTCCGTTGTCATCTTTTCCGTCAACTTCAACATAGATGGGTGACTTGTAGTCGATACCGTCTGTGTAAGCAATGTCTTCAGGCATGAAGTCGCTGAATACGCCACTGAGAGTTGCGCCGAGGAGTTCGTCAAGAAGATCTCCTACAACGGGATCAGCGAGGTCAAGAAGAGCAAGAACGGGTGAAAGAAGGTTATTGAGAACGATTTCAGGTCCGTTACAGCTGATGAAATATGACAATGAGGGAAGAAGTGTGAAGATATATTCAAGAGGAGCTTCTGTGATAGCTTCAACGATTGTGAAGATACCGTCAGTAATAGCTGTGAGAGTGAGGGCGGTTCCCTTTCCGGCCATGTAGTCGTCTGTTGAAACGATTGTTCCGAACTGGTCAACTGCGAGAGCCTGGAAGAGAGGCTTAATCACGTTGTCATAGCCGTTGTTTCCGTAGAATTCGAGAACGCCGCTGTCAGCATTGTCTTCGTCGGGAAGAATCATGAGAGATTCGCCTCTGAGAAGGAAGTTGAGAACACCTTCAAGAGGAACAACGATTCCTGCAAGAATATCGATGAATGCATTCTTAGCGCCATCATAGCCGCCGCGAGATGCTGCACGGTCAATACCCCAAGCGAATGCTTCGTCGCCTTCAAGAGCGTTAACTCTTGTTGCGCGAACCTTAACTGTTTCGCCTGTTTCGTTGCCGTCTTCATCAAGAACTTTTTCAGTCTTAGCTTCGGGGATACCGTTAGCTTCGTCTGCCCAGAGAAGCTTGCCGTCAGCGTCTGTTGCCTGTTCATAGGGGAACCATACCTTGCCGTCAACGCCTTCAACAGCTGTGTTTTCTCCGAGATCTGAGCGAGTATATTTATAGTTGGTTGTGTATGAGTAGAAGTCCTTAGTAACGTGAGCGTCATCTACCTCAGAGGCAGTAAGGGTGTATTCTACATCGTCAATCTTAATCTTTTCTGCGTCGTCTTCAACGTCGTAGTAATATTCGGTCTTGCCATCTTTTTCGTAGGTGTATTCATACTTGGTTGTTGTTTCAACTTCGTTGTATGAGTAAACATTTACGGTATAGAATTTTGCAAGATCTGTCCATGTGAAGTCATCCTGAACGGTTGTCATCTTAGGTGTTCCGTCTTCAGCGAGAACAACTTCACCGTTTTCGTCAACAACAGGTTCTGATACGAAGGCTGCGAAGGCAGCTTCCATATACGCTTTGATAGCGTCAGATGTTGTTGCCTGATAGAAGCCATAAGGTGTGATGTCGATTCCAACGATATCCTTAACGAGAGGAAGAACAGTTGAAAGTGTTCCTTCAAGATCTTCGCCGCCAAGGAGACCGATAAGAAGACCCATAAGCTGATTCATGGTCTGGTCATTGAAAGCATAAGCTTCAAGAAGTTCATGAACGAGATCCTTCAGGCTCTGGCCGGTGTAACCGCCAATCTTTTCAATGAGTGCCTTAATTGTTTCATTTTCTTCAAGAAGAGGAATGAGTTCGGGAACTATTGTGAGAATTGAGCCGTCGAGCTTCTTAATAGCTCTTCTGAGCTTGCGCTGAGTGAGCTTTGTTCCATCGACATAGGTTTCATAAGCATATTCAACCTTTTCGAATGACAAGTAGTCCATTACCATTGTTTCAACGTCATATTCGTTGAAGTATTTGAGAAGAACTACGAAGATTACATATCTGTTTTCGCCGGTAACTGCTTCAAGAATTGTCTTGACTGTGTCGTCAAGCTTCACGCCGAAGCTGTTGAGAAGACTTGTGAGCATATCGCCGCCGAGAAGTGTTTCAGAGATAATCTGAACGAGAGTATCAGCGCGGTTAGCTACAACGCCCTTAACCTGACGAGAACCTGATTTAACTGTTGCGTCGAAGTAGCGAACGGTGTCAACATCTTCGATTGTGCAGGTCTTGCTGATGATCCATGCAAAGATACCTTCAAGCTGCTTTTCGTCGATTGTTCCGTCGCCGTTCTTATCAAGACCAAGGCTGATGTCTGCCTTATTCTTTTCGGGAACAGCAGTAAGATAGAAGGTCTTATCTTTACCATTGCCGGTTGTAGGAACGTGAGCAGCGCCGTCAAGGTCGGCTTTGTTGAAGTAAACAGTTACAACTTCGTCCTTGGTTGCGTCCTGAATCTCTTCCTTAGGAATGGTGTATTCATAAGCATACTTCCATGCGTTAGCATTGTCGAGAAGTCCCTGAAGAAGAGCTTCAAGACCTGAACCGGTAAGAATTCTTTCGATGAGACCGTTGCTTCCGTAGAAGCCTTCAACTTCAGCAATGTTGTTGGGAACGAGAAGGTTATCGTTGATGAGGTCTGTGATAAGACCAACGATGTCGAGAGCAACAAGAGCGTCGTCTCTGCCTTCAATTACAACTTCTTTAGCTGTAATGTCGTTAACCATGTCAACGAGGGTAAGAAGAGGAGCAACAAGCTGTTCAACTGCCTGAGCGAGTCCATCTGAATAGATGAAGAATACAAGCTGAGGAACGAGGTCAACGATTGTCTGAATCGGAGTTGTTACTACCATTGAAATGAGTGCATCGATGTATTCGATAACCTTTGCAGTGAATGCAGCATTATCGAGAGCAGCGAATGCGTGCTTGTCAAGGAACTTATCTTCTCCGATATATTCGTCAACGCCGAGAACTTCGAAGAGAGGAATAATAAATCTGTCGTATCCGTCGCCGCCGGTGAGAGTTACACCGTCAAGAAGAACGAGATTCATTTCTGTAAGAAGGAATCTGAGGATGGGAGCAAGCGGAGTGAGAATGTTTGAAACGAGATCGAGAACATCTTTATATGTTTCAATTCCGAAGGAGTCAGTGTTAGTAAGAATGAGTTCATACTGATACTGATAAACAATCTTTCCGTCAACTGTCTTAACAACATAAGTGTTTTCAAGAGGCTCTTCATCCTTAGTAGCTGCTGAACCTGCAGATGTGTACCATTCACTGCCCCAAGCGTCAGTTACCTTAGTGCCGTTAGCGTAAACAGGAATCTTTTCATCCTTATCGTTAAGAGCATATTCAGCAACGGGCTTGTCGTCGCTAGTTGCATAGAGATTGAGTGTTCCTTCTTCATAAGGAGGAGCAACATAGTCTGCTGCGGGTTCTTCAGGAGCAACATACTTCTTAACTGTCTTAAGACCTTCATAAGCGTCTGCCCATGTGTCATAGTCTTTGAAGTAGGTGTTGAGAGCTGCGTTAGCCTTCTTGAATTCCTTAAGTTCAAGTTCCACGCCGGGAATGATTTCGGGAATCATGGGAAGGATTGATGCAACTGTTGCGTTTCCGCCGAGAAGGCCTGCAAGAAGCTGGATAAGCTGAGTAGCGAAGCCATACTTCATTTCTTTTTCGCCTTCGTCGTTTTCAACTTCCTTGTCTGTCATAAGGTCAACAAGAAGGTTGTGTACCATTTCTTCCATGTTTGCACCGGAAAGCTTGATGTCGCCAAGTGCATCTTCGGGAAGCATGCCGATAACTGCGGGAACGATCTTAGCAATGAGAGAATCGAAGTCAGCAGGAAGCTGTTCCATCTGAGCCTTATCAAGACCGATTGTTTCGTAGTCAATAGGTTCAGTTGTTGCAACACCTGTGAAGTCTTTACCTGAAACTCTTGCATCCTGATATTCAACTTCATACCAGGAGAGAAGGTCAACGAGAAGTCTTTCAAGAGCTTCGGGATCTTCAAATACGCCATAGAGAAGAACTGTAAGGAGATAGTTAGAGTCTTCTTCTGTGAGAGTGGTCATCTTTTCAGTGCTGAAGTCGAACTTAAGAAGGTTGCCGAGAAGGTCGCGGATACCGTCTGTGAATACGATATCGTTAAGAACGTTGATAAGAACGGATTCACGGTCAACTGTATAAACTGTTGCTTCAGACTTAGCGTAAGAACCACTGCGTCTGCCTTCGTCAATTGTAACAGTTACTTTCTGTCCGGCATATCTAACGGTTTCGCCGTTATCGTTTGTAAGAGCAGGAAGCCAAGCTGTTGAAGCGATATTAACGAAGATTGTCTGTGAGTCGATGATATCAGAGAGCTTAGTTCCGTTAATTGAAATACCGTCAATAAGGTCTGCGATGATATCTTTGAATTTATAGTTTTTGCTGTCGCCGCCGCTGAGGTCAAGAGCTGCATCGGGCTCTGTGAGAGCTGAAATTGCATCTTCAAGGCCTGTTGATGTGCTTTCTTCTTCAGCTGTTTCAACTGCGTTAAGAACGTATGCGGCAGCTGCACCACCGGTTGTTTCCTGATCTTCAGGTTCGGTGCTGTCTGATGTTTTACCAGCCTTGTCGTTCATGTCTTTGATTATTCCTCTGAGGAGATCTTTGATCATGGCGAGAAGGTCGATTTCATAGATCTTGTCGATCATTGAAGTGATTGTTGAAACAGGAACAAGGAGATTTCCGAGAATTGTGTCAATGCCGTCGCTTTCAATGAAGTGAGCAAGATAGGGAAGGATTGTGAGAATAGTGTTAACGGGTCTTGCGCAAAGTGAATCAACAAGAGCAAAGAGAGCGTCAGTAATTGTTGTGAGCATTACCTTTGCGTTGTCGTCTCCTGTTCCGAAGATTCCGTCAGCACCGTAAACAGCTGTTTTGTATTCAGCATAGGTGTCGATATACTTATCAGCTGAAAGGAAGAGTTCGCCTTCGTTTTCATGTTCTGTTCCAAGGTCGTCTGACCATGTTCCGTCAGCGTTCTTGTTTGCCTTGAGAACGGGGATTCCGAGAGCCTTGATGAGAGGAAGAACGAAGCCTTCATAGCCGGCAGAGCCCTTAATGGTGATCTTATCAAAGATTGTAAGATTGCCTTCGCAGAAGAGTGCTGCAAATACGGGAGCAAGCGGGCTGATGCAGTTCCAGAGCATATCTACGAAGTCGTCGCGAGTCTGAAGGCCCCATGTTGCGTTGATCTTAACAGCAGTCTTCTGCTTGTCAGTTTCAACCATTTCAGCCTCAACGAGATGTTTAACTTCTTCGTTTACGTCTGTTGTTTCTTCATTATCGGGTGTTTCGATCCATTCAGTTTTACCTGCTTCTTCAAGCCATACTTCTTTGTCAACAAGTGAGCCGTCTGCAGCTTCAACTGAATAGGTGTATTTATATTCTGTTACCTTCTTGGTTGAGGTTTCGCCGGTTTCTTCGTCAGTAATCTGCTTATCAACCTTGCGGCTAACCTGTTCTTCAACCATATCTGCAATTACAGCGATTTCTTCTGTTGTTGCATCATCATCGTGGTCGAGCTTTGTAAGACCGGCTTCATCTGCAAAGTATGTTGCAGTTACTTTGCCTTCTGCGTCCTTAACAACATACTGATACTTAGAGTTAGCCTTAACAACTTCGTCCCAAGACTTAGCGTCGCCGATTGTTTCTGCAAGCTGAGGAACGTTTGTCTTGAAGGCCTGAGGTGTGAGGTCATAGCCTGCACCTGCGAGAATATCAAGAACGATGTTAACAATCTGAGCTGAGCTTTCACCGCCGAGGAGGCCGATGAGCATATCCATGATGCTGTTGAGACCCTTATCGTCATAGAGATAGGTTTCAAAAATTGCATCAACGAGAGCCTGGAGAGTAATATCGTCGTCTGCAGTAAGACCGAAGGTTGCGAAGAGACCTTCTTCGTTTTCAGCAGTTGTGGGATCATCCTGCGCAGTGAGATCTTCTTTGAAGAGGTTAAGAATTGTTCCAACAAGACCGTCGAGGTTATCGATGGTTGCAGAAGTCTTAACACGAGAAATTTCTGTTACTCTTTCTTCTTCAGAAACTGTTTCGTTATGCTTAATAACTTCTTCGTGTGTTTCGAAGCCTGCGTCTTCATAGAACTCAAAGTGATTTTCAGCTTCGAGCTCTGTGAGGGTAACATCAACGAGTTCCTGAACCTCGTAGTCTGTGAGAAGAGAAACGATGAGGTCAACAAGTGCATTGGGATTGTTGAATACGTTTGTAATGATTTCATCAAGAAGTTCAGCGTCGGTTGTGTTTTCGTCTGTGATGTCATAGCCGAGAAGTGAACCGAGTACTTCCTTAAGAGTGCGGTTTTCGAAGATAAAGTCAAGAAGGAACATGAGAACTTCTGCTTTACTTACGTGAACTTCACCGGTTGATGAAACATATACATAGTCTCTGTAGTTAGCTGCAATATAGGAATGTGCAACATCTGTGTGTTCGCTTACGGGATCGCCGAGAGCAGCAATTGCCTTGAGGAAGCCCTTAAGAGTACCTGCACGGCAGTCTCTTGCCTGCTGACGAAGCTGATCGATCTGGTCAGCGTTAGCAACAGCGTCTTCTTTTTCAAGCTCATCAGCTGTCTTCATGTATTCCTTAGCAAGATGTTCATTTTCTTTGTTAAGGAAGAGAACGATACCGTATTTTCCACCGTATTGATCATCTTTACCAACAATACCTGAAAGATCGAATTCAAGGTTTGTTATAAGTGAAAGAAGTGAATAGGTGAGTGAAAGGTCTTCATTGACGTTTGTAACAAGTTCGCCGGTGTCGGGATCGATATACATGAAGCCTTCAAGAGCAACCTGGAAGTTCTCCCAGTCGCCTGTTGCAAGCATGTCAACTAAACCTGCACCAAGAGCGTTGATGTCAAGGTCAATGATTTCTTTAAGTCTGTTTGTGAGAGTTGTGATGGGAACGAGAACGTTACTTACAATTGTTGTAAGACCGTCTGCATATAAGAAGTATGCAAGAGTGGGAAGTGCAGTTGCAAGGGTTTCAACAGGATAGTTGCAAAGGATTTCAACGAAATAGAATACGTAGTTAACGATATTCTTAACTGCTGTTCCAAGTCCGTCAACATCAAGTGAACCGTCGTCTGCATAAGCATATTCTTTATATTGCTCAGCTGTCATAAGGGCAGTGATAGTCTGACCTTCAGCGTCCTCAGTTGTGAGACTAGAAAGCTTATCCTGACCAAGCTGAGAAATGATTGCGTCAAGACCGAATGCGCGCATTAAGGGAAGGATATAGTCTTTATATCCGAAGCCGCCTTCGATGTTGAGAGTTTTATCGAAGAGTTTGAGAGCGTCGCCGGCGAAGAGAGTTGAGAATACATTAGCGAAGGGCTTAAGAACATCCCAAAGAATGTTAACAATTTCAATCTTCTTAAGAGTGAATTCGTCTCTGCCGCCTTCTTCAGCAACAATTTCGTCAACACCCCAAGACCAAGCTCTTGCAGCTGTGTCTTCTGAGTACACTGCAGTAAGGGTATAGTAAATGTCTTTACCCTCGTCGTCTTTTTCGCCGCTGTTGAGAACCTTAAGCTGCTGATAATCAGCAAGATAGGTTTGCTCAACGCCATCAGCGTCTTTATAGGTATATTTATACTTACCGTTTTCAGTTGCCTGAGGATATGCTGTTGAAAGAAGAACTCTGTCGTAAACTGTTTCGTTAGTTTCGTTGCCGTCTTCGTCAACAACCTTCTTATCCTTGGTTGCGGCAGTAATAGTTTTGGTTACATTTCCAACAACACATTCTGTTTTGCCGGATTCAGTGAGCCAGATTACTTCTGATGTTGCTTCGCCGTTTTCATCAACAACGAAATATTTGTATTCGGTAACTTTGTCGCCGTTTTCGTTTGTGAGAACGTCGTCACGGGTAATCTGAACCTGAGTAGCCTGATATTTAGGTGCGCCGTTTTCCATTACGAGTTCGCCATTCTTGTCGAATTCATAAGCAATAACGCTGTGGTTCCGATATACCTGAGCCCATGTGAGTTCAGCTTCTGTTCCGTCTGCGAGCTTATACATATCGTAGCCGGGATTTTCAGTTGCATCAATAAGGTTGCCGTCAGCATCCATCATGAAGCCATAGGTGAAGTAATCGAAGAGAACTGTTTTCTTTGACTTGTCAATTTTACCGTCTTTATCCTTTTCGTAGAGGAAAGCATCAAAGGTAATGTCAAAGCCAGCTGATTTAAGGGCTTGCTGAATAACACCTGTTGTACCTGTGTCACCGGATTTTCCGAGGAGACCGGCAAGAAGGTTAGCAATAGATGTTAAGAAATCGTCTTTAAGAAGGAGGTCGCCAAGGAGTCCCTGAACAAGTCCCCAAAGACCTTTTTCGCCCTGAAGAGTTGCAGCAAGGTCGCCGCCGATTACGCCGTTTGCCTGAAGAGTTTCAAGAACGTCTGGAACAGCCTTACGGATTACATGGTCGAGGTTTTCGATTGTTTCGTTAACCTTAGCTTCTGTGAAGAGAACATTACCGTTTTCATCAACGGGTTTAGTTGCCCAGTCATAGCCGTCATGCTTAATTCCGAAGTTATCGTCAGACATTGCTTCAATCTGGTCTTCTGCTTTAAGAAGTTCTTCATCAACACGGTTGATGATTTCATAGAAATAGAATTCGCCGTCATCGGGAAGATAGTCTGTGAGAATGTCAATAATAATGCTGGTGAGGTAGTCAACGTAGGCTCCGCCTTGAAGCTCACCTTTGGGGTCTGCTTTGCAGAGGTTGGTTGAAACCATCTTAATAATGTCTCTTACTCTCTGGTCAGCTTCAAGCTCTTCTTCAGATTTGTCTGTGCCTTCTTTATTGAAGATTCCTTCAACAAGACCGCCGATTGCGTCAACAATGTCTTTTGTGAGAAGAGTTCTGATAAGAGTGATGAAGAATTTACCGGGTGAACCTTCAAACTTAGCAAACTTAGTGAAGCCGTCACGATAGGTTGTTGCATTAAGGTTAATTGTTGAAGAGTCAGCAGCAAGCTTACCGAAGTCAAAGATTGAAATGCTTGTAGCCTGACCTTCTTCACCGCCGCCAACAAGGCCGCCGATAAGGTTATTAACGAGTGCCTCGATATCAAGGAAGGAGTCAAGAAGCTCGTTGATATCAAGGTTAACAAGTCTAGCAAGAACGGGGTCAACGATTTCAAGAATCTTAGTTACAGGAGAAATAAGGTTCTTAACTGCAATTGAGAAGTTGCAGGTGTTCTTTCCGTTTTCACCCGGGAAGAGATAGAGGTTGTATGCAACGTTTGGAAGCTTTGAGAAGAGAACGGTGAGAGGTGTGTCAAGGAGACCGTTAACGTCGCCGCTACCGATAAGAAGCTCTTTGATTGCAACAATGAGAGGCTTAAGGGGTGAGTTCTTGGTTACAGCGAATCTCTTGGTGATTGTTTCGCCGTCCTTTGTTGTTGTACCCTTTGAAAGGTTGTCAACATTAACGTCTGTTTCATTCGTGTAACCAACAGGGCTTGTATTTACAGCAGCTGTATAAACATAGTTATCGAAGCTGTTCTGGCTCATACAAGCTGTGTTAAGACCAAGAGCTTCAAGAATGGCAACGATGCCCTTTGAATAGCCGTTTTCACCCTGGAGCTTAAGCTCGTCGAAGAGGATAATGTCCTGACCTGAAAGAAGGAAAGCAAGGATGGGGTTAAGGGGATAGAGAAGGTCGCAAATCATTTCACCGAAGCGGTCGAACTTAACATTCATATCGGTGGTGTCTGCATCAAACCATGTTGTTCCCTTAGGTGCACGAATGTCACCCCATGTCATGTTTTTAAGCTCTGTTCTTGCACTTGCCGTAGTAAGTGTCTTGCCTGTGAATCTTTCAGCCTGGGTTTTGAGCCACTGAGCAAGCTGGGTATTCTGGCCGCTTGTTGCAGTGCTGGTCCAGATGTCATAGAAGCCTACGGGGCTGATGTCAAGGTTGAAGTCACCGAGTGCGTCAAGAACCTTGTTAAGAATGCTTTCAGGATCACCGAATAAGCCACCGAGGAGACCTTCGTTAACTACGAAGCCTTCGATTCTGTCAGTTTCGTTACCGTCTGCATCAAGGGCATACTTAACCTGGCGTACGATTTCAACGTCACCCTTTTCATCGTAGGCAAGAGGAGCAGAATCGCTACCTGCTGTGATGTAATATTCTGTTGTTTTTGTTACGCCCTGTCCGTCAGTATATGTCTGAGACATCTTCTGACCGTCGGTATGAGCCTGAATCTGAGTTCCGTCTGCGAGCTTAGCCTTAGTGGGAAGGCCGTTACCGAATACGAGATTCATGATGATATCAACAAGGTTATTACCGATTACTGTGTCAGTAACAACGTCTTCAAGAGTAACCTTCTTAGCAGTAGGATCGTTGATAGATTTTTCCATCTTCTCAATAACTGCTTCGAAGCCAAGGTCTCTGATAGCGTCAATACCGAGAAGGGTATCTTTAAGAGCAACAAAGAGAGTTGTTGCAAGAGAGTTGATGAGCTTATCTGCGTTAGCAACTGCAAGGTCTGCCTTAGCTGTAAGGTCAGCATCTGTGAAGTTACCTGTAGTAAGTTCGAGTTCAGTAACATTTGCATTACCTTCAGAGAGGTATTTTCTAAGAATAGTACCAAACGCAAACTTAGAAGTTCCGTTTTCGTTAAGATATGAATCGAACCCTGTTCCTTCAGCGTTATATTTACCCCAGGCACTTGTATCCTGAGCAGGATCCTGGAATTTTTCTGCAGTTATAACATAGTCATTGAGAAGGCAGATAATGATAGCCATAAGGTTATCAGCCTGACCGTCAATAATGGGAATAATTGTGTCAAGAATGCTTGATTCTTCGCCTGTTTCGGGATCAACTGTGGGCTTGATGAGGCCGCTGAGAAGAGGCATAAGCACATCAAGAGTACCGTCGTTGAGAAGCCAACGGAGGAGAACGAGCATTGATACACCGGGTTCAGCATAAATGTGGTAGTTTGTTACTGAACCGTAAACACCGGCAATTGATGTCGATTCATTATTGGGATGGTCGCCGCCCTTAAGTGAACCGGCAGCCATAAAGCGGTTAACAGGAATCTGAAGAGGTACCTGTGCAGTGTTTCCGCCCTTCATAAAGATCCAATCAAGGAAGGGATTTTCAAGTGTTTCGTTTTCACTGGTTTCAGGATCGTCCTCCTGAATCATAAGACCGTAAAGCGTAGCAGTAAGAAGGCCGGGAGTCTTAATATAATAGGTTGTTCCGTTTGAAGCCTTCCACTGTGCTTTTTCTGTTGTGCTGGTCACATTCTGAGTAACCTTGTTTCCGAATTCATCTGTGACAACTTCTTTTGTCACCTTCATCAGATACTTGTAAGCTACAGTATTTCCCTTTTCATCGGTATAAGTTTCATTGGGATTTGTAGTTCTTACGCCACCGAGAAGAGCTGAGAGAAGACCGCTGATACCGCCCTTAAGAGCATCCTGAGTAATACCTAAACCGGTGAGAAGAGGAAGAATAATACCTGAAAGGCTGAGGTCAGTAATCTTACCACCAATAAAGCTAGCTATATCAATTGTGTAACCGATATAAAGACTGATATTACTGAGCTTGGGAAGGAGCTGGTCATATTCGAGCATTGTAAGAAGGTTTGGAAGAAGTTCAGCAATTGTCTGAACAGGTCTTACGAAAAGCTCATTTTCAAGCCAATATACAATGGGCTGAAGAACATAAGTCCAAAGAGGTACACCTGAATTATAAATACCGGAAACCTTAACGCCCATATTGTTTTCTTGTGCCCATGTCTGAGAAGCTTCTCTGATCTTATCGTAACCGTAGTAGCCACCAGGATTTGTTGAAGCATTATAGAAACCTTCAATACCGAGAAGTCTGTAAAGAGGGATAAAGAGACGGTCGTAAAGAGCATCACCAGTTTCCTGAGTAATAACAGATGCGTTAATACTAGCAATGTCAGCTTCAGCAAAGAGATTTGATGCCTCAGCATCAGACGGGTGAAGCGCTTTTTTAGTCATAAGCTCTGCAAGAGGTACATGGAGACCGCAGGTTGCAACAGCAAATGTTCTGTAGAAATCATTCCAGTCATTAATATGCCATGCTTTTTTGCTGTTGAAGTAGTGATCAGGGTTAGTACAATTTGCGCCGTCATTACAGAAGGGAAGCTGATCCTCTCCCTCTGTCCAAAGGTTGGCATTAAGAGTTTTATCCTGTGTTATTTCATATCCCCTTGTATAAGGAAGAGTACGTGAATATGTGCCAAGCAAAGCACAGTCATCTCTTGCTATCTGATCGTTGTACTTGAACGGAGCCCAATAAGAACGGATTTCCCTTGTACCGGAAGCATTATTCTGATTGGAAACTGTTCTATCAAGAGGTGCCTTCTGGAGCACTTTCAGAATCATTGTATAGTCATATTCTGAATTGCCGCCCATCTTAAAAGCCTCACCTGTGAAATACTTGTACCATTCAAGGTTCGCACCGTCAGTCTGAGCAACATTATCAATACCATTCCAGTCTTCATAATAAAGATGTGGCATTGTGGGAATTGCTCGTTGTGTTATCTCGGGAAGCCACTGCCACAAGCTCTTTTTGGCACTTACAACACTCAGACACTGACCATTTGTATCTGCAATATTATAAACAGCAGGGCCTACAGCTCCGTTAAGTGCTGTAAAGAGTGTTGTCTGAAGTGAACCGCCCCAAAGAAGACCAACAACAAGGTTGATGAGGAATTCACGAAGGTTCTTACAGGGATCACCTGCTTTAACCGTTGTTGTTCCGCCACCGGGGTTTTTGAAGGTGTAATCAAAGCCCCAAACACCGAGGAAACCTACGGTTGCGCCGGTTTCTTCATTTTCTTTAGCTGTAAGTGAGTTAAGGAGGGTACCAAGGTCGTTAGAAATAAGAATCTTATCAAGATCTTCAACAGCAAGAGTCATAAGGTCTTCAATACCGCCGGCAGTAATCTTGCCGTTAGATGTCTGAATACCTGTCTGCTGAACAAGCTCGATTTCATTTACAAATTCACGGATCTTGTCAACACTAACAGAGCCAATGCAGCTTTCCCAGCCGTACTGTGAACCTGTAACATTCTCCTGCCTGAGGATATAGGAAAGGATCTTTTTATCGGCTGTCTGCTCATTTGAGTGCTGATATGCAAGATTACGAAGATTGTTAAGACCGGTACGGAAAGCAACAGCCTTGTTATAATAACCGTCTGTTCCGAAAATCTTATTATAGAGAGCTGAAATATCAGCAGCCTTAATCTGCTCTAATTCTGCATCGGGAACATAAGCGGGAGTGCTGTTGAGGAAGGTTGCAACAGTTGCGTATGTACCTGATGTGTTTCTTGTTGATTCGGCACGAGCAATAATACCTTCGAAGTTATAATACTTAACTGAACCGCCTTCGCTGTAGTATGCATCAACGATAGCGAGGGTATCATAATATGACTGAGCTGCAGCAGCCTTCATGGTGTTGAGATATGTTGCATATTCTTCAATACCGTCAGGATAAATTGCAGCATAAACAGCCTGCATTGTAGCGTCATCTCTGAGCTGAGCAGCCTTGTTATAGAGAAGTCTGAATTCTTCAGCAATTTCATAGATAGTGTTGTAGCTTCTACCTGTAAGGATGGTAGAAGTCATAATCTTATCCATGGCAGCCTTGTCTTCAAGGTATGAAGTACCGTAGATATCAAGAGAAACTACGCCGATCTCGTCAGCTACCTTTTTGTAGAGAGCTTCTGTGATAGCGTTGCCGTTAGCTGATTTGCATTCAGCGATGTCAGCAAAGCTTGCGCCGTCGAGAACATAGCTGTCGATATCAGAAATGAGATCAGAAGCTGCAGTTACCCATGCAAGAGCAGCAGCATATTCAGGTGTGCTTTCCCAAGTCTGACCTTCAGCAAGCTCAACATCCTTTGATGTTTTGAGAGTATCAGCTTCTGTTGCAAGCTGAACGAGCTGATCTGCAAACAAAGGAGCATAAGCCTGGGCAATCTTTAAGCCAAGCTCTTTGAGATATGATTCAACCTTATAGCCGTTTGCACCGTAATAGTTAGCTTCCTTTTCATTAAGGATAGTGATTACGAGAGTGCTGAACTGGTCGTTTTCAATTTCATTAACAACTGCCTGAACAGACTGTCTGTGAGCAAAGAGACCGGCAGCATCCATTGCAGTAAGGTCTGTTGCCATAAGAGCGTCAAGTCTTGTCTTATAAGCCACAGCCTTGGGCTCTGCTTCAGCTCTTGCACCGGCAGCGTCATACCATGCCTTTGTTTCAGCATAGGTCTTGCTAACTTCGGGCGCAACATAGTAATCCCAGATTTCAGCTTCTGTGTAGCCGAGACCTGTGATGGCCATTGTTGTGTCAAAGAGAGCGAGGAGCTGAGTCATTGCAGCAAGATCATCTGTTGTGAGAGTTGCTTTATTAAACCATGTTTTGAAAGCGTCTGCAGCAATACATTGCTCAAGAACGCCCTTGATAGCAGCAACGTCTGTATCAGGTTCAATAAAGTCAGTTGTTGTGAAACTGATGTCATCAGCAGTTGAAAGAGTGTAGCCTGTGGCAAGCTCACCCTTGGGAGTGAACTTCAGAACTGCTGTTGAATAAGTTTTGTCAACAATTGAGGCAACATCCTTGAAGGCAAGCAAATCAAAGCCGGTACCAATGTTAAGGGTAACGGTGTCCTGAGATGCAAAGGTGCCTGTTGCAGTTGAGCCAAACTTGTAATATTCAAGAATAGCGTTGTAGTCTGCAACGGGATGTCCGTTGGAACCTGCATAGCCTGCTGCGACAGCCTTGATGGCGTCAACAAGGTCCACATAGGTCTTGTTAGTGCCTACTGTGCCCTTGGCATAAGACGCAATAGCTCTTGAAACGGCAAGCCAACCACCGTTCAGGGTGTCTTTCTTGATCTCCCATACGGAGCCATTTTTAACGGGTACGCCGGATGTATCTCTCTTAGCTTCATCCGCCACCGTTGCCTTGTCTATGGCATCCATAAGGCTGTCGTAGTGCATTACAATTGCGTTGTAGATGTCTTTAGTGTCGGTCGTTGCGCCGAGAACACTGAAGCATACAGAACAGCTGGATACTATCATCATAATAGCCAGCAAGCAACTTAACGCTTTTTTTCCAACTTTCATAAAATTTTCCTCCTTAATGAAAGAATTGAAATATATTACTAAATAGGATTCCCTATAATAATACCTAAATTGACCCAAAAAGCGCAAAAATGGCGCAAAAAGGGTGCAAAAATCCCTATAGAGACACCTATAACTATGAGTAGTATAACATTCAAATGCAAAGTTTTCAATATCAAATTTAATATTTTTCAAAGATTTTAACTTTTTTTACTCTTTGCACAAACTCAAAGTCAGATTTTTGTTTAGATTTACAATCTGTTGGGTTGCACAAATTTTCACTTCCTTTTTATGTGATTTTGCATAAAAATTCAGCGATTTATCAAGATATTGTGAAGATTTTTAAGTTTGAACTACATAATGTGGGAAAGCTGAAGAAAGGTCTTCATTTTTTGGCTATATTTTCATTTGTTTTCTCTTTTTTTAGCCGAAAATGCTCAGTTTATTTCGATTTAAAACTTTGCAAGGCTCACGTTTTCTCTATAATAGCTTCTCCTTGGAGTTTTTTTCCGGAAAGCACATAAAAGCCCTTCCTGAAGATTTCAAAGAAGGGAAAATTTTATGCTCATAAATAAAACAGGGCACCGTCCGTAAGGATGGTGCCCTGAAAGCTTATTCTTGATTTTTAACGCTTAATTATCAGGAATAATATTTTGCGTCGGGATCGTTACAGCACTTGAATTCGCCAACGATTGACTTAATAATCTTATGGAACCAACGGAAGACTACAGCCCAGAGACCGTCTCTGTGACAAGTACATGAGCAATGGCTTACGCTGACTGCAGGAATTGATCCTGTTACATTGCCGTCGGCATCAACCTTGATTGTTGTGTCAACGCCGTTTTCAATCATGTCGCCATATACTTTGAAGGTATAGGTCTTGCCCTTCTTAAGAAGGAAGGTTGCCTGACCGTTTGCGTTGGTCTTTTCTTCCTGAGTGATTACGCCGTCAAGATATGCCTGAACTGTTGCTCCGCCAACTGCGTCGCCGTCCTGGTCTTTAACAGTTATTGTATAGAGAATTGTGTCGTCAACCCACTTAAGTGTTTCTGTGTAGGTTGCGTCGCAGTTCTTGCAATCATACTTAACATAACCGTCTTTACCTGCAGCGGGTTCAACTCTTTCAGTCTGAACATATTCGTGGTCAAGGGGCTTGCCGGTAACATCATAATACTTACCGCAGGAGCAAGTATATCTTGTTCCCTTGCCGTTTGTGCAGGTAGCTTCGCCGAGAGAAGACTCGGTGTAGCTATGCTTAGCCTTGTTAAATTCAGCGTAAACCTTCATGTCGCTCTGAACGTCTGAGGTATCAGCGTTCCAGCCCTTGAAGCTATAGTGATAGGTTGCGTCAAAGTCCTTAGTGGGAACTGCGCCGTCATAAACAACGCTTGAGCCTGCAAGAACATCGTTGTAAACCTTGATTACTTCAGTTGCGTTATAAGCGAAGATTACGGTGTATTTTCTGACTGTTTCTTTGAATACAGCGTAGAAGTTTGTGTCGGCTTTAATAAGCTGATTAGCGGGGTCAACAACCTTGAGTTCCATTATAGGATTGCCTTCGGTGTCAACAATAGCATCGCCATCTTCTGTGTAGGTGGGAACATAAATTGCCCAGCCTTCAAACTTATATTCATAGGTTGATGTTGATTCCTTAATGGGATCACCGGGAAGCTTGCCGGAAACAGTTGAGCCCCAAGGAATGTAGTTAATAGTCTTGAAAGCATCTGTTGCATCTTCTGAAAGGAAGAATTTAACAGTGAACTTTCTTGTGTCTTCCTGAGAAACATCGCAGCCTTCTCTTGTGCAGCTTACAATGCTCTTTCCGGTTTCTTCGTTATAAACTGCTTCGCCCCAAAGATGTCCGAGAGCCTTTTCGCCTGTTGTTGTGTATTTATAGCCGCAATCACAATATTTTTCAACTACTGCGTCTTCAAGGCAATTTGCAGGTGAAACTACTCTTGTCTTGAGCTGATGCTCTGCAGGAGTGAAGTTAGGTGTGGTATAAATGTTGCTTTCAACGTTTTCAAGCTGAGCAGCCTTATTCCACTCATCGAAATCATAGTGATATTTTGTGTCAGCTTCTTTCACGGGAACGAGATAGCAATCACGGGCGCTTGTTCCTGCTTCAACGAGGAATGTTTCAAGAATGTCTGATTTTGAATATGCATAGGTAACAGCATACTGTCTCTTTGTTTCGGTGTAGGTAGCCTTGAGGCTGAGGTTTGCGCCTTCAATCTTAATTGTGTCGTTATAAACCTTGTCGCCTGAGAGAAGCTTCCAACCGGCAAAGGTATAGGTATTCAGAACAGTCTGAGCCTTGGAAGGACCTTCGGGAAGTTCATAGGTTTCGCCGTTATGGAGATAGCCGACCTTCTTATACTGAGTAACGCCGTCTTCTTCATAATAGGTGATTGTGTAGTTAATGAATTTTTCTTCATACTGAGCGTAGTAAGTAATGTTTTCTTTTACTTCGATGGGGAACTTAACAGCTGTGTAAACATAGGGGCTTTCTTCAGTTCCTTCACCGGTTCTTGATGCCCAGTTTTTGAAGGTGTATTTATAGGTTGCGTCCTGAGCCTTTGTGGGTTCAGTAACAAGGTCAGCGGTAATAGTGCTGAGCTTAGCCTGAGTTGTTGTGTAAACAGTTGTGTCGCCGTCAACAAAGTTAACTGTGAATTCTTCAACCTTGTCGAAATAATCTTTCTTTTCTGTGTAGTCGCAGTCTGCGCGTGCACACTTATAGAGGCTGTAGCCCTGAACGGGGTTGCCTTCGTCGTCAACTGTGGGTTCAACGATTCTGTCGAATACAAGAAGATGTCCGAGAGCGTCGATTTCAACTGTTACGGGTTTCTCTGTGTTGTAGTTTCCGTCTTTGTCTGCTTCGCCGATGTCAATTCCGCAAACTTCGCAAGTGAGAACCTTTTCGCCCTTTTCAAGACAGTTTGCTTCTTTGATTATTCTGTATTCGCCTTCGGTGTGACCGAGAGCAGGAATCATTTCAGCTTTTACTTTAACAAATCCGCAATACTTACAAGTTGCGTTCTTCCAACCTTGCTCTGTGCAGGTGGGTTCCTGAGCAACCTTTGCACGATAGAATTTATGTGCATTTGAGTCTACGGGAATTTCTTCTGTAACTCTTTCGCCGCAGATTACGCAGTCTTTGTGTTTTGAACCGGTAGCGTTACATGTTGCTGCCTTGTCAATTACCCATGCATCTTCAGCAGTTTCATTGCCTTTTTCGTCAACAGCCTTAGCATAGGTGTGAGTTCCTGTTGCTTTAAGGTGCTTAACGTCTTCAGCAGTAATGCTTACCCATTCATCTTCAGCTTCGCCTTCGCCTTCAACGAACTTCTTAGCCTTGGCAAGCTCATCTGCGCTTGAGTTCCACTTGATGTTGAGGGTTTCGCCGCAGCCGTTAGCGCAGCTATAGAGTCTGTAGCCATCGTCAACACAGCTGGGAGCTTTTTCAATATATGATGAGAAGTTATGGCCTGTTGCAGCGATTACTTCTGTGTTAGCCTTCACACCGCAAAGAGTACAAAGGTCATATCTTGAACCTGCGTTTTCGCAAGTTGCGGCAATTGTATAGTTTCTGTAGGTATGGCTACCCTTGATTTCAAAGGACTTGGTTGTGATGTTTCCGTTCTTGTCGGTAACTGAAACTGTGTGAACACCCTTTTCGGTTGTTGTGTATTTGCCGTCGGTGAGAGTAACCTCTTCGCCGTCAACGAGAGTTACAAAGCCTTCAAGGTCGTCAGTAACTTCGATTGTTGCTTCAGCGCAGAATTTTGTTCCTGTTCCGTCGCCGCTGATTGTTACTGTGGGAGCAGTTGAACCATAGTGGAACCAACCTGTTGACATATAGGAAACGTTTGCAGCATAGTCTTCTTCGCCGATTGTGAATTCGCGGTCAGAAATCTTTGCATAAATGATGTATTCTTCTCCGTTTACGAGGTTAAGGTTTTCAAGAATACCGGTTGTGTTAGCCTGATAAGCTGAAATTGCTTCAGCAGTAGCTGCAAGAACTGCCTTCTTCTTAGCGTCGGTGTCTGCAAGAGCTTCATACTGAGCCTTGGTAAGACCGGCATTAAGAATTTCTTCTGCAAGAACCTCAGAGTAAACCTGGTCATAGTCATAAGCTGTTGTCCAGTTTGTGATTGAAGAAGCGTCATCAAGCTTTTCTGTTGAAATATAATATTCAATTTTGCCAACGCCTCTGCTGAGCTGACCTTCAAGGTTCCAAGGCATTGAGCGAGTACCGAGATCTTCGGTGTTAATGATTACATTTGTTTTGGGTCCGACATAAACAACGCTGTCGAAGTCAATGTTTCCATCTCTGTAGTCATTGAGGGTCCACTTGGATCTTCCGATATAAATCTGTCCGTTGGGAGCTGAATCATCAGGAATTACATCGAGAACTACGTCATAGTCAATAAGACCGCAGGATTCAGATTCGCACTTGTAGTTTCCGAGACCGGTTTCAGTACAGGTGGGAGCCTTAACGATTTCATAAAGAACCTTGTTGTGTTCTTCTTCTGTGAAGGTTGCATAGAGTTTGCAGTTTTCAGTAATTGTTGTTACTTCAGCGTTTGAAACAGAATTTCTCCAATGTGTAAAGTCATAGTGGTGAGTTTCTGTTGCTGCTTTTGAAGACTGAGTTACATAGGTTTCGCCATAAACAACTGCGTCGTCAGCGTATTCTACACCTGCTTTATAGATAACAGCATCGTGGGGAAGTGTTTCTTTTCCGAGAAGCTTGGAGCCGTCTTCGTTATAGAACTCAACGGTATAGGTGTTAGCCTGCTGCTTATAGGTGGGATAGAAATAGAGTTCTTCAGCGGGCATTCTGTCACCACGGTGATAAACAATCTGATTGCCTTCACCGTCTAAGATAGCGTTGCCGTTTTTGTCGCATCTGATCCACTGGTCAATTACGTATGAATAGCCTTCATTTGCAGAACCGAGCTGAGTGGGAACAGGTGTGGGAGCCTGCTGAATCTTTTCGTTATAGATATAGTTTGCTGCTGTTGCAACCTGTTTGCTGTCATTTAACCATGTTACCTTATAGTAGTTATAAGATCTTCTGTAGGTTGCGGTGTAGGTTGCGTCTTTATAGCAAACTTCTTCAACCTCGGGATCCCATGCTCTGAAGCTATAGGTATAGGTTTCGTCAGCTGCCTTTGTGGGATTTTCTTCGGGAATTGCAACGGGGTCACCGTAGTGATAGGGTCCAACTGAATATTCTGTTCCGTCATCGTTGAGGAATTTTACTGTGTAATTTTTATAAACAGTTTCAAACTGAGCATAGAGATAGGTGTCGCCGGTGAGAGAATCTGTTCCGGGAATAACTTCGTTGCCCAGTGAGTCAGCCCAACCTGTGAAGTTATAGGAACCAACGGGGTCAGTTGCTCTTTCGGGAAGCTTATAGGCTTCTTCATCATAAACGGGAACTTTGTCACCAACAAAAATTGAGTTTTCTTTTCCGTCAAGTGAATAGATAAGAGTTCCGTCGTAGTTATAGAAAGAAATGTCAGCATAATCTTTCTTTGTGTATTCAGCTGTGTATTCAGCGTCTCCGGTTGCTGTTTGTGCATAGGTGTTTCCGTTTGCATCTTTGAAAGCAACAAAGGTATAAAGAGAATCATCGGTGTCGATTGTCTGTTCTACTTCGGGAGCTGTAACAACGCTGTTATGGGAATATTGATTAGAACCAGCGTTGAGGTGGTTGCCGTCTTTATCATAGAAATTGATTGTGTAAACAGCAGGTTTACCTGCGCCGTAGGTTGCAGTAAGAGTAAGGTTACCGTTAACAGAAATATCATCAAGCTGTTTCTTGGTTGCGTTTGAACCGACTTTCCAGCCGTCGATATAATATCTGTAGCCGCCTGAAGTATAGTTATCTTTGATTTCTTCGGGCATTGAAACGCCGTCAAGCCAATGATAACCGTCAACAGTTACGCTTTCGGTTGCTCCGCCGTCAACTTTGTAGTTGAAGGTTACGCTATATTCACGGGGAATCGTTCTGAAAACGGGAACATAAGAAGCGTCGCCTCTAACTGTGAATTCAGCGGCTTCTTTTGCGGTGTAGGAAATTACAGCGCCGTTTTCGTCCTGGTTGTTTTCGTCAACAGCATAGAAGTTCTTTCCGATGTTCTTTGCCCAACCGATAAATTCATATTCATATTTATCGTCCTGAGCCTTTGTGGGTTCAGTTGAAGGAAGAATAACATCGTCTCTGAAGCTGTAGTCTGATTTATTTGAGGCGTCGTTTATAACGTTGCCGTTTCCGTCATAGAATTTTACGCTGTATTTTGCAGCGTCAGCCTTGGTATAAACAGCCTGGAATGTTACGTCGCCCTGAAGGTTTGTTTTTTCGTCGCCGTCAACAACACTGTCGTTATAAGCTTTAATAATTCTCCAATGAGAGAAGGTATATGTGTTGGAGCCGTCTGTATAAACAGGCTCGTTGCTACCGTTCCATGTTACACCTTTTCCGCCGTTAGCGTCATAAGCGGCTTTAAGAGCAGCGTTAACACCGCTGAGACCGTTATACATATTTGTTGCGGCAAGATTGTTGTTGTAACGACCTTCAAGAGTACCGATAAGCTGGTTATCAGCTGTTACGAAAGTTGCAGTAAGGGGACGTGCCTGCCATGCAGCGTACCAGGTCTTGTCGCCGTTTGCGTCAACCTTTGTTTCACCGTCTTTAAACTCTGTTCCGCTGAAGGAAGCAGTACGACCTGCTGCATCAGCATTCTTTGTTGAATAGAAGCCCTTAAACTCATAGCCGTCTTTTACTCTGTATGCAGGAGACTTGCCGATAACAGAGTCATAGAACATCTTGCTGTCGGTACCGCCCATTGTAACTGTATCAGTAGCAGAGCTGTCGTCAGCACCGATTTTACCTCCGTTTGCGTGGAAGGTCATTGTGTATTCGGGGTTATCAAACTTAACGTTACTTGTAACGGTTGTTCCGCCGTATGTAGCGTGAAGATAGATTGTTCCGCTTTTGGTGTTGGGGAAGAGCTTCTGAAGGTCATCGTTAAGCTTAACTGTTGCAGTTGAGCCTGTTCCTGAAACAGAAGCATAGGTTGAGCTGATAGCTCCGCCTTCAGCGTTCTTAAGAGCATAGCTGAAGCCGCTTGTAGGAAGTGAACCAACCCAAGCAACACCGTACTGGTCTTTAGCGCCGTTGATAGCTGCTGTTTTTGTAATTGTTGCGCCGTTAGCAAGCTTGTTAAGAGTTCCTGCTTCAATACCGGCAACAGATGAAACTGTTGTAAATTTAGGATAAGCGGAGGAGTTTACAGACTTGCTGAATGTATTCGCGCTACCTGAGAATCCGTAGTTATCACTTGTAATAACATTGGTAGTACAGGTTTCAGCTGATGAACCAACATAAAGACAAAAGTTTTCATGACGTTCTTTTCTTGTTGAGTCAAGGAACATATTAAATGTAACCTTGGTGGGGAAGCCGTCAATCATACCTTCCCAAATGGTTGTCTGACCATCCCAGCCCTGCTGGCTGAAGGTAACAACCTTTGAGCCGGTGGAGCCGCCGCTTGTTCCGTTGGTATCTTTCCAGTCAATAGTAAGCTTAGTTCCGCTGTTTTCGTCACCGGTATTGGTAACGTTTGAAGTAAACTTAACATAATACTGAGTAGTTGCTGCTTCAGCCTTCTCAGGTGCAAACCACACCCATGAGGAAAGAAGCATTAAAACTGCAAGGAAAAGAGACATACTCTTTTTGATTTGTTTTTTCATAAGTAAAAATCCTCCTTAAGAAAAATTAACCGTAAAACACGAAAAAGACAGCCCCGAGCTGTGTTTTTCTTTTTCGTGAGTGCTCCAAAAAGCCCTTGAACTCCGCTTTTCTTCCTACCAACCGTTGACCTCGGCTGTTAGCGTAAAAAGAAAAAAGGGCATAAAAAGACCTGATGAGACACTTTTAGTTGGTATCAGTATATCATTCTGAAATCAAGAAAGTCAAGAAAGAAAAGAGATTTCTTTAAATAATATTAAAACTTTGTTTCATGTGTAAAAAAAACGGTGTTTGTCTTTGTTAATTTTGACGGAATTTTTAAATTCAGGTTTATTTTGCTCCCGAAAGGAATTTTTCGGTTTTTTCAGAGAGCTTTTGAAGAAAAACTTCTATATATGGATCTTTATTTGCGGTCATTGCCACAACATAGAGGAACCAAAAAATAAATTCTGTTTGTGGCGACTGAATTTCATAGCTATATAAAGAATAAAAAGACCAGACTGACACCAAAGCTCCTGCCAGAGAAACTGAATAAACCATTTTCAACGCGAGCTTTTTTTCTTTTTCTTTTTTATCGCTCTTTCCTTGTTTTTTCTCTGAAGCTGAAACCAACAGCAAAGAAAAAAGTCCCATAAAGAAAATCATTACCTTAAACGCAAGAAAAATATTTTGCACTTTGTGAACATTTTCAGCTGAGTAAGAAACAAAGCCCAAAATAACCTGCCCTGCAAAAAGCATCAGGCTTAAGGTTGAAAAAGCCTGACTGAGTCCTTCCGCTGATTTATTTTGTGTGGCTTCTCTGTGGGCAAAAACCAAAAGAACAACGGGAAGAACCAGAAACAAATATTTAAAGCTGAAAATCGCCGTTGCTGCCGATATAACAGTTACGCCCACAATGGAAAGCCATTTTTTCTTTGAAAAAAAAATCAGCACCACGCTTAAACAAAAGGCAGAAAAATAAACATAGGTCTCTTTAAAAATTTTCATTTCGAAGCAAGGGAGAATCCAGGCAACAAACAGCAATAAAAACCAAAGCAGATTTTTAACAAATGTTTTTTTCATAAATTAACCTTTTCCTTATTAATTAAAATCAGTTGACTGAAATGGAATAGATTGCCAGATAGCAAATTGCAACCTTTTGGGGAATTTTTTTCAAGGAGTTTTCAACCGCAGCTTTATATTCTTCTCCTTCTTTATAAAACGCATAAAGAAAAAAGGCAAAAAAAGGAGTAAAGGAATGAGAAATCCAGCGAATTGTGTCGGTTGAAAAAATAATTCCGAAAAACAAGGTTACCAAAAGCAAAGCTCCGGCGCAGAACATTGAAAATCTTTTCAGGTGTTGACCTGAGCTGAGCTTAAACAAAATTGAAAGCTGCTTATAGATAAAAATAACAAGCGGCAAAAGGATAATATAAAATTTGTAGTCTCCTTTAGCCGAAGCCTGAATAAGTGTTGTTGCCATTTGTTGATAAATCATGTCAATCAGAATTTTAACCGGAGACTGAGTCATATCAATGTTAAGAACGAGGCCCTCTGTTTCAGGAGTATAGTATTCCGGCATTTTGTCGGCAACCTGATCTCTGAAAAAAGAGAAATCATAATATTTAAAATCATCAACACCTCTTGAAAGAAGAAGCTCGTTCATTTCTTCCATTGTCATTTTCACGTGTTCTGTTTCATAAACAGCCATGTATAAGCTGAGGCCCAATGCCGAAACAACTGTTGCTGTCCAGACAATCCATAAATAAGCTTTTTCTTTTTTATTGACCGTTTCTGAAATTTTATAAAGCATAATAATGCAAACAAAAGGAATATAGCAAAGTATGGAAGCAAAATGAACCATTACCGTTGCCAACATCAAAGGAACAATTAAAAAATAAAGCTGTTTTTTAATAAGAAGGAGCAGCGCAATAACCGCCGCAAAAAGCCAATAAAAATCGAGCCAACAAAAAGCATCGGTATAAATTGAAAAGGTTGCAGGCCCCGTTAAGAAAAACATAATTAAAATAAAAAGAGTTTTTCTGAAAGCCTTATCGGTTTCTTTAATTATTTTTTCAAGCAATACTCCGATTAAAAAGAAGCAGATTGCAATTAAAACCGTCAGATAAATTGAAATTTTGTTTTCTGTTATTTCGTCAAACAAAAAATTGCAAACAGCCCCCGGCAAAAGCTTTGTGCAAAAACCAATTGAAAAATCAACAACATGAAAAGAATAGGTAATTGAGTCAACCTTCCAAAGACCGAGATTTCCTGAAATAACAAAGCTATACGCCATCAGAAAGCCGAAAAAGAAAAGACTCAGCTTATGGTCAGAAAAAAAGCTTTTAACCTTTTTCAAAAAAACACCCCTTTTTCTCTATTATCAGCAGAAGGGCGGCCGAAAACGGTCGCCCATATTAAGTGGTTATTTTATTCATAAAGCGGATATTTCTTGCAGATTGCTTCAACCTCTGAAATAATATATTCCTTCTTAGCGTCGAAATCGGTTGCGGCAAGATAAATCAGCTCTGCAATTTTATCCATATCCTCTTCCTTGAGTCCTCTTGTTGTAACGGCAGCTGAGCCAAGTCTTATGCCGCTTGTAACAAAGGGCTTTTCGGGGTCATTGGGAATTGCGTTTTTGTTTGTTGTAATATTAACTTCGTCAAGGCGGCGCTCAAGCTCTTTTCCGGTAATTCCGATTGAGCGAAGGTCAAGAAGACAAAGGTGGTTATCGGTTCCGCCTGAAACAAGGTCAATTCCGCGTTTGATAAGACCTTCGGCAAGAGCGCGGCAGTTGAGAATAACCTGATTCTGATATGCCTTGAATTCATCGCTGAGTGCTTCACCGAAGCAGACTGCCTTAGCAGCAATTGTGTGCATAAGGGGGCCGCCCTGATTTCCCGGGAAAATAGCTTTATTAAGCTGCTTTTCATATTCTGCCTTGGCAAGAATAAGTCCGCCTCTGGGTCCGCGAAGAGTCTTGTGGGTTGTTGTTGTAACAACGTCTGCATAGGGAACGGGTGAGGGATGAAGTCCTGCGGCAACAAGACCTGCAATGTGGGCAATATCAACCATAAAATATGCGCCGACCTCTTTGGCAATTTCGCCCATACGCTTGAAGTCGATTGTTCTTGCATAAGCTGAAGCGCCGGCAACAATCATCTTCGGCTTACATTCCAGAGCAATTTCTCTGACCTTGTCGTAATCAATAAAGCCGCTTGAATCAACACCGTATGAAACGAAGTTATAAAGAATACCGCTGGCGTTAACAGGTGAACCGTGGGAGAGATGGCCGCCTTCAGCAAGGCTCATTCCGAGAACGGTGTCGCCGGGCTGAAGAAAAGCAGAATAAACAGCAAGGTTTGCCTGAGAACCGGAGTGAGGCTGAACATTGGCGTATTCAGCGCCGAAAAGCTCTTTTGCTCTTTCAATAGCAATGTTTTCAACAATATCAACGCACTCGCAGCCGCCGTAATATCTTTTTCCGGGGTAGCCTTCGGCATATTTGTTTGTCAGAACGCTTCCCATTGCAGCCATAACTGCAGGTGAAACAATGTTTTCTGAAGCAATAAGCTCAATTTTTGTTTGCTGACGCTTAAGTTCAAGAGCCATAGCGTCTGCAACAGCTTTATCGGTTTCAGCCACAAGGCCAATTGAGTTTTGTAAGTTTGAATACATCTTTCTGTCTCCTTTGTTGTTGAAATAAATTTAATATAATGAGAAATTAGAAATGAGAAATGACGTATAGGTCGGGGTTCTCTTTGTGATTTTCTTTTTCCTCAATGAGAAAGAAAAGAGAGAGTTTCATTCCTGTTTTCCTTTTTCTCTTTTTGTGTCCTTAAATAAAAATTGGTTTTCAGAAACGAGAAATTTTGAAATTGAAATTCTTTATTTAGGTCATTTCTGATTTGTCATTTCACATTTCTATTTTTTTCCCTATTTCCGATTTTGTGTTTTTTATTCAATAACTTCTGTTCCCATATATGGAACAAGAGCTTCGGGAATTGTTACTGTTCCGTCTGCATTCTGATAGTTTTCAAGAATTGCGGCAACGGTTCTTCCGATTGCAACACCTGAACCGTTAAGAGTGTGAACAAGCTTTGCCTTGTCTTTTGCGTCGTCTTTATATCTGATTGAAGCTCTTCTTGCCTGGAAATCTTCAAAGTCTGAGCAGGAGGAAATTTCAACATATCTGTTGTAGGAAGGCATCCAGACTTCAATGTCATAGGTCTTGGCTGAAGAGAAGCCGATGTCACCGCTGCAAAGAGCAACAACTCTGTAGGGAAGACCGAGAAGCTGAAGAACTCTTTCAGCGTCGTTGGTCAGCTTTTCAAGCTCAGCGTAGCTTTCTTCAGGCTTGGTGAACTTAACAAGCTCAACCTTGTTGAACTGATGCTGTCTGATAAGACCTCTGGTGTCTCTTCCGGCGCTTCCTGCCTCAGCTCTGAAGCAAGCTGAATAGGCGCAGTAGCTGATGGGGAGCTTGCTTCCGTCCAGAATTTCGTCTCTGTGCATATTTGTTACGGGAACTTCGGCTGTGGGAATGAGGAAATAGTCATTAGTGAGCTTAAAAGCGTCTTCTTCAAACTTGGGAAGCTGACCTGTTCCTGTCATTGAGGCGCGGTTAACCATAAAGGGAGGGAAAACCTCTGTGTAGCCATGGGCTGTGTGGGTATTTAAAAAGAAGTTGATTATTGAGCGCTCAAGTCTTGCGCCTAAGCCCTTATAGAAATGAAAACGTGCGCCGGTTACCTTTGCGGCTGTTTCCGGGTCAAGAATTCCCAAAGCTTCACCGAGATCCCAGTGTGCCTTAGGCTCAAAATCAAACTTTTTGGGCTCGCCCCAACGGCGAATTTCAACATTCTGGCTGTCGTCTTTTCCTATAGGTGTTGTTTCGTTGGGTATGTTGGGGAATTCATAAATAATTGTTTTCTGTCTTGCTTCAAGGGCGGCAAGCTCATCCTCGTCAGCCTTGATTGCGGCCTTGACTTCATTCATTTTTGCCATTATTTCGCTGATATCTCCGCCTGCCTTCTTAATTGCGGGAATCTGTTTGCTTGCGGCGTTCTGTTCAGCCTTGAGGGCATCTCTTTTAGCGGCAAGCTCGCGGCGTTTTGCGTCAATTTCAAGAATTTCATCAACAAGGGCATCCATGTCTTTGTTTCTTGTTTTCATTGCAGCCTTTACCATTTCAGGATTTTCTCTTATAAGCTTAATATCTAACATTTCTCAAAACTCCTTTATTCTTTGTTAAAAATCTTCATCAGCTTAGAAAGATCTTCTTTGCTGTAAAATTCAATTTCCAGTGAACCTTTTCCCGTTGCAGAATTAACATGAACGGTGGCTGTTCTTCCCAGGGTGTTTGAAAGGGCAATTTCAACCTCGTCATAATAGACTTCGCGCTTTTTCTCGGGCTTCTTTTTCTTAGCGCTGTCTTTTAGCATGAATTTGACCAATCGCTCTGTGTCTCTGACAGAAAGGCCTTTACTGCAGATTTCCTTTGCCAGCTGACAGATTTTTTCGTTGTCTGAAAGACCGAGAAGAGCTCTGGCGTGGCCGGCAGAAATTTTTGATTCCTTAACAAGCCCGAGAACCTCCTTCGGAAGAAGAAGAAGTCTCATGGTGTTTGCAACTGCAGGGCGGGATTTTCCAACCTTTTTTGCCGCCTCCTCCTGAGTCATTCCATAGATTTCAATAAGTGTTTGAAGTCCTTCAGCCTCTTCAATGGGGTTGAGGTCTTCTCTTTGAAGATTTTCCACAAGGGCAAGCTCCATAATTTCGCTTTCGGAAATTTCGCGCACTATTACGGGAACTTCCTCAAGGCCTGCCATTCTTGCGGCGCGCCATCTTCTTTCGCCGGCAATTATCTGATAGCCGCCGTCGGTGAGAGGACGAACAAGCAAGGGCTGAATAACACCGTGTTGAGCAATGCTGTCTGAAAGCTCTGCCAGAGCCTCATCGTCAAAAATTTTTCTCGGCTGATCGGCATTAGGCTCAATTTCATAAATTTTGAGCATTAACGCGCCTTCGTTTTCTTCCTGAGTGGAATTGTCGAACATAAGGGCATCAAGACCTTTTCCGAGACCGCCTTTGTTTTTGGCTGCCATATTCATTCCTCCTTTATTTTGGCTGTTTATTATTCTTTAAAAGAAATTCATTTGCATATTCATCATAGGCTTTAGCACCCTTTGAAGCCTTGTCGTAGTAACAAACGGGTTGTCCGAAGGATGGTGCCTCTGAAAGCCTGACATTTCGGGGAATTACCGTTGAATAAACCTTCATGGGAAAATATTTTTTAACCTCGCCCATAACCTGCTGAGTGAGGTTGAGCCTTCCGTCAAACATTGTCAGAAGAATTCCCTCAATATCAATAAGCGGATTATATATTTTTTTAACCTGTCTTATGGTGTTCATAAGCTGTGAAAGCCCTTCGAGAGCATAGTATTCACATTGAATCGGAATAATAACGCTGTCAACAGCTGCAAGGGCGTTAACAGTAATAAGCCCCAACGACGGCGGACAATCGAGAAAAATAAAGTCATATTTCTCTTTAATTTCCGCAAGGCCAAGCTTAATTCTTCCTGCACGGTTCTCCATTTCGGCAATTTCAATTTCTGCTCCGGCAAGATTCATGTCTGAAGGCATTAAATCAAGGTTTTCAAAGGCTGTTTTTAAAATTACTTCTGAGGCTGTTGCCTCGCCGATTATCATGGTATAGGAAGATTTTGAAATCTTTTTTTTGTTAAAACCAAGACCGCTTGTGGTGTTTCCTTGGGGGTCAATATCTATAAGAAGGGTTTTATAGCCCTTTTTTCCGACTGCCGCCGCAAGATTGACCGCTGTGGTTGTTTTTCCAACGCCGCCTTTCTGGTTAACTATTGCAATAGTTTTTCCCATGGCTTTCTCCTTTCAGAAATATATTGCGTAATCTATATTGAAAATAAACATCGAAATTCGCTGAGATTAACAGTATATCACAAGATTTCTTCTTTTTAAAGAGTCTTAAGCATATTTTTTTGCATTTTTTGTCTGACTTTCGGTTAAAAAACTGAAATGTTTCACGTGAAACAACACGAAACCCCGAAAAATTCCGGGGCTTCGTGTCGGTGTGTATTGGAGAGAGATGTTGTCTGTTTCAATAAAAAGAAAGGTTTTTCAGCGATAAACATTGTTTTTCGGAATTGTAATATGATAAACAAAGCTGTTTTCGTTTTCTTCCTTTTCAAAATTTGCCTTAATTCCTGCGCTTTGCATTGTTTCAACGGCGCTGCTGATGGTTTTCAAAAAGATTTTAACGTCGCTGAACATTCTTTTCGTGTGGCGTTTTCCCTTGTTCTTTTGTCTGATTGTTTCTTCAACAAGGTCCTCTGTTTGAGAAACATTCAGCTTTTTTTCAATCACTTTTTTAAGAACAGAAGAAATGTCTTCACCCTCCAGCTTCAGAAGGGCTCTGGCGTGTCGCTCTGAAAGGCCGCTTTCAATCAAGGATTTCTGAATTTCTGAAGGAAGATTTAAAAGTCTCAGCTTGTTTGAAACGGTGGAGGGAGCTTTACCCAGCTTTCTTGCCGCCTCTTCCTGAGAAAGACCATATTTTTTCATCAGCTTTTCAATGGCTACTGCTTCTTCAAAATAGCCCAGATCTTGCCTTTGAAGGTTTTCAATCAACGAAAAAACAGCTGATTTCAAGCTGTTGACGTCAATAACAATACACGGAACAACAGCCATTCCGGCAATTTTTGCCGCCCTTAACCGTCTTTCACCTGAAACGATTTCATATCCGTTTTCAACTTCCCTAACAGTAATGGGCTGCAACAGTCCGTTCATTCTGATGCTTATTGCCAGATTAAGAAGCTCCCCTTGGTCGAAAAGCTTTCGAGGCTGATTTGGATTGGGAAAAATTTTCTCATAAGGAATAAGCAAAACCTGTCCGGCTGCCCGTGGCTTGTCTGATACCAAAAATAAAACCTCCTTTTTATGCTGAAATAATATCACATAAAAAAGAGGTTGTCCAACATTTTCGTTTGACAAGAAATTTAAAATTAAATGGTTTTTCTCTTTTAAACAAGGGGATTTTTTGAAATCTTTGCCGAAGGACGCGGATATTTTGGCGAAGTTTGCGAAATCTTTTTAATAAGAATAATGTTTCTTTCTCCGGCATCAAGAAGCTCAAAGCTCTCTGCCTTTAAAATTTCTCCGCCTAAAAGAGAAATTGCTTTTTTCGCCCCGTCAATTTCTTCCTGAGCCTTGGCAGCCTTAAGAGAAATGAAGGTTCCGCCTTTTTTAACAAAGGGAAGGCAATATTCTGAAAGCTCCCTGAGGTTAGCAACAGCTCTTGCAGTTGAAAAATCAAACTTTTCTCTGTATTCAGCCTTTCTTGCGGCTTCTTCAGCTCTGGCGTGAAGAATTTCAGCCTCAAGATCCATATTGAAAAGAATATCTTCAATAACCTTCAGCTTTTTGCCGGTGCTGTCAAGAAGAGTAATTTTAAGGTCGGGTCTTGCAATAAGAAGAGCAACACCGGGAAAACCGGCACCTGTTCCCACATCAATAAGCTTTGCGCCTTTGGGAAGGTCAGCCACCTTGAAAAGAGAGAGACTGTCGAGAAAATGCTTTACTGTTATTCCTTCAGGGTCAGTTATGGCAGTCAGATTAATTTTTTCGTTCCATTCTTTAAGAAGTTTTGCGTAAATATCAAAGCGTTCAAGGGCTTTTTCGTCGAGAATAACGCCCATTTTTTCTGCCTCAGTTTTTAAAAACTCTCTGTTTATAAAACTATTCATCTTTTATTTTGAAAATCGCCTGAGGCGTTTTCTTTCCTTTCTTTAGTTTTCTTCAGATTTTTTCAGATAAATCAGAAGAACAGAAATGTCTGCCGGGCTGACTCCTGAAATTCTTGAAGCCTGACCAACATTTTTCGGTCTGATTTTATTGAGCTTTTCCTGAGCTTCTGTTCTCAGACCCGTAATCTGAGTATAATCAAGGCTTTCGCTGAGAAGCTTGCCTTCAAGTCTTCTCATTTCTTTTGCCTGAGCAAGCTGGCGCTTGATGTAACCTTCATATTTGATTTCAATTTCAACCTGCTCAAAAACCTCAAAGGGTAAATCAGGTCGCTCTGTGTCAAACTCGGTCAGGTCTTCATAGCGAACCTGAGGCCTTCTCAGAAGGTCGGCAAGCTTGCAACCCGATTTTAAAGGAGATGTTTCACGTGAAACAAGCATTTCGTCAAGCTCTTTGCTCTGCCCGATTCCAACGCTTTCAACTCTGAGGCGCTCGTTTTTAATAAGCTCAAGCTTTTTAAGAAGTCTCTGATATTTTTCTTCGCCCACCAGTCCGATTTCATAGCCCAGCTCAGTCAGTCTGATGTCTGCATTATCCTGCCTTAAAATAAGACGGTATTCTGAGCGCGAGGTCATCATTCTGTAGGGATCGCTGCAGCCCTTTGTAACAAGGTCATCAATAAGAGTTCCGATATAAGAGCCGGCTCTGTCGAAAATAACGGGTTCAAGACCTTTAATTTTTCTTGCGGCATTAACACCGGCAACAAGACCCTGAGCCGCAGCTTCTTCATATCCGCTGGAGCCATTGAACTGACCGGCACCGTAAAGACCGCTGAAATCCTTGAATTCAAGAGAAGCATAAAGGGCAAGGGGGTCAACGCAGTCATATTCAATAGCATAGGCTGTTCTCATAACCTGAACATTTTCCAGTCCGGGAATTGTTCTGAGAAAAGCCAGCTGAACATCTTCGGGAAGAGAAGAAGACATTCCCTGAAGATACATTTCTTCAGTAAACTCGCCGCATGGTTCAATAAAAAGCTGGTGTCTTTCTTTTTCAGAGAAGCGAACGATTTTGTCTTCAATGCTGGGACAATATCTTGGCCCAACACCGTCAATTTTTCCGCTGTAAAGAGGTGAACGGTGAATGTTATCAAGAATAATTTGTTTTGTTTTGTCGTTTGTGTATGTAATATAGCAGGGGAGCTTGTTTTCAGGCTGATATTCGCCGTCAAAAGAGAAAGGAACAATTCTTTCGTCGCCTTCCTGAATTTCAAGACCTGAAAAATCAATGCTTCTTCTGTTGACTCTTGAAGGGGTTCCGGTTTTGAAGCGTCTTGTGGGAACACCAAGCTTAACAAGGCTTTCTGAAAGAAGAGTTGAGGCAAACATTCCGTCCGGTCCGCCGTCATAAGAAACGTCGCCCACATAAATTTTTCCACCGAGAAAGGTTCCCGTTGCAAGAATTACGCATTTAGCTTTGTAAATTGCTTCAAGGCGTGTTGTAATTTCCCAGAGTTCATCTTCACAACGAGAAAGAGTGCAGACCTCAGCCTGAATAATTTCCAGACCGTCTGTGGTTTCCATAACGTGCTTCATATATTCGCTGTATCTTCTTCGGTCAATCTGAGCGCGAAGAGAATGAACAGCAGGGCCTTTTCCTAAATTTAAAATTCTGCTCTGAAGAGTGTTAGCGTCAGCAGCTTTTCCCATTTCGCCGCCGAGAGCGTCAATTTCTCTAACAAGATGACCCTTGCTTGTTCCGCCGATTGAAGGATTGCATGGCATGTTGCCGACCCAATCCATGTTTATTGTAAAAACACCAACAGAAACGCCCAGTCGTGCAGCGGCGAGACCGGCTTCAATTCCTGCGTGGCCCGCACCGATTACTATAACATCATAGCTTTTTGCAAAATACTTCATAATTTTTCTCTGCCTTTTTTTCTGAAAAGTTTTCCACATCAAGCTTTTGCAATGTGGAAAACCCTGAATTAAAATTCTCCTAAAATAGTTAAAATAACAAATAAGCCGAAAAACAAAATCAAAAAAGTAATCATAAAAAATCTCTTTTTTTTGAGGATTTCCAGCCAACAGAAAAATTCAAATTGAAGGCTTCTTCATAAAGAGATTTTCTATCGGCTGAAAAAGCACCTTTTTTCTTGTTTTATTTTCTAATTTAGAAATATATTTATAATACCAATTTTAAAAGCTCCTTGGCTTCTTCAATAATATAGGTGGCGTTATGCTCAAGAAATTCTTCTCTTGAACCAAAGCCAAAAAGAACACCGCATGAATCAACACCTGCTTCGGCTGCTCCGTCAATATCGAAATATCTGTCGCCCACCATAAGAACACGGCTTTTGTTTTCAGCGTTGAGATTTTTCATTGTGTTTAAAATAAGCTCTTTTTTTCCGCTATGCCTGCTGTTATCCATTTTAACTCCGGAAACAAAATCAAAAAGCTCCGTTATTTCAAGGTAATTCATAACATCATAAATCAGACTCAGCGGCTTTGAAGAAGCAATTCCAAGCTTAACGCCGTTCTTTCTCAGCTCTGAAAGAGCTTCTTTTATTCCCTCATAAAGAGAACATTCAAAAATTCCCTTGGCTCTGTAGCGTTCGCGGTATTTTCCAATATAGGTATCAACCAATTCCGCGGGAACATTATAGAATTTCTCGAAGCTATAGGCAATAGGGGGGCCGATAAACTTTTTCATTTCAGAAAGGTCGGGAACCTTATCACCCATTTCAACGAAGGCATATTGAAGACTTTTGAAAATTCCTTCACTTGTGTCAACCACAGTTCCGTCGAAATCAAAAATAACAAAATCATATTTACTCATAATAAAACCTCTTAAGATTTTCTTTCAGAAGCTTTTTTCATGAATTTTTCTTTGTTAACAATAAATCTTGTGTGCTCGCCTTCGCCGATTTTGCCTTTGTCGTCAAAGGCCTCAACAAAAAAGAAAAGCTTTCTTTCTTCTTTTTTAACAAGTGTGGCAACGGCTCTCACCTGAGCGCCCACAACCGAAGGCGCAAGATGTGAAACAGAAATTTCTGTTCCCACCGTTGTGAAACCCTCTTCAACCTCTTTTTCAGAAAGCTCACTTGCTGCCTGCTCCATCAAAGCCACAAGAAAAGGAGTTGCAAAAACAGGAAGACTTCCTGATTTTGCCGAAAGGGCAGTTTTTTCTTCGGTAACAACCGAAAGAACAACATTTTTTGTTCCCACAGAAAAGCTCATAAAAATCACCTTTAAAACTAAAAATTAAAGATATCTCGTTACAATATCATTTTCATAAATGGCAGAAAAAGAAACTCCGTCTGAGAAAAGATAGGTTCCCATTCCGTTTCTTTTTCCCTCTTTGAAAAGGCCGGTAAATCTGTCTCCGTTGCTATAGCTGATTTCAACCATTCCTTCAGCAAGATTTTTTATCCATTTTCCTCTTTGAAGAAATTTTTCGCAAAGATAGCCGCCGTCTAAATCTAAAAAGGAATTTCCGTTTTCAAGCCGGGGAAAAAATTCGCCGGAAAAAACACTGCCTTCTGAATGTTTATATTTTCCGTTTTTAAATTTTCCTTCAGAAAAAATTCCCACAAAGCTGTCTCCGTCGGGAAAAAGCATAACACCGTAGCCTTCAAACTTTCCGTTTTTCATGTTTCCTTCAAAAATAATTCCGTCTGAATATTTAATGCTTGCCCAGCCCGAAAATGCTTCATCAGTTGAAGAGGCGCCCGAAATAACTTCTCCAAAAGAAATATTAAAGGAAATACGAGAAATACAATCTTCCTTCGTTATTCTCTGCTCTCCAAAATGATAATAAACACCCATTTTTATTTCTCCTTCTTTTATTGAAGAACATAAAATCCGCTAACGAAACATAGGGCGAACCGTTTTTGTTCGCCCATAAATTTTATCTTGCTGTCAGCTGTCCGTCGCTTCTCACGCTGCAAAGTGAAAAAGGCTTGATTCTGTCTTCAGAATTAACAACATTGCTGTCGCCGTAAACTGCAGTCTGAACTATTTCCGCAACAGCAGGGAAATCAACAAAAACAACTGCGTTTGAACCAACATAGCCTGTTTTGAAAATTTCTTCTGAGCTGATGTCAACCTGCTTAATTTCATAGTTTATCCAACCGTTTGTCAGAGCAGTTGCACCATAAGACAAAAGCTGCATTTTCGTAAGGTCGGTTTTAACATATTTAAAAAGAGAATCAAGAGCGTCGTTCAGCTGAGAAAAAGAGGCTCCCTTTGCGCTTTCAATAAGGGCAGAAATAACCTTTCTCTGTCTTCTTGTTCGGCTGACGTCGCTGTCTGAGTCACTGTGGCGGATTCGGGCATAAACCAAAGCCTCATATCCGTCAAGAACAACATTTTCGCCATGTTCAATGGTGTGAACTGTTGTTCGGTTAATGTAGTTTGCTTCATATTCTTCAACGTCAATCTTCAGCCCGCCGAGAGCGTTGATTATGTCGGTGAAGGAAGAGAAGTCAACAGCAACATAATAGTCAATATTAATTTTAAAATCTTTTTCAAGAGTATCAATAAGGGCGCTGTCGCCGCCATAGAAAAATGAAGCATTCATTTTGTTGAAGCGGTCGCTTCCGCCAATATTCATATAAGTCCAGGTATCTCTGAAAAAAGAGGTCAGATAAATTTTTTTGGTCTTTTTGTTCAGCGAAGCGAGCATCAGGGTGTCTGACCTTCCGCCGCTTTCAAGTCCGTCGTTTCCGTCAACACCGACAAGAAGAACGTTTATAACGTTTTTGCTTGAGCGAAGCTCGCCGCCGTTGTTAGCCCATTGATAGATGAAATCATTATAGGAAGAAGCGCTGCTGACAGCCTGCATTATTTCAAATTCTTCTTCCTCATAGATTTCAAGAGCGTTATCAATAACATCTTCGCCGCTGTTTGTGTCAATCTGAATCATGTCGAGCTTTGAGTTAACATAGCCCACACCAACAGCAAGAATTATTGAAAAAACCGTCAGCAGAAAACAGATGTTTTTTGCTCTTTGTTTTTTATCTTTCCAAAAAAAGTCAGAAATGCCTTTCTTTTTTGTTTTTGATTTTTTGTTTTGTGTCAAAGGACACCACTTCCTTTATAGGCATTTTTCAAAAAGAAAATTCAAAAAAATGAAAAATGCCGAATTTTAAACTAAGTATGCTTTTAAAAAATAACCTTTTAAAATTAAAAGAAGTTAAATTACAGAAAAGGAAAGCTTTTCTTATTCTTCAGCTGCTTCAGTTGTTTCGCCTTCGGCTTCAACGTTTTCGTCTGAATGGTCTTCAGGCTCTTTTTCAACAGCTGTTGCAGAAACAACCTTGTCGCCTTCGCCGGTTTTCATAACGCTTACGCCTCTTCCGGTTCGCTTAACGAGATTTACGGTTTCAGCGCCGATTCTGATAACAATTCCGTCAGAAGAAATAAGAATAATGTCGTTTGAGTCGTCAACAAGGGAAACAGCGGCAACCTTGCCATATTTTTCTGTGTCATAGTTTCTCTTGCCTTTTCCGCCTCTTGACTGAAGGGTGAAATCGGTGGAAAGGCTTCTTCTTCCGATACCCTTTTCAGTAACGGTGAAGATATGCTTCTCCTCGCCCTCAGCTTTAACAACACACATTCCAACAACCTCGTCGTCACCTGAAAGCTCAATAGCCTTAACACCTCTTGCGGTTCTTCCCAAGGGTCTTGCGTCAGTTTCGTTAAAGCGAATTCCCATTCCGTTTCTTGTGGCAATAAAGACCTGATCATTGCCGCCGGTGAGCCATACCCATGCAAGCTCGTCGTCCTCATCAAGATTAATGGCAATAATTCCGCCTTTTCTGATGTTTTTGTATGCGTCAAGCTCTGTTCTTTTAATAATACCCTTTCTTGTTACCATGCAAAGATAATAGGTTTCTTCGCAGCCGAAGTCGGGAACACGAATCATGGTGCTGACCTTTTCGTCTGCCTCAAGGGGAAGAAGGTTAACAATATTCATTCCCTTGCTTTGTCTGCTGCCTTCGGGAATTTCATAGCCTTTGAGTCGATATACTCTTCCCTTGGTTGTAAAGAACATTACGTAATCGTGGGTTGAGCAGGTAAACATTGTTTCGGCAACGTCTTCTTCTCTTCTTGTCATACCCTTGATTCCTCTTCCGTTTCTCTTCTGAGTGGAATAGGTGCTGACGGGCTGACGCTTGATGTAGCCGAAGGTTGTTAATGTATAAACGCATTGCTCTTCGGGAATAAGGTCTTCAATATCAACCTCACCGCTGACATTCATAATTTCAGTTCTTCTTTCGTCAGCAAATTTCTTTCTGACAACAAGAGCTTCGTCTTTAATAATTGAACGGATTTTTTCCTGACTTGCGAGAATTTCGTTGAATTCCTGAATTTTAGCTTTAAGCTCTTTTAATTCATCTTCAATTTTAATTCTTTCAAGACCCGTTAACTGACCCAGACGCATTTTAACAATGGCGTCAGCCTGAATGTCGTCAAGATTAAATCTTTCCATAAGGGCCTTTTTACCTTCAGCCTGGTCTTTTGCTGCTCTGAGAATGGCAATGATTTCGTCAATAAAGTCAAGAGCAGTTTTCAAGCCCTCAAGAATATGCTCACGCTCCATGGCTTTTTTAAGGTCATAGCGGGTTCTTCTTTCAATAATTTCTTCCTGGTGAGCAATATATTTTTCAAGAATTTGTTTAAGAGTGAGAATTTTAGGAACACCTTTGTCAAGGGCAAGAAGAATTATTCCGTAGGTAACCTGAAGCTGAGTCATTGAGAAAAGCTGGTTAAGAACAACCTGAGCGTTAACATCTCTTTTCAGGTCAACAACCATTCTCATTCCTTCGCGGTTTGAATAGTCGTTGATGTCGGCAATTCCTTCAATTCTTTTTTCTTTAACAAGGTCAGCAATAGACTCAATGAGTCTTCTTTTGTTAACCTGATAGGGAAGCTCTGAAACAACAATGCTCATTCTTCCCGATTTATTTTCAACAATTTCGGTTCTTGCGCGAACGGTGATTTTTGCTCTTCCTGTTGCGTAAGCAGCTCTGATTCCTGCTCTGCCCATAATAATTCCGGCGGTGGGGAAGTCAGGCCCTTTAATATATTCCATAAGCTCTTCAAGAGAAGCTTCGGGATTATCAATAAGAAGACACATTGCGTCAATAACCTCACCCATGTTATGAGGAGGAATGTTTGTTGCCATACCAACGGCAATTCCCGTTGAACCGTTAACAAGAATATTAGGAAATCTTGAAGGAAGAACTGTGGGTTCTTTAAGACGGTCGTCATAGTTTGGAATAAAATCAACTGTGTCTTTGTCAATATCGGTGAGCATTTCCATGGAAATCTTGCTCATTCTTGACTCTGTGTAACGATAAGCTGCCGGTGGGTCACCGTCAACGCTGCCGAAGTTTCCGTGTCCGTCAACAAGAATATATCTTTGAGAGAAGGGCTGAGCAAGTCTTACCATTGCGTCATAAACCGATGCGTCACCATGGGGATGATAGCGACCGAGAACAGAACCGACTGTGTCGGCGCATTTACGGTATGCCTTATCGGGATAGAGACTGTTTTCGTTCATTGTGTAAAGAATTCTTCTGTGAACGGGCTTAAGACCGTCTCTTACATCGGGAAGAGCACGGGAAGTAATAACCGACATGGAATAATCAAGAAAAGAGGTTCTCATTTCTCGGTTCAGGTCCACGTTAATTATTTTTCCGTTTTCATAATTAGTGTTTTCCATAGCTTTTCACCTTTATATATCTAAGTTCTTAACATACTTTGCGTTTTTCTCAATGAAATCTCTTCTGGGCTCAACCTTGTCTCCCATAAGAATAGAGAAGGTTTCGTCAGCCTGAATAGCGTCTTCAAGAGTAACGCGAAGCATAACTCTGTTTGCAGGATCCATTGTTGTTTCCCAAAGCTGAATCGGGTCCATTTCACCAAGACCTTTATATCGCTGAATTGTTGCTCCGGGCATTTCAGCCATAACTCTGTCTCTTTCTTCGTCGCTGTAGGTATAAACATGCTTCTGACCTTTTGAAAGACGATAGAGAGGAGGCTGAGCAATATAAACATAGCCGTTATCAATAAGCGGACGCATATATCTGAAAAAGAAGGTTAAAAGAAGAGTTCTGATGTGGGCGCCGTCAACGTCAGCATCGGCCATAATAACAACCTTATGGTAACGAAGCTTTTCAATGTTAAAATCTTCGTCAATTCCGGCTCCGAGAGCTGTTACAACGGGCATGAGCTTGTCGTTTCCGATAACCTTATCAAGACGGGACTTTTCAACGTTAAGCATTTTTCCCCAAAGAGGAAGAATTGCCTGAATTGTTCTGTCTCTTCCTTCTTTAGCGCTGCCTCCTGCAGAATCTCCCTCGACGATAAATATTTCGGTTTTTGAGGGGTCTTTTTCTGTGCAGTCAGCCAGCTTTCCGGGAAGAGAGTTTGATTCAAGAGGAGATTTTCTTCTTGCAGCCTCTCTTGCCTTTCTTGCAGCTTCTCTGGCTCTTGAAGCGTCGAGAGCTTTTGAAAAAATTGCCTTGGCAATCTGAGGATTTTCTTCAAAATAAGAGGAAAGCTTATTATAAACAGTTGAAGAAACCAGCTTTGTCATTGAGGTGTTGCCCAATTTTCCTTTTGTCTGGCCTTCAAACTGAGCGTCAGTAAGCTTAACGCTGATTACGCAGACAAGACCTTCACGGCAGTCTTCACCTGAAAGGTTTTTGTCACCGTCTTTGAGAAAACCAAATTTCTTTCCGTATTCGTTAAACACTTTTGTTAAAGCAGTTTTGAAGCCTGTTTCGTGTGTACCGCCGTCAACTGTGTTAACATTGTTGGCGTAGGAAAGAATGGTTTCGTTATAGCCGTCGTTATACATCATGGCAACTTCAGCGCTTCTGTCGCCGTCAACGGTTGAAAAATGAATTGGTCTTTCGTGAATAGCTGTCAGACCGCGGCTTTCGTTGATGTATTCAACAAAAGAACCGATTCCGCCTTCATAGCAGAAAACATCTTCAACAATGTTTTCCTCGTCTCTTTTATCTGTCAGAGTAATTGAAATTCCCGCGTTAAGAAAGGCGCTTTCACGAAGGTGGCGCTGAAGGGTTTCATAGTCATAAACCGTTGTTTCCTTAAAGATTTCGGGGTCGGGCTTGAATTTGATAAATGTTCCTGTTTCGTCGGTGTCACCGATAACCTTAAGGTCGGTTATAATGTCTCCTCTTTCAAATCTCTGGTGGTGAACCTTTCCGTTTCTTGAAACTTCAACCTCAAACCACTCAGAAAGAGCGTTAACAACTGAAGAACCAACACCGTGAAGACCGCCGGAAACCTTATAGCCGCTTCCGCCGAATTTACCGCCGGCGTGAAGAACGGTCAGAACAACAGTAACAGCGGGAAGACCTTGCTGCTCATTAATATCAACGGGAATACCTCTTCCGTTGTCGCGGACAGTAATAACGTCGCCGGGAAGAATTTCAACCTCAATATGAGTGCAATAGCCTGCCAGCGCTTCGTCAATAGAGTTATCCACTATTTCATAAACAAGGTGGTGAAGACCTCTCGGTCCTGTTGAGCCGATATACATACCCGGGCGGATTCTGACAGCCTCAAGTCCTTCAAGAACCTGAATTGCGTCAGCGCTGTATTCCTGAGAAACAGCAGTGTCCATCACTTCAAGCTCAGGCTCAACATAGTCTTCGTTTTCTTTTGCAAGCTCAACTGCTTCTTTAACTTCGTTTTGCTTGTTTTCGTTAATTTCCACGGTTCAGACCTCCGTTTTGATTTTTGTTTTTATATTAATTCTAAATTATAAGCTTTTCATTTCTGCCCTTTTCAGAAGCGTTGAAGGTGAAATCTGAGAAACATATACCTTGCCGTTTTCACAAACTATAAAAGACTTCGGAAGCTCGTTTGAAACATAAAAAACTCTTCCGTCTTTTTCAGCTTTTGAAAGGTAGTCTCTTGTTTTTTTTGAAACGGTTGTTGTGTCCATATCAAAAATTCCGAGAATTTCGTCATGAGTAATAACCGTATTCTGACCTAAATGAAGATATATGGCTTCTCACTCCCTTCTAAATAATTTTTCCCTCTTTCATTTCAAAGGCTTTTCCGTATTTCAGGTTAGCCACAGAATTCGGGTCGCAGCAGGTAATGAAAACCTGCCAGTTTTTAATGTGGTTTAAAATATAGTTTTGTCTTTCTTCGTCAAGCTCGCTCATAACGTCGTCTAAAAGAGCAACGGGCTGTTGACCGGTAAAGTTTTTAATCATTGCCGCTTCTCCTAATTTTAATGAGAGAGCAGCGCTTCTTTGCTGACCCTGAGAGCCATAGCTTCTTGCAGAAAGACCGTCTATTTTAATGCTCAGATCATCTCTGTGGGGACCGACAGAGGTAAAGCCCGTTATAATATCGCCTTTTCTTGAAGCATAAAGAAGAGCTTTAATGTTTTCATAAAGCTCCTGTCTGTCTTTTCCCACAGCAGGACATTGCTGATAATATGAAATTTCAATTTCTTCTTTTCCCGAAGAAATTCCCTGATAAATCTCTTTAACGTGGTTTGAAAGAGAATTTATGTAGCCCACTCTTTGCCTGATTATTTCTCCGGCATAAAAAGCAAGCCTTTCTTCCCAGATATCGAGAGTGTCATAAAGCTCGCTGTGATAAGCAAGGTCTTTTAAAAGAATATTTCTCTGAGACAGAGCCTTGTTATACTGAGAAAGAGTAACGGCATATTTAGGCTTCAGCTGACTTATTGCAATATCTAAAAATCTTCTTCTTTCAAAAGGTCCGTCTTTAACAAGAGAAAGATGAACCGGAGAAAAAACAACAGCAAGAAACTCGCCCATTATTTTTGAAGCAGAGGGCTGTTTGATTGAATTAAGATGAAATTTTCTTGAGCCTTCAATTTCAAGGTGAAGATTCTGTTCTCTTCCGTAGGCTGAAAAATCAAGATTTAAAACAGCCTTTGAGCTGTTGAAATTAATAAGCTCGCTGTCTTTTGAGCCTCTGAAGCTTCTGCAACCGGTAAAAAGCCAAATTCCTTCAAGCATATTGGTTTTTCCCTGAGCGTTTTTTCCGTAGATTATGTTAACGCTTTCACAAGGCTCAATTATTGCGTTTTTTATGTTGCGAAAAGAAACAACTTCAAGTTTTTTAATATTCATCAGGTTTAAATAAGCAGATTAAAGAAGCTGCATGCCTTTCTCAGAAGTTTGCGTTAACAATTTCATAAATAACTCTTTCAAATTCAAAGTTATCTCCGTCACGAAGCTTTTTTCCTCTTTGAAGGCATTTTTCTCCGTTGACCTTAACAAGCTCATCTAAAATAATTGCCTTAGCCTGACCGCCTGTTCCTGCAACACCTGAAAGCTTCAAAGCAGCGTCAAGACGAATAAAATCTGTTGTTATTGAAACTTCTTTTCTTTTTTTCTTAGCAACTCTTACTGTTACCTTCATTTAAAAATCATCTCTTTTAAAGCAAAAATTATTTTTTAAATTCTTACGGGAAGAATAAGATAAAGGAAGCTGTCGCCTTCTTTTGGAATTATGATTATTGGCTGATTTGAAGAATTGAACTCAAGCTTGACCTCTTCGCTTCCGCCGATTTTTAAAGCATCGAGAACGAACTTGTTGTTAAAGCCGATTTCAATGTCTTTTCCTTCAATGTCAGCCGCCATTTTGTCGTTGGCTGTTCCGATGGTTGTTACGCATGAAAACTTCATAACTGAGTTTTCAATAGTGCAACGGACAGGGCTTGAACGGTCTGTGATAATAAGTGAGGTTCTTTCAATGCATTCAATAAGCTTTCTTGAAGCAACTGAAACAACTGTTGAAGAGGTTAAGGGAATTGCAGCCTTATAATCAATAAAATTACCTTCAAGAAGTCTTGAAATAATTTTATATTCACCCACTTCAAAACAGATGTGGCGCTTTCCGACGCTTATTGAATAAAAGCTTTCGTCGTCTTCGCCAAGCTTCATTACTTCGCCGAGAGTTTTTGCCGGAACAACAAAAGAAACCTCTTCGCCGCTGTAGTCAATATTTTCTCTTCTGACAGCAAGTCTTGCTCCGTCAACGGCAACAAGAACAATTTTTCCTTCTGAAATTTCAAACTTAACACCTGAATGAACAGGGTTTCTTTCGCTGGTTGAAACAGAGAAAATTGTTTTTTTAATCATGTCTTTAAGAAGAGCCTGATTGATAACAATGGGGAAGCCGCTGCTTACAGCAGGAAGATCAGGATATTCTTCGGATGAAATTCCGATTAAGGAATATTCTGTTTCACCGCTTTTGATTTTGCAGATGCTTCTTTCGTCGCTTTCAATCATAACGCTGTCGTCGGGAACTAATCTTAAAATATCGCAAAGATGCTTTGCGTTTAAAACCACGCTTCCGTTTTCTTCAACTTCAGCGGGAATATAGGTTTCTGTTCCCACTTCAAGATCATAACCGGTCAGATTAACGCTTTCGCCAACAGCCTTAATGAGAATTCCTTCAATAGCAGGAATTGTTGATTTGTTTGAAACTGTTCTTTGAACATTCATGCAAGCTTTTGCAAGTTTTGCGCTGTCACAAATAATTTTCATAAATTGATCCTCCAAAAAAAATGTCAGATAATAATATATTATATTATTTAGTAGTAGCAGTAGGGAGCGAGGAAAAAGTGGAAAACTTCTGAAAGCCCCCTGAATAAAGGAAAAACAAACCTTTTTTTAAGTTGAATTTTGTGTTAAAAACTTTTAGTAATAAACAGCAGAAAAAGACAGAATGTTAAATATGTGGAAAACTCCATGTGGAATGTTAAATAAAACATGGAAAACTTTTCTTTTTCCGTCTTTAAAAAATCAGCTTAAAATGAAAATTTATTCATTGATATTTTTAATAATATCGTCAACGGTTGCCTTGAGGGTAACGTTGGTTTCAATTTTAGATTTGATTTCGTTTAAGGAATAGATTATTGTTGTGTAATGCTTGTTTCCGAATTCCTTTCCGATATCTTTAAGAGAAAGGTTTGTAACCTCGCTTATTATATAGATAGCAACCTGTCTTGCCTGAGAAACCTTGGCAACTCTTTTGTCAGAGCGAATGTCTGAAACAGAAACATCAAAGGTTCTTGCAACCTCGTTAATAACGTTTTCAACAGTCATTGTTACGGGCTGATTGTCGTTGCAGATGTCGCTGATTGCTCTTTTGGCAATGGCAATATTCGGCTTAGTGGCTTCAACCTCATAATAAGCCTTGATTTTTTTAACTGCGCCTTCAAGCTGTCTGATGTTCTTTTTAATGTTTTCGGCAACAAAGGTAATAACTTCATCGCTGAGCTCTAAAGAAAGGTCATCAGCCTTTTTCTTAACAATAGCCATTCTTGTTTCAAGAGAGGGGGGAGTTATGTCTGCAATAAGACCTGATTCAAAACGTGAAACAAGACGCTCTTTAAGAGTAAACATTTCTTTTGGCGGTCTGTCTGAGGTTAAAACAATTTGTTTTCCTGCGTCTCTCAAAGCAACAAAGGTGTGGAAGAATTCCTCCTGAGTTGATTCCTTGTCAGCAATAAACTGAATGTCGTCAACCAGAAGAACGTCGCAGTTTCTGTATTTTTCGTGGAAAGCGTAGTTTGTTTTTGTTCTCAGACAGTTGATAAGCTCATTTGTAAAATGCTCACCGCTTGTGTAAATAATGTTATAATTCGGGTGATTTAATTTAATTTCGTTCATAATTGCGCTGAGAAGGTGAGTTTTTCCCAGACCTGAATGGCCATAGATGAAAAGAGGATTATAAACTTCACCGGGATGCTCGGCAACATTGACTGCAGCAGCGTGAGCAAATCTGTTTGAAGAACCGATTATGAAGTTATCAAAGGTATAGTCATAGGTGCCAACAGAAAAAGGCTTCTGAGCTTTTGTTTGAGAATTGTTTGTTTCGTTTGCAGAGTCAGCTGAGCCGCCGGCAATAATAATGTTAACATTAACGGGAAAACCAACGGTATCTTCACATGCTTTTTCAATAAGAGAAGAAAAACGGTCGATAACGAGCTCTCTTTTAAATTCAGTTATTGCCAGAGTAATTGTGTCATTTTTAAAGCTGATAAACTCAAGCGGATTGAGCCAGACGTTGAAAGCTACTGTTGAAACAGAAAGCTGAAGTCGGGATTTTATTTCTTCCCAGATTTCTTCAAATGAATCCATATTTACCTCCTTGATTTTAAAAAAAATATATTATAAAATGAATAAAAAACTTTTTACACCTGAATGGAAAAAATTTTAAATCTGAAGGGATATTTCTGCTGTCGTAAAACTGATATTCCGCCTGAAAAAACTGAAATTACGATAGTTATATCATTATATCCCACCTTTCATTTTAGCACAAAAATGTTTTTTATGCAAGTCTTTTTAAAAATAATATAAAACAACAAAAAAGAGGAAAAACACAAATGAAGTACGAAATAAGCGCAAATAACATTATTCTCAGTGAAATTAAGTGTTTTGACGTGGGACTTACCGTTGATTGCGGACAAAGTTTTCGCTGGAAAAAAACCGGAGACGGAATTTTTAAAGGTATTGTCGGCGGAAAAGTTATTGAAATTGAAGAAAAAAACGAAAAAATAACCTTTAAAAACGTTTCTGAAAAAGAATTTTTGTCTTTTTGGGTAAAATATTTTGACCTTGAGAGAAAATATGAAGAAATAATTGAAAATTTTGAAGATAAATATTTAAAAATTGCTTGCAAGGAATATTACGGAATCAGAATTATGAAACAGGAGCCCTGGGAGACTGTTTGCTCTTTTATTATTTCTCAGAACAATAATATTCCGAGAATAAAGGGAATTATTGAAAGGCTTTGTGAAAATTTCGGTGAAAAAATCGGAGAAGAAGACTATTCATTTCCTTCTTTTGAGGTTATTTCAAAGCTCAGTGAAGAAGATCTGGCTCCCATAAGAGCCGGCTTCAGAAATAAATATATAATTGACGCGGCGAAAAAATTTGCTTCGGGAGAAATCAGCGCAGAAAAAATAAACAGCCTGAAAATTGAAGAGGCAAGAGAAGAGCTTCTTAAAATTAAAGGAGTGGGTCCAAAGGTTGCCGAATGTGTTCTTCTTTATGGCTTCGGAAGAGTTGAAGCTTTTCCCGTTGACGTCTGGGTCAGAAGAATTGTTTCAGAGCTTTATCCTGAAGGACTTCCTGAATGTATTAAGGGAAACGAAGGTATTGCCCAGCAATATTTGTTTCATTGGAGAAGAAATTTAAAGGATGGTGAAATATGACTAAAAAAGAAAGAGCGCTCCTTTGTGTTGAAGCGCTGAAAAAAGAATATCCTGAAGCTGTTTGCTCTCTTGAAGCCGGCAACCCTCTTGAGCTTCTTATTGCAACAAGGCTTTCAGCTCAATGCACAGACGCAAGAGTTAATCTTGTTACCCCTGAGCTTTTTGAAAAATATCCTACACTTGAAGATTATTGCAACGCAAAGGTTGAAGACATTGAAAAAATTATTCATTCCTGCGGATTTTTCAGAGCTAAAGCAAAAGATATTGTTACAATGGCAAATCAGATTAAAAATGATTTCGGCGGAGTTGTTCCCGACACTATTGAAAAACTGACAACTCTTTCAGGTGTTGGAAGAAAAACCGCAAATCTTATAGTTGGCGATGTTTATAAAAAGCCGGCTGTTGTTGCCGACACTCATCTTATCAGAATAACAAATCTGTTAGGGCTGACTGACTCAAAAGATCCGTTCAAGGTTGAAATTCAGCTTAAAAAAATTCTTCCTGAAAGCGAAAGCAATGATTTTTGCCACAGAATTGTTTTTCACGGAAGAGCAGTTTGTGTTGCAAGAAGACCTAAATGTGAAATTTGCTGCATGAAAGAATTCTGTAAAAATTCACCGCTTAAAAAATAAAAAAGAGCTTTTTATTTAAGAACAAAGAAAAACAAAAGCTCTTGACAATGCCCGCTTTATAGGGTTATAATACCAACGATATTGTTAATAAAGGAGTTAAAAACTATGCCACTTGTAACAACTAAAAAAATGTTTGAAGATGCCTACAAAGGCGGCTACGCTATCGGCGCTTTCAACGTAAACAACATGGAAATTATTCAGGGAATTACCAGAGCAGCCAAGAAAAATAACTCACCCGTTATTCTTCAGGTTTCTGCCGGCGCAAGAAAATATGCTTCTCATGCATATCTTGTTGCTATGGTTAAGGCTGCCGCTGAAGAAACCGGTCTTCCCATTGCCCTTCATCTTGACCACGGTCCTGATTTTGAAACCTGCAAGTCATGCATTGACGGCGGCTTCACATCAGTTATGATCGACGGCTCACATCTTCCCTATGAAGAAAATGTTGCTTTGACCAAAAAGGTTGTTGAATATGCCCACGCTCACGGCGTTGTTGTTGAAGGCGAGCTTGGTCAGTTAGCCGGAATTGAAGACGACGTTAACGTTAGCGAAGAAGACGCAAACTTCACCGATCCTGCTCAGGTTTATGATTTCGTAACAAGAACAGGCGTTGACTCACTTGCAATTGCAATCGGAACAAGCCACGGCGCTTATAAATTCAAGCCCGGTCAGAAGCCTCAGCTTCGCTTTGATATTCTCAAAGAAGTTGAAGAAAAGCTTCCCGGCTTCCCCATTGTTCTTCACGGTGCAAGCTCAGTTAATCAGGAAGATGTTAAAACAATCAACGCATACGGCGGCGAAATGCCCGACGCAATCGGTATTCCCGAAGATATGCTTCGTCAGGCTGCTTCAATGGCTGTTTGCAAAATCAATGTTGACTCAGACATCAGAATTGCAATGACTGCTGCAGTTCGTAAGCATTTCAGCGAAAATCCCAAGCACTTCGACCCCAGACAGTATCTCACTCCTGCAAGAGATGCTATTGAAGGCGTTGTTTCACACAAAATTGAAACAGTTCTCGGCTGCGCAAACAAGGCATAAGAGACTTTTCTAAATAAAAAAACTAACCGGGTATCGTAATAGGTACCCGGTAATTTTTTTTTGGTTTTATCAGAGCTGTAATTTTTTAAAGCTCTTTTTTAAAACAAAAGATTATTCAGAAACAAAGTCTAATCTGAGCTTTAAGCTGTAGCTTGTTCCTTTATGCATAATATAAGGATCGCGAAGACAGGCATTACCCGGAGCGTCGCCGCCAACACCTCTTTGCATTACGTCAAGACAAACCTCTGTGAAATCTTTTTCCTCAAGCTTATGAATGTGAGTTGCTTTGTCAAGGTCGTCAACTGTGTAGTGGTGGCAGGTAAAGCAGAAAGGAATCTCGCCCTTAGCCTTGATTGAAAGGCTGGTTTCACCGCCAACAATTTCCATTTCTCTAACGTCTGTTCGCTGTCCGTTTTCCTGAGGACGCATATAGTGGTGTTCAAGGTCGTTAACGCTCATTTCGTGAAGAGCAATTTTTCCGCCTGTTCTTCTGTCGCAATAGGTTTCGTGGGGACCTCTTCCATACCATTTAACATAGTCAAACTTCTTTTTAAGAGAGAACTTCAGACCGAAACGAATCATATCTGAGGTTGCCTGACCTTCAAAGGTAACGTCAATTTTTCCGTCGGAAGAAATCAGATAGGTCATTTTTGCGTTTTTGAGGCCGAAGGTTGAAATTTTTGTTTCAACAAAGGCGCTGTGGCTGTATTGATGAACGGTTGTTGCCTTGCTTATGCAGTTATCTGTTGCCAGCTTCCATCTGTAGAGAGGATGAACAGCAATAAGAGGCGGAACAAAGTTCAAAAAGTCAATGTCGTTATCTGTCAGAGCGCGATAGAAGTTTGGAGCAATGGCTGAAACAATGAATTCCTCGTCGTTTTTCTTTGCGGAGCAAAGCTGACCGTTTTTGAAGGAATATTCAAAGCCGTCGCCATAAACCGTGAATTCTTTTTCTGTTCCTTTAATAACAACCTTGCCGTTTTCAGCTTTTTCTTCTTCAGCTTCGGCGTTTTTAATAACATATTGATCCCAGGCTTGTTCAAAGCCTGCTTTTGCAAAGCGGCAGTCTTCTTTTCTCAGGAAAGAGAAAATTATAATAACTTCGCCCTTGGGGAAAACATCAAAGCCATAGTCAACGTTAATTTCACAGCTTGAAAGAGGAGCAAGGCTTTCATAAAGAGAGCTCTCAATTTTTCCTTCTTTAATGGTTTTTCCGTTTTCGTTGATAACATAAACAAGGTCAAAAGCGCTCAGGTCTGAGAAAAGCTGTTTGTTTTTAACAAGGAATTTTCCTCTTGCGGCGTCAATGGCTTCAACCTTCATTTCAGCATAAACCTTTTTAACCTCATAAATGCTGGGGTGAAGCTTTCTGTCGGCGGCAATTATTCCGTTAGCGTTGAAATAGGTGTTGCTTCCGACAATGGCGCAGGTATTATAGGGAGGAACAAACCAGTTTGATTTTTCGTTGTAGTCTGTTCCGTAAAGCCAGATGTCTTCGCCGTTTTCGCCCTTTTTGTGAATAGCCTGGTCAACAAAGTCCCAGATATAGCCGCCGCAAAGGTTATCGTATTTTTCAAAGGCATCCATGTATTCCTGGAAGTTACCAAGGCTGTTTTCCATTGCGTGAGCGTATTCACAGAAAACAACGGGCTTTGTGTATGCAGAAGCATCAATAGGCTTGCTGTCAGCGGCAAGTGAGTTGGCAATATTATCAAACCATGTTATTGTTATAGGTTCCTTTTTGCCGAGCTTTTCAACCATGTCTTCAAGAGGATACATTCTTGAAATAACGTCGCTCTTTGTGAAGTCAAAATCGCCTTCATAGTGGAACTGTCTTGTTCTGTCAAGCTTCAGGGCGGCTTCTTTCATTCGAAGGAAGTTGCTTCCGTCGCCTGCTTCATTTCCAAGGCTCCACATAAATACGCAAGGATGGTTTCTGTCGCGAAGAACCATTCTTTCCATTCTGTCAATAACAGCAGCAGTCCACATGGGGTTGTCGCCGGGAACATTTTTTCTTCTGACACCGTGAGTTTCAAGGTCACATTCGTCCATTACCCAGAAGCCGTATTCGTCGCAAAGGTCATAGAAGCGGGGGTCATTGGGATAGTGACTTGTTCTGATAGAGTTGATGTTTGCTCTTTTCATAATGTCGAAGTCCTGAATATATCTTTCATCAGGAACAGCCCAGGCTGTGTCGGGGTCATAGTCGTGGCGGTTTGCACCTCTGATAAGAAGGGGCTGACCGTTAACAAGAATTTTTTCTCCAACAATTTCAACCTGCTTAAAGCCGATTCTGACAGCTTTATATGTAACCTCTTTGCCGCAGGTAATTTTGAAAAGAAGATTATAAAGGTTAGGCTTTTCGCTTGACCAGAGCTCAGGCTTCAGGAAACGCTTTTTGAAAACAATTTTGTTTTCGCAGTGAGCACCTGTAATAATTTCTGTGCTTCCCACAACTGTTTCTTCGCCGTTTCTTAAAACAACGGCTTCAAGCTGAACGTTGTTTGCGCCGCCTGCATAATCTCTGATAACGGCCTCAATGGTGAGGTCAGCGTCGGTGTAGTTATTAACAAGGTCAGTTACAACATAAAAATCTCTCAGAGTAACCTTCGGTTCGCTGTAAAGATAAACCTCGCGATAAATTCCCGAAAGGAACCACATATCCTGGTCTTCAAGATAAGTTCCGTCGGTGTAGCGATATACTATTGCAGTAATCTGGTTTTCTCCGGCATGAATATATTTTGTAACGTTGAATTCATGGGGAGTGTTTGAGCCTTGAGAATAGCCCACATACTGACCGTTAACATAAACCTCAAGACCTGCCTTTGCAGCACCGAAATGAAGAAAAATTTCTCTTCCGTTCCAGTTTTCAGGAACAATAACCTTTGTTCTGTGGGCTGCAACCTCCTGACCGGAAACATCAATCTGAGGAATTTTCTTTGCGTCGGTTGAAATGCAGTTGGGGAAAGAGTTTGCGTAATACCAGGGCTTTGAATAATCTTTCTGGAACTGCCAGACACCCGGAACGGTAATTTCTTCCCATGCGCTGTCGTCAAAATCAGCGCAAGTGTATTCAGAGGGAAGATAAGCAACTCCCTTTTCCCATTTAAACTTCCATTCTCCGTTAAGAGAAATTTTAAAGGGAGTTTCAACTCTTGCAAGGGCAGCCTTTTTTTCGTTGTAGCTGAGAGCTAAAACGTGGCCGTCTTCTTTGTTTTCTTTAATAATCTCCGGATTTTCCCAAATATATTTCATATTTTTTCCTCCGTATGAAAAAAATTTTTATATCTCATTTATTCTACTAAAAATAAACACAAATGTCAACTTCTTCGGTGCCGGTGGCAAGGCCACACCGCTGGCCGTTTTAAACTGCGGACAAAAATTTTCAGCGTTACCGAGCAACAACGGTGGCAAGGCGACTCCGCGGGCCGTTTCAAACTTCGAGTATAAATTCACAGCTCTCCCGAGCAACAGCGTTTTGCGAAGTGGTCTTCAATTTACAGACACAAAAACTTTACGCTTCGAGGGGGCGGCGGCGCCGACTTCGTCGGCGTGGCAGAGCTTTTGCTCTGCCTGAAAAACGGCGACCGTTAGCCGTATGCGAAAAGCAAAATTTCTAATTACAACTTTCCGTTAGTTACCAACATAAAACCTATGCCGTTTTTCCCGCCGCCCCCAACCTTCCGAAAGGCACTATTCCCCCTTTGTCAAACGAGGGCATTAGCCCTCGTTTGACATTTCCCCCAAGGGAAATTAAGCAACCAAAGCAACCCACCTGAATAACCAAAGCAAAAACCGCAACCACAGGGCAACGGCTGTTAAACTTAGAACGGCTGATGAAAAGCAGGGCTATGCCTAAAGAGATATATAAACAGAAGACTCCGCGGCAGTTGCCCCCAACGGAAGACGAAAAAGAAGAACCTTTCCGTTTTCACCACGGTTTTTAGAGCAAAAAAAT
>JAFUHX010000030.1 GCA_017474045.1 Clostridia bacterium | reverse complement strand
TATTCATCATGCTTTCCTCCTTGGAGTATCTAAATATAGTCTGTTACATAAAATATCCAATTTACCACTATACCTTATATAGAATAGCAGAAAAGCATTAAAAGGTCAAGCAAAAAACAAAAAAATTAACACAATTTTATCATAAAAGCAAGATAAATTTTTTTCTTGCTTTCATCCGTTAAAAAGCAACAAAAAAAACAGTCCGGCTCCCTTTCAGAAACCGGACAAGAATTATTAGGTTTTATATCAGTTGTTTGAACCGAAAATGTTTCTTCCCTTGAAAATCGGAAGAACATCTGTTTCGTCATCCTCGGGATCATCAAAAATTGAAGCAGTTCTTTTTGCTGAAGGGGCTTCTTCTGAATAAACATCAGCTGCAGCTGCAGAAGCAAACTCAGTTGTTGCCTTAACAGCGGCTTCATCAGTAGAGAAAATATCATCATATTTATCTTCGGTTTCAACAGCAGCAGAAGCTGAAGGAAAGCTTGCGCTTTCAAAAGCTGCCATAAAAGACTTTCCGAATTCGCTGGGCTGTGATTCACTGTCAAAAGAAGAGAAAATTGTTTTTCCGCTGCTCTTGGGCTTAGTTGACTGGCTGATAAAAGGAGATTTTGAAGAATCAGCGTTTGCTGCCTCTTCGCTTACCTTAAGCTTATCGTCTTCACTGAAGCCTGTTGCAATAACGGTAATGAGCATTTCATCGCCCATTTCTTCATCAAATACTGAACCAAAGATGATGTTTGCATCTTCATTGGTTGCTGCAGTAACAAGCTCGCCTGCCTGTTCAATCATGTCAAGAGACATATCAGATGAGCAGGTAACATTGATGATTACGCCGCTTGCACCGTCGATAGCAGTTTCAAGAAGGGGACTTGTAATTGCCTGTTTTGTTGCTTCATTTGCACAGTCAGCGCCTCTTCCGCGTCCGATACCCATGTGAGCACGACCTGCATCTTTCATTACGCTCTTGATGTCAGCAAAGTCAAGGTTAATATAGCCGGGAACCTTAATTGTGTCTGAAATTGACTTAACGCCCTGCCAAAGAACTTCGTTAGCCTTGCCGAATGCATCTTTCATGCTTAAAGATTTATCTCCGAGAAGCTTGAGTCTTTCGTTGGGAATAACGATAAGGCTGTCAACATGCTTCTGAAGCTCTCTGATTCCGTCTTCAGCCTGTTTCATTCTTTTTCTTCCTTCGAACTTGAAGGGCTTGGTTACGATACCAACGGTAAGAGCACCCAACTCTCTTGCGATTTCAGCAACAACAGGAGCAGCACCTGTTCCTGTTCCGCCGCCCATACCTGCAGTAATAAACACCATATCGGTTGAACGAAGTGCTTCAGCGATAATATCTCTGCTTTCTTCAGCAGCCTTTTTGCCAACTACGGGGTCGCCGCCGGCACCCATGCAGCCTGTTACCTTTTCACCAATCTGAATTTTGTGGGTAGCTTTTGAATTTTCAAGAATCTGTCTGTCTGTGTTGATGGTAAGAAATTCAACACCGAAAACGCCGGCTTCAACCATGCTGTTAACGGCATTTCCGCCGCCGCCGCCGACACCTACAACTTTAATCTGATTATAAGCGATGTTGTCGTTATCCATAACGAAACTCATTATACATCCTCCTCATTTATATAGTTTTATAAAGAAAATCGCATTGGAATTTACATAGCTATTCACAGTATTGCAAGACATTATAACATACATTTCAAAAAAATACAACAATAATTTATGCAGATATTTCAACTTTTTTTGTTTTTTTTTGGAATATATCAACATAATTTCCTTCTGTGAACAGAAAAACGGGCATATTTTTATAATGCCCGTTTAGCTTTAAGTTATTTATTCATTGCCCTCGCTGACAACCGCCTGATCGCTGAATCTCAGGTCATAGGTTGCATTTCTTTTGTTTGCAACCCTGTTTTCAAGATCGTCTTTAATAAGGATAAACCTTCTTTCAAGGGGTGTTTTTGTGTCAACAACAATGGTTATTATATCGCTGCAACTGATTTTGATTTCTTTCATTTTTGAAAAATCAATAATGTTGCAGTTTTCAATTCCAACCTTTTTTGCCGCTTCAGCAATTTCCTTGGCAAGAGCAAGCTTTTCTTTGTTTCCGTTTTTATCTGATGGAACAAAAACCGTTCCGGGAACAGCTTCTTCCTTTTCCATACCCAGAAGCTTATAAACACCCTTTTTAAGCTTTTTCTTTGAAACAGAAACAACCTTGCTGTTTTCGTCTAAACAAACATAGCTGTTTTCTGAAACAATATAATATTTATCGGAAGTTTCCGTAACATTCAAAACAAGCTTATCCGGAAGAACATAGTCAACCTCAACGCTTTCGATGTAAGGAAGCTCACGGCTGACTGACTTGTTTGTTTTCTTCTGACGGATAAGAAGCATATTATCGCCGACAGCAACATCTGCAATCTTAAGAATTTCTGAATCCTTATAGATTTTATTGCCGTTAATTTCAATTGTTGCAATGGGAAAACCTTTGGCAAAGCAAAAAATCAGAATACCGACTAAAACAGTTGCCAGAACGCCAAGAACGCAGAACACGGAGTTAACTTTTCTCTTTATTTTTTTCTTTTTGGCAAGATAGGCAAGAGCTTCGTTTTCAGACATTCCCTCTTCGGTAATCAGCCGTCTGAACTCTTTTTCGGTTTTATAAGACTGCTTTTTGTTTTGCTCATGAAGTTTTTGAGCTTTTTGCTGCTGTTTTTCTCTGTTTGTTCTTTCAGAGCCTTTTCCTTTTGAAGCAGACTTTTGCTGAGTAACTTTACTCTTTTGAGCCGAGCTTTTCTGAGACGGACTGCCTTGAGAAGACCTGCCCTTATTTGAAGCCGAAGCTTTTTTTCCTGAGGAAGACTGACTTCGGTTTTTATCGTTTGATTTTGAGGAAGCCTTTGTTTTCTGTGGCTGACGGGAAGAAGAACTCTTTTCAGAGCCTTTAGCCGTTTTTTTGTTTTTTCCGGCAGTCTTTTCAGAATCAACCGGATTCTTTCTTGCTGCGCCATTTCTCTGATTATTTGGTCTTTCGGGAGGTTTTTTCCCGTTTGATGAGCCTTGAGAGCGATTTCTCGGTTGCTGCTGAGAGAAGCCCGAATAAGATGAATTAAAGCCCGAAGGATTATAGATATAATCATCTGATGAAGAAAAATCAAAATCATATGAGCCGGAATAGATGTCAAAATATGAATTGTCAGAGCCTTGAGCAAAAGGATTGGCTCCTGACTTTTGAGAACTGCCTTTTATTCTCTCTTCAGTTTTGTTTTTTTCGTCTGTCCAGCTGAAGCCGCCGTTTTTATTTTCCGCCACTTTTTCATCTCCTTTCAATGTCTGCCCCCAATTTTCTGAGACATTCTTCTATTTTTTCATATCCTCTGTCAACATGATGAATTCCTGAAACAGTTGTTTTGCCTTCTGCACACAGCGCCGCCACCACAAGTGCGCCGCCGCCTCTTAAATCAACCGCTTCAACCGGTGCGCCGTAAAGCTCGGAAACGCCGTCAATTATTGCGACCCTTCCTTCAACTTTTATTTTAGCTCCCATTTTATTAAGTTGTGAAACATGCTTAAACCTGTTTTCAAAAATATTTTCAACAATAACGCTTGTTCCCTTGCCCTTACAGAGCATTGCCATAATTGGTGCCTGAGCATCAGTCGGAAAGCCGGGAAAAGGCATTGTTCTGATATCTTTAATACAGCTGAGCTTTCCGTTTGAAATTATTCTAAGGCTGTTTTTCTTAGAAATAATTCTGCAACCTGCTCTTTCAAAAACAGGAATTGCTGCCAGAAAATCTGAAGCACAAGCCCTATTCAGCGTAACATCTCCTCCGGCTGCCGCAACAGCAGCCATATAAGTCAGCGAGACAATTCGATCTGAAAGAACGCTATGGGTTACTCCGTGAGTGTTTTTAACTCCTTCTATTACAACAGTTCCCTGGGCGTCAAGCTTAACCCGACAACCGCTTTTGTTGAGAAAGAGGGCTAAATCTGACACTTCCGGCTCTCTTGCCGCATTGAGAATTACTGTTTTTCCCTCTGAAAAAACAGAGGCGAGCATTATGTTTTCCGTTGCTCCCACACTGGGAAAAGAAAGGCTGATAACGCCCGGTTTCAGCCTGTTTTTAATTTCGCAATTCAAGTCTCCTGCGCTTTCATCAATTGAAACACCAAGCTGTCTTAAAGCGCTGAGATGAAGGTCTATCGGTCTGAGTCCGATTTCGCATCCTCCGGGAGAACACAGCTTTGCTTTTTTCATTCGGCTTAAAACTGAGCCGAGAAAAACAATTGAAGAGCGCATTTGACACATCAGCTCTGTGGGAATATTATAGCATGATATTTTTCTCGAATCAACAAAAAGGCTTGAGCCTTTTCTTTCCACCTTGCAGCCAAGATGCTCAAGAATTTTAACTGCCGCGTTAACATCTGAAAGCTTCGGGCAGTTATGTATTACACTGACACCCTCAACAAGAACGCAAGCGGCAAGAATCGGAAGGCAACTGTTTTTTGCCCCCTGAATATCAATTTCACCCTTAAGAGACTTTTTTCCGTTTATTATAAGCTCACTCAAAAAAATCACACCTTTAAAGAAAATGGGTAAAACACACCCTATTCTATGCCAAAGGCAGATTTTTGGTGAATTTTTTTCATTTTACAAGCGAAACAATGATTTTTGCAATCTCACTTTTTGCTTCTGTTAAAGCCATTGCTTTTGCATTTTCTGAAAGAGACTCAATAGCTGATTTGTTGTTAATAAGGGAAGAAAAGACTTCCTGCATTTTTTCTTTTGTTAAGTCTTTTTCTTCAATAATCATGGCTGCACCCTTTTCAACAAGAGCCATTGCGTTGTGGTACTGATGGTTTTCGGCAACATTTGGCGAAGGAATTAAAATTGATGCCTTGCCAAGTGCCTGAAGCTCAGAAAGAGTGCTTGCGCCTGAACGGCAGATTACAAGATCAGCCGCACTCATGCAAACTTCCATATCGTTAATATATTCGCGGATTTCAACATTATCAGCTGTTTCTGTGTCAACTCCTTTTTCCTTCAGCTTTTCAGGCACCCAGAGACCGTACTGACCCATGGCATGAAGAAAATAGAGATTTTTGTTTTCATGGTTTTCGCTGATAATTTCAACCATAGCCTTGTTAATCGCTTCTGCTCCCAAAGAGCCGCCCATTGAAAGAATCATAAGCTGATCATCTTTAATTTTTAAAGCGGCACGGCTGATTTCTTTGTCGGCTCTGAGCATTTCACCTCTTACGGGAAGTCCTGTTACGGTAACAGGATTTTTGCTCTGGAGATATTTTTCGGCGGCGCCCGTTGTCAGCATTACTCTGTCAACCTTTTTGGCAAGGGTTTTATTTGTAATTCCCGGAAAAGCGTTTTGTTCATGAATTGCTGTGGGAATTCCCATTTTAGCCGCCATTCTGACAACAGGTCCGCTGACATAGCCGCCAAAGCCGACAACAACATCAGGAGCAAACTCTTTAATAAGCCTTTTAGCCTGAGAAGAGGAGCGAAGAAGCTTAAAAACAGTTCCGATATTTCTTTTGATGTTTTCAAAAGTCAACTGACGGTAAAAGCCTGAAATATCTATTGTTTTAAAATTAAAGCCCGCCGCAGGAACCAACCTTGCTTCCATTTTGTCTTTTGTTCCAACAAAAAGAATTTCAGCGTCAGGATATTTTTCTCTGATTTCTCCCGCAACGGCAAGAGCCGGATTGATATGGCCTCCTGTTCCGCCGGCAGCAAACATAATTTTCATTTTAACATCTCCTTTATTGAGATAAATTATTCTTTATCTAAATATGATTTTCTTGAAACAGAAAGAACAACTCCCATTTCGCAAAGCAAAATGAAAAGTGCTGTTCCTCCGTAGCTGAAGAACGGGAAAGGTATTCCGGTATTAGGAATTAAATCTGTTATAACCGCAATATTCAAAACTATCTGAAGCCCGATGTGAAGCATTATTCCGGATACAAGAAGTGCACCGAAATAATCCGTTGTTTTAGCCGCTATCATAAAGCCTCGTATTATCAGAACAGCAAATATCAGAAGAATAATTATTGCTCCCACAAAGCCGAGCTCTTCGCAAACAACGGCGAAAACAAAGTCATTCTGAGGCTCAGGAATATAAAGAAGCTTTTGTTTTGAATTGCCGAGACCCAGACCGAAGGGACCGCCCGAGCCTATTGCAAGAAGGCTTTGCCAGGTTTGCCAATAGGTTGTTGAGCCAACAGTTGTTTTTTCTTTCCAAACGGCAATTCTTTCATAAGCATAGTCGCTGAAAATTGTTAATATCTGCGGCTTGGCTACAACAAGAGTAACCGCGGCTGTTACCCCAACAGCAACAAGAACAATCCATCTTTTCGGAACTCCACCCAGCCAGAGCATTGACATTCCTATAAGAAAAATCAGAATTGCACCCGAAAGATGTTTTCCGATTAAAACTATCAAGGTGAAAATTGCAACGATTGCAAGAAGAAGAATACTTGCCTTATCGGCTGTATCAATAAAATAATAAAAAATCTTTTCAAACTTTGAAAGCTTCACTCTTTTAGGTGTGCAAACCTTGCCGCGAGGGGTTTTGAGCGTATCTGAAAGAATACATATTACATAGGCGAGAATCAGAACCGTAACAAACTTCATAAGCTCTGAGGGCTGAAAGCTGAAAGAACCGATTCGAATCCAACGCTTGATGCTTTCGTCTGAGTTTGTTAAAAGAGCCACGAACATCAGAATTATTGTAACAGGCATCATAAAAACAACGCCGAGCTTTCCGTTGAGGATTCTGTAGTCAACCTTGCTAATGATAAACATAAAAATCAAACCTAAGGTTCCCCAGAGAAGCTGCCTTCTGAAATAGTGGCCCGCCCCACCCTCAGCGTTTGTTCCTGCATAGGCATAGCTTGCAGAATACATCATTATAATGCCTATTCCGAAAAGAAGAAACACAATGCAGCAAAAAATTCCGTCAATGCTGCCTGAGTGAAAAAACTGAGCCAAAAAGGCGTTTTTCCCCTTAGATTTTTCAGAGGTTACAGACTTTTTTGCCGCTTCCTTCTTCATAAAATTACCTCTCTCAATAGATTAATTACATAGTTTTAAGTGTATAAACAAACAAAGCAGTTCCGATAGCACAGCCTATGATGCTTATTATGCTGAAGACTGTGTCAATTTTCTTTTCGCTCCAGCCACTCATTTCAAAATGATGATGAATGGGAGCCATTTTGAAAACCTTTTTATGTCTGATTTTGATGCTTCCGATCTGAATAACATCTGAAAGGGCTTCAATAACATAAATTATTCCGACAAAAACAAGAATTATCGGGCAGTCAACTGCATAAGCCAGAGCAACAATAAGTCCGCCAAGGAACATTGAGCCTGTGTCTCCCATCATAACCTTTGCAGGATAGTGGTTCCAGATGAGGTAGCCTGCGCAACCGCCTGTGAGCGCGGCACCGAGAATACTGATTGAAGTCAGATTATAAACAGCAGCCATAACAGCAAAGGCAACTCCCACAGGGAGTGTTACACCGGCGCAAAGACCGTCTAAACCGTCTGTAAAGTTTACTGCATTAACAGCGCCGTAAATTACGCATGCACCAAAAATATAGAAAAATATCATTCCGGGAAGAGAATTAAAACTGATTTTTCCCACAAAGGGAACAACCATTGATGTGTTGCCTGATATTCCGAGAGTTGCAAGAAAAGCGGCAATAATCATAAGCTGAGGAATTGTTTTCTGAATTTCAGTCAGACCAAGATTTCTCTTTTTAACAACCTTGATATAGTCATCAGTAAAGCCGATAAGAGCAAAGCAGAAAGCAAGAATTATGCAAGCAGCAAGCTTGATTATTTCGTTTGTTTTAATCTGAGAAAGCTCAGAGAAAACATTAAAACCAAACATCTTGCAGATGAGAAGTGTTAAAAGAGAAGCAAAGATTATTCCGATTATAAACATTATTCCGCCCATGGTGGGTGTTCCCTGCTTTTTGGCGTGCCACTTGGGACCGATATCAGTCAGAATTGTCTGGCCGAATTTCAGCTTATGAAGAACAGGTATTAATACTATACCCAAAACGGCGGTTATTCCGAAGGCGATTACTGCTGAAATAATTGCTGCTATTGTTGAATTCATTTTTAAAATCCTCCTATATTTTTCAATTTATAAAAGATTTTACTATTTCCCTTTCGTCAAAGGGTATTTTCTCTCCCGCAACAAGCTGACAGGTCTCATGACCTTTGCCTGCAAGAAGAATAATGTCTGATCTTTTTGCTTTTTTAATTGCGGCTCCTATTGCAGCCCTTCTGTCAGGCTGAATAAAAACGGGGGTTTTTGTCTTCTTAATTCCATAGAGAATATCATCGATTATTTCAAGTGGTTCTTCGTTACGAGGATTGTCGCTTGTTATAAAGACAACATCGGAATTATAAACTGCCACCCTGCCCATTTCAGAGCGCTTTTCTTTTTCCCTGTTTCCTCCGCAGCCGAAAACAAGAATAATTCTTCCCTTGCAAAATTTTCTCAGGGAAAGAAGAGTCTGCAAAAGCGAATCAGGCGTATGAGCATAGTCTATTATAACTCTATAGGGCGTGGGTATGTCAAGTATTTCCATTCTGCCCTTGACTCCCGAGAAGCTTTTCAGAGCATAAACACATTTTTCAGCCGGAATTCCCACTTTGTTGGCGCAGATTATTGCAGCAAGGGAGTTTCCTGCCCAGAAATCTCCGCTGAGCGAAAGCGAAACTCTTAAAATAAAGCCGTCTGAAACCATTTCATAGCCAACAAAGCCCTCTTCGCTTCTGATGTTTTTTGCTGTAAACACCGATTCATTGCTTATGACACTATAAGTTATTACCTCTCCCTTGCAAACAGAAGCAAATTCTTCGGCATTTTTATCGTCATAGTTTATTATGGCATTTTTACAGTTTTCAAAAAGCGAAAGCTTTGCGTTTTTATAATTTTCTTTATTTTTATGATAGTCAAGATGATCCTGAGTCAGATTTGTAAAAATCCCCCACTGAAAGCTCAGACCAAAAAGCCTTTTCTGATCAAGGCCCTGAGAAGAAGCCTCAATAACACAATATTCATAGCCTGCTTCAGCCATTTCGGAAAGAAGAGAATAAAGTTCAAAGCAATCAGGCGTTGTCAGCTCTGACTCGGTTTCTTCAACCGCCTTGTTTGTTACGGTTCCTATCAGACCGCACTTAATTTCGTTCATTTCCAGAATGTGATTAATCATTGAACAAACAGTTGTTTTTCCGTTGGTTCCTGTTACGGCAATCAAGCTGAGCTTTTCGTCAGGCCTTGAAAAAAACTCACGGCAAAGAACACTGTAGGTTTCTCTTGTGTCTGAAACTACAATGCAGTTTTCAGAAAGCTTTTCTTCTGAAATTATTAAAACTGCTCCGTTTTCTTTTGCACTTTCAATATATCTGCCTGCGTTTTTATGGCAGACAAATATACATGACGGTTTGCACTTAGCTGAATTATCGGTTATCAGCGAAACTTCAACATCCTCGCCGTCATAGGCGATATTTGCCTTTTCAAGTAAAAAAGAAAGTTTCATTTTTCTCCTCCGTTAGTGTCAATCAGCAGTCTGGGTTGTTGTGTGGAAATATACTGTTACACTCGAACCGGGAGCAACAGAAGTTCCCTTGGCAATATTTTGATTATAGCTTTCAGCACCGGCTTCTTTTGCCGGACCCGAAATTATTACATTAATTCCAACCTCATGGGCTAATTTATTAACCTTGCTTACTGACATTCCGCTGAAATCGGGAACTTCAACGACCACGGTTTCAGTGCTTTCTTCCGTATAAACCACCACTATTCCGCCTTCAGGAATTGACTGACCTGAAGCAGGAACCTGAGAAATAACCTTTTCTCCGCTTCCGATTACTTTAACGGTCAGACCTGAATTTGCAGCTGTTTGTTTAGCCGCTGCAATTGTTTCGCCGATAAGTGACGGGGCTTTTTTGCTGACATTCTGAAGTTCGCTGGCTGTATATTGCGGCTGAACATTCAGATATTTAAGCGTGGACTCCATAACCTCTTTAGCAATCGGTGCAGCAAGAACGCCGCCGCCTCTGTAGGTTCCGGGAGGCTCATCAACACCCACAAGAATTGCTACTTCCGGGTCATCAGCCGGAGCGAAGCAAACGAAAGAAGCAACATATTTCATCTGATCTGTTCCGCCTGCATCGTCAAGCTTTTCTGAAGTTGCGGTTTTTCCTGCAACTCTGTAGCCGGGAATATAGGAATTTTTTCCCGTTCCGCCCTCAACAACGGCCTCCATCATGCTTCGAACTGTTGCCGCTGTGCTTTCGGAAATAACCTGTCTTTTAACAATCGGCTCAGTTTTTGAAATTATATTTCCGTTTGTGTCAACAATACTGTCAACAACATAAGGAGTCATGAGCTTTCCGCCGTTGGCAATTGCACAAGCGGCAGTTATAAGCTGAATGGGACTGATTCTGAAGGACTGACCGAAAGAGGTGCTTGCAAGCTCGGTAACCTTCAGATTAGAAAGGCTGTGATAAATCGGTGACGCCTCACCTGAAAGGTCAATTCCTGTTTTTTCTGTGAAACCGAAAGCCTGAAAATATTTGTAAAAGGTTTCAGCACCCATTTTCTGACCTAAATTTATAAAGAAGGGGTTACAGGAATTCATCAGACCCTGGGTAAATGTCTGGGTTCCGTGTCCGTCGGTGTTTGCGCAGTGAATTATCGGTCCGTTGGGAATTTTATAGCCACCGCTGCAGGTATAAGTTGTTCCAAGATTGGCAATTCCTTCCTCCAACGCCGCGCTGGCGGTAAAAATTTTAAATGTTGAACCGGGCTCATAGGTGCTTGTTATACAAAAGCTGTTCCATTGATTATAAAGAGCCTCAGTCTGCTTTATTGAAAACTCGTCGGTGTCTTTATATTTTTCAAGCTCTTCAATAGCGCTTTTGTCAATCAGAGTGTATGGATCATTCAGGTCAAAGTCGGGTTTATCGGAAATTGCAAGAACTGCACCGGTGTCAACATCCATAACAATTCCATAGGTTCCTTTTGCGCCCGTATTTTCAAACGCCTGAGAAAGTGCGTTTTCAAGATACATCTGAATATTTGAATCAATGGTTAAAACAACACCGTTACCTTCCTGAGCGTCAAAAATGGTCTCGTAGCTTGCATCAATTTCGTTATTCATTGCGTCTTTAGCCGTAACTCTTCTTCCGTCAACGCCCTTAAGAACGCTGTTATATTTCAATTCAACACCTGCGGCTCCGTCTCCGTCATAGTTTGTTACGCCGATTATGGTTGAAGCAAAGTTATTGTCAGGATAAAGTCTTATTGTGTCGTTTTCATAGGTAAAGAAGCGTCTTGCAGTAAGCTTCTTGTCGTCTTCAGAGGTTTTACCGTAATCATAGGTATATTTATATTCAAAATATTTATCAAGCTCAAGCCTTGTTGTTGCATCTATTTTTCTTTTTATTCGGCTATAGATTTTTTCTTTGTTTGTTATTATTTCATAAACCTCTTTTTTCTTCATGCCGAGAATTTTTGCAAGCTTTTTGGAAAGATGCTGATAATATCTTTCTCTTTCGATATCACTTTTTGTTGTGTCAACGATTTTGTTTTCTTCGTCAATTACTACATCGAAAACCTTAAAGAAGTTATAAATTTCGCTTGGATTAACAGTTAAAATCCAGGCTGAAGAGCTTGTTACAAGAGGAGTTTTGTTGCAATCATAAATTGTTCCTCTTACGGCAGGAATTATCTGATCATAAAGCTGATTTTTTTCGGCTTTTGAACGATATTCTTCACCTTTAAGCAAAGTGATATAGCCCAATCTGAAACCGCCTACAAGCACAAAAAGAGCAAACAGAAAACTCAACATCTGTTTTGCTCTGATTTTAAAATTACGGTCTGTTCTTTTAGGGGTAACATTCTTTGATATTTTTAAATTATTGCTCAAAGCTTCATCTCCTTTTTTGCCCGATTTGACAAAAAACGCCCTTATGTGCATTGTGGCACACTTCAGGCGTATGCAATATTCATCTTTAAACCAAAGTGGCGTTTGTTACAATATATTCAGAAGGTTCTTCAATTATTGCCGCGGACAAACCGGTTTTAATTTTTTTCAGCTGAAATTATAATCTGATTTTCACCTTCTGAAGAAACATATCTCTTGTTTTCATCTGAAAGCTTGACCATACCTAATTTTTCAACGGCAATTTTTGCAATTTTATCAGGAGTTACAAGATTGCCGAGCTTTGCATTGACCTCAACCTGCTGACTCTGATAAATCGCCAATGTTTTTTGATTTTGTTGCATTGAAATTCTTTCGTCTCTGACAGCAGAGAGGCTGGAAAAGAAAACAGCAAGAAGCGAAACAGCAAAAACAATTACGGCAAAAGCCTTAATAACAAGAAGATTGTTTTTTCTTGAAAGAGCTGCTTCGTCAACCTTTTGCTTTTCCATAGCATAAAGCGGAGCTCTTTCAGGTTCCCTTTTTTGCTGAGGTTTTTTTGAAGGCGCACCGCCGGGTGCAAACTCAGGCGCTGCTGAATAATTATAGTCATAAGCAAAATCTGCTGCCATGTTTTTCTCTCTCCTTTAAAATGAAGGCTTAGTCTTCAAGCCTTTCTATGCAACGCAAGGTCGCACTCCTTGATCTTGGGTTTTCTGCGAGTTCTTTTTCTCCTGCTCTTTTAAACTTGAAAACAAGCTTTCCCTTCGGCTTTCGGCCGCACACACACACGGGAAATTCAGGAGGACACACACAGCCCTCGCAAAACGAATTAAATCTTTGTTTTACCATTCTGTCTTCAAGAGAATGGAAGGTTATTATTGAAAGTCTTCCTCCGACCTTCAGACATTCAAACATGTCGTCAAGGGTTTCAGAAAGACCCGTTAATTCCTGATTTGTGAGAATTCTGAGAGATTGAAAAGTTTTTCTCGCCGGATGTCCGCCGGTTCTTCTTGTAGCAGCCGGAATGGCATTTTTTATAATTTCAGCCAAACGGACGGTAGTTTCAATGGGAGAAATTTCTCTTTCTCTGACAATTGCTCTTGCAATATTTCGAGCGAATTTTTCTTCGCCGTATTCAAAAATTACTTTTGAAAGCGCTCTTTCGTCAAGGGTGTTGACATAGTCAGCAGCAGTCATTCCCTCTTGCGACATTCTCATATCCAAAGGGGCATCGGTGTGGAAAGAAAAGCCTCTTTCGCCTTTATCCAACTGATGTGAGCTGACACCGAGGTCGGCAAGAACTCCGTCAACCTTTTCAATTCCCAAAGACTCCAGAATTTCTTTAAGATTTGAATAATTGCTGTGAACAACAGTAATGTTTTCAAATTTACCCAGGCGTTCATTTAAAACTTCTATTGCATCAGGGTCGCGGTCAATGGAAATTAATCTTCCGCTTGTCAGTCTTTTGGCAATTTCGCCGCTGTGACCGCCGCCGCCTGCTGTGCAATCAACATAAATCCCGTCGGGCTTTATTTCAAGTGACTCTATTGTTTCTTCAAGAAGAACGCTGATATGTGAAAATTCCATTTTACACACCTATTGTATTTTTAACTTCGAGGAAGAGACCTGAAGCCATATATTCGTTACGCTTGCGCTCTTCGTCGCGTCTTGCGTCTTCAGCCTCAATGGCTCTTATTTCAAGATCTTCATAATATTCTTCGTTGATTTCGCTGTTCCAGATCTGAAAGTATTTTCCCATTCCGGTGAAAATGCTTTCTTTTTCAATTCTTGCTTTTTTTAATATTTTGGCAGGAATACATATTCTTCCGTGTGAGTCGATTGTTACAGTTGCGCTCAGAGCTCTTGAACGGGCATTAAGAAGTTCGAACTCCTCGTCATCTCTGGCTTTGGCTGTTTCTCGCTCAACGGTTTTTTCAAATTCCTCTTCGCTGAAGCAGTCGATGTGGGGGAATTTTGAAAGCTTGACTCTGACGATAAAGCTTTCGCCGATGAGCTCTCTGAATTTTACGGGAACAAAAAATCGGTTTTTCGTGTCTAAATTATGCTCAAAAGTTCCAACGAATGAACTCATATCCACACCGCCTTTCTTCATATTAGTGAATTGACACTCAGTTGCCCCTGATTGACACTTTTCACCACGCTCAATAATTATATACTGTTAATAAAAGAATGTCAAGAAGAATTTTATAAATTACAGCGGTCGAAATTAACAAAAAAAGCAAAGAAAAAAAGGCGTTTTTTACAAATCTCTATAAAAACGAAAGCCCCCTTGTTTTTCAGGGGTTTCAAGCGCTTTTTTCAAAACTTTTTCGATGATTTTTCTGAAAAAGAAAAGCTGTTTTTTCATTTTTGTTTTAAAAAAGTTTAAAAAATAAGAAATCAGTGGCAAAAAGTGGTTCTTCGTTCCCTTTTAAGCTTTGTTTTCATAAAAGTTTTAATCTATTTTTTAAGCTTTTAGTCTAAAAAATGTTTTAAGGTGGTGACAGGTGGCAATAAAAAATTCAGAGGACAAAACCAATGTTTATCCTCTGAAAAGAAATATTTTGAAATTATTTGACCTCAGTCATTGTTTTAATTCTTACGGGAACAACGGGAACAGCCCTTTCGCCCATTGAATTATAGCGCATTTCACCGTCGCAGAAGGAATCAACAACATCCATTCCCTCAATGACCTTACCGAAAGCAGCATAGTCTCCGTCAAGAGCAACACAATGGTCGGTGTAGCAAATAAAGAACTGACTTGAAGCGGAGTCGGGCATCTGGCTTCTTGCCATTGAAATAACTCCTCTGGTGTGAGAAAGAGTATTCTGAGCAAAACCGTTTGATCTGAACTCGCCCTTGATTGTTTTTGATGCGCCGCCCATTCCGTTTCCGAGAGGATCGCCGCCCTGAGCCATAAAGCCTGCAACAACGCGGTGGAAGGTCAAACCATCATAGAAGCCTCCATTAACAAGAGAAACAAAGTTTTCTACTGTTTGCGGAGCAAATTCAGGATAGAGTTCAATAAGAAACTCTTTTTCATTTTCCATTATAACTTTAATTTTCGGATTCATAAATCAATCTCCTTTAATTTTAATCACTCCAATTATACAGAAAAACAAGAAACTGTCAACTTCTGAAAACGGCAATAAAATATTTTTATGTTTTGAGTGTGCACTTTTTCATATTATGTGTTATAATTAATTTATATATTGCCGATTTTGTTCATCTTTAAGAAAGGAAGCGGTTTTCCGCGCGGAAACTTTTCATGAACGAATTTCTTCATCTTTGCATGGGATGCATGAACCCCACAGACGAAAGCTCTGTTATCTGCCCGAATTGCAACTATAATTCGCTTTCTGTTCAGCCTTCGCCCTATCTTCCCAAAGAATCAATCCTGCTTGGCAAATACATGGTCGGAAAGCTTCTTTATTCAACATCAGACAGCGCAGTTTATATCGGATATGACATAATCGAAAAGAAAACTGTTAAAATTTGTGAATTTCTTCCTCAAAAGCCTATCATCAGAGAAATTGACGAAAAAGAGGTCACTGTCAGAGCAAACTGTGAAAAGCTTTATTTTGAATGTATGGGAAGCTTTGAGTCAATAAGAAAAAGTCTTCGCGACATCAAGGGCTCCGTTGCCATTGATAAAATTACTGATTTCTTTTTCGTCAACAACACAGCCTATTGTATTGTTGAATATCACTCTTCAATTCCCCTTTCTCAATATCTTCAGACCCGCGGCAGTCTTCTTCCCTGGAGCAAGGTTGTTTCAGCCTTCAAGCCCATTATGTCGGTTCTTGAAAGGCTTCACAAGGCAGGAATTGTTCACGGCTCAATTTCTCCTGAAACAATTCATGTGGGTGAAGACGGAAAGCTCAAAATCGAAATTTTTCCGATTCCTCAGGCTAACGGAAGATTGCCTGAAATATGCGAACAGCCCGTCAGCGGATATGCACCCATAGAGCGATATAAAAACGATTGCTCTCTTTCTTTTTCAACTGATGTTTATTCGGTTATGGCGCTGATTTACACCGTTGCCACAGGCTTTGTTCCCCCGCCTTCAACTTCAAGGCTCACCACAGATACTCTTTCTCTTCCCCCAACATTTACAGAGTCATTAAATGAAAACACAGTTGATGCTTTTTATCAGGCAATGGCTGTTTTTCCTGACAACAGGCTTTCGTCCATGCAGGAGCTGAGCGATATTCTTCTTCAAAAAAAGCCTTCGGTTTCTGAAAACGAAAACGCTGCTGAGGAAAATATCACGGGAACGCAAGACGAAGAAGAGAACAAGCCAAAAAAAGCACCGCTTTCTTTTGAAGAAAAAGAAGAGCTTAAGAAAAAACGAGCTGCCAAACGCCACAGTATATTCACAGCTGTTAAAGGAATTGCAACAGGAATTATTGTTGCAACAATGCTGTTTTTCACAGCGTACACAACCTTTCTTTATCAATATATTCAGCTGGACACTCTTAACGATATTCTCGCTTCATTTTCTTTTTTACCCATGAACGCCAACAACAAAAGTGAATCGGTTCATGAAACCGTACCTCCTCAAGCCCTGACTTCCCAAATTGTTACTACAGAACCGGTTCAAAGCGTTGTTGTTGCCGATTTTACACGGCTTAACTATGAAGACATTAAGCAAAGTACGGTATTTAACGAAAACTACTATCTGGTTTATGAATTTGAATTCAGCGACGAGCACCCTAAAAACACAATTATCCGTCAAAGCCATGTTCACGGAGCTGTTGTTGAAAAAGGAACAACCATCACTCTTGTGGTCAGCAAAGGCAAAGAAAGCGTTGTTCTTGACGATGTTATCGGCCTTGACTATGACGACGCCCACGCCATTTTGACCGCTGACGGCTTTGTTGTTAAAAAGGTTATTTTGAAAAACAACGGTGCCCAACCCGTCAATGAGGTTTTCACAATGTCTCATGTTGCAGGCCTTGAATTTGAAAAAGGTACTGAAATTACATTGAGCGTCTGGGGTCAGCTTCCTGTTTCAGAAGAGAGCACCTCACTTGCAGAAACTACAACATCCGCTGAATAGAAAAGAGATATTCAGGAAAAATAAAAACAAAAAATCTTTCTAAAAAGTATTGACTTTCCATTTGCATTGTTATATAATAGCAGAGCACTTGGAAAGTGAAATATCGCGGAGTAGAGCAACCCGGTAGCTCGTCGGGCTCATAACCCGGAGGTTGCAGGTTCAAATCCTGTCTCCGCAACCAAATCGAAGTACTCACCTATTGGGTGGGTACTTTTTATTTTTACACCCTGCAACCGACGGGTTCCCGGGGCGCAGAGCACGACCGCCGCCAGTGGCGGATGAAGGGAGTGCGATTGTGGCGCCGCGGTCAAAATTTCTGTGCCGCTCCAAGGCACTAAGAAATTTTGGGAACCGCAAGAGGGCCTTTGCAGGTTCAAATCCTGTCTCCGCAACCAATATTGCGAACCGAAAAAGATATCGGTTCGAAAAACCCCGAAACCACAGCGGTTTCGGGGTTTTGTTATGCCATTTTTTAGAGTGAAATTTAAAAGATATCCTTCCCCGAAAACACCTTTGGGGAGGACTTGAACTACTTACCTTGATAAAAACGAAAAAATCTGTTACAATTTACAAAAAAGTATTGACTTTTACCCAACGTAAAAAACTATAATTTCGGTGTAAATGGAGGTGTTTCTATGAAAATAAAGTCAGTATGCGAATTAACCGGTCTTACCGATCGCACGATTCGTTACTATATTGAAGAAAAACTCATATCCCCCTTGTACACCGAAAATTATTTGGGTCGTAAAACCTATAACTTTTCCGAAAACGATATTAAAGACTTAAATGATATTGCCGTATTGCGAAAATTTGATTTTACTTTGGAAGAAATAAAATCGGTTATTAATGATGCTGAAACAAGTAAAGAAATTCTTTCTAATGTTAAAGATAGAACGGCGCAAACTGTTTTGCATAGTCAAAATAAACTATCGGTGCTGTCACAAATCAGCACCGAAAAATCATACACGGTGGCAGAGCTTGCCGCTGTGTTATCAAAGGCCTCTTTGGATTTGCCTGCGCATAAGGAAACCATTAAAGCCAATGTTTTAAAAAAGGCATTGTCTATCTTGAAAACAATAATAATCTTTACAGTTGTTTGGTTGCCTATTGTACTAAGCCTATTTGTAGTGACCATTAGTATCAATGATTATCATTATCCCGTTTTTGAACCTATAATGATTGGATTGACAATTACTTCTTTTCTGCCGTCCATTGCGGTATTGATTGTGTCAAAAACAAAACTGAAAGGGAAAAAGATTGCACAACGAATTTTGCTTGTTTTTTGCATTTTGAGCACACCCGTTAGCTTTTTTATGTCATTTGGAATAGTGTCAAAATCCCAAACAACAGATATTAGAAATTACCGTGACTTTGATGCTGATTGCCTTGCCAATAGAAATGTGGTGTTCCAAGAGCTATTCCCAAACTGGCCGCAATACTTTGAAAATGTAAAACAAGCAGATGGCAGTTACAAAACAGTTTATCTAGATTCGCATTATTATTATCACTACCACCAAGGATTTGACTACACCTACGACATCTATGCCGAATGGCCATTGAGTGAAGATGAATACGCTAAAGAGGTAAAACGAGCAACTGCTGTATTTACAAAAAATGCTGAAAATCAAACATACAATTATAAGTTTGCAGAAATTATAAAAGGGGACTATAATTGCCTGATATTGTATAGCGGTGATGCGCCTTTCACCAAGGCGACTGGTAATTATGATTATCTTATTTTTGCTTATAATGATGAAAATAACACCGTTCGGTACATCTACTGTGACAGTCTTGAAAACGGCGCCGATCAGCCGTATTATTTAGAACTTGATTGGTGATATCTTTTTCAGTGCTACGAGCCAACATTGCGAACCGATTTAGATATCGGCGCAAGAAATCCAGTAACCACAACGGTTACTGGATTTCTTTATGCCATTTTTCAAAGTGCAATTCAAAAGATATCATTTTCCCCAAACGCCCTGTAGGGAGGACTTGAACTAAAAAGCGACTTTGCAAGTGCTACTTGACAAAATCAAGTGATATATTCTTTATTTTTGCAAGACTTTCTGTTATAATCAAATCAGATAAAAGGAGGTGACTTATATGACAGTTGGCAAAAAAATTCAAAAATATAGAAAAAGCCTTGGTTTATCACAAGAGGAGCTTGGTCAAAAGTTGCTTGTAAGCCGACAGACAATTAGTCTATGGGAAAAAGATCAAACTGTTCCGACAATTGATAATTTAATGCGACTGAGTGAAATATTTGAAATATCAGTTGATGAAATATTACATTCCGAAAGTAAGGAACAAAGTGCAGAAATTCAACCGAATGAATCATATCGATTTACTTTTTTAAAGCAAGAATTAAATGAAATATATCGTTTGCAAAGAAAAAGTGTTTACAAAAGACCCATCGTTTTCACCATACTTTGTGTTTTGATGATTTTGTTTTTCATCGGATCATCTGCGCCGGATATTATGATTGGTTTTGCTTTCGGTACGTTTTTATTCGGTGCCGTTTCGTATATTAAAGGAATTCGAACATATAGCAAAGCGTGGAAAAACAGCATAGAAAAAATTTGCAAATCAACTTATGAATACAAAGTTTTTGATAATTATATAAGCGTTAATATATATTGTGAAAACGAAAAAATTCGCGAATCAAAATGTTTCTTTACGGATATTGATCAAATTCAGCAGTTTGGCAAATGGCTTTTCTTACAATTCGGTGGGCAATCGTTTATTATACGAAAAAGCGATTTGAAAGAAAACTCCGCATTTTATTCATATATGTATAAAAACCTATCAAGAATTATTGAACCCCCAGTTTCGAATAAGTGGAGAACGATATCAATTATTTTATTCGTTGCCTCTCTTTTATCGATAATGGGTTCGTTGGCTTTGGTTGGGGCGGTATCAAATGCAAATGGGCTATTTGTTGAAAATATGTGGTTATTCTTTTTATTAACCCCTATTCCAATCTCATCGATTATTTTTGGCTTTGTATTAAAATCAAAGGGATACAAATACAAGAAAAACATAATAGTTGGATTTATAATGACATTTTTTCTATGTATATACGGCTCGTTCACTTTTATGTTTTAATGATATCTTTTTCGGTGCTACGAGCCAAATCGAAGTACTCACCTATTGGGTGGGTACTTTTTATTTTTACACCCTGCAACCGACGGGTTCCCGGGGCGCAGAGCACGACCGCCGCCGGTGGCGACAGAAGAGAGAAAAGACCACATTCTTATTACAGCTATTGACAAAAGCCGGATTTTTTGTTAGTATGTTTTCAGTTTAAAACTTAATATTGCTTCGCAGTCAGGGAAATTTGGGTGAGAATCCCGAGCAACCGCCATTACCGTATCTGAGCCTTTGCTCTCAAGTCGGAATGCCTGCTGTGAGCAGACAATGTTCGCTTTTGGGCAAGAGGGGGAGCGCATGACAGTGTCGTAGTCTTTTTTCAGACTAATATGGTCATAAAACGTCTTTTTCTTGCCGAAAAGGGCGTTTTAATTTTTTGTGGAGTGTTTCAGATGAAAAAAGCTTTTTGTGTTTTTCTTGCTATAGTTTTATTTTTGGCTTCATCCCTTTCTGTTTTTGCCCTCAGCGGCGATTCTTTATTTATCACATCGGCAAAAACCCCCACAGCCTTTGCTGATTGCATTTTTATAAAAAAATTCGGCTCCGGCTATAAGTCAGCACCGACTCCGCCAACAGTTGTTCAAAGCACTATTCTTGTGGTTTCAGGCGTTAAGCTTTATAAGCTGAATGCTCAGACCGGAGAAGAAATTTCAAGCGTAAAAATGCAGGGCTCCACACTTTATTCAACGGTGGCTCCCCTTTTTGCTGACGGAAAAGTTTTTGTTTCTCTCGACGGAGGTATCGTTCAGGCTTTTGATTTTGAAACCCTGAGCCCTCTTTGGATATATCAGGATTCTTTAGGCGGTCAGGCCCTTTGCCCCATTGTTTATAATAACGGCTGTGTTTACACCGGATTCTGGAATGATGAAACCGAATTTTCAAACTATGTTTGTCTGACGGCAGAAGATGAAAACACCGAAAGCGACTGCGAAAAAAAGAAAGCTCAATGGGCTCACAAGGAGCTTGGCGGCTTTTATTGGGCAGGCTGCTATGTTAACGATAAGGTTGTTATTTTCGGAAAGGACGACGGGCAGAAAAACAGCAACGGAAAATCTAAAATTATTTCGCTAAACAAGCTTAGCGGCGAGCTTGTTTCTTCCCTTGATGTAGAAGGCGACATTCGCTCAGGTATTTTTTATTCCGAAGAAACAGACTCATGCTACACTTCAAGCAAAGCCGGCTATGTTTATAAATTCTCCGTCGATTCCTCAGGAAAGCTCAGTTCGCTTATTTCCTACAGCGCCGGCGGTTCTGTTACGGCAACACCCGTTGTTTACGGAGAAAGATTATATGTTGGCTGTCAAAAAAACGCTTCGGGAGAGTTCGTTGTTCTTGACGCAAACACTATGGAAGAAATCTATACCTGTGAAATGCCCGGATTTCCTCAGGCTTCCATGCTTGTTTCAAATGGATATGAAAAAGAAACAGGCAAAATATATGTTTATTCAACATACAACAAAAAACCCGGAGGAATTCTGGTTTTTGAAGACAGCAAAAATCAAACATCAGCTGTTAAAACTGAGCTTTATTCGCCTGATGCCTCAGCAAGTCAATATTGCATCAGCACTGTTTCCGCTTCAGAAAACGGAACGATTTATTATAAAAATGACTCGGGCAATATTTTTGCCCTCAGAGAACAGAGTGAAGGCTTTCAGCTTTTTCTTAAAAAATTAATTTATGGAATTAAATGTCTGCTTGAAAGAATTGCAGCTTTGTTTGCTAAAGTTTAAAGAAAAGAGGATTATGTTTTGAAACTCGGATTTAAAAGCGCTCACCCTTTTTCTGCTTTTTTATTTTTTGTTTTTTCTTT
>JAFUHX010000016.1 GCA_017474045.1 Clostridia bacterium | reverse complement strand
TTTCCACTACGGTTTTTAGAGCAAAAAAATCACCCGTAGTCAACGCAGACTTTGTCTGCGCTTTTGACGAAGGTTTGATTTTTTTGCGAACGTCAGCAAAAGTTCTTTTGTTACTTTTCTTCAAAGAAAAGTAATGCAGTCCGCAAGGACAAACGTGCGGTTACCTCTACGGCAGTTTTTTATGTAAAACAAAAAGAAAAGCACTACCCAAAAACATAGAGGAGAGGGGGCTCTCTCCCCTTTGTCTTGAAAGCTAATTACTTTAAAGACATTTCCCCCAGGGGAAGTCGCAAGGCGACACCACCGGCCGCTTCAGACTGCGGATAAAAATTTACAGCTCTACCGGGCAACAGCGTAAAGGCTAATCCGCAAGGATAAGTCGCAAGGCGACACCACCGGCCGCTTCAGACTGCGGACAAAAATTTACAGCTCTACCGAGCAACAGCGTAAAGGCTAATCCGCAAGGGAGAGTCGTAAGGCGACACCAATGGCCGCCTCAGACTGCGGATAAAAATTTACAGCTCTACCGGGCAACAGCGTTTAGAGAGGCGGTCTTGAGTTGTCATCACGAACCGTTTCATTCGTTTTTATAATAATAAATCTGCTTTTCAGGCAAAACAGGGCTTGAGCCGGCTCGGTTAAGAGTTTAAATTCTGTTAAAAATTAGTTAAATATACCGATATATTTAATGTTGACTTAGGAGAGGTCTTTGTGCTAATATATTATGTGACAATATGTTAAGAAAGTTTTTTCTTGTCTTAACGAAATATAAATCAGGAGGTATAAATTGAAATGATAAGTCTTAATGTAGTTCTTTGCAAAGGCTGCTCATTCTGCGTAAAATACTGCCCTAAAAAAATTCTTGAATTGGGCAAAGAGCGTAGCCCCAGAGGCTTTTTCTTCCCTATGGTAACAGATGAAAGCAAATGTATTTCCTGCGGAATTTGCTCAACGGTTTGTCCTGAGGGTGCAATTGAAATTCCGGGAAAGGAGAATTCTTAAATGGCTAAAGTATTTATGAAAGGTAACGAGGCTATTGCCGAAGCCGCAGTAAGAGGCGGTTGTCGTTTCTTTGCCGGTTACCCCATAACACCGCAAAACGAAATTCCCGAATATCTTTCCTGGCGACTTCCTGAAGTCGGCGGAACCTTTGTTCAGGGCGAAAGCGAAGTTGCTTCAATCAATATGGTTTACGGTGCTGCAGCCGGCGGTTGCCGCGCAATGACCAGCTCATCCGGCCCGGGAATCAGCCTTAAAGCTGAAGGAATTTCCTATCTTGCCGGAACAAAGCTTCCCGCTGTTATTGTTAATATCAGCCGAGGAGGTCCCGGTCTGGGCTCAATTCAGCCTGCTCAGAGCGACTATTTTCAGGCAACCAAGGCTCTCGGTCATGGTGGCTTCAAGGTTATGGTTTTCGCTCCTGCAACCTTGCAAGAGGCTGTTGACCTTACTTATAATGCATGGGAATACGCTGAAAGAGACAGAAACCCCGTAATGATTCTTATGGACGGTTGTCTCGGAGCTATTATGGAGCTTGTTGAGCTTCCCGAAATGAAGACTGCTGACCGCGCAGGAACAAAAACCTGGGCTCTTCAGCGCCGCGAAGGTGAAGCAAGACTTGACAGAATGCTCACTCCCTATTTCCCCGAAGCAATGCTTGAATATGAAAACACCACAAGAGGCAAGCTTTATGAAAAATGGGCTGAAAACGACGTAATGGTTGAAGAGTTTATGCTTGAAGACGCTGAATATGTTGTTGCCGCATACGGAATTTCAGCCAGAGTTGCCAAAGAAGCAATTCTCAGACTTCGCGAAGAAGGCTTCAAGGTGGGAATGATCAGACCCATTACCCTCAATCCGTTCCCCAAAAAGAGCTTTGCAAATCTTGATTATTCACAGGTTAAGGGAATTATCGACATTGAGCTTGCAATTCCTGCTCAGATGAAAGATGATATTGCCCTTGAAGTTAAAGACAGAGCACCTATTTATACCTACGGTCGTTCAGGCGGCGTTCTTCTTGACGACGAAAGCACATATATCGCTATTAAGAAAATTATTGAGGGAGGTGCAAAATAATGGCTGAATACAAAAGACCTTCCTGTCTGAAAACAACTCCCAGCGGCTTCTGTCCGGGTTGTATGCATTCACTTTCAACAAAGCTTATTGCTGAAGTAATTGACGATTTAGGTCAGCAGCAGAATGCTTGCCACATCGTTCCTGTCGGCTGTTCAACTCTTAACCTTCTTTATTGGAAGGGTGACATTGTGGGTGCTGCTCACGGAAGAGCCCCCGCTGTTGCAACAGGCTTCAAACGCACCAATCCCGAAAGACTTGTTTTCACCTATCAGGGTGACGGCGACCTTGCTGCAATCGGTCTTGCTGAAATCATTGGTGCTGCAAACAGAGGCGAAAACTTCACTGTTATTTTTGCCAACAACCAGACTTACGGAATGACCGGCGGTCAGATGGCTCCCACCACTCTTATCGGTCAGAAAACAACCACAACAAGATTCGGAAGAGACGCCGCAACAACCGGTTTCCCCATGAAAATGGCTGAAATTATTTCAGAGCTTGAAGCTCCCGTTTTTGTTGCCCGCTACGCTCTCAACACCCCCAAGGGAATCAACGAAGCAAGAAAGGGAATTAAAAAAGCTTTTGAGCTTCAGTTAGCAGGCAAGGGCTTTACCTTTATTGAACTTCTTATGAACTGCCCGACCAACTGGGGCATGACACCTCTTCAGAGCCTTGATTACATGGAAAGCACAACCGTTCCTTTCTTCAAGCCGGGTGTATATAAAGACAAGGAGGCCGACAAATAATGAAAAAGTCACTTATCTTTTCAGGCGCAGGCGGACAGGGCGTTGTTTCTGCAGGTGTTATGACAGCTAAAGCAGCTGTTGACGCCGGAAAATATGCAACCTTCCTTCCCGAATACGGTCCCGAACAAAGAGGCGGAAGCGCTAAATGCACTGTTGTTATAGATGAAGACGCAATTGTTTCTCCTCTTGCAAAAAAATGCGACATTCTTGTAACAATGAATGAGCAGTCTTTCAAAAAGTTCGCTCCTCAGCTTAAGGAAGGCGGAGTTCTTCTTCTCAACTCAAACAGAGTAACATCTGCTGTGACCAGAGAAGATGTCAGAGTAATTGCTATTCCGGTTGACGATATTGCAAACGAAGTTGGTAATCCCAAGGCAGGTAATATTGTTATTATCGGCGCTCTTATCGGTGCAACAGGAATTGTCAGCGAAGAGGAATTTTTAGAGAGCCTTAAAAAGAAGTTTGCTTCAAAGGCTCCTCAGATTATGGAAATGAATGCCGTCGCTCTTAAAAAAGGCGTTGAACTTGGAAAAAGCTTATAATTAAGGTCAAATGGCTGCAAAAATGCAGACCTGATGAATCTGAATAAAGATGGGAGCTGTAAAAACTCGTTTTTTACAGCTCCTTTTTTTGTTTTGTTGTTCTTTATGCGGTATGCTTTTTCAGGTCACTTAACTTAAACAAAGAAACGACGGATTATTGCCAACTTCAACAAAATTTGTCGTGTTTTGCTGTCTCTTGTTGTAAAATGCTTTATTGACATAAAGCGTTTTTCTTTGATATAATGATATAAGGCAGATTTTGGTGCCTGCAAAACTATATATCAAGAGGAAAGATTAACTATGTTTGATATTCTTACACTTAATTCAATTTCACCAAAAATTAAAAATCAGCTTAAAGAAGATAACTTTTCAATTTCTGCTGATAAAGAAAATCCTGACGCTGTTGTTGTCAGAAGCTTTAATATGCACGAAACTGAGCTTGGCGAAAACCTTAAAGCCATTGCAAGAGCAGGCGCAGGTGTTAACAACATTCCCGTTGAAAAATGCACAGGAAAGGGTATTGTTGTTTTCAACACTCCCGGCGCAAACGCAAACGCTGTTAAAGAGCTTGTAATCTGCACAATGTTTATGGCTTCAAGAAATGTTCTTGAAAGCATCGAATGGGTCAATTCTCTCAAAGGTGGCGGCGACTCTGTTGTGAAAACCGTTGAAAAAGGCAAGGGTCAGTTTGTTGGCCATGAGCTTAAAGGAATGACTCTGGGTGTAATCGGTCTTGGTGCCATCGGCTCTCTTGTTGCTCAGACCGGAATTGACCTTGGAATGAAGGTAATCGGCTGGGATCCCCATCTTACAGTTCACGCTGCTCTCAATCTTCCCACTTCTATTGAAGTTGTTGCTGAAGAAAGCGAAGTTATTAAAAATTGCGATATTATTTCTGTTCATGTTCCTCTCAATGACGAAACAAAGGGCAAGTTTAATGAAGAATTTCTTTCAAAATGCAAAGACGGCGTTATTCTTGTCAATATGTCAAGAGCTCAGATTGCTGACGGCGATGCAGTCAGAGCAGCCATTGACAGCGGCAAGGTTGCTAAATATGTTTGCGACTTCCCGACAGACGACATGATCGGTTATAAAAATGTTATTCTCACTCCCCACCTTGCTTCAGGTACCTTTGAGGCAGAAGATAACTGCGCTGTTATGGCTGCTGCCGAGCTTAAAGATTATCTTCTTTACGGTAACATCAAAAACTCTGTAAACTTCCCTGAATGCTCTCTCGGATATCCTGAGTGCAAAGCAAGGCTTTGTGTTTTCCACGACAACAAGCCCACTCTTATCAATCAGCTGACAAAGCTTATTTCCGCTACCGGTGCAAATATCGATAACATGATAAGCAAGGCAAAGGGTGCGGTTGCATACACAATGTTTGATATCGACAGCCAGTTAAGCGAAACCGTTATGAATGAACTCGCTTGCGTTGACGGTGTTATAAGATTAAGAGTTATATAAAACCTATAACCTGAAAAGCGCTCTGTAAAAAAATGCAGACCGCATAAAACAAAACAAACAAAGGGTTTCTTTTGGCAGATTAAAAGCCTGAAGAAACCCTTTAAAACTATAAAAACTTTAACATCCTTGTGAAATGGCGCCCAATGGGCGTTTTTTATTTGTCTTTAGGTCTTGAAAAAATTGCCGCAATTCCACCACATAAAAGCGCAATGGTAACGCCTGTTGCGGCGGAAGAAAGCGGTCCGTTGATGACGCCGAGAAGCCCTTTTTCATCAATAGCCTCTCTTGTTCCTTTGGTAAGAGCCGCACCAAATCCGGTCAGAGGAACACTTGCTCCGCATTCAGCCCAGTTGAGAAGAGGCTCATAAATTCCGAAAGCTCCCAGAATAACGCCCAGAACCACGAAGCCAACAAGAATTTTTCCGGGAGTTAAACGGGTATAGTCGATTAAAAGCTGACCAAAAACACAAATAAGACCTCCGACAGCAAAGGCTTTTAAAACAGCCAAAACAATGTTCATCAAAGCACCGCCTTAAGTTGCTTTAAAACCTTTTTACACATTTTGTTTTCGCCAAGAGCAAAAAAACAAAATGAAATGACTAAAAAAGCAATTGTTAAAACGCAAAGAGCTTTTTTGATAAAATAAAGCCATTTGCTGCATTTTCCTAAAGTCAGAACGCATTTTAAAACCTGAAAAATATTCATCGGTCACAACCTCCTTTGATTAAAACTGCGTGAGCAACACCGGGAATACTTTCTCCCTGAAGTGAAGAAACTGAAGAAAGAAGAGCTCCGGTTGCAACAAACAAAACGTTTTTCAATTTTCCTTTTCTCATGGAATTGATAATATAAGAGCAGAGAATACCGGCACTACAGCCGCAGCCTGAGCCGCCGGAATGAACGTCTTGCTTTTCACGGTCAAAAATCATCATTCCGCAATCATTATGAACAAAAGAAATATCAGTTGAATATTCGCGAACCATAAGCTGCCTTAAAAGCTCACTGCCAACAAAGCCCAAATCACCCGTCAGAATGAGGTCATAATCTGAAGGCGCGGTTTGCGTGTCCTCTAAAAAATCATGAATGGTTTTACTTGCAGCGGGTGCCATGGCGGCACCCATGTTGTTTGTGTCGGTGATATTATAGTCTGTAATTGTTCCGATATGAACCTTATCAATATAGGGGCTGAGGGGAGAGGGAACATCTCTTAAAACTGCCGCGCCTGCTCCGGTTACTGTCCATTGAGCTGAGGGCGGACGCTGACCGCCATATTCAAGTGGAAGGCGAAACTGTTTTTCAGCTGAGCAAAAATGAGAAGATGTTGCCGCAACTGTGCAGTCAAAGCCACCGCTTTCAATGGCCAATGAAGCAATAATAAGGCTCAGCGCCATGGTTGAGCAAGCACCGTAAACTGCCGCAAAGGGAATCGAAAGCTCTCGGACGGCAAAGGATGACCCCATGCATTGATTTAATAAATCGCCGGAAAAAAGGGCGTTGACTTCTCCGGGAGAAACTGCTGCTTTGGAAAGAGCTTTTTTGATTGCAGACTGAAGAAAAATGCTTTCGGCTTTTTCCCATGAGTCTTCGCCTGCTGTTGTGTCTTTTAAAATTTCGTCAAATTCACTTCCGAAGGGTCCTTCTCCCTCTTTTTTTCCCATAATGGCTGCGTTGCCGATAATGCGAGGCTTTTTTTCAAGCTCAACGGTATAAAGTCCTGTTCTTTTTGCCATAGAAACCTCCTTGATGTTGCTTGCTGAACTTATTTTTTGCCGCAGAGGTTTTAATATTCATAAAAACAGAGATTTGTTTTAAGATTTACATTGCTTTTTTGCTGTGATATAATGAGAGAAAAAAGGAGTGAAATCGTTGCAAAAAGTTGTTCCGTCATATTATAATAGCTTCAGCTGTATAAAAGAAAAATGCAAACATAACTGTTGCATCGGTTGGGAAATTGATATAGACAGAGAAACGGCGCAGAAATACAGAAATGTTTCGGAAGAAATCGGGGAACGACTGAAGGCAAACATTGCCTGGGATTTTTCGCCCCATTTTATTTTAGGAGAAAAAGAAAGATGTCCGTTTCTGAATGAAAAAAATCTTTGTGACATAATAATTTCTCTTGGTGAAAAAAGTCTTTGTGAAATTTGCCGCGAGCATCCGAGATTTCATAATGAGCTTCCGGGAAGAATAGAAAGCGGTCTGGGACTTTGCTGTGAGGCGGCGGCAGAGCTGATTATAGGGCAAAAAGAAGGCGCAGTTCTTGAAATTTCCGGAAAAAAGGAATGTGAAGACGAAATAATTGACCTTAGAGATAAAATTTTCGAAGTTCTTCAAAAAAGGGAGCTTTCTTTTGAAAAAAGAGAACAAGAAGTTCTTTCATTATTGAAAATAAAAAAGCCGGAGCTGACATCTGATTTTCTTTTTGATTTTCTTTTTTCCCTTGAAAGACTCAGCGAAGAATGGACAGAGAAGCTGTGGCTTTTGAAAAGCCGAAAGAAAGAAAACGTGAATGCATTTTCAGAATACATGAAAGACCGCCTTTTTGAATATGAAAATCTTGCCGTGTATTTTATTTATCGCCATTTTGCCAACGCACCCGATTTTGAAGAGGCGGCGGCAAGAGCATTATTTGCCATATATGGCTGTGAAATTATTTTTCTTATGGGAAGTGCCGTTTATTCTGAAACAGGAGCTTTCACTTTTGAGCAGCAGCTTGAGCTTGTCAGACTGTTTTCAAGTGAAATCGAATATTCCGATGAAAATCTTTATGCGTTTTTTGATATGTTGAAAGAAAGGGAGATTTCAGGTGAATTTTGAATTTAAAGAAATTGCCAACGTAAAATGTGCGGTAAGATATCCTGATGGCTTTGAAGAAAAAAAGAAATATCCTGTTATTCTTTGTCTTCACGGAGCCGGAAGCAGAGGTGATGACCCTTGCACTCTGAAAGAAAACTATTTTTTTGTTGCAACAGAGAAAATTGAAAAATTTCCCTTTGTTTCGGTAATGCCTCTTTGTCCTGAAAATCAGACATGGTTTGATTTGCTTGGAGAACTTAAAGCTCTGGTTGATGAAATTCTTGGGTGGAGCTTTATTAAAGGAAAAATATTTTTAATGGGTGCAAGCATGGGTGGCTACGGTTCATGGCAGCTTGCAATGAGTGTGCCTGAAAAAATAGGGGCAGTTGCAGCAGCTTGCGGCGGCGGAATGTATTGGAATGCAAAAACCTTGCAAAACGTTCCTGCATGGGCTTTTCACGGAAAGGAAGACACCATTGTTCTTTGTGAAGAATCAATAAAAATGGTCAACTTCATCAATCGCTTCGGCGGAAGAGCAAGAATAACTCTCTATGACGGAGTGGGACACGAATCCTGGCAAAAAGCCTATTGTGACCAAGAACTTTACAAATGGTTCTTGAGAAATATATAAACGATTAGGAAAAAATTCTCGGAGGGGAAAATGATTAAGAATTCGCCTGCAGTGTTTGCAGTAGGAAAGACTTATCAGATTATGGTTGAGGTTCAGGGTGAAGCTTTGGTGAGCGTGAAAATAGGCAAAAAAACCTATTATGACGAAGCCAACGGAGTAATGAAATCTCTGTTGCCTGTTCATCGGGTAATTGTACCTATGAAAGAGCTTGACGATGAAAAAGAATATGTTGTTTGTATCAGACCTGTTATCAGAAGAAAAGCTTATTTTACAAAAACAAAAGAGCCTTTTGAGCTGCGCTATGATTTCAGACCGGTTCCTGAAGAAAACATTCGCGCTTACCATATTTCTGATGCACATAATCGTGTCAAAAAACCGGTTGAAGCGGCAAAAGCCTTTGGTGATATTGATTTTCTTATATTGAACGGCGATGTTATTGACCACAGTGGGAAAATACAAAATTTTTCAAATATTTATGAAATCTGCTCCGCTGTAACGAAGGGCAACATTCCGGTTGTGTTTTCTCGCGGAAACCATGATATGCGCGGAAAATTTGCTGAAAGATTTTCTGAGTATGTACCCTGCCAAAAAGGAAAAACCTATTATACCTTTAAGCTGGGCAGTGTCTGGGGCTTGGTTCTTGATTGCGGCGAAGATAAGGCAGACAGCGATTTGGAATATGGCTTTACTGTGGCTTGCCATGCCTTCAGGGAAAGACAAACAGACTATATAATGAAAGTTATTGAGAACGCTGAAAAAGAATATGAAAACAAAGAAGTTAAAACAAAGCTTATAGTCGTTCATAATCCTTTCACTCAGCAGTTGGAGCCGCCCTTTGATATTGAGGCTGATGTTTACCGCCGGTGGTCTTTCCTTCTGAAAGAATACATAAAGCCCGATTTGATGATTTGCGGTCACACACATAAACATGGTGTAAGCTTTGTCGGCGGTGAAAATGACCATCTTGGTCAGCCATGCCCGGTAATAATTGCTTCAGAACCGCAGAAAAACCGATTTATCGGAGGCGGTTTTGTTATAAATGAAAAACAAATTAAAGTCATTTTTACAGACAGCAACGGAAAAATTTTTATGACGGAAACAATTGAGAAATAGCAACGACCGAATTGTTGCGGAGTGAAAACCGAATTCGGTGCTGAAAGCAAAAATTGAAATTGTGGTTGAAAAATCAGAAAAGGAGATAAAGCAGTTATGAAAAAGCTCTATGAAAAAAGTGAGCTGTCTTTTGCTCTTTTGTGGATAGGAATATATGTTGTAGTGATGAATATTGCCTTGCAGCTTTGCGACGGCTTTGATAATCTTGAAAACAAAACTGTTTTTCAAGTGCTTGCGCCGGTAGCTTGCATATCGGTGCTGGCTATAGCGGTTACTGTTTGGGTTAAGAGAAACGGCTTGGCTGAAAAGTTCGGTTTATGCGCTTTCAAAGGAAAACCTTCTGAATTTTTGTGGTTTATTCCGTTGCTTGCAATGTCGCTGATTAATCTAAAAAACGGCTTGGGATTAACAGCACCGCTGGCTGTTTCTCTTCTGATGATGGCAAACAAGGCAATTGCAGGATATGTGGAAGAGGTTATTTTCCGAGGATTTTTGTTTCGAAGCATGGAAAAAAACAGCCTAAAAAGCGCAATTGTTGTGTCTGCCGTAACATTCGGCGCCGGACATATTGTAAATCTTGTTAACACCTCAGACGTTCTTAGTGTTTTGCTTCAGGTTTGCTACGCTGTTGCAATCGGCTTCCTTTATACCGTAATTGTCTATAAAGGCAAAAGCTTGTGGCCTTGTGTTGCAAGTCACATGTTTGTTAACGGGAGCAGTGTGTTTGCTTTGGAAGAAGGGCCCTTCAGCATTTTGGTAAAAGAAATATTCGGTCGGGCAGATGTGGACCTTATACAGATTTGCAGCGCTGTTTTGATTATTGTTGTTTCAGGTGGTTATGCGTTCTGGATTTGGAAAAAAACATAAACAAAGGGCATTTTTGATTACATACCCGCGTTTTCGGGTATCCAAAAGAATAGCGTTGTGTCAATCTACACGCACCGGATGGCAAAAAACACACGGCACTTATAAAGGGATTAGAGTGGTTATCATTAAGACGCACGGCATGGACTTGTTCCCTGCCGTGTGTTTCTTATATTATCCTTGTTATCCAATAAACAAATCCATAAATAACGGCTGAGCCACAGCCGAAAACAATTACCGGTCCGGCAATCTTAAACATATTTGCCGCGGTTCCCAGAATATAGCCCTCGGTTTGAAATTCAAGAGCAGGGGAAACAACGGAGTTTGCAAAGCCGGTTATGGGAACCATTGTTCCTGCACCTGCGTGCTTAGCGATATTATCGAAAAAGCCCAAGGCGGTAAAAAGAGCAGTTAATGAAATGAGAATAAAAGTAACAAGGGTTTTGTATTCCTCTTCTTTCATGGAGGTCATTTTAAAAAGCTCAGTTAAAATCTGGGCAAAAGCGCAGATCCCGCCACCGAATAAAAAGGCTTTGAAGCAATTTTTGAAAACAGGAGAATTAGGCGAGGCTCTTTTCGCCATTCTTCCGTATTCTTCATTTGAAATATACAAACCATCACCTTCTTTGCTATTATGTTTTGAAAAACAGAACTTTTTATTCAGAAAAAATCAACAAAATTTTGCCAAAACAAATAAACTTATTCGAAAAGTGCGGCGGAAGGAAAACAGTAATTTGACAACGCCTTTTTGTTGTGTTAATATTCAGAAAGATTAAGTTAAGAAAAGGTGGTTTTATGCGTAACTATCAGAAAGAGCTTGACAGCCTGATTGAAAAAATAAAAAAAGAGGGCTCGTTGCCCACTCTTTTGCTTCATGTTTGCTGCGCTCCCTGCAGCAGCTATTGTCTTGAATATCTTTCAAAATATTTTAAAATTACCGTTCTTTTTTATAATCCCAATATTTTCCCTGAAAGTGAGTATGAACATCGCGCGGCAGAGGTCAGAAGACTGATTTCTCAAATGCAATTTGAAAATGAGGTTGAGTTCATGGCTTTGGATTTTAACAGTCAGGAATTTCATCTTGCCGTTAAGGGACTTGAAAAAGAAAAAGAGGGTGGGGAACGTTGCTTTGTCTGCTATGGTCTGCGCCTTAAAAAAACGGCAGAGCTTGCCAAGGAAAAAGGCTTTGACTATTTTACAACCTCGCTTTCCATAAGTCCCTTGAAAAACGCGGAAAAAATTAATGAAATCGGCGAAAAAATAGCTGAGGAAACAGGTGTTTCCCACCTGCCCTCAGACTTTAAAAAGAAAAACGGATATAAGCGCTCAATTGAGCTCTCAAAAGAATATCAGCTTTATCGCCAGAATTACTGTGGCTGTGTTTATTCCGTCAGAGACAAAAAGGAATAAAAAGCTCAGAAATTAAAACCGCTGAAGCCCCAATGCTCAACCTCTTCATATTTAACATAAATTCTTGAAGGGTCAATCTGAAGCTCGCTGCTGATAATTTCACAAACGCTTTCAGTCATTTTGTCATATTGAGAAGAAGTTGCCTTGCCGAAAAGCGCAATTTCAACCATGGCAGAGGGTTCGCTTTTGTTTCCCTTAAACCATAAGCGGCAGTTTTCTTCAAAATTTATCATCAGCCAGTTTTCGCTTTTTCCAAGAAGCGAAATTGCGTTTCCTAATTTTTCTTTGATGGCGGTTTCTTTTTCTTTTGAAACAGGAGTTGAGGTTTTTGTGTTTATAAATGGCATTTTTTCTTTCTCCTTTCGGTTTTTATATAATTTTAACACATATTTTTCTTAAAATCCATAAAAAAGCCCTCATTTGTTTGACCTTTTTTAAATAATGTAGTATAATACTATCTCAATATTAAAATCAAATTTTTTCTTAGTTATGAAAGGAGCTAAAATCCAAAATGGATGACCCCGGAAGTATTATCTTGACAGCCCAGAATGTAGCAGCCGCCGCTGAAGCTGCAGCAGGCGACGATGCCGGAGGAATTATTTTTAAAATTCTTCTCTTGTTTGTTCTCATTTTAGTTAATGCCTTTTTTGCCATGAGTGAAATTGCAATAATTTCGCTTAATGACAATATGATAGATAAAATGGCTGAAGACGGAAACAAAAAAGCCCGCCAGGTTCAGAAGCTGACAGAGAATCCATCTAACTTTTTGTCAACCATTCAGATCGGCGTAACGCTTGCAGGATTTTTAACATCAGCATCAGCTTCAACTACCTTTGCAGCCATGCTTTCAGAAAAGCTTGTTTCTTTGGGAACTCCAATTCCTGCCTCTGTTATAAACGGTGCCTCGGTTGTTCTGATTACTGTTATTATGTCTTATTTCTCTCTTGTTCTCGGTGAGCTCGCTCCCAAGAGAATGGGAATGCAAAAGCCCGAAAAAATTGCTTTTTCTGTTGTTGGAATTTTGCTTGTTGTTAAGAAGTTTACTGCTCCCTTTGTTAAAATTCTTTCAGCTTCAACCAACCTTGTTGTTCGCCTTCTCGGCTTTGACCCCAATGCAAACGAAGAAAGCGTAACAGAAGAAGAAATCAGAATGATGGTTGATGTGGGTCAGGAAAAGGGCGTTATTGAAGATATTCAGCGCGAAATGATTGATAATATTTTTGAGTTTGATAATATTGATGTTTCGGCAATTATGACTCACAGAACAGATATGTGTGCCGTTGAAGACACCGACTCACTCAAGCAGGTTGTTGACATTGCTGTTGAAAACGGATATTCAAGAATTCCTGTTTTTCATGAGGATCAGGATAATATTATCGGTGTTATATATATAAAAGACCTTTTGACCTATGTGGCGGGTTCTCTTCCGGAAGATAAGGGTCCTGCAGATGTAATGCGTCCTGCTTATTTTATTCCTTTCAGTAAAAATTGCGGTGAGCTGTTTACTGAAATGAGTGAAAAGCGAGTTCAGATGGCAATTGTTGTTGATGAATACGGCGGAACCGCCGGAATAGTTACAATGGAAGACCTTCTTGAAGCCATTGTCGGAAACATCAGAGATGAATATGATGTTGACGAGGTTGAAGAAATTGTTGCTGTTGACGACACAACGTTTACCATTGACGGAACAGCTTATATTGAAGAGGTCAATGAGCTTGTGGGTGATATTCTCCCTGATGGAGACTATGATACACTTGGCGGATTTATTATAAGTCAGCTTGGCTTCTTGCCGAAAGACGGCGACATGAATGAAGTTGCCTATGAAAACATTAAGCTGACCATTCTCAATGTTGAGGACAAGAGAATAGGCAAGGTGAAGGTTGAAATTTTGCCGGTCAGCAACAGCGAAGATAATGAAGAAGATTAAAATGAATAATTAAACAAGGAGACACATCGAAAAAAGTGTCTCCTTGTTTAATTCTGTCAGAAAATTTCAGCTCTACCGAGCAACAACGGTGGCAAGGCCACACCAATGGCCGCTTCAGATTGCGGACAAAATTTTCAGCTCTCCCGAGCAACAACGGTCGCAAGGCGACACCAATGGCCGCTTTAAACTGCGGAAAAAAATTAATAGCGTTGCCGAGCAACCACATTTTGCGAAGCGAAATTCAATTTACAGACACAAAAACTTTACGCTTCGAGGGGGCGGCGGTCGCATGGCGACACCACTCCCGCTTTAGACTGCGGACGAAAATTTTCAGCGTTACCGAGCAACAGCGTTTTGCGAAGCGAATTTCAATTTACAGATATAAAAACTTTGCGCTTCGAGGGGGCGGCGGGAAAAACGGCGTGAGCTTTATGTTGGTAACTGACGGAAAGTTTTAATTTTAAATTTTCTTTTAGTGCATACGGTTTGCAGTCGCCGTTTTTCAAGCAGAGTCAACGACTCTGCTACGCCGACAAAGTCGGCGCCGCCGCCCCCAACCTTCCGGAAGGCACTATTCCCCCTTTGGCTTAAAAGGCCTCAGCCTTTTAAGCCATTTCCCCCAAGGGAAATTAAGCAACCAAAGCAACCCACCTGAATACCCAAAGCGAAAAACACAACCACAGGGCAACGGCTGTTACACTTAGAACGGCTGATGAAAAGCAGAACTATGCCTAAATAGCTTTATAAACAGAAGTCTCTGCGGCAGTTGCCCCCAACGGAAAACAAAAAGAAGAACCCGACCGCTTCCACTACGGTTTTTAGAGCAAAAAAATCACCCGTAGTCAACGCAGACTTTGTCTGCACTTTTGACGAAGGTTTGATTTTTTTGCGAACGTCAGCAAGTGTTCTTTTGTTACTTTTCTTCAAAGAAAAGTAATGCCGTCCGCAAGGACAAACGTGCGTTTTATCTCTACGGCAGTTTTTTATGTAGAACAAAAAGAAAAGCACTACCCAAAAACATAGAGGAGAGGGGACTCTCCCCCCCTT
>JAFUHX010000015.1 GCA_017474045.1 Clostridia bacterium | reverse complement strand
TTTATTTTTGCCGTTCTCATCACATATCGCTTTGATGAATGCGCTCTTGAATTGCTCACAAGCCTTTTCATATACTTTTGCCTCAGCATTATTTTCTACCGGTCGCTTGTACGACTGATACTTAACAGTAAAATCATTTTTACGGTAATACTTACGCAAATCTTCAATGCTTCCCGGCATATTTTCACCAAAGATTCTACTGTCAAAACCTTTTTCAAAAAGCTCTTTCTGAAACACCACTTTTATCACCTCGTTTTTTATTACAGGTGAATTATACCGAACAAAAGTTCCCTTTTCAACCCCTTTGACAGTTAGAGTCCGTTTTATGGGACTGTTTAGCATAATTTTTTTGTGATTCACAGGGAAGCTGATATAAAACACTGGTCATTATTTACAATGAATTCGATTCTTTATTGTGCGTTTCGACAAAATTTAATTTTCAAGCGTTACATTTTATTATTTTTGTCATCTATATATAAGAGAACAAGAAAAATGCTGAAATCTCCACATTTTTGCTGAAATATATTGAGAGAAAGCGTTCTTTGTGCTATACTAATTTATTATAGTAAAGTCATACTAACTATTTTAAACGAGGTGTAACATGGCTGCAAGTTATAAGAAATTATTCAAACTACTAATCGACCGTGATATGAAGAAAAAAGAACTCGCCGAAAAGGCTGGTATCAGCATTGCCACCATTACAAAAATGGGCAAAGACGGCGCTGTTGTATCAAGTGATGTTCTTGTGAAGATATGTACAGCTCTTGGGTGTACAATGGATGATATTGTTGAGATAGTAGATATTAAGGAGAATTAACTATGGCTACAAATAATACAGCCGGAATTGGCTTTGAAAAACAGATATGGGATGCGGCTTGCGTATTGCGTGGCAATATGGATGCATCAGAATATAAATCTGTTGTACTGGGACTTATTTTTCTCAAGTATATTTCTGACAGATTTGATGAAAAGTATCAGGCGCTTGTTGCTGAAGGTGACGGATTCGAAGAAGATATAGACGAATACACTTCTGAAGGCATTTTCTTTGTACCCGAAAATGCACGTTGGAATGTTATTGCTTCAAATGCTCACACACCTGAAATCGGTACAATTATTGATGAAGCAATGCGTGCAATCGAAAAGGAAAACAAACGACTTAAAGATATTCTTCCTAAAAACTTTGCTCGTCCTGAATTGGATAAGCGTCGTCTTGGTGATGTAGTTGACCTTTTTACAAACATTAAAATGGTTGATGCAGGCTCAAGTAAAGATATTCTCGGCAGAACTTATGAATACTGTCTTTCTAAATTTGCCGAACAGGAAGGCAAACTTGCAGGTGAATTCTATACTCCTTCTTGTGTTGTTCGTACACTTGTTGAAGTTTTACAGCCATACAATGGTCGTGTTTATGACCCTTGCTGTGGGTCAGGCGGTATGTTTGTTCAGTCGGCAAAGTTTGTTGAAAATCACCGTGGCAATATTAATGATATTTCCGTATACGGTCAGGATTCTAACCCTACCACTTGGAAAATGGCACAGATGAACCTTGCCATTCGTGGCATTGATGCTGATCTTGGCAAATTTAATGCTGACACTTTCTTTAACGATTGCCATCCTACACTTCGAGCTGATTACATTATGGCAAATCCGCCATTCAACCTTTCTGATTGGGGTGCGGATAAGCTCACAGATGACGTTCGCTGGCAATACGGTATGCCACCTGCAGGTAATGCCAACTTTGCATGGCTTCAGCACATGATACATCATCTTGCACCAAACGGTAAAATTGGTATGGTTCTTGCTAATGGTTCACTTTCTTCTCAGTCCGGCGGCGAAGGAGAAATTCGCAAAAATATCATCAATGCTGATTTGGTTGAGTGTATCGTTGCTATGCCTACTCAGCTTTTCTACACGACACAGATTCCTGTTTCCCTCTGGTTCCTTGCAAAGAACAAGAAGCAAAAGGGAAAAACCTTGTTTATTGATGCTCGTAAACTGGGTACAATGGTTACCCGAAAACTCAGAGAACTGACAGATGAAGATATTGCAAAAATTGCTGACACTTACAACGCATACGCTGACGGTTCTCTTGAAAATGCAAACGGCTTTTGTGCTGTTGTTGATACCGAAGAAATCGCAAAGCAGGATTATATCCTCACTCCCGGTCGCTATGTGGGAATTGAAGAACAAGATGATGACGGCGAACCTTTTGAAGATAAGATGAATCGTTTAACATCTGAGCTATCGGAACTCTTTGCGAAATCTCACAAGCTTGAAGCGGAGATTAGAGAAAAATTGGGGGCTATTGGTTATGAAATATAACATTCAAGAATTATATAAGAAGTTTGAAGAAGTAAAATCAACAAAGGAATATTTGGACTATTTTAAAGATATTTGTGATAATTCAGAAATTATAAATGGATTTCCTTTTGATGAAACAAAAGCAAAAAATCAAATATCAACTATGGTAGGAAAATATGGCGATGATTTAAACTGGCTTGCTGAAGTATACCAAAATGGAATGACGGTTGTACCTAATCCCCCTAAAAAAGACAGCGATCAACTAAAAAACGAATTATCTTATATCAATAATCAAATTCCAATAATCGCTCTCAAACGAGAACTCACTTCATATGCATTTAACAAACTTCTTGGTATTGAATGACACTTCTAATCACTACTTCATAGAAGGTAAAAAATTAAAATTTATTTTTATAGAAAAATAGAATAGGATGTTACATATGCGAGATTGGAAAATGACAACAATAGCCGAATGTTCAACGATATTAGGTGATGGGTTGCATGGTACACCTAAATATGATGAAAATGGTGAATACGCTTTTATTAACGGAAACAATTTACATAACGGTAGAATCGTAATAAAACCCGATACTAAACGTGTTGGGTTGAGTGAATATGAAAAACACAAAAAAGAACTAACCGATAGAACGGTTTTAGTTTCCATCAACGGCACATTAGGAAATGTTGCTGTTTACAACGGCGAAAAGGTTATACTTGGCAAAAGTGCGTGTTATTTCAATGTGTCCTCCGACTGCGATGTACAGTTTATGCGTTATGTGGCTTCATCACCTTGTTTTCAGCAATATATTAACTCGGTTGCCACAGGTACAACAATAAAAAACGTATCACTAAAACAAATGCGCGAATACTCATTTCTTATTCCAGAATTAGAGGAACAACAACGCATAGCCAAGGTCTTACATTTGTTGGATCAGAAAATCGATAATAATCAAAAGATAAACGATAATTTACAGCAGCAACTAGAAGCCCTATATCGCGGTACGATCAAGTCATCTACTTCAGAGTGCCATTCAGTCACATTGGATGAGTGGTGTCACATCTTCACAGGAAAGAAAAACGCAAATCAATTTGACGAAAACGGTCAATATGTGTTCTTTACCTGCGGCGAAAAACCGCTGCGGATCAACAGCTACGTCTACGATGGCCCAGCAATCATTATTTCTGGTAATGGATCATATACAGGCCGAACGCTTTTTTATAATGGCAAATTCGACTTATACCAAAGAACATATGCTTGCACACTGAAAGAGGCGATGCCTGCTGATTTTATCTTCGGTTTGTTTGCTATATTGAAGATTGAACTTCACACCAAAATTGCTGGTGGAACACACGGTTCATCGATACCATATATCGTCATGAATGACCTTGCGAAGTTTGAATTCCCGTTTAATCGTGCAGAATTTGCAGATTTCTCGGAGAAGGCAAAAACGCTATTGACTACTATACAACACAACCAGCAGCAAAATGAGGCGTTGGCACAAGTTAGGGATGCGTTGCTTCCTAAGTTGATGTCTGGCGAAATTGATGTATCTAACATCAACTTTTAAGCCGCTAAATTATCGTTTAGCAGAGAAAGAGAGAATTGTTATGGCAGAAGTTTTTACGAATAAAGATCATTTAATCGATCGCCTTACGGAACTTGCCATTTCTGGGCAATGGGTATTCCGAGGTTACAATATTCAGGAGCATTTACTACCGGAGGTTACAATATTCAGGAGCATTTACTACCGACCGTCATTAGAAGAAATATGTCAGATGTAGAAGATACACTACTCTTCGAATTTGAACGTTACGGCGCACAATATATAAACGCAAGTAATCCTGTTGATTTCATGTCGTATGCTCAACATTTTGGTCTTCCAACAAGATTGTTAGACTTTACATACAATCCCTTCGTTGCACTATATTTTGCCCTGTTTTCACCCAAATCGACCGGTAATTATAAAAATCCGGATGACAGAGACTATTACTATATTCGTTATGCCTCCATCGAAAACAATATTATGATACAGCACATCCCGTATTTTAATGATGGTCCATTATTTGAAATTAACTCGATGGCACAGCGGAGTATGGTTTTAATCAAAACTGTTGAGGCAATGTTTTCAGGACAGAACATTAGTGGTTTAATATTTGATAGCCCAGAAAAGATGATTTCGGCTTTCTTTAAGTCCATAGCTATACATACAGACATCAATGATGTGGATGTTTTTACAAGCGATAATAAAAATAAAGTCGCTCAAGGCGCTATGTTGTTTATTGATCCAAATCAGTCCAATCAACGTTTGGTTATGCAACAAGGTTTATTTATGTTCCCGTATACTCTTGATGAAAAAAAGCATCTACATGTAATTGAAAGCAACACAAGACTTATAAAGATTAAAAAGGATTTGCGCAATGATTTGCTTACATATCTTGATACGATAGGAATTAATGCATTCCGAATCATGCCGGATTTGCCAAGTGTATGTGAAGCTGTGGAAAGAAAAGTAAAGGATAAACGTAGCGAAAAAAGTACCTTGTTTAAGAAGAAATAAGGGGGGAGGCATCGTTATGCATTTTACAGAAGATATGTTTGAACAAGCTGTCATAGAGTTATTAGAAAAGATGGGCTATACCCATATCTATGCACCGGATATGAACAGAGAGGATTTTTCAAGTCCTCTTATAGAATCTGCTCTTCTTGACAGCCTTGTTCGCATCAATAAAAAACTGCCCATTGAAGCAATCAATGAAGCAATATACAAGCTCAAAAACTTTGAAAGCGGAAGTTTTGTTCAGAAGAATAAGACCTTTATGAGCTATTTGCAAAATGGTGTCGAGGTTAAATATTTCTTCAAGGGTGAAGAATGCTCTTCTATTGTTTATCTGATGGATTACAGCAAAGCTGATAACAATACCTTCTATGCAGTTAACCAATATACATATATCGAAAACGGTAACAACCGCCGTCCTGATATAATTCTTTTTATCAATGGACTTCCGCTTGTTTTAATGGAACTAAAGAGTCCTTCCAAAGACGAAGTCGGTGCTGAAAATGCTTACAATCAGATACGCAACTATATGCAGGACATTCCGTCAATGTTCATTTACAATGCAATCTGTGTAATAAGTGATCTGACTGCCAATAAGGCAGGTACAATCACTTCAGGTCTTGATCGGTTTATGGATTGGAAATCAAAAGACGGTATTGAAACTGTAACTTTAGCTGATTTTGAAACATTTTATGAAGGTATGTTCCAAAGAGAACGACTTCTTGATATTATTAAAAACTTTATTCTCTTTTCAGGTGATGCTCAGAATCCTATAAAGATTCTTGCAGGGTATCATCAGTATTTCGCTGTCAAAAAAGCTGTTGAAAGAGCAAAAATTGCAACTGCCACAGACGGCAAAGGCGGCGTGTTCTGGCATACTCAGGGAAGCGGTAAATCACTTTCAATGGTATTCTATGCTCACCTTTTACAGGAGGCTTTAGACAGTCCGACCATTGTTGTTATGACCGACAGAATTGACCTTGATGATCAATTGTATTCTCAATTTTCAAAGTGTGCTGACTTCCTCAGACAGACTCCGGTTCAGGCAGAAAGCAAAGTGCATTTGAAAGAACTTCTTGCAGGCAGACAGGCTAACGGTATCATATTTACAACGATGTTCAAATTTGAGGAAAGTGAAGAGCCACTTTCTACACGCAGAAATATTGTTGTTATGGCAGATGAAGCTCACCGTGGACAATATGGCATGGATGAGCGTGTTGTAATGACTGAAAATGAGCAGGGCGAAGCCGAGGCAAGAATTGTTGTAGGTAATGCCCGTATTATTCGTGATTCACTTCCAAATGCAACATTCATCGGTTTTACAGGAACGCCTGTATCTTCAAAAGACCGTAATACCCGTGAAGTGTTCGGTGAATATATTGATATTTACGATATGACTCAGGCTGTTGAAGATGGCGCAACCCGTCCCGTATACTATGAAAGCCGTGTTATACATCTTAAGTTGGATGAAAACACACTGAAACTTATCGACTCAACTTATGATGTTTTAGAGCAGCAAGCTGATGCTGTAACCATTGAAAAGAGCAAAAAGATGCTCGGTCAGATGGAAAGTGTTCTCGGCGCAGATTCTACCATTGAATCGCTTGTAGATGATATTGTCAAACACTATGAAAACGGCAGAGCAAATCTTCTGACAGGTAAGGCTATGATAGTTGCATATTCCAGACCGATTGCTATGAAGATATACCGCCGTCTTATGGAAGTTAGACCCGACTGGAAAGAAAAAGTCGGCGTTGTTATGACAAGCGGCAACAATGATCCGGAAGACTGGAAAGAAATTATCGGAACAAAGCACCATAAAGAAGAACTTGCACGTAAGTTCAAGGATAACAACGATTCAATGAAAATTGCTATTGTTGTTGATATGTGGCTCACAGGCTTTGATGTTCCGTCTATGGCAACAATGTATGTCTATAAGCCAATGCATGGTTACAATCTTATGCAGGCTATCGCACGAGTAAACCGAGTATTTAAGGACAAGGAAGGCGGTCTTGTTGTTGACTATGTTGGTATTGCTTCTGCTCTTAAAGCTGCAATGAATGAATACACCGCCCGTGACCGTTCAAGATACGGTGATATGGATATTGCAAAAACTGCGTATCCTAAATTTCAGGAAAAACTGCAGGTGTGCCGCGACTTGTTCCACGGATTTGATTACAGTGGATTTATCAATGGTTCTGCTCTTGAAATGGCACAAGCAATCAAGAACGGTGTCAACTTTGTACTTGATGTAAAAGTCCCCGAAAGAAAAGATATGTATCTTAAAGAAGCATTGCTTATGAGACAGGCAATGTCACTTTGTTCCAGTATGACAACTGATAAAGAACGTCGTGAGCAGGCATATTTTGAAGCTGTCCGTTCAGGTGTTATAAAGCTTATATACGGTGGTACCAACGGAAGACCGCTGTCACTTAAAGAAATCAATGCACAAATCAATGAACTGCTGAAAGCAAGTATTCAGAGCGAAGGTGTTATTAACCTTTTTGACAGTAAAACAGTAGGTGAAAACTTCTCATTGTTTGACCCCAACATCTTGGAAGAAATCTCCAAGATGAAAGAAAAGAATATTGCTGTTGAAATATTGAGAAAGTTAATGGCAGAACAGATATCACTTTACAAAAGAACTAATGTCGTTAAATCTGAAAAGTTCTCTGAAAAAATTGCAAAACTGATGAATGCTTATTATAATGGGCTTATTACCAATGAAGAAGTAATAAAGGAGCTTCTTGAAGCAGCTCAAGAAATTGCTAATCTTCATAAGGAAGGCGAAAAGCTCGGACTAACAACTGTGGAATTAGCCTTTTATGATGCGCTTACCAAGCCCGAAGCAGTAAAGGATTTCTATACAAATGAAGATTTGATTGCTATAACAAGAGAACTTACGGAAACGCTTCGTAAAAATCGTACTATTGACTGGCAGAAAAAAGAGACTGCACGTGCCGGTATGAGAAAAATGGTTAAACGACTGTTAAAGAAATACAAGTATCCACCAGAGGGTATGGATGATGCAGTTCAGACTGTTATGACTCAGTGTGAGCTCTGGACGGATAATATGGAAGTATAATTTATGGACGACGGAATTATTGGTTGAATTTATACAACGGATCGTTCCATTGCAGAAGGTGTATATTCCTGTTATTAAAGGTAAGTGATCATATGATTAAAGAACTTATTCACGACCCGATTTTCCTCAGTCTGAAATCGGAAGTCGCAACAAAAGAAGATTTACAAGTTGCAGAAGACTTACTTGATACGCTCATTGCCCATAAGGATGGCTGTGTTGGTATGGCTGCAAATATGATAGGCGTATGCAAACGCATTATTGCCTTTGATAATATGGGTACATATATGGTGATGTTCAACCCTGAGATTATCAAAAAATCAGAACCGTACGAAACAGAAGAAGGTTGTCTTTCTCTGCTCGGCGGACCTCGTAAGTGTAAGCGCTATAAGAGTATAAAAGTACAATGGCAAACATCTGAAATGCAGACTCGTATCAAAACCTTTACGGGCTTTCCCGCACAGATAATTCAGCACGAGGTTGACCATTGTGATGGGGTGCTAATATAAATTAAAGGAGTGAATATATGTTTGAATATCAGTATAAGATTCCAAAAGTTGAACTAAAAACAACTTTTGGTTCGATTGGAATTAAAAATATTATTTTTGCTCCTGGCGAAATTGAAAAAGCATTACCCGATATTGTCTTTGATGATGAAAATTTGAAACATATGTTTGCAGAAGACAACTTAGACACTTTTAAAAAAAGGAATATATACAGAAGATTTGCTCCCAAAACAAAAACCACCATAAATTTAGATGATTTTATTGATAAAAGTATGGCTTCAAATGTTTCGTTTTACTCTTTCCTTGCCGAAGGAATACTCGGTTTAGTTTTTAGAGATTTATACGATTATCAATTAGCAAAAGGTATAATTGATGTAACTGATACTCTGAACGATTCTCATACGGGCGTTGACGCGTGTATGTACGACATAGAAAATAATATTATTGTTTTAGGTGAAGCTAAATTTTACAGCGATTTATATTCTGGCATTAACAAAATAATTGAAGATTTTACGAAAAAAAGTATTAAAAATAAATTAGAAAATCTTCAAAGTGCGGCAGAAAATTGTATTGAAACATGCAGAATTATTATTAAAAATTTGGGTTCGGATGGTTATGACGAGCTTACTGTTGACCAATTTATAAACCAAAAAATTATCTTTGCAGGATTTGTTCTACATTCAGAAACTGACATTAGTAAGTATAGTAATGATAATTTTTATGATGTTTATAAAATATCTACGCAAGCCTTAACGGAAAACATAAAAAAATCATTAAATGTTAAGGATATAAAAGGTAAGTTTGAAATTTTTATGGTGCACTTACCTATAAAAAGCAAGAAGTGGCTTATTGCCAAAATTATAGAAACCTCTCGTTCCAAATTGTATGAGTTGGGTGATAAAATATGAGTGAAATCGGATTTAATAATAAGCGCAAAAAAATATTAGAAGAATTAGACCAAGGCAAAGAAGTATCGAATATGGAATTAGGAATGTACGATCTTACTCCATATTTTAAAACCGATGACTTTGATATGAATCTTTATGAGTCGATAATGATTAACAAAAATTTTTCAAGAAAAATTGAACACATAAATGATGAATTATATTTTTCTCCACCTCAGTATAGGGCCTTGGCGTGTTTATATGAAAAAGAAAGGGTTATAATTTCTGCGCCAACATCATTCGGAAAAACATTACTAGTTAAGGAATATATATTTCAAAAAAAACCTAGAAATATTGTTTATATCGTTCCAACAAATGCGCTTGCGTATGAATTGGAAAGAAGTTTTAAAGAAAACCCCAACTTTTCACAATATGTTATTTTTGACAAGTGTTCTCAGATTGATAGACTAAAGGAAAAGCAAAAAATAGATGAAAATTTGTTTTTTATAGGTACTCAGGAAAAGTTTTTGGAAATAGATTTTTCCATTATAGGAACAATAGATTTATTTGTTATTGATGAGGCGTATAAGCTTCAAGAATCAGTTGTTAATAACCAAAGAGCGTATAAGTTATCCGAAACCTTTTTAGATAGTTTAGCAAACAATTCAAAAAAAGTTTTTCTTCTGACACCCAAAGCAACATTACAAGGGTTTGAAAAGTATGGTTTTCATATTTTTAATTCTAGTTTTAATGCCGTTGAAAAAAACTATTCAATTTTAGAAAAAGACAATTTTTTCTCAACGCTATTAACCAAAGGGTTAGATGAAAAAACTCTACTGTTTTGCAGGACGCCAAATCAAATAAATGATACATATGAAGAAATAAGTTCCCTTTTGACCTCTGAGGAAATCACAGATTTTGTTAGGCAACTAGAAACGGATATACATCCTGATTGGAGTGTAGTTAAACTTTTAAAGGCAAAAATTTTAACCCATCACGGCCAAATGCCAAAGTATGTTCAAAACAGAATGATTAATTTATTTAATGAAAATGAATGCTATAATATTTTGTTTGGAACCAACTCAATTTCAGAAGGGATAAATACATCTACTAAAAATCTTTTTATTCATCCTGATTCAACAAATTCGATTGATACTTTATTATTAAAAAACACAGTGGGAAGAGCTGGAAGATTAGGCAAGTATCCAATAGGACATATTTTTTCGACTAGTAAAATAGAAAATGTTGTAGAAGATGAGATTATTATTTCATTAGCTATTTCCGATGAAGAAGAATTATCAGAGATTGAAGATAGTAAAAACACAGATAAAATAACTAGTTTTTCAGAATCTTATGATATCAATTTTGATTTTTGCCAAGAAGTAATAAAAAGTCATAAGATTTCATTAAATAAGCTTGGAAAAATATTAGATGTATTAAAAGAAGATAGGAACTTTCCTAACTTTACAAACTTGCCTTTTATGGCTAGCAAAGCGTTTTCTAGGGAATATTCAGGTGTTCCCAAAACAGATGCGGTGTTAATGCAAGGATATTTGCAGTTTAATTATTTTAAAAACGGCCAAAAAAACTTTTTAAATGATTATAACGATAGAATTGCTTTTTTTAAATATAAAACTGATTTTAAGTGGAGTAATACATCAATCATTAATGCTTATATGCAATTTATTTACTCTACGCTTGAATATTACATAATGCCTATTGTTAATATCGGCTTAGAACTTTATGAACAAAAACGTGATTGGGTATTTGGGAAAAACGTTATTGAGTCTTTAGAGGCATGTAAGAGCAGATATTATACTAAAACTTATGGCAATCTAGATATAGATAATTTATCAGAAAATCAAAGGCTTGTAATAAGTGCTATGAAGGATTATGGAATGACTAGCTCTTTAAAAAGTCTAAATACAGAGATTTTAGATGAAATAGTCGACCAACTGAATATCCGGTATTCTACCACAGATGTTATACGAGCAATAAATTATTTAGCAAACAGTCATAGCAAGAACAGAAGTTTTTTTATAGATTTAAGGCGTAAATATTTAATATAATTAATCTGTTTTAAATATCAACTAATTGTTGATGATTTTGTAAAAAATCTTAAAGATAGTTTGCAATCCAGATAACTCTTATTAGGATATTATATTTATTAACATTAAGCATAGTGTATTATCATTTAAACTAAACGTAACATCTTTTGTTCTTGAAACTCATTAGTAGTATCTTAATTCTACTACATGTTTATTCAACCTCTCCGCCATTTCTTTAAACTGAGCAGCACCGCCGCAAGTGTGGGTGACGTAGGTAACGACAACATTTGACTGCTGAATCATCCATTTGTTACGCTGGGAGATTGCGAAGCGTTTTGGTACGGTTTCAAGGCCTTCGGGGTAAATTGTGTTTGTTAAGTTATCGTACTTATTTTTCTCGGTTGGGAGATAGGCTAAAACTATGTTATATGTTATAGGATAAGTTTGAGATAAATCTTCAAGCTGTCGGCGAACCATTGTATCAAAGTTGCCGTTGTTGCCTACATAAAACACAGTTACATTTTTATTCTCAATCAAATCTATCAGAGTCGACCGCAGGGTCGGCTCTATTTCTTTTGGTGTGTCCTTGTGACCAAAGAAGGTACAAACCATAAAATACCACCTCTTAATATGGGATATATCGCAATTATATCACAAGAATTATAAATATGCGATATGTCCCACACGATTTATCGCATATTTTATTAAACTTATATTAGCGATATATCGTAAAGGTGGTATAGGTATGAATATTAAAGAAGCGGTTGAAAAGAGAATACTTGAACTTTGCAATGAAAGAAACATTGCAATTAACGCACTTGCTAATATCTCAGGTGTTTCACCCTCGACAATTTACAGTATGCTTAACGAGAAAAGCAAGAATCCCGGTGTAGTGTCAATCAAAAAGATTTGCGACGGTCTTGAAATCAGCATAAGAGAATTCTTTGACAGCAATTTGTTTGATGATTTAGAACAAGAGATTAAATGAGTTTTGAAGTGGCTGCATCACGAACGAAGTGAAGCAGCCACTTGTTATTTATTTGTATATATGCTATACTGAATTTACAGGCAAAAGCCTGAATAAAATTTTTGGAGAATGCTGTTTGAAAATGAACAACACCTTGGAGATAGTAATGTAAACCGTGAGGTTTGCAAATACTTCTCCCCGCAAGCCTCCGGTGATTGAAGGTCAACAATTTTTGGAGGTTTAACAATGAAAAATGACTGCATCATTCGTTTGGAAAAAACAGAAGAACACCGCGAAACCGAAGCTCTCGTCAGGGAAGCGTTCTGGAATGTGTACCGTCCCGGTTGTCTTGAGCATTATGTACTCAATCAGCTGAGAAATGACAAAGCGTTTGTGCCCGAGCTTAATTTCGTTATGGAAAAAGACGGCAGACTGATTGGTCAAAATATGTTTATGAGGGCGGCTATCAAAGCCGATGACGGCTCAGATTTGCCCATTATGACTATGGGACCCATCTGCATTTCACCCGAATTACAAGGGCAAGGTTACGGCAAGATACTGCTTGACTATTCCTTGGAAAAGGCGGCAGAGCTTGGTTGCGGAGCACTTTGCTTTGAGGGAAATATCAATTTCTACGGTAAAAGCGGATTCACATATGCGAGCGAATTCGGTATCCGTTACCACGGTTTGCCCGAAGGTGCGGACGCATCGTTCTTTCTTTGCAAGGAGCTGAAAAAAGGTTATCTTGACGGCATCAGCGGTGAATACACTCCACCAAAGGGATATTTTGTTGATGAGGCAGAAGCCGAAGAATTCGACAAACAGTTCCCGCCGAAAGAAAAGCTAAAGCTCTCCACACAACTGTTTTAACCTGACTGAATAAAAAGAGCCGTCCGAGTAATCGGGCGGCTTGATGTTTATACATATATCAACTCATTGCAGACAATCTCATTTGCTCTTTCCTGAATACTGTTCATTCGTTGTACCCATTCGAGTTGGTTTTGGGATTTGAGTTGTTCGGTGATGTTTTCGGTTTTTGTCATTTGCTCTACGAGGGTGTTGAACATCTGCTGAGCCTGATTTTCTATATCAGCGCAGTGTTGGTAGAGAGTGCCTTGGGTCAGGAGTGTTATGAAAAGGACGGAGTTGTGTTTTTGCAAGTAGTCCTTATACATCATACCCCATTTTCCGAGGCGGATGGCTGTTTCTTCGGGTGGGAGTTTGAGGTTGGGTATCATATAATCGTTGACTTGTCTGTATGTAATATTCATTTAGTTCATCCTTTCTTGTTGTTGATAAAAGTGTCGTAGGTGAATCTTGCCCCGAGTCTGAAGCCGACGGTGAAGCTATCTGCGTTGCAGAGGCTTGAAAACTTGATGTAGGTTGCTACATAGTCGGTGAAAAGCTCCTGCTCCTTGTCAGTGAGGATTGATGTCAGGTGCTCCTCTTTGCCGGCAAGCTCACTGAGGCTCTTTTTGACTTTTGCCGTCAGGTTGGTGGTACACTCCTGAGGCTCAATGTTTCCGTAATAAAATTCCTCAATAAAGTCTGACATAGTATCACCCCCTACCGTTCAGATTGGTTGATGATTTTCAGGAGCAGTTCGTCAACATCTTCCGTGGGGATACCGTCCGAGAGAAGCATATTTCGGAACTCGTTCATTCCGTTGATTAAAAGGTTACACTCAAAATCCGTGAGCTTCAGTTTGGTTTTTTTGCTGAACATTAAAATCGACCTCCTTGTATTTGGTAATACCATTTTACAAGGAGGTCTGTGTTTTGTCGAATGTGCGGATATTATTATAATTCTAAAACTTTTATGCAATTAAGTCTAAATAAATGTGGTAATTTTAATATTTTTATGATATAATAAAATATAAAATATAACAATGAATCGAGGGACAATAAATGAATATTGTTGATAACTCTTTGGCAATTGTATTATTAGGAGATTGGAATAAACTTTATGTTCAACCTGATTGGGTTGCTACAAACATTTTTTGTAAATCCGAAATGGAAATTGGTGTTGATGCCCAGGGAATAGATATTAATGTTTCTTATAAATGCGATAATATCATAATTAACCCTTCACAAGAAAAAGTCGTCCTTACCGCAACAAATATCAAACCGGAAACCATTGATTTCCTTGCAAAATGTGCAAACAACTATATTACTAAAGCAAAAACTCCCTTTTTGGCTGCTTATGGATTAAATATTGATTTTATAGAAACTGACAATACATTGTTACCTGATATGTTTGATAACGTTTCAGATTCACAAGTTCTGAGCAGATTAAATTATGCAATTGTTAATTCACAAATGAATCGCACAATAGAAAAAGATGATAAGACAATCAACATTCAATACAATCAAGAACAGAATTATTCGAAAATTCATTTAAATGAACATCATTCTGAACCGGATATTAGCTCCATTGTTTTTGATTATGAGCGTGTTGTCGACTTTATTGGATATTCTAAAGATATTGTAACTAGCTTAGGATATGATATTGAGGATATTGATAATGAGTAATACAAATAATGCAAAAGCAACTTTTGGTAGAAAAGCTGTATTAACTCCCAAAAAAAGTTTAACTCACAATACACGTGCAAATATTGTACAACGTGACATTTCTATAAAAGTTTCGATTGATTCTCATGTTTCAAAAATTAAAGTTAGTGGACACATTAAAGTCGATTTCAAAAGCAAACAGAAAAAAGATTCATATAAGGAATTAAATAAAATGTTAAAAGAAGGTTGATGTCTTTGTCAGACAATGATAGAGTTAGTACTGTACACTTTACTTATAAAGAGAACTTGGATCAGTCCTCATTATGCCAAGGTGATCTACTTGAAATAACAGATGAACTAAAAGATGTTTTAAAGGAAATACATCCATACTTTTTAAATGAACAATATAAATATTTTATGGTTCTTACTCAAAGTTGTGATTTAGTTCGTAGAAAAAACAATAAATGTAAAACACCTTATATAACATTGGCAGCAGTAAGGAGTTTCGATGATTTTTTTGAAAGTTTATTACTGAAGAATAAATATGCAGAATGCATAAATGGATTATTATTTATGGATTCCAAGAATTGGGAAAAGTCTTATCAACTTCTAGAAAGAATGTATAATAATACGGAACCTGATTATTTCTTTTTATACAAAGATGGCTCTCTTGGTTTGACAAATTCAATGATAGCATCTCTCAAAGTTTCAATCGCACTAAAAAGCGAGCTACATTATGACAAATGCCTATCAGCCAAGGTGTTGGAATTAAGTGATGAATTTAAAGCAAAGTTAGGATGGTTGGTTGGCAATATTTATTCTCGTGTTGGCACAACTGATTGGGAAAGCATAAAAACATCTTCAGAAAGAAAAAATATGCTAACAGAAGAGTTGCAATCACATTGCATAAAAGGTGAAAAATCACAAATTAATGCATTAAAAAAAGAGCTGGAAGCACATGAGCAAGACATAAAAACTGCAGAAGATGCTCTTGCATTTATTAAGGAATGTCATATTGAATCAAAATATGATCAAGTTATTAGCGTTATAGAAGGAATTATTGCATCCCCTAGAAACAATATTCCTGATGAGGAGAAAAGCTTTTTAATTAGAACAATCAAAAACACTTCGAAATTAAAAACTCTTATTCCTAATTAATACATATTTTTACAATGAACTGTATTTATTTAATTTGATAGTTCATCTTTTATATAATAAAAAATAACGAACTCCCTCTGTCATTTCTGACAAAGGGAGTTCATTTTAAATATAGAGTTTTACTTCAATATCTCGCCAGCCTCTGACACGCTTTGTTGGGGATATGGAATAGACATATTCCTGTGCATCCTCAATCGTCAGGGTGAATTCAGCGAACTGAGTGAAGATTATTTCCTGCCATCGGCAATAGCTGCCTGTGTTGTCGTTGCATACCTATAAATAACAAAATCCCCACCGAGAATCGGTGGGGACAAATCTATATAAGATAGATTACTTATTTGCGATTGCTGCCTGTGTTGTGGCAAACTAAGGGAGGAAACTTTTGCGGAGTCTTTACGCTTGCCTTCAATACCCAATGTTTTAGGCGGTTTATCGGGACTAAAACGTAAATACCAGTCAAATCCATCCTTATGAGCTACGATTTTTATTACGAATGCACGAATTACATCTTCCGGTATATCCTCATCATTTGTAGGCTTAACCGACTGTTCCAAATAGTATTTTAACAGTGTAATCTTTTCTTCGTGTGTAGCTTCGTCTACCACTTCTTGAACCGGCTCTAACTCAGCCAATTCTTTTTGAATAGCAGCAAGGCGGTTTTCAATTTCTTCTTTCTTGACCTTGAATACATCTCTTGAAATTTCGCCGTCTGCTCTCATCTCAATAAGATTATGCAAACGTTTATTTAGCTTGTCTGCTTCATCTCGTTTTTGCTTAATTATCTTTTCATTGTCTTGTGGTTCTTCTACATCGTCAATGTGTTTTTCCAACATTGATTCTGCAAGAGCCAATACTTGTACGGTATCTTTCAAATACTCTCTGAAAATATGCTTAGCCATCATCTGTAATTTCCAGCCAGCCAGCATAGGCACTTCACAAATGCCTTCAGTAGATAAGCCTTTGTTTTGCCTTGTCTTTAATGAGCCGGTACGGATAGATGAATAGCACTGATACCCATACTGTTTAATATCACCTTTATTGTGCCAAATCTTACGATTGAATTTATGACCACACTCACAGATTAAAAGCTCAGTCCAAACGTCACCCGGCTGTTTTTCGCCTAATGCTTTTCTCTTTCCAGAAGTAACATTCGATAAAGTTCTTCTACGTGCTGCAATCATCTTTTGCACTCTTTCAAATTCTTCCTCAGTAATGATAGGTTCGTGTGAACCTCTTACTTTGGTAAATTCCATATCACCAAAATTACGGATTTTCTTCTGCTCTAAGAAGTCAGGAGTAAACTCTTTGTGATAGGTGATAATACCACAATAGAAGCTATTCTGTAATACCTTAGATATGTTACTCTCGTGCCAGTTGGATTTACCCATAGCAGTTAATCTTCCGGCTTGTTCAAGCCTAAACTTTATTGCACGAATGCCAACACCGTCTAAGTAATCATCGAAAATCATTCTAACGGTCTTAGCCTGTTCGGGATTGATAATCATTTCCTTACCTACACGGTCATAGCCAAGAATATTTCCGTTACCATAGAAAACGCCATTTTCCATTGAGGTCTGTTGACCACTCTTTACACGGATTGAAGTCTTACGGCTCTCATCCTGCGCCAATGTAGCCATAATGGTAAGTCTGAGTTCTCCATCTCCATCAAAAGTCTTAATGTTATCGTTGATAAAGAAAACCTCAACACCCTTTGCCTTCAGGTTACGGGTATATTGCAGTGTATCAACTGTGTTTCTTGCAAATCTTGATACCTCTCTGGTAAGAATCAAGTCAAATTCTCCATCGTCAGCATCTTCAATCATCTGCATAAACTGAGGTCTCTTTTGTGCCGATGTACCGGTGATACCCTCATCAACATACATCCTAATTACAGTCCATTCAGGATGTTGTGCAAGAATAGGTTTATACCAATCCTTCTGATTTTCCAGTGCTGATAGCTGAGCTTCGTGTTCCGTTGAAACACGGGCATAGACTACTACTTTTCTTTCCTTTGGAGTAAGTGTATTATAGTTATACATTTTCCTCTCTCCATTTCCTCACTTTGTTAATAGTTGTTGTGTTTTAAGTATAGCACTTAAAAGCTGATATGTCAATAGAGTCTCGATAATCCTCTAAAATGTTCTTAAAAATATGTTGTTTGATTCTGCCTTGCTTGAATAAGTTCTCGATGAGCTTTAAGGCAGCATAAGTAATATTGTATTCTTCTTCACTAATTTTTTTCTTCATTTATTGGTCTCCTATATATGTGAAAAGGACTACCTTGCTGAAGGGTAGTCCTTAAATTCATTTTATTATAAACTCCATATATCTTCTTTTAATTTTGACATAGAGTATTGATTATTATAAAAATAATCGTTCAGTTTTGAGAATGGAAACGCTGTTAATTTGTCATTATCAACATAAAATTCCTTCATATCGTCTAATCTGAGGCAAGCTAATTTACCACCAGCAAAGCAGCAACCACAATCTATTCCAATTTTATCATTATTATTCCTATTATCATACCATATTGAAGGCTGTGAATAAACGCCATCTATCTGCATACGAATATCTTTTGTGGTTGTATGTCCGAAAATAATAGTTGTGTTTTCAAGTGGATTTGGATTTTTATAAAATTCCTCTCGAATATATAAATTCGTCTTTCCATCAGAGTTACAGCCAGCGTGAAGTAATCTAAATTTGTGCATATTTACTTCGATGTCAATATATGTCGGTGCAGATGAAATGAAATCTATTACCTTTTTTCTTTCTTCTAATTCATAACTATTAAAGTATTCTTCGCAGGATAAGTAAGATTCATATTGTGTTAGATTTGTAGCTGCATTTACAGAATCACGAAATTGTTGGAATAATTCTTGCTGTTTCACCATATGTTTGTATTCATCTGAAAACGAAACTCGGTTTCTTCTTCTCTTAGATTCAAAAAATAAGTCACCATAATACAATTCGCTTACTACTGAATTATTTAATTTTGATACATTAGACACAAAATTTATTTCGTGGTTTCCTTGTATGAATTTAGCCTGACCTTTTTCTTGTAATTTAATAATTTTCTCTAAGACAGCAAAACCACCGCCTCTGTCTATACTATCACCTAAAACATAAATAGTGTCATTATTTGAAAAGTTTATTGTTTCCAGCAATCTTTCAAAAAGGTCAATCCTTCCGTGAATATCAGAAACACAATAAATCATAAGATAACACCATCCTTATCAGTTATAGTGATTTTGTTGTCTTTCACCGTAATATGATATATATTAACAAACCTATCTTTTTGAATTGGTTCAGTAGTCCAAAAATGACGATTAGATATATGTAGGTCATTGTGTAAAATACATCCATCCATATTCACCGCAATAATGTAACCATCGAGAGATTGTTTCAGCGCATAATAAATTGTATCATCAAAGTTATCGCTAAGATATACTCTCTTTTTTTCTAACTCTATAATTGTATTCATAAAGCTGTCGTGAATAGCTGGTTCATATGGTTTATACATTAAGCAACCGGATTTCTCAATTTTTAAAAAATTCTCACGTGGAGTTCCGTGAAAAAACAAATTATAACCGTCTATATGTATTGGTTTAGTATCAAATCTTCTTGCTCTATCTCTCATAATATCGTCTACAAGCAATCCTTTTTCTTTTAGGCTATCATCAGTTCGTTTTAATTCATCGAGAAATAATTTATAATCGGTTATTGATTTTTGTGCCAAAAAGCCATCAAAACCATTCACTACATTATTTTTCCTTAACAATTCTGTTATATTATTAGAAATAAATTCGCCATATATGGTGTTTTGTGGTGAAGGAAAAACTTGATTTATAAAGTTGCTTATTTCATATTTTAAATACAAATCGTTTTTACAAAGATTCAATATCTTTTCATATGATGAAAACAATGGGAAATTTAAATCATTTACCATTTTAAAAAAACTTTTATATGCTGAAAGTAGATTTTTGTCCCACATATTTTTATCTTTTATTTCACTCCCAAAACTCACGCACCAACTCCTCCTTTCTTTGCCTGTATTTTTCTAACTTCATTTTCAATAGCTAATTTCATTTTTCCAGCTTTGAAATATCCCGGCGTATTCAAAATTACATTTATTGAGTTTTCATCATATTTAGAAAAAGTACGAAGGAAAAATTTGGTTACATCATTTATGCCCATTTGCATACAAAAATCAAGAGTATAAAATTCCTCAATTTCATTATGTGATAGATATGGTAGCATATGATGTATTTTAATTAAGTCTTGTTCAGCAGCCTTAACATAATCACTAACACTCACTGGGTAATCTTTATATTTGTTCAGTGGCGAACCTGAACACAATAAGCCTTTGTCTTTTAACCACTCATATGCCATATATTCTTCATATTTTCTGTTAGTTATGTGATTTATTGGATGTTTCCAACACCACAAATCAATCAAATCCATAAAATTATTCTGACAATCAGAGATATTTAAAATCATTACTTCTCTATCAACTTTTTCATACGCAATTAGATTTCCAGCAAAAACATTTCCATTTGCAGAAACAGTAATAGTTTTTTCAATGATTCTTTTTCCACAGTCATCATTGATGATACAAAAGCGATTGTTTTTAATAAGAATTGCTTGAAGGTCTCTTTTTGAAAAAGATTTATAGTTTTTTAGTAAGTTACCCTCTAAGTTTTTCCAGATATTTTTAAATATCGTAGCGTTTTGTAAATTGATAAAGAAATTGTCCATATCTACCTTATTCTTGTAATACGAAACAGTATTTTCTTGGAAAATATTTCGATGATATTGTTGACTAACTATACAATAGACTTCTCCTGCTTTAGTTTTTCTGTTTAGGTTATTTGGATTGTCAGAAATGATATGTCCACTTCCAAAATAGCAATTTTCATACTTCAACACATCAGATTGAATGGTATTTAAATAAGCGCACAAACGCTGTAATGACTTCGCTATATTGTTGTTTTGAATAGAACCATTTGTAAAGACTTCAATATGGCGCACTTTTATTTTGTGGTTAATCATACTATCAACCAAATATTCTAACCCATCTGGATTAAGAAAAGGTTCTCCACCTGTGATTCTGATTGTACGAATATATATATTACCTACTTCATCAAAGGTTTTATCAATTATTTCTTTGCTTATATCAATATTCTGAGGTTCACCCTTTGCACAATGAGGGCAATTCATATTACATCTTCTGGTAAGCTCAATATTTAAACCGGTCATTGCATCTTTAATCACTATGCAATACACCTCCTAATAAAATATTCATTTCATTGTTACTCCTTAAATTTCCTTAGTCAGTAGGCTTACCGCCTAATTTCTCAATATGCTTTTTCATAAAGTCAATCTCAGACTGCTTATAGCCTTTCATTGACATAGTTTCTTCAAACTCATCTGGGTAGAATTTGTAAAAGTCAATATTCCGCTTAGCTACACTTTTCAAGTGTTCTAAGTCATTAGCTGTTTTCACTTTTTACTCATCTCCAATAATCATAATCAAATGGTTATCGTCACTCATAACAATTCTATCTTTATTTGTGATAGTAACAACCATATCAATGGGTTTTCCGTAAATGTCAACAGTGGAGACGATATGATAATTATTATTAAAGTCGTACTCACTAAACGGAACATTCTTGAAATTGTCGAACCAATAAAACAGAGGGAAATTCACTCCATTTGCGAGTAAAATTTCATTCTTAAAAGCCTTAGTGTTTCTTACTAATCTGAAATCATAAACTTTTATATTGTTTGCAGTACAGATGTTGAGAATATCCTTAAATCCGTCCTCTGTATCAGAGCTAAACAAGCTCATTGCATTATCATTTGAAATGAGACAATCCTTAGGCATACCGCCGTCAACAATGATAATTGAACCTTTTTTAACCTTAATTGGCTTCTTTAAATCGTAATGAGGATTGAATGCTACAAAATCTCTCAATGCGATTAACAATCTTTCTTTCATTTATTCATTCTCCTTAGATTTCTTCTTAGTTGATTTCTTGACCGGCTTAGTGGTTTCTCCGGTCTCTGTTACCGTTTTCGGCAAATTCACGTTAGATGGCTTCACATAAGTACCCATCTTTTTTGCCGCAAAAGCAGCGTTAATTCCTTTCAAAATTTCATCGTGATTGTATTTCGTGACATCCTTTGTGCCGTTCTCTACCTGAACGATTAAAGGCTGTGAAATTTCGCAATAGGCGGCTACATCTCTTGTAGTAACGCCTCTTAATAATCTATAATCTTTAATCTGCTGTCGATTAAGCATAGTTCCTCCTTGTTTTTCAAACTCTCTCTGAATTTCGTAAAAAAATTGAACCGTTCCAAATGAATATGAGACAGGCACAAAGCCTGTCCCACATTCCAAATTATCTTTATATATTGAAAGGCAACAATGAAAAAATAAAAGATTCAGAGAAAAGAATGAATTTATATATATGTTTATGTTAAACAGTTAAACGGAAAAATTAGATAGAGTCCTCTGTAAGCTCTACCATATCAAGAACGTTGCCGTCCTTGTCCTCCATAAGTGCGAAACTCAATTCGACTTCTGCGGGGTCTCCCTCAGAGCTGAAGGAAAGCTCAAAGTTACGATTGATAGTAGCCTTGTAAGCGATAATCTTGAACGGAGTCAAAAGACCATCTTCGTCCTTATCAACCGTAGTCATAGTAATGTAGTAGTCCTTAGGAACTCTACTGTTATTGAAGGCAATCTTCTTAACACCAGTACGGTTAATCACATAACCAACAGTGTACTTAGAGCCAACAGCAATATCACCGGCATTAGTAGCAGTGAACTTATTATCAGCATATGTACCAACAATCAAAGCAGACTCATCACCGAAAGAATCAGCAGGATAAGCGAACACAGTACCGGCAGTGATAGTACCATTAGTAGGAACTGTCAAAGCAAGTTCACCGGCAGTAGCACACTCAACGGTCTGGCTATCTGCATAAACGGCAGTGCTATCAATAACACCATCGGAAAGCAGAGCGAAGAACTTAAAGGGGTACACCTGTGCGCTAATCTTCATTTCGCCCTCCAAGGGGTTAGTGAAAGAGATTCTACGAGAACCCTTTGCCATAGCGTACACGCTATCGCTGGAAAGACCAGCAGTAGTAGTATTAGCGGTATCGAAACTCAGAAACGGCTTCATCGTCTTGAGGTCGTTAATCAAAACATCGCATACCTGTCTATTAGCTTTATTTACATCAGGCATTTTTTACACCTACACTTTCATTTAAAATTTTTATATAGAAATACAATCTACCCCGTTAGGTGTAATAACGGGGTAGTATCATCAAAATATTAAAAGTAGTAATTAAGCAGTGATTTCAAGAACTGATACACCATCAGTATGAACGAGCTTTGTTGCGTAAAGTTCGTCTGCTACAATGTCAGTACAACGCAACTTAGCTTCTCTTTCTTCCTCAACGGAAGGAACACGCTGCCAAACAATGCCAAGGGCATCCTTCTTAGCAATAGCCAACATAGCCTTGCCGTCATTGTAAGTACCGTTGTTGGAAACGTATACGGGGATAGTACCATTCCACAAACCGATGCAACCGTGAATAGAAACACCATTACCAAGAACAGTGTTTGTCTTAGTTAAATCGGTGAACGCATCCATCATCATAAACTTCTTACGCAGACGAGAGTTGATAAGAATACCAGCAAAAGTATCATTGTCAACATCGTCACCGAACACATCAAATGCAGTTTCAATTTCAGCCTGTGTCAAATCTGTCACAGTGTCATCCTTGTAAACAGCCTCGGTACGAATTGCATTAACAAGGTCAGCATCAACAGCCTTAGCCAAAGATTCACCAAGCTGCTTTGCCATAGAATCCTTCAGATGACCCTTAACCTGAATGTTGTCCTTATCATAGATTCTGACAGATGCAGCAACCTGCTTAATTTCAGCTTCGGCATCAGTCATATTCACGTCGTTAGGAACGATTGCAACGCCCTTTTCAACCACTGCTGCATCATTGATACGGTCAATTACAGGAAAATGAACCTTACCGCCGTATTCGGTAATTTCATCCATCATATTGGTATAGTCTGTTGCAATGTTACCAGCACGGAGCTTCACGCCCATAGCGGCATTAACGGCATCAGCAAATACCTCAGGAACAATAATGTTATTAGGCATTATAAGCCCTCCTTTTCAATTTTAGTTAGATAAATAAAAAAGCACGGACTAAGCCGTGCAAAACAATAATATATTCAGTTGTTAGCCTCTACTCAAAGATTTATAGAGGTCTGGATTTTCAGCATACAAGCGTTCTTTTTCACTCATATTCATCTTATTGAAATCCTCTTTTGTTAAGGGATTTCCAGACTTATGACCAGTAGGAACAAAGCCTTCCTCCGTCAGGTGCTTGTCAACTTCTGCGCCGACAATACTCTTTAAAGTTTCAGCAAGAGCAGAAACGTCAACATCATCCTTCAGGTACTTTGCAATTTCATTAGAAATTCCATTCGCCTTTAAAGAATCATTAAGTGTAGCTGCCTTTTCTCTTGCTTCAAGTGCTGCAAGTCTCTTTTCATAGTCAAGTTCTGCCTCCGACTTTTGCACCGGAGTAAGCTCCTTTACCTTTGCTTCGAGTTCTTTAATTTGCTTAGAATACTGATTTCTAAGTTTATCTGTCTCACTCTGAATCTTTTTATTAAGTTCATCCTGAGTCATCGTTAATGTGGTTTCTTCGGTTTCCACCCCAGAAGTATCAGTTGTGTCTGTTGCCCCAGAAGTATCAGTTGCACCAGTGCCTTCTACCACAGTATCAATTTTATCATCCATAAATAAAATACCTACTTTCTGTGTTTGCTTTACACGCCCGTAATTGTTCGTTTTACACACCCACTATTTTTAATAGAAGATGGCATACTTAAAGGCTATGCCAGACCTAAAGAAAGGAAAGTGCTATTTTTTTCGAGCAAAGTTGATTCCCAATAACTCAGGAGAAAATAGCAAACCTACCAAAAGAAATTAACATACAAACTTTGAATAATCTTCGTCGTTGCGCTGACGGATGAAAAACCATCCCCCTATTGGCTTAGATAATCCAAAATTATATATAATAACGCTTGCTGAAGGCGTTACTACCAAAAATAAGAAAGTTACTGACTGTCAAGAATTGCAATAATCTTTTCAAGAGTTATGCGGTTAAATGCCACACGCCCTTTTAGCCAGTGTGAAAGTTTGACCGGGGAAACGCCGATTTTTGCCGCAAAAACCTTTTTCTGCATTTTTTGCTCCTTGACAAATCTCTCTACTTCCTCTTGAAGTAAAGTATCGGACATTTGAAAGCCTCCTTGTCAATTTCGTAAAATAAAAATAGGTAGTAATCTGAGAACTACTACCTATTCCATAATATACTTTTTGACAAACTCATAAAAACACTCCCAATAATTGAGGGTTTACATATGGTTGAGATTTCGGATTTTTTCATTTATGCAAAAGTCAATTTACGGCTATATCTGGCTCTGTCACTCTGTTTTTTGCGCTCAGCAGCACACTTGATACACAGACATTTTGAGTTGCCGGTTCTTTCAATCGGAGTTCCGCAATCGGTGCAACGAATAAGATTTCGCTGACCTTTATAGTGTTTCAAATAAATCATAAGGTCATCATAATTGGTAACATCCATATAGATTTCTTCACCCGTCTTATCTTCTTTCAAATCCACATTGAAAGGGACGGTGAATAAGGTCATTGCTATCCACTCAGGATTAAACTTAAATGCTGTATTGGTTTTCACATAGAATTTGACCAATCCCATATCTGCTAACTGTTTCCACATCTTATTTTTCTTAGTGCCGGAAACATCGTTAAGCTCAGCTACACGGTAAATATCGGCATCACAATTTCTAACTGAGGGATGATATTTCTCTACACCATTCACAGAGAATTGACCGCAATGCTTATGAAGAATAAGTGTAGCAAAAGCAAGTCTCATAAGTTTTTCATCCTTAATCTTTGCTATGGTTTCCATCTCACTGACGTAAAGATGGATAGTTTTCGTGTTATGCTCACTTCGAGCTTCATCGTCAATAACCACAGCCTTAGACTCATCATACATTGTTTCAATCTCAGAGCTTACAATTTCATCCGGCAGACCGGTAAAGTAATCTCTTGCGATTTCCTTTACCTTTTCGACAATCTTATTTTTACGATAGGATGAATTTAGAATCAAATCTTCAATCACATATCGGATTTTTTGCTTAGCGCATTGGTCTGTTGCACCAATGCCATTTTCTTTAATATCTTTCAGGTATTTATCCTTGTCAAATATAATCATATATCAACCTCTTTTCAGAATCTTAATAATATCCTTATCAAGAATTTCCCACACAATCTTTTCATTGGATTTACAGGCAGTGACTAAGTAATCAAATACAAGCTGATAATCGCCTCCAGCATAGTCAAGCATCATATCTCTGTAATAGAGCCTCATCATTGAAAGTGAATTGTGAGTATTTTCCTTCTTGCTTTTGTTACTTTCTTTATAATTGGTAGTGAATGACTTCACGATGAATCTCTTGAACCTCTGGTACTCAGCAATGACATTTTCAGTCTTTGCAAGAATAGCCTTATCCAATGGCTTACCACTTACAAACTCTGTTAGCATATTTCTACCTTCAGAAAGAGCTTGTTTGTGCATTGCCGCTTCAAAATCTTCAAAGTGATGGCAAATGTGATTCACAATGCAATCTGTATCAATGACGGGGTAAGCATTCTGATACTGAGCATACAATCTCATCATATCTTCTGTTGCTTTTCCATTTTTGCATTCCTCAATCAATTCTGACAACTTCATCCCATATGTAACCACACAGACCTTATTGAATGCCTTGTTAAGCTGAGTAATGGCTTTTGCAAGGTAGTCATAGTTGTATCGGAAGTAGTAAGGCTTAACATCCGGGACTAAATCATTATGTCTGTAAATTCCTTGCTGTTCATCCTCAGAAATTGTGTTTACTTCTTCAAAGTCACGGCTCTGTCCTTTCTTTGCCTGAATTAAGCTCCACTCCATAGGGAATGTAGGAGATACCGCCGTTTTGATTCTGTCAATCTCCATTCCAACTATCTGACCCAGCGCAATAATGCTATTGTAGATATTCTCATACTCAGGTGAACCCTCAGTATAATTGAAAAGATTAGCGTACAGGCTACCACCCTTGTTAGAGATAGTTCCAACTTTGCTATTAAGACCTCTAATGTCAGCATTGATAATGTTTGCCGGGGTAATCCTGCCTACAAGGTCTGTTGCAGTCAATTCATAATAGAGAGGCTTTGCATCCTCATAGGAATAACAACCTTTTGCGACAATCGGATTATTTGTTGAGTAAATAATATCTCCGTCAAAGTCACAGCCGCCTTGCTGCAACGGGGTTAAGTCGTGAATGCTAAATACTAAACCACTTTGAAGATAGCGGAAATAGCTCTCAGTGTTGCTTAACAGCTTACGTCTTGCAATTTCGTTTCTGTCGATTAGTGGACTTCTCAGCAGTGTAATTTCCTCTGTAAAGTCATCTGCATTAAGCCAGTAGTTTGAATAGATATGACCGGCTGGAACAATGCCCTTGACCTCAATATCCAATCCACAATGGTTTCTTGAAATCCATTCTAACTGAGCTACCGGGTCTGATACGCAGAATTGAAAGTTACCTCTAATAAGTATCTTTCCGAGCTTTGCGCCGTTTAGCTTAGAGTCACATTCTTTGAAGATAAGCTCACGGATGTACTTATCATCAATCAACGCCGGATTAGCTTCAATCACTTGCTGGAATAGCTTCTTGTAATTGACATCCTCTGTCGTATCATCGAGAAATCCCTTGTTATTGACTACGAGATTTCTATAAACTTCTTCAATGTTACCGCTATTGATTTTCTCTAAAAATTCCTCAGTTGGCTTGCAAAGTTCCCCAATATCGTCATTGCTAAGCTGCAATGCCTGAAGGTATTGATAGTTCAGTGCTTTGTTGTAGTCATCAACTTTGTTGTTTGACTTATTGATACCCCATAGCAAGTGATTCTCCTGCATAGCCTGTGTGTGGTAGTCCCACGCATTTACTCCCATAGGCGTACACTTTGCCTTGTAGATTTTGAGCATCTTGAATTGTGACTTGCTGATAATACAATCAAGCTCTGCAACCGGTCTCTTTTTTCCAAAAGAGTCTGTAATCTCTGTGATACCGTGTTCGTCAAACCAATCCTTTAAAGGCATAGTGACAAGCAAGCCTTTGACCCAAGGCGCACGAACAATAATTTCAGACGGGGTATAGTCCCAATCTAAGAATTTTGCTATCTTCTGCGCCCATTCGGGAGTCATCAACCCTTGACCATCAAATGAGTTAAGAGCCGGTGAATTTGCAATCTCATCATAGGGAATAACCTCAATATTCTTATGTACGCCTTTGTGGATGGTAAATTCTACTCCATCCGCTTTTCTAATGGCTTTTCCGTCTGCAATGTCAAATTCCGTTTGCTCATCCGTGAGAATGAAATCGCATTCGGGCAGGGTAATGTATTCAACCGTGGATTCTGTCACACAGTTTACTTTGTTGTGTGGTCTGATAGCTTCAAAGTCATCCACTACACAGACATTCGGAGTAAGTTCTTCCGGGAGAAGATAACAACCGGACATATTCAAACCACAGTAAGCATTAAACTTAGCTGCATTGAAATCATCGCCAAAATCTTCTAATGTCAATCCACACAGCAGAGAAGTGAAGATAGGCTCATATAAATCTTCCCTAATGAATGTAATTGTATTTCTGCGAATTTGACCAGAGCCGGAATACAATCTCACAAAATGCTTGCCGTTTAAGTCAAAGCCTTTCTTAGCAAGCTCAGCATATTCCTTTTCGCCGGACTTCTTAGATTCTGGCGGTACAACGATATTAACAATGAGTTCAGCCATTTCTAATTTAGTGTTTGGAATGCCAAACTCTGAAAAATAATCAAGTATTTTATTGGTAAGCTGGTTAGACTGGATTTTGACCAACTCGCCGTTTTCAACTGCTTCACGCTTCGTAAGAGTAAGAGGATTGATTTTGATTTTCGTACCTTTCTTCTCAGTGAAACGGGATGTAGCAATCTTATATATCTCAAACTGTTTCAACTTTCTTTCTTCCACTGTATCAATGTTCCTTTCCTTTATCGGCAATACGATATTTGCCCTTCGTATGCTCAATCTTCATATCATCAAAGAGTTTCTTAATACTTTTGTTTCTTTTGGCAACGGTGAAGTTCTTAGCCTCAATACCGAGTTCCGCTAAAAACTCATCAACTGTAAATTCTCTACCGCATTCCTGTTTTTCGACCCAATCCAAAATCTTCTGAGCCGTACTTTCACCCTTGCGATTTTTAATCTTAGCTATCTGCAAGTCGCTGAGTTCTTCAATCTCAATAGATGTACCCAGCCTTCCAAGGCTATACTGAATTTCGGTCAGAATACATTCGCTGTACTTGCAGAACAAGTAAATGTCAATTCTGTCTCTGTTGGTAAGCTCTCTTGCCTTAGTTCTAAATACATTCTGGATGAGGTCAGTTACTACCTCTGCTGCCATATATTCTTCGGTGCATTCACTTCTAAGCATCTTGTCGCATTCGGCTATACTATCCTCAATACCGGAAATATCATTTTTGAGCCTAAGTTCAAAATCTTCATTATTCGAGAGGAACATAAGAAGATAGTTAATGTCAGATTGACGGTTCAAACCAATCTGCAATAAGGTGTGTTTGTCTTTATTGTGATTAAATCCTTTGACATTGCCAAAATACATTGAATGGTCTCTGTCAAAGCCAATCTCAGCAAATTTGTTTGACTCTGTTAATGCCTTATAGCTGACTAAGAGAGTATCATCCACATTAAAGCCTTTGCCGGAGATGTAGTTTTTAATTGCTGTGAGCTTAGTTTCTTTATCCTCTTGATTGATAAGTGCATTTCTGGAGGTATTGACATCCACTAAATGAATGTGCAAAAAGTCTAACGGCATATTGAATTGGTTACATTCAAGCATCGTTAGCCATTCGGCATCGTAAGGGTAAAGCTCAGATGTGCCAGCACTGGCATCAAAAATAAATGTCTTTAAGCTACCGCCGAGCATAAACTTTTCTTTGCAATCCTTATGAAGAATGAAACTCTTGTGGTAGTGGTTACTGTCCTGCAACTTGAAAGAAGAAAAGAATGCTCCGTGCTGGAGGAAATCTTCAATATCTTCAAGAATCTTTTTTGCCTTAGGATATTTGCCGTTAATGTTTTTCAAAGATTCATTTACAATCGCATAAAAACGAATGTCATCTTCTGAAATTCTGGTGAACTCAGGGTGATAAAAAAGGTATGTAGTTCTATTTCGCTTCTGCTCTAAGGCGTTAATAGTCTCAATCATCGTCTGTCTAAATTCTGAATATTGAGTAAGTACCCATTCTTTGTCAATCGGATTACACAAATCTGTGATACCCTCATTCAAAGCAGAATGCAGCAAGTCTAACTCATCAATACCAATTTCGTTAATCTCTTTGAAATAAGGCGTTTCATCAAAAATGACAGTATCACGGGAATACTTGTTGCCGCCCACATAGTAGGTAAGAAACGGCTCTATGCTATCCATTTGAAAATAACGCTGAGTTGACATTAAGAGTACCGGGCAATATGCCTGACGAACCAACTCTGTATCTTTATTCTCAGCAGTGAGGTAAGCTATTCTCTTGTCGGTATTATCATTGAAAGAAGCTAATCTCTGTAAGTTGTCAGTTACAATAATCAAGCCTCTGTTCTTGTTATCTTCTAACCAGCTTTTTACAAGCAACTGAAGGAATGTGCTTTTACCTAATCCGCAACGTGCGGCAAAAACGGTCACTCTGTCGGTGCATCTGTCATTGTTTATCTGATTAAGTGCATACTTGAAAAACTCTTTCTGCTTAGTATGAAAATCTCTTTCGGGGAATGTTTCTTCTAAATTGAGATTAAATGTTTCAACTTTTATCATATAGTAACTATCCTTTCTACTTTTAGCTTTTAGATAAATTTCAGTCCTTTATCTTTCCATTTCTGGGGCATAGGGCGAACACCATTTAGCCATTTTGTCATTGTTTGATGTGGTACGCCGTAATGCTGGGCGCACTTTGTAATACTGTTAAATTTCTTTCCTTCGCACTTGACCGGAAAACCGTGTGCAACAGATAATCTTTCTTTCTGTACTGATGTTCTTTTAACGCCCTTAATGGCTTTTCCGATTCTTTCATTACGTGTACCCCAGTCAGAATTATCTTGATGTGACACCCATTCCAAATTGGAAACAGTGTTATCTTTTTTATCTTCTGATTTGTGGTTTACTTCCGGAAGATTATGTGGGTTTTTGATAAATGCAATAGCAACTAATCTACTGACCAGCAATGTATGTCTGTTCCCATTTTCATAAATGGTCACATATAAATATCCTTTTTTACCTATGGTTTGCCTAATAATCTTTGCAGTGTGAAAAGTGGTATAACCGTTACTAATAAATCTTTCATAAGTGATAGACTTGATACGACCTAAATTTGACACTTGATATAATGGATAGTTTTCAATCGGTTTCCATTTTTCACCGGGTAAATCTTCAACGCATAAATGCTCATAGAAATATCTTTTCATTTTCATTACAATTAAATCCTTTCAATGTTTCTTTATGCTCTCCGATTTTCTTTTTCTTTTCTCTTTATCTCATTAGAAATTAAAATTCTTCAAATATTTATCAATTCTATTCGTTGTGGATTCTGCTAAATTCAAATCGCCACGCAACCACGCATTAAACGCCTGAGTGCTGATTTTGATATTTTTACAAAATCTCGTTTTCGGTAAATCAAGAGCCGTTAATAGATTGACACATCTGGTTTTTAAATCCGGCATATTGTGCCTCCTTTCTTTCTATGTTTTCAAATATGGAAATTAAAAAAATAAAGTAATGGGACATATCCCTTCTATAAAACAAAAAATCAGAGTTTTTTTATGATGGTCTCAAATCCCTTATAAAGCATAGAGAAATTGAGGGTAAATAAGCGGTCATCCAAAAATGAACTTAGGGGACATCTCAAAATTGCTATTTCTACTTTCCATCTATATACGATTTTTAGGTGTTTTTTTGAGGGAGCGAAAAGTGCTTGATTTATAAGGGAAAAACGCCCATAAATTGAGGCTTCATCTCCATTTGCTAAACGGATTTTGAAAACTTCATCTCAAAATGAACCGGTATTATTTCTCTGTCATCTCAAAATTGGTCACTTCACATTTTCTGTATATCCATCTATAAACCATTTTTAAGGTTTTTATATCAGAGCCGAAAAACCGTTGATTTATCGGCTAAAATTGGCTTGTTTTAAGGCTTCATCTTTAAAAACTCTTTTCTACAATTTGCGGGTTATCTCAAAATTGCTCTGATTACATTTTTACATTCCCTTCTATATAGAAAACCCAATAAATATTTTTAAAGTTTTTTTAGTCCTTTAAAACCATTGAAAAAACGCCGATTTTTCAATGGTTTGTGTTGACCTCATCCCAAAATATAAATGATTACATCTTTTAAAACGCTGCGTTACATTCCCATCTATAAACGATTTTCAGGTGTTTGTTTTTGTGGTTCTCAAACCCCTTGTAACCAAAGGCGAAAACGCCTATAAACAAAGGCTTTATCTCCAAAAATAAAAACGGAATTTATGTCCTCATCTCAAAATGGCTGAGCTAACATCTTCAAAAACGCACCGTCTTAATCTTTCAAAAGACGTTCTAACCAAGCATCATAAACGGCTATCTGCTCTCTACCACGAGCAATACTTCCATTAGACAACTCTCTACCGAGAATGACACAAATAATGCCTCCGCTTCTGTTGCGTTTACCGATTATGTTCATTTTGGAAATAGCCTCATCTCTGTCGATGTAGCTATGTAATACTTTCTCTGTATTGCCGGAAACATTGACTACTAAATATTTTCTTTCATCCATTTTCCAAATTCCTTTCTATGTCTTAAAAAACAAACAAAAAAAGGCTATCCCAACACGACCGTTAAAGTCGTATCAAGATAGCCTTGAATTAACCAATATCAAAACGCCATTTCCTGCGCTGAGCTTAATTACATCGGTGATTCCAAATCTTCCCTAAGGTCAGCAACCGGCGCATACACGCCCATACTCTTAGCTGACTTTCAAGTATGTACTTCACTAAACAGAGAACAAATAATTCTTGATTGCCTGAGTGCTTATGCGATATGATACATCAATCAATATATACCATACGCCACTACTGGTTAATAGCTATGATGCATAGGTGTTCATTCCTATTCCCAGCATCATCATATTCAATTTTTATCATTATACCATAGAAGTAGTGCGTTGTCAATAGCAAATTTAAAAAAATATTATGTTTTCGCATACTTTTTTACGCTTAATAATATCAATGGTACATTTTCGTAGTAACTCATTTACTACAAACAGTTATGCTTTTAATTTGCGCCCTCTCCGATTCCGACAACTCCACGTTAGCCATAACAGAGCGTGAATTTCTTCTGTTTACTACCCTTAGAATAGGCTCACCGGCAGAATTGAAGAAAAGATAGTATTCAAGCAACTGAGCGTTGACATCTCCGAACTTAGCCTGATATTCCAAATTGGCACAGGTCATAAAGCTGGATGACATATCATCTTCACAGAGCTTGTATTCTACTTTCTCATTCTCATAGAAGATAGTCGTATTTTTGAAATTGTGTTCATATGGTGCGGAACTACCGCCATTTTTCTTGATTAGTCTCATTTCATTCTCCTTTATAAGTTTGCCATCGGTATCAATAGTCTTGCGAAAGTATATCATTGTTACAGTTTGACAATCACATTTAGATGTGTTATAATCAATTAAATTGAAGTAACCAAACGGAGGATTACTTATGATTACATTTTATAGGCTCTGGGACAAGCTCAATCGTTCTGGGTTAAAACAAAAAGATTTAAAAGAGATATTGAGTCCTGCAACTATCAATAAATTGCGTAAAAACGAAATAGTCACCACGGACACGCTCAACAAACTTTGCATTTTTCTGAATTGCAATCCAGAGGATATTTTAGAATTTGAACCTGACCCAGAAGAAAACCAATAATGCTGATAAAGGCTATTGCTTCAAGTAAGCAGTAGTCTTTTTTTAAAGTCATATCGGATTAGTTTCTCTTTGCCTATTGTCTTTGCCTTTGCTCCAAAAGCCATATGACCTACGAACCCGACATAGTTTATCGTGTGGTCACGATTTAAAGCTATGATAGAATCATACGGTCTTTCTGTTGGTTTCACTCCATCTCTGAAAGTAAATCCTTCAGTTTCCGCTTGCTGCATAAACTGTTTGCCGGTTTCCTCATCGGCAAGATAAACATAAACTCTGCCTTTGAGATTTAAGAGATTGCTGATTGCTTTTTCTGACATAAAAAAATGCCTCCTTATAAGATAATGATAATCCTATAAAGAGGCATTAAAAAACACCCATCGTCAGATGGATGCACTACTCATTTATACACCCATCAATCAAGCATTACCACCTTACCGGTCTGGCAGGTTGGTGTGCGGTCATCGAGCTTGCCTCTAACGCACTCTTTATAGGTTATGTACGGATTATATCACAATTCCTGAGAAACTGCAAGTATCTTTTATTAGAACATTGAAGTGATTTTGATGGTCTGTCTATTCTCAATGCCTAATTCTTCATTGTATGCGACGAAATCAAATGTTTTACCATACAGTGTAGATATACTACCATCGACCAAAAGTGTAACAGTGCCATCACCGTTATCGGTATAAGTGATTTTCTTCATATGAACATCATAGTTGTTTGTTACGCTTAAATTCTCAACCTTGAAAGAGACGGGAATGCTCTCATCCTTTACACCGCCTTTTGTGGCATAGAAATTGAGAACTTCTTCAAAACCATTATAGATTTCCTCAATCGGTGTTACGAAAATTGCAACTTCATCACTCACAGCTTCGGTTACAACGGTTACTGTGTCGGTCTGCGCCGTTGCCTTGTCAATCCATACGACTGAGAAGAAAACCTCGCCATCGGCTAAGTAAGTGATATTGCCGTTATTATCAATCTTAGCAACTTCTTCATTAGAAGATGTGAAATTGACATCGGGGTTATCGACTTCATCATCATTGCAGATAGCCGTATATGTCAAAGTGTCTGTATCTCCCGGCTTTACATTATATGATGTGAGAGAAGAAAGAGTAAGCTCATACTCATATGTAGGTGTAACATCTGCGTACATTTCTACGATTACGTGACAAATACCGTCCACAAAGTAAAGATTATCAATTCTCCAAGTACGTCCCCACTCATTAAATAAGTCATCGACCTGTAAGGCTCTGGATGCAGCGTTATCCTCAGTCAACACTTCAAGATTTCCAGAAATAATAGAAATGTTCGTGCCATCCGTTGACATAGCATTATTCACGCCCTCACCATAGAAAGATAAACCATTGACAGTAAGGCTATGTGTGTTAATAGTGCCATTGGTCTTGATGATTGCAGACTTGAAATAGACATCGTTTTCAGCCGTTTCCTTATTAAGTGCAATGTAGGTATTTCCAGCATAGCTAAGCAAAGTACCGGCATTGACGGGAGAACCACAGCGGTAATACATAATCATAGTATCTTTGCTGTTGGTATTGTCATTGTTTCTGCGGAAGAAACACTCAAAACTTTCTCCGCTGGTTACAGTGGAAATAGTACGACCTTCACGCTGCATAGTTTCATCAAAGACTCTGGTAAGAATGTTATTCATAAAACCACCGCCTTAAATGTCAAAGTTAGTCTGAGTATTGAAGTACATATATCTGAGGATGGAACTTTCATTGCCGGACTCATCCGTGTATCTGGTTTCAAGTTTTACTCTGTCAATCTCTGCTCTAATATCCTTTAAACGTCTCTGGATATACTCATAGGCAGCAGATGTAGTGGTAAACTCAGTCTCAACCTTGCGGAAAGAGTTAATGTCATTAGCCAATGCGGATAATACATCATAGACAGACTCTAACATATTTACACGGTCATTCGCCTTAGTGTATTCCTCGTGAGGGTCTAAGTTGTTTTCTTCAAGAATACTCTCGTAAATGGACTGAGTATTCTCGCCAAAATATTTGTTGTTATTCAGTTCGATTTGAAGTTTGGAAAGATTAGTCATAGTGTGACCTCCTTAAATTTTTTCGGTGTAAAATTTTTTGGTTTCATAGGGGGTAAAGGGTCAAAATGGGGTCTTGCACGACCTCACAGAACGCCCCACAATCAATTTTTATTTCCGGGTATATGTTACCATACCCAGAACAAACACGCCTTAAAACGGCATTTAAACGCCTTATAAAGCACATTGATTTTTGATATAAATATAGCCGCTTTTGCCTTTGGTTTTTCCATCTCAGGAACAGAGACAGCACCAAAAGAAAAACGGTCATACTAAAACAATATAACGCCTTGCAAGAAGTCAATAAAAGCATTTTTTTATTACTGTTTCCGGCTCTGATTCTCTCCGGCTCTGACGTGCTGCAAGGCTTACCCGGTGCAACGGTTGACAGCTTCAAGCCGTGCAAGGCTTTATGTTTTGCCCGTGCTGGCGGCTCTGCTATCCCTTTATATATAGATAACAAAAAAGACAAGCGTTTTTTGTTCGCTTGCCTTTTCTGGTTGTTATTCGGTTTTATGCTGTGTATGCTTTAATACATAATTCACCATCAAACACAATTCTAAGATTCAAGCAATTTTCAATAAATCGCTTTAATGCTTCCTTCTGCTGCTTCATCGAAGTTTTAACGCCCCAATTACTATTATAATGTAGTTTGTGGTCTGCCTTACTCATCCAGAACTTAGAACCAAGTTGATTTTGACCGGATGCAAAATTATCAAGAGTTAAAACGGATTCACCATTATTTATAAATGTGGCTGTGTGTTTACCATCGGAAATAATAACCATATGAGAAAATTCTTTTGCCGGTCTCAATCCTTCATTTTTGGTTTTCTTAGTGATTACTACATAGCAAGGATTTTTTGCAATAGGGGTTTTTGTGTTAGGGGTTTTAATAGTGTTTGTCATTGTTCTTTCTTCCTTTCTATTATAAACAAATTTCAATACAATTTCCACAGCTAAGAAAAATATATGTAGCTGTAAAAGACAGGTCACGACCTAAGGCGGCATAATCAAAATAATCTGTTATGTTTTCGGGGACTCCCTCAAACATTCCCGTTTCTTCAACATACGCCCTTGCAACGTCTGACATATCCGAACAATCAAAGTAAATATAACAATTATCTATATTGTCAATCGCTTCTCTTAAACTCTGACCATTCATCAACAAACCGCCGACAATCTGTAAATAAAATTCGTCCAGTTGTTCAAGTTCTTCCGCTAACTCGTTTAACTCGCTAATGCTTGCATACTCATTAACTTCTAAACCCTCAATGTCTGACTCATAATCAGTAATAAACCATTCTTCATAAAACTGATTTATTCCGATTTCTTTCTTTGCTGCTTCCAGTTCTTCATCTGTTGCCGGAAGTTCTACCCACTTCCCGACAAGATAACCTTCGTTATACTTGCCTAAGTTCGTCAAATAAATCTTAATCATAATTATTTAACCGCCTTTCTTTTTTCGGCGGTGTATGCTATAATGTAGCTGTAACCGCCTTTTGTTGTGTTGTTGTTCAAGAGAGGTTGCCTCCGTCCGGGTTAGTTGGTAGCTGTCCGGGCGGTGTTTCTTTCTCTATGGTTATATTCTACACTATACAGTTATATTTGTCAAGCCCTTTTTCAAAAAAATATTTCTTTTTGGTTAGAAAGGTTTTATATATAATATGTATATAACTATACCGTTATATAAAAGCTATTGACAAACAGCAGCAAACACGCTATAATAAATAATATAGAATAAGACTACAACCAACAAATGAAAGGATATATATATTATATGGATAGCAGAAAGAGAATTAAAACGGTTATAACCGCCGAAGGTACAACCTTAAAGAATATAGTTGACGAACTAAACCGCCGCAACCCTGACAACACCACCACAGCGCAGAACATAACAAACAAGCTCGCACGAAAAACAATTCGCTTTGATGAGGTAGCGGAAATAATGGATATACTCGGCTATGATGTAATACTCAGGAGCAGAGAGACCGGAAAAGAATATTGATATAATGAAAGAGTCTTGCAGCGGTGCAAGGCTCTTTTATAAATATGTAGCCAGTTTTCCGGGCGTTATTCTCTCCGATTCGGTCAAATATCCATCTAAAAATATTTAAACTGGAAACATATTTTATAATATGTTGCCTATTGACAAATAGAAAAATATGTGATATTATATTGATAGTACATTATCGCATACTTGCGAAACGCTTTAAAAAATAATTTAGAATAACACCGAAACGGAGGTATTATCAATCTATGAATCATTTTGTATCAAGTTTTCATTCGTCAATGGTTGAGGCTGGCAAGAGTCCGAACACCGTCACCACATACACCCAGAATGCAGCCTTGTTTGTGGACTGGCTGGAAAAGGTAACGGGCGAACAGTTCACCGGGCGAATACTTTCGATGGATGCAGCCGAATACTCGAAGTACCTTTCAGAGACGAAAAGGCAATCACTGAATACCATCAAAGCGAAATTGACAGCCGTTCAGAAATTTGCCGAATACTTGTCGAATAGTGGCGAAATGCCATCTATAAAGGTACAGCAGAAGAAAGGAACAGCCGAACCGGAAGTAGAAGTATTAGAGAAGAACGAAGTCTATAAGCTCCTGCGCTATGTGCGGAATACGGAGAATAGGCTGAATATTGCCATCGTGGTTTTACTCTTAAACACGGGTATAAGAGAATCAGAGCTTTGCAATCTTGAATTAACCGACATTGAAATATCAGACCGAAAAGGTCAAATTACCATCCGAAATGGCAAGGGTAATAAATACCGTGAAATCCCTCTCAATGTGGATGCACGAAACGCATTAAAGGATTATATAGAGAATGCTCGTCCTTCAGATGCAGAAAGTCAAAAGTTGTTCATCGGTCAACGTGGAGCATTGACAAGAAGTGCCGTTTATAAGATAGTCAATAAGCTGGGCGAAAAGGCACTCGGTAAGAATGTATATCCTCATATGCTCAGACATCAATGCTTTACTGCTATGGCTAAGAATCCAGATGTTGACTTGAAAACTATCTCGTCTCTTGCCGGTCATAGCAATGTAGAATTGACAGCGAAATACTATATCAATTCCAGCAAGCAGGAACAAATAGATGCTGTTGAATCTCTCCAACTTTTCTGATAGAATATAGAGGGGGTATGAATATGCCAGTTTTAATATTGTTAGGTATTGGAGCAGTATGTGGAATTACTGCACTTGTAAGCAAACATAAACCGTCACAGAAATATGACATCAATATGTCAGAGCAGGAAAAGACTAAAAGGGTTTTTGAGAATAACAACAAGCGAATTGACAAGATAATGAGAAAGTACAGGTGATGAAATGTATCTCGTTGCAGTAGTGGTCATTCTGCTGGTATGGGGTATATACGCCTTAGTGAAACACTTTACACCTCCAGCACCGCCAATAGATGACTTAGACGAACATATCAAAACACTGTCACAAATGAACAGCCAGAAAGAACGTCAACGGTATCTCAGGCAAAGAAACAAACGGAAATAACATATATACGCACATACACATATACGCAAGTCACATTTTCTGTGACTTGCTTTTTTTATTCGCCTTGTTGGAAATGGGGATAATTTTCTCATACTCCATAGAAAACCAACAAGGGAATAATGCTGCACTCTGCTATATAAAATCTCACAGTCAATTCAAATCCTATATGTGAAGAAAATGGGGATAAATTTTCAGCCTTCAGCAATTCAAAAATGGGGTTAAATAAAATCCTGCGTTTCAATTCATACCCGGAATAGATGAAAATGGGGATAAAAATTCCGACATTTCAATCCGTTCTGTGCTTTCTGAAAAATGGGGATATTTTTTTGACCTTGAATTTTTGGAAAATGGGGTTGATTTTTCTGTCGGAATAGAAAAAAGTTTTAGGAACTGTACCTCTCAACATATTCCATTCCGGTTATCAACTCATATCCTCCCATAAATCCACCCTTTCACACAAAAAATGGGGTTAATTCTCACCCATAAGAACAATGATATTTGTATTTATTTATATGAGACAAAAAATAGATACACCTTTTCTTAATAAATACTCTATTAGAAAATCGTGTATGTATTTTTCTAAAAATGGGGATAAAAAGCAATAACCTATTGAACAGTCATTCCCGAATTTTCATATTGTTATGAGAAATGGGGTCAATAGGTTAATGCACTTAATACTATTTCTATATATAAGATTCTTAATATATATAAGAGAAATTAGGAATAGTATTAAGTATTATATAATTAAGAATAGTCTTGATATATATACACTATCCTTATACTATTCTTAAATTTATGTATCTTATTAAAGGATAGTGACAAACACCCATTACCGATTATTCATCGGAAATGGGGTTATTTGTATCTTCATCAGTTACCACTTCTTTTTCCGTTGTGGTTTCTTCCTTAGTTTTGTTAGGAAAGATAGGTCTGCCTTCTTCTTCAAGTCGCTGCATTTCCTGTGCGGAATCTGTGGTATAAGGTGAACGCTCCATAATGGTTCTCTTGCTAAGTGCGCCAATCTCATACTGGATTTTCATATTCTCAAAATCCTGCTTAGTATCAACCGGCTTATTGATATTGAATGTGACATTCAGAGAATCGAAGTCTTTATCGGAAATGGGGATATGTTTAGTATTAAAGAGCCTACGCATATATTCCCATCTCTGTCTGAATCCATCAAGCAAGGAGTTCATATTCTGCTTACCTCTGTTTTCTGTAAGCTGATAAACCATTGACATAGAGTTTTCAGACACGTTAGCAATGTTATTCTGACCTAAAATAGATGAGGGAATAGCAGCTACAAGGTTAAACTGTTGATAAAGCTGGTTCAATTCAAACTTGATATTCTCATAGTCCATCTCAGCATTAGCGTACTTAAATTCGCCGCCTTCTTCAAGATTAAGAACAGCACCGGAAATGTTAGAATCGACCATATCACTTTCAGTTACCTTTGCACCGGTACATACGCCAATGGGGTTAAGTGACAATGTAGTAATAGCATCATCCAGCTTAGACATAAGCCATTCAATCTTATCCTGAATTGGGATGAGGTCAAGCACCATACTGTCACCAAACTGGTCATAGTGTGACTTCTCCATACAAGAATAATGAATCGGTAATCCGGTCAAATTGGTTTTGCTTGAAATCCTTCTTCCATCCACATATGTATCAATCTTTGTAGGTGAATAGATAACAAAATGCTCTGTGTCATCTGTCTTATTCTTCCAGTATTCCACAAAGTATGAATACTCTAAGTTCTCATTGTAAATGGGGTAAGAATCCTGATTTCTGAACACCTTAGATTTAATACTCTTAGTGTTTTCATCCCAATATACATACTCAAAAGCATTACCATAAGTGATAAGCTCATTCAAAATCTGCCAGTCAATCTTAGAATACAGACCTTTGCGGTAATAGGTATTCATAAGCTCAACTGCCTTAGGCGTACCCGTGATAGAAACAGGGTTTCCAAGCAAGTATGCGGTATGGAAATTGATAACGGTTTTCATACCCTGAAGGATGATTGCAGCCGGTTCAAAAGTCTTACCCTTGAATGTATAGGTTAAATTCTTTCTTCTTAAAACATCGTGATTTCTCAGCAAATGGGTATGAATAGAATTAACCTGTCCCTGTCTGAAGGTATGTTCGGATGAGCCAATTACCGACTTGAAATAATCAAGTCCCGGCTCATTACGATGGAAGAAACGATTCTTCTTATTATTATAATTAAACATAAGTTTATATCTCCTTTGAAATAATCATTAAAATGGGGTCAAAAAAAAGACAGTATCATTTGCCAATCGCAAAATAATACTGTCCTGATTTCAACCCTTGTAAAGCCATAGCAAACGCCATAACTGTATCATCGTGACCACTTACAGCCTTCATACTGCCGTCAACCAGTTCAAAGAATTTCATTTCCTGCAAAAGCTGTTTTGAGTTCACCAAACATTGACCGGTCTCAAACCATTCTTGCATATCTGAAATCATAATCGGTTTACTCTTTGAATTAGTCTCCCAGCCTACTTTACGCTGTGCCTTACCTTTCTTCTGGTCATAAGTCCTATACTTGAACATATTGACATAATGGAAATCGTGACGAACCTTATCCACTACGGTATGACCAGCGGAAGCCTTTTCAACGATAAGCAAGCCTTTGTTATACCAGCAAGCAATCTTGTATGTAAGCTCAGCAAATTCATAAGGTTTCACTTTGTTGCTGCGCCATTCCAAACATTGAAAACCACTTTCGTCAACAATGGAAATCACGGAATAGTCATTGTCTGCACCAAGTCCTTCGCCGGTATCAACACCGATAAAGTATTTCTTATTCTTCACCGGCAACTTGTAAATGCTCATATACTTATTATGCTTTTTGATAATGGGGTCAACCTTGACCGGCAATTTCAGCCTAAGTTCTCCTTTAGCTTCTGCAACGTAAATTCCATTGAGTCTTTCTTGAATAACGGATGTACTAAAGATGTTAGAGCCGGTATTGAGGAATGCCTCCATAGGATTAGAGGGAAATTCTTGACAGAACTTAGCTTCGCTGCTGTTTGAAATCTTCAATCTTCGCCACATAAGCTGTTCCAGAGATGCACCCTTTTGACTTAATGCTACCTCTGTTTCGTCAAAATCTTCCTCAGTAAGATAAGCACCGTAAATGTTCTTATATCTTTTTGAAAATTCTTTGTACTCATCTGCAAACATTCTCTTATCCTGCACCCAAGAGAAAAAGAAGGGTTTCCATAATGGTTTCTCACCGGAAACAGTCTTATTCCAGAGTTCGGAAAAGCGGTTAAGTCCATTCGCTGTTGATTCCAAAATCATACAGCCATCAGGGACTAAGGCTTGCTCAATAGCGGTCAACTGCTTATCCAAGTATTCGTTCATAAACGCCACTTCCGACAAGTGAACAAAGCTCAGTGTAGCACCACGGGCATTATCCTTACTGCCGCAAGTACACACAATGATTCTGCTATTATTTACGAACTTCAATTCTTTTCTGTTGTTTGCAATGGTTTCAAGTCTCACGCAATCCGGCAAATCACTATACATCTGCTTCAACTTCTCAAAGATGTTGTTTACAGAGTCAAGAGAATAAGCCATAATCATACACACTGAATTAGGCTTAGTGATAGCCAAATATAAAGAATAAGCCAAGGCAACTGAGGTAATACCCAACTGTCTTGACTTCAAAATAATATTGAATTTTTCCTTGTTTCGCATAACATATTTTTGCTGCGGATTGAATTTAAAGGGAACAACTTTTCCTCTTTTGTCAACGATATTGACAAACGTTTCAATCCATAAAATAGGGTCTGCAAGAATACGGCGCAACTTTTCTTTATTAGTCACTGTATCACCGCCTTATTAAAATTCCATCTTAAAATCTTCTGTGTCTGAGTAGTCCACGCTGGTACTTGCACCGTTCAAAATGGCTTTGAGTTCGTCATCCTCACTGTCCTTAAAGAACTTAGTCTTAAATTCCATATACGCCTTCAGAGCTTGCACGTCTCCACTCATTGCCAAGTCATAATATTTGTTGAGTAATTCAATATCTCTCTTGCCGTCCAGACGTTTCAACAATAACTTGATTGCAGCCTGAACCTCCTCTTTATAGAGAGACTTCTCAACGCTTTGTTCTGTACGTCCTTTCAAAGCCTTATAATTATTGCACAAATCTGAATAGGTTTTAATATTATCTTCCTCAGGGATAGCATCGGGAGCATATTTCCAGAGGATATAGTACATAATCGCATCATTATTTAACATCTGTTTTAAAGTTCTAATAATACTTTTTTCAGCAGCCATAGTAAATAAAATCGTCCTTTCATTGATATATTTTTTTTGATTTATAAAATAGAAAAAGCCGTGCAATTCATTACGAACTACACGGCTTAAATCGTGAAAAGCAATCCTAATTCCGATACAATTAAGACTGCCACTATGGGATTATCTATGCTTGATTAAGGCATAGAGATTAAAACACAAATACATTCATTTATGCTCTAATCTCTGTGTCTTGTCTTATTTCAATTTATGATATATAATAAGTATGCGAAAGTGTAACATCTTATACCGAAAGCATACTATTTTTATTAAGGAGGGTAATCATATGATTATCGCAACCAACTACACCATTTTACAGCGTAAAAAAGGGGCTATGTAGTCTGTAATCTCGACACACCCGTTTGTCCCTCTTGCAAGTCCCCTATGAGGGTCAGGGACAGCCGTAAAAGGCTTGTTAAGGACTCTGAGGGAAACAGATACACCTTTACTTTAAGGCGTTTACAATGCCTTAAATGCGGTCAGGTACATACAGAAATTCCAGATTTCATTGAGAAGTTTAAGCACTACTCCAAACCAACAATAGAGAAAGTAATCTCCGGCTCAGATGATACTTTTAGCGGAGACAACAAAACAATATATCGCTGGAGGAAAAAATAACACACCAACTTTGCCTTTATCATTTCTTCTTTTCACTTTAAAATAGGTACAAGCTATCTTAGGAGAAAGGAAGCAAGCAGTGAAGAAAATGCACATATTTTTAATTCTTATCGCTGTGATAGTAATTCTGGTATTGTTAATTTTCCTTTTGCGGTCTTGCAATGTAAATAAGCCGCCTGACAAGGGAGACACGCCATCCACAACGACATCCAGCACACTTGACTTTACACCGGCTATTGATTATGAGGACAAGTCAATCACTATTCCCGGCGTAACCGGAATCAACCTCAAAGCTGGTCAATTAGAACAGAAGGTAGATTTCTTTAATCCCAATAATAACCCTTGCTATTTTGTTATTTCTCTATATCTGTCTGACGGTACACTAATCTATAAATCAGATTTCATTGCACCTTCAGAGCATATAAATAATATCAAGCTCACGCAAGTATTGAAACGTGGGGTTTACGGAAATTGCCGGTTAGTTTATGACTGTTACGCACTAAATAATAAAGCTACTCTCAATAGTGGAGAAGTTAAGCTGGAAATCAACTCTCAATGAAGAAAGGATTTACAATAATATGAAAAAGGTTTTAGCGTTAGTTTTATCTGTACTTATGATAGCTTCATTCTCTACCACTGCCTTTGCAGCGGAAACAGAAGATGCTTATGCTGGCTCTGGTGAATTAGAAGTTACCGGACACGTTTATTCACACTATAATATCACCATTCCGGCAACTATCAATATTAAGGACACACCCATCTGTGAAGTGACCGTTAATGACGGTTACATTGAGGAAGGATATTCTCTGGATGTATTTGTGACCAATCTCAATGACTCTGGTATGCTTAGCTTGAAGCACGTCACAGACCAGTATGCAAGCACCGAATGCTCTGTTCTTAGATATGAGGGTGACAGCACCGTTACTGTGACCACTCCCAATGAACCGATAGTATCTTTCACGGCATCAGATTTTCCGTCTGGTACTTCCTGCGTTAAGTATTTCGGACTTGAAATGTCACAATGGGGAACTCCGGGAGATTATACCGGAATTATGAAATATTCTTTTAGCTGTAATCCCATCGACTAAATAAGAAAGAGGCGTGACCGTCAAAAGTCACGCCTTAATCTTTATAATATACACTTTAACATTATGCTTTTCAGCAAGGTCTATCATATGTTTAGTACCTCTGCTTAGACCGTCCCAGAAAGCAAGTAAAACTCCGGTGTAACCATCGGACATAGAGAGAATAGCCATTTCTTCATTTCTTCTGTACCCGGCTGCTCTCCCATATTTATCCCAATTTGCAGGACAACGAATAACCCCTATACCGTGCTTTTCGGCATAAAGTTCTCCTAAACTATCCGCACCTTTGGCAGTACCGCTTATTATTTGCACATCCTTTTTATCGGAGACAAACTTTGAGAAATAGCGGTCAACTACATATTCCAAATAGTGATAGTCATTAAAATTTCTACTTCCGGCTATGATTATTCGCTGTTTCATTGTTCCTTACCACTTATGTTTACAATTCTTGCATTCGTATTGTTTACCAATTTTAGAAGAAGCCAAACCCCAAGTAGCAACAGAAGCCGCCCTATTTATATTACCTATTCGACTTGTATTTCTGCTACCACAAGAGGGGCAGACCGGATGTGTATTTTGCCATTGTTGCTGTTGTGCTTGCTGGAAATTTGCGTTATCTTCTGCTCTCTTAGCAAGTAGTTTTTCGTACTCTTTAAAATTGCCTTTGACTAACGCTAAATCTTTCTGATATGTTCGCCACTCTCCTAAAAAACCTAAAAATGCAAAGAAGCCAATAGCAGATGCAATGACACATACCCAAATCATAAATTCAATGCTTAAAAGTGCCACCACAAATGCTAATCCAAATGCGCCGATAGATATTAAAGCAGAAATAAGGCTATACTTACCGCTATTCGCTTTTTTGGATTCAATTTCCTTTATGGCTTTTGCTTGCCTTGTAGTTTCATCCTCAACTTTTTCTTTTGCCTGAGGTTTAGTTATAGGCTTAGACGTAGCTTGTTTATACTCTGAGCCATAATATAAATCCTCATTGAATAACGGATTTTGTCTTATTTCCTGTAAAAGAAAAGAATACCATTGAGAAAAATCACCGCAACGCTTTTGTGACATTTCTTGATAATATGTGCTGTCATATTTTGATTCTACTAAACCAACACGGGAATGACATTTCACGCACTCGGTTCTATGTGGAAATTGTGTTTCTCCACAATAAGGACAATAGTAATGTTTACCCATTTTCTCATCTCCTATTACCATTTGTGTTTGCAGGATTTGCATTCATATTGTTTTCCGATTTTGGAAGATGCAAGTCCAAACGCAAACACAGAGGTAAGTCTATTTGCTGTTGATATTTTATTAACTCTGGTAGAGCCACAAACAGGACACTTAATGCTTTGCAGACTACTTTGAACGGCGGCTATCTGCTGTACTGAGTTACCGCCTCCGTGCTGACGGAACATTGAAACAACGTGGTCATACCAAGATTGTTTGCTACCAGCAAATGAATGTTTGAGTATGGTCATTAGTTTTGCCTTATTACTCTCAGAGCCATATTGCAAAACCATATATGCAGCGTAAAAGAATGGAGTAATGTAACAGTAACCACCACTACCGTCATCATAGAACTTTTGAATAGAGAGTACGGAATAAAGCTGATTAGAGAAATAATCCATACCTTCAGCAGACAGAGCTTTATAATTTATAATCTCACAATACTGTTTGCCGTTCATCCAGCTAAGTTTGCCGGGAATAAGACTAAGACCATCAATGATACTTTTTGCGATTAAGTCAGTCGCTTCTTGTTGACTGTGTTTCTGTTTAATATTATATACCTCTTGCATAACATTTGAAAAGATGTTACTTACATCTCCAACAGATGCGCTATTAGCGGCATACGCTTCAAATAAAACAACAATACCGTTTACACTCTCTTTCAACTCAGCAGCTTCAAGAGGGAATCCACAGTGAATACAAGCCGGTGACTTGTCAGAAATTTCTTTTCCACATTCAGGACATTTGATAAGAGCCATATCTATTACCTTCCTTAATATGAGTAGTAATTCATCCAAATTATGTATGCCTGTTCAGAGGTAATTCCATATTTAGATGCTGCTTCCTGCATTATTTGGTCAGAATATTTATCACCAGCATAGCCATTGTTAAGGCTATCGTAGTAATCGTATCTTCCTTCTATATAATAACAAATTGATTGCTTATTTGAATCGGTTAAAGAACTATACCTTTTATCAGTTGTGTTATGAGCCTCACAATATGTTACATCTCCACATTCTTTTGAGCAGAAAGGAAATTCACAAATATTTGTCGATAGCTCACCGGTAACAGAGTAGTAATTTGTTTTGCCGTTTTCAAATGTTTCCTGTAACACGTCATCTTTCAGCTCATATGTACCTTTTGTATGTGACGAGTAAAAAGAAGTTCCCTTAGGAATATCAACAGAGAAAGTGATTTTTGACCCAGATGGAGAACCACTCTGCATATCTCTTACAACATTAAGTTCTCCATTCTCCTGTGTAATTGAAAGAGTTATTTCTATATTGTTGCAGGAATTTTCTTTTAGACATTTCCATTCGCCAACAAATATAGATTGTTCATCTATTCCAGATGATTCAGATACATTATTTCCATCATTAGAGGACGGAGAAACATCACAACTACACAGCAGTATTGTAATGATTAAAACAAATAATACGCTAATTGATTTTTTAATGTTATTCATCGCAAGCAAGCTCCTTTATTCTCAGCTATGAGATTATGACCTAACGCATACTGCAAGTACATTTTAGCATACTTTTTATTTAATGTCAACTGGATTGATACACATTTCAACCCAATACTTACACTAATAATGTAAACTATCTTAGAACGGAGGTGTTAATATGGTCAACTTTGGAGATAAGCTAAAAACTCTGCGTACAGAAGCAGGAATGACCCAAACAGAATTAGCCAAGCGGTTAAGCATAACTAAGTCTGTGGTATCTTACTATGAATTGCAGGAGAGAACACCTTCGCCGGATGTACTCATTCAGTTAGCAGATATTTTTCACGTTACAACTGATTATCTCTTAGGCATTGACCATAAGAAGATGATAGATGTATCTGACCTCTCAGACGAGGATATGCACTTTCTTCTAATTACCATAGAAACACTCCGTAAAAAGAATAAAAAGTAAAAGGACTTTATCAACCAGCACGGATGATAGAGTCCTTATTCATTATCATTATTATTTAAAAGATAACTAAACAAAAACGAGATAAAATACAAAAAGAGCTATGCCAAATGAATGACATAGCTCTAATTTGTTTTTTTAAATCAAGATATTTAATTCAATATCCTGCCATTGTAGGATTCTGTGTTTTGTTGACTCTGCGTAAAGGTAAGCCTTTGCATCGTCTTTTGTGAAGATTTTTTGATAAACTCGCACAAAAGAGCTTTGATTTACCCTTGAAATCAGGCCAAAATTACTTCCTTCCTTCGTTAATAGCAGCCTGTGCGGCTGCAAGTCTTGCGATGGGCACACGGAAGGGTGAGCATGATACATAGTCAAGACCGATCTTGTGGCAGAACTCAACTGATGAGGGATCGCCGCCGTGTTCACCGCAGATACCGCAGTGAAGAGCAGGATTTACGGGCTTGCCAAGCTTAAGAGTCATATCCATAAGCTTGCCTACGCCGTTCTGGTCGAGCTTTGCAAAGGGATCGTTTTCGAAGATCTTTGCATCATAATATGCATCGAGGAACTTACCGGCGTCATCACGGCTGAAGCCGAATGTCATCTGGGTAAGGTCGTTTGTTCCGAAGCAGAAGAAGTCTGCAGCTTCAGCAATTTCATCAGCTGTGAGACATGCTCTGGGAATTTCGATCATTGTTCCAACTTCATATTTAAGTTCTACGCCTGCTGCTGCGATTTCTGCATCTGCAGTTTCAACAACAAACTTCTTAACATATTTAAGTTCCTTAACGTCGCCTGCAAGAGGAATCATGATTTCAGGAACGATCTTCCAGTCGGGATGAGCCTTCTGAACGTTGATTGCAGCACGGATTACAGCGCTTGTCTGCATCTTTGCAATTTCAGGATAGGTAACTGCAAGACGGCATCCACGGTGACCCATCATGGGGTTGAATTCGTGGAGAGAAGCGATAATTGCCTTAATTGTTTCAACGCTCTTGCCCTGAGCCTCAGCGAGAGCTGCGATGTCTGCTTCTTCAGTGGGAACGAACTCATGAAGAGGAGGATCAAGGAAACGGATTGTTACAGGGTTGCCTTCAAGAGCTTCATAAAGAGCTTCGAAGTCTGACTGCTGCATGGGAAGAATCTTAGCAAGAGCTGCTTCTCTTTCTTCAGCAGTGTCTGAGCAGATCATTTCTCTGAATGCAGCAATTCTGTCTGCTTCAAAGAACATATGCTCTGTACGGCAAAGACCGATACCTTCTGCGCCGAGCTCGCGAGCTTTCTTAGCGTCAGCAGGAGTGTCTGCGTTTGTTCTTACCTTAAGGGTTCTGAACTTGTCTGCCCAGCCCATGATTCTTCCGAATTCACCGGCGATCTGAGCGTCAACTGTGGGGATAGCACCGTCATAGATGTTACCTGTTGAACCGTCGATTGAAATAACGTCACCTTCAACAAATGTCTTGCCGGCAAGAGTGAACTTCTTGTTTTCTTCGTCCATAACGATTTCTGAGCAACCTGATACGCAGCATGTACCCATACCACGACCAACAACGGCTGCGTGAGAAGTCATACCGCCACGAACAGTAAGAATACCCTGAGAAGCCTTCATACCGGTAATGTCTTCAGGAGATGTTTCAAGACGAACAAGAATAACCTTTTCGCCCTTTGCGTTCCAAGCTTCTGCGTCTTCAGCAGTGAACACTACTTTACCGCAAGCAGCACCGGGAGATGCACCAAGGCCTTTGCCCATGGGCTCTGCCTTCTTAAGAATTTTAGCATCGAACTGGGGATGAAGAAGAGTGTCGAGGTTTCTGGGATCGATCATTGCAACTGCTTCTTCTTCAGTCTTCATTCCTTCGTCAACGAGGTCGCAAGCGATCTTAAGAGCAGCCTGAGCTGTTCTCTTACCGTTACGGGTCTGAAGCATATAGAGTTTTTCGTTTTCAACTGTGAATTCCATATCCTGCATGTCTCTGTAGTGCTTTTCAAGAAGCTCGCAAACTTCTGTGAACTGCTTGTAAGCTGCAGGGAATTTGTTTGCCATTTCAGCGATAGGCATGGGAGTTCTTACACCGGCAACAACGTCTTCGCCCTGTGCATTTGTGAGGAACTCACCCATGAGTTTCTTTTCGCCTGTTGCGGGGTCACGGGTGAAAGCAACACCTGTTCCGCAATCTTCGCCCATGTTACCGAAAGCCATTGCCTGAACGTTAACGGCAGTACCCCATGAATAAGGAATGTCGTTGTCGCGGCGATATACGTTTGCACGGGGGTTGTCCCATGAACGGAAAACAGCTTTAACAGCACCCATAAGCTGCTCTTTGGGATCGGTGGGGAAATCTGAACCGATCTTTGCTTTGTATTCAGCCTTGAACTGCTCTGCGAGTTCCTTAAGATCAGCAGCTGTGAGCTCTGTATCCTGAGTAACTCCTCTGTCTTCTTTCATTTTGTCGATAAGCTCTTCAAAGTATTTCTTACCAACTTCCATAACAACGTCAGAATACATCTGAATGAAACGTCTGTAGCAGTCATAAGCCCATCTTTCGTTGCCTGACTTTTCAGCCATAACCTTAACAACGTCTTCGTTAAGACCAAGGTTAAGAATTGTGTCCATCATGCCGGGCATTGATGCGCGGGCACCTGAACGAACAGAAACAAGAAGGGGATTTTCAAGATCGCCGAACTTTTTGCCGGTGATTTCTTCCATCTTGTCGATGTTTGCCATAATTTCAGCCTGAATCTCATCGTTGATTACGCGGCCGTCTTCATAATACTGCGTGCAGGCTTCTGTTGTAACAGTGAAGCCCTGGGGAACGGGAAGACCGAGATTAGTCATTTCAGCAAGGTTTGCACCTTTACCGCCAAGAAGTTCTCTCATGCTGCCGTTTCCTTCTTTGAACAAATAAACAAATTTCTTGCCCATTGGAATCACTCCTTCTGAAAAATTAATTACATAGTTACACAGCCGAAACAGAGATGGTTCGGCTTTCATAGCATTTTAACATAAAAAGGCTCATTTTGTCTATTGTTGATTTTGATATATATATTGGAATAATTTTGTAAATTTTGTAGAAAATTACATCCTTTTTCAGTCCGAAGCAAGCTGTTAAAAATTGAATATGTTTTTTTACAATTATCTATAGAAATTTTTCTTTATATATGGTATTATTATATCTGTATTTTTGTTTTGGTGAGGCTTTTTTGCTTTAAGGTTAAATAAAGCCTCTTCAATTAAACTGAACTTAACAATCTTTTCTATAGGGAGGTTAATTAAAAATGACCACAATAAAACATAATGCTGTTAAAATCATCTGCATTGTTCTTGCCCTGTGTATCATTGCCGGCGGACTTGTTTATTTCTTTACAAAAAGAGGAGAAGTTTCTGTTGACTCCCCCGTTGTTGTAACAACCACCGAAGAAGAAACAGAGAAGAAAGAGGAAGGCAGCCTCAGAGACACAACAAAAATCACCATTCCTTTGGCTGTTATTGAAGAAAAATACCAGAAAAATCTGGACGGTCTTTGCGATGAATATGGCTACGCAAGCGCAAGACTCAACGAAAAGGATCAGACAGTTACAATTAAAATGAAAACCTTTTCCTATGAGCTTCTTCTGACCAAAATCGGTATGCGTGTTATCAAGGCGGTTTATGACATTCAGGAAAGCGGCGCCTACCCCTTTATAAAAGAAATTGAAAGCATTGATACCGAAAACTTCCGCAAGGTTGTTATAAAGGTCAGCGAAAAGAAATATGAAAAGAACAAAAAGCAGGCCGAAGAGGCTCTTTCAACAATCGGAAGTATGTGCCTTTATTATCAGGTTCACACTGAAAGCGACGAATACAAATGTGAAATTCTTGTTCTAAGCAGTAAAACAGACAAGCTTATTGACACAAAAACCTATACCCAATAAATTCAATAAAATCGGGTTTCCCGTTTTATAAATCAAAACAGAGAGAAAGGATGAACCTTTATGCAAATGACTTTCAGGTGGTTCGGAGCCGACAAGGACACCGTTTCACTTCAGCAAATCAAGCAGATTCCGGGGGTTGCGGGTGTTGTTCCCGCCCTTCATAAGCTTCCTTGCGGAGAAGCCTGGCCCCTCGACATGATTATGGAAATGAAAAAAGAAATTGAGGACGCCGGTCTGACAATGGAATGCATCGAAAGCGTTAATGTTCATGAAGACATTAAGCTTGGCCTCCCCTCAAGAGAAAAATATATCGAAAACTATATCACCTCTATTCGCAACCTTGCCAAAGCAGGCGTTAAGGTTATCTGCTATAACTTCATGCCGGTTTTTGACTGGACAAGAACTGATCTTGCAATGGATATGGGTGACGGAGCAACCTGCCTTTGCTATTTCGGCGAGCAGGTTGAAGGAAAAAGCCCTGAAGATATGTTCCGCGAAATAGACGCTAACTCAAACGGCTATGCAATGCCCGGCTGGGAAACAGAGCGCATGGGCGAAATTAAAGAGCTTTTTGAAAAATACAAGGGAATTACCGCAGAAGACCTGTGGGCCAACCTTAAATATTTTCTTGAAAAAATCATTCCCGTTTGTGAGGAATGTGACGTCAGAATGGCTATTCATCCCGACGATCCGCCATGGGATATTTTCGGCCTTCCCAGAATTATTAAAGACATTGACTCTCTCAAGCGTTTTCTTAAGCTTGTTGACAGTCCTTACAACGGTCTGACCTTCTGCACCGGCTCTCTGGGTGCTTCAGAAAAGAATGACCTTCCCGCCATGATTCGCGAAGTTGGCAACCGAATTTATTTTGCTCACATCAGAAATGTTAAGGTTGTGGGCAACCGTTTCAACGAAACTGCCCACCTTTCTTCAGAAGGAAGCCTTGATATCTATGAAATTGTTAAGGCACTTCAGGAAAGCGGCTTCGACGGCTATATCCGTCCTGATCACGGAAGAATGATCTGGGGCGAAACAGCAAGACCCGGCTACGGACTCTATGACAGAGCTCTCGGCGCTGCATATATCAACGGAGTATGGGAAGCTGTTGAAAAATCTTTGAAAAAATAAAATCCGGGCGGGGCGGCTTCGCCGCCTTCCGCCTTTTATTCCGTAAAACACTAAAAAGTTATTGAACCGAGGTTAATTATGAGCTTTATTGAATTTGAAAATGTTTATAAAAGATATCAGACCGGAGAAATTATAATAACCGCAGCAGACGGAGTCTCTTTCAGCATTGAAAAGGGCGAGTTTTGTTTAATCGTCGGCGCCAGCGGTGCAGGTAAATCTACCGTTTTGAATATGCTCGGCGGAATGGACAGCTGTGACGACGGAAAAATCCGCGTTGCCGGAAAGCTTATAAACGGTCTTGACGAAAAGGCTCTTATTGACTATCGCCGCAGCGATGTTGGCTTTGTTTTTCAGTTTTATAACCTCGTTCCCAATCTTACTGCCCTTGAAAACGTTGAGCTTGCAAGCCAGATTGTTGAAAAAGCACTCAAGCCTGAAAAGGTTCTTGAAAGAGTCGGTCTTGCCGAAAGAATGGATAACTTCCCCTCTCAGCTTTCAGGCGGTGAACAGCAAAGAGTTTCTATTGCCAGAGCACTTGCCAAAAATCCAAAACTTCTTCTTTGCGACGAACCCACCGGTGCTCTCGACTACAAAACAAGCAAACAGATTTTAAAGCTTCTCCAGCGAACCTGCCGTGAAACCGGCATGACGGTTGTTGTTATTACTCATAACCAGGCTCTTGCAGACATGGCAGACAGAATAATCACTATGCGAAGCGGCCGCGTTATTCAGATCGCGGTCAACGACAGACCTGTTCCTGTTGAAAAGCTGGAGTGGTAATTGAAAAACAAAAAAATCCCAAGAGGTGATACGCACAAAATGAACAGGGCTTTATTAACAGACACAATAAGAACCATAAGCCGAACCCAATCGCGATTTTTTTCAATCGTTTTAATCGTTGCGTTGGGAATCAGCTTTTTCGCGGGCATGAATGCCACTGCCCCCGATATGAAAGACACCGCCGAGAAATATCTTACCGCTTCCAACGCTGCCGATGTCAGAATAGTTTCTTCTGCCGGTCTGACGAACGAAGATATTGCCGTTTTAGGCAGCATTCAGGGTGTTGAAAACATCAGCGGCGAAAAATTTGTTGACGGAATTCTCAGCGTTAACGACCAAAAAGTCAGCGATATTGACGGCTCTCAGCTTACAGTCAGAGTAATTGCTCTTGACTGCACAAAAGCTCAGTATGCCGCCGCAGGCGAAAACGACAAATCTTTCATGAACCGTCCTCAGCTTATTGAAGGAAGCTGGCCCACGGGAGCAAATCAATGTCTCGTTGACCAAAGTCAGCTTTCCACTCCCGAAGAGTTCAAAATCGGCTCGGTCATTACCGTTGAAGGCGACGGAAGCGACATTACCGGTTCTCTTCAGAACACTCAGTACACAATTACGGGAATTATCAGAACCCCCCTTTATATTTCTTATGAAAGAGGCTACACCACTATCGGAACAGGAAAGCTGGGAACCTTTATTTATGTTCCTGAAGAAAACTTTCTGACCGATTATTACGGTGCAGTCAACATAAAAATCAGCGGCTCTGAAAAATTCAGAACTGACAGCGAAGAATATAAAGCTCTGATTGATCCCTATGTTTCATATATTTCTTCTATTTCTCAGGAAAGACTCTCTCTTCGCGTAGCAGCCCTGAAGGCTACCTACACCGCCCTTGTTGCAAAAAGCGAAATAAGCTACGCCACATCAAAGGCAGACATTGAAGCTCAGATTGCCTCAGGGGAAAAGCAGGTTGCCGAAATATTAGAAATGGCTCAGAACGGCGACGCTACCCTTGCCGGATATAAAGAGCAATATAACCAAAAGGCGAAGGAAGCCTCTGAAAAAATTGACGAAAGCAAGCTGGAACATTCAGCTCAATACGCTGAATGGGAAAAGAAAAGAAACGCTTATAATGCGGCAAAAGAGCTTTGCGACAAATATTCGTCAGCTGAAACCGACTATAAAAACGCTGTTACCGAATATAATGTTGCCACCACTCAGGTCAACACCTCGCTTCAGACCGTGGAATATCTTCAGAACCTTGTTGCCACAACAAGAAGCGCTATAGATCAGCTCAACACAAATCAAGCCGTTTCGCTTTCAGACATTGTTGGAAGATTTGAAGAAAGCGGCCTTGTGGGAAGCGAAGTTGACCAGATTATTTCTTCCATAAACAGCTGGACCGCTGTCGGAACAGCTGAAGAAATGTCGGCATATATGGAGCCTCAGCTTCAACAGCTTGAAGAACAGCTCGCTGCTTCAAAGCAAGAGCTCAGCGACGCTCAGACAGAGCTCGCCAACAAAAAAGCTGAGCTTGAAAAAGCCGAAAAGCTTGTTGCGACCCTTAATCAACTGGAAGCTGAGCTTAAGAAGGCTGAAATTGAGCTCACTCAGGCTGAAAAAGCTCTCACAACAGCAAACTACGACATTCAGATGGGAGAGCTTGAGGTTCTTTCTCAGCTTTCTGACATGAAAAACCAGATAACAAACTATGAAACCAATCTTCAGATGGCTAAAGAAAAAGCTAAGACTATTGAAGCCGAGTTTGAAGAAACAAAAACCAACGCCTATATTCAGCTTGACAAGGCCAAAAATCAGCTTGAGGCGGCAAAAGACTTTCTTTTAAGCCTCGACTCTGCCAAGTGGTATGTTTCCGGAAGAGCCGAAGGCCTTACAGGTCTTGACGATTATTATCAGATGGCCGAAAGAACCTCTGCGCTTTCAGCGGTTTTTCCCTGGATATTCTTTATCGTTGCCGCCCTTGTTTGCCTTAACAGCATGACAAGAATGATTGACGATGAAAGAACCCAGCTGGGAACACTCAAGGCGATGGGCTTTTATGATAAAGAGATTGTTTCAAAATATGTTGTATATTCTCTTTCAGCCAGCCTTATAGGTGCTGTTTCGGGCTGTCTTCTCGGTTTTTCAATTTTCCCGACGGTTCTGACCAAGGCCTTCTCTATTCTTTTTGATATGCCTCCCGTTGTAATCAGGTTCCGCCTTGTTTATGCCGTTCCCGGAATTATTATTTCTGTGGGAGTTACTGTTTTAGCATCATATCTCGCCGCAAAAAAGAGTCTGAGAACCTCTGCTTCAACGCTTATGAGACCCAAGGCACCAAAAGGCGGAAAAAGAGTTTGGCTTGAAAACTTCCCTGCTCTTTGGTCAAAGCTGGGCTTTACCACAAAGGTTACATTCAGAAATGTTTTCAGAAACAAAAAGCGTTTTGTTATGGCTGTAATCGGTGTTATGGGCTGTACTGCCCTTATGGTTGCCGGCTTCGGTCTGAACAATTCCATAAATGCAACCTTGAAAAATCAGTTTACAGATGAAGAAAAAATCTGGAACTATGATATGCAGATTGTTTTGAACGGCTCCTATGACACAACAATAACAAATTGCGATGCAGCAGCCGTGGTTTCATCAAGACCGGAAATTTCGCTCTCCATGCTTCAATATATGAAGGTTTTTGACACCAACAGCGCCCGCAGCAGCAAAACCATGGAAACCTATCTTCTCATTCCGGAAAACGCCGAAATTATTCATAACTTTATAAGGCTTCGTGATGCAAAAAGCGGCGACCCCCTTACCCTTCCCGACAACGGCGCAATTATTACCAAAAAGCTCGCCGATGAATTAGAGCTTAGTGTGGGCGACATCATTTTTGTAACAATGACAAGCGGATACAGAGTCGGTGTTCCTGTTTCTGCCATAGCAGAAAACTATGCTTTCCACTATGTTTACATGAGCAAAAATGTTTACAAGGGCCTTTTCGGTGCAAATCCGCGATATAACTATATTACTGCCAACCTTGCAACTGAGCTTTCACCGGAGCAAAGAGCTGCTCTCTCCGCGGAACTGACAAACGAATATGAAATCAGCGCCGTTTCCTACAGCGACGAAATTCAAACGATGTTTGAAAATATTCTCAACAGTATAGGCTATATTGTTATCATCCTCGTTGTTTCCGCAGGGCTTCTTTCATTGATTGTAATGTATAATCTTTCGGTTATGAACATCAACGAAAGAGTTAAAGAAATTGCCACCATAAAGGTTCTCGGCTTTGATAACCGCGAGGTTTCCGCATATATTTTCAGAGAAAACATTCTTCTCAGCCTTCTCGGAACCTTTTTCGGACTGTTTTTCGGTGTTATTCTTCACCGTGTTGTTGTTGCCGTTGGTGAAGTTGACATTGTTATGTTCGGAAGAAGCGTTGGCTTCATGGGCTTCTTCTATGCCGCAGTTCTTTCAATAGGCTTTTCAATGCTTGTCAACCTTATTTTAAGAAGCAATCTTAAAAAGGTTGATATGGTTGAATCACTTAAATCAAACGAATAAAAACGAGGTAAAAATATGTCACTTGCAAATATCAAAACTTTGCTCAAAGATGCTCAGGACAAAAACTACGCCGTCGGTTCTTTTTCTGTTGCAAACATGGAAATGGTTCTGGGCGTTATTAAAGCCGCTGAAGAAACCAAATCTCCCATTATTCTTCAGATAGCTGAAGTCAGGCTTAACCATTCACCCCTTGCCGTAATCGGTCCGCTTATGGTTGCGGCAGCAAAAAACGCAAAAGTTCCCGTTGCCGTTCATCTTGACCACGGAACAACGCTTGAATGTATCAGGCAGGCTCTTGACTTAGGCTTCACCTCTGTTATGTTTGACGGCTCCCACCTTCCCCTTGATGAAAATATTTCCATGACACAAAAGGTGGTTGCCATGGCAAAGCCCTATGGCGCGGCAGTTGAAGCAGAAATCGGCTGTGTTGGCGGAAGCGAAGACGGAAGCGTTGACATCGCTATGCGTTGCACCTCACCTCAGCAGGCAGAAAAATTTTTCAGCGAAACAAAGGTTGACGCTCTTGCAATTGCAATCGGAAATGCTCACGGATTTTATAAAGAAGCGCCCTGCCTTCGTTTTGATATTCTTCAAAAGGTTAAAGAAACCGTTTCCGTTCCCCTTGTTCTTCATGGAGGAACCGGAATAAGCGAAGAAGATTTCATCAGATGTCATCAAAACGGAATTAAAAAAATAAACATTGCAACAGCAACCTTTGCAAGTGTTGAAAATCAGGTCAGAAAAGCTTATAATGAAAATGAAATCGGCGGCTATTATGACCTTCATCAAGCTGAAATCAAAGGCGCCTATGAAAACGCAAAGAAACACATGGAAATTTTTTATTCGGTGGGAAAAGCCGAATAAGCTATTTATAAAGAAACAAAACGGAAAGGAAGCACACAGCATGAAATATGTTGAATTTGACCAATCAAAACCTCTCGATGTAATCCCTTTAGGCAGAGTTGCCATTGACTTCAATCCCACCGATATGAACAGACCCCTTGCAGAAAGTTGCAACTTCAACAAATACGTCGGCGGCTCACCGGCTAATATTGCCGTAGGTCTTGCAAGACTCAGCAAAAAAGTCGGCTTCATCGGAAAAGTTTCGGACGATCAGCACGGCGACTTCGTTGTTAATTATTTTGACAAAGAAGGAATTGACACCTCAAACATTTTCAGAGCAAAAAACGGCGAAAAGCTGGGTCTTACATTTACTGAAATCAAAAGCCCCACCGAAAGCAGTATTCTTATGTATAGAGACTGCATTGCCGACCTTCAGCTTGAGCCCTCTGAGGTCAGCGAAGAATATATAAGCAGCGCAAAAGCCATTGTTATTTCAGGAACCGCCCTCTCCCAGAGTCCTTCAAGAGAGGCAGCTCTTAAAGCCATGATGCTTGCAAAGAAAAACGGTGTTGTTGTTATTTTTGATATTGACTACCGCGCATACACATGGAAAAACAAAGACGAAATTTCAATCTATTATTCAACGGTCGCCAGAAATGCCGACATTATTCTCGGCTCAAGAGAAGAATATGACCTGACTGAAGCTATAACCGGCGTTTGCAAGACTGACGAAGAAAGCGCAAAGCTCTGGCAATCCTACGGAGCAAAAATTGTTATTATCAAGCACGGAAAAGATGGCTCAACCGCCTATACTAATGACGGAAAGAGCTATTCAATCAAGCCCTTCCCCGTTAAAGCCATGAAAGGCTTCGGCGGCGGCGACGGCTATGCAAGTGCATTTATCCGCTGTCTTCTTGAAGGCTGGGATATGATTGATGCCCTTGAATTCGGAACTGCCAGCGCATCAATGCTCATTTCTGCCCACAGCTGTTCAGCCGCAATGCCAACAGTTGAAGCCGTTGAAGCTTTTATTAAAGAAGAAAAAGAGCTTTACGGTGAAATGGTGGCAAGAGTATAAGCATATAAGCAAAAAGGGGTTCTTTGGTTATGACCAAAGAACCCCTTTTTCATCTTGTTTTATGCAGTCTGCACTTTTTATATCTCTTTTTTACTTATAAAAAAATCATTCACCTAATCTGATATTAATTCCGCTGCCCTGAGAGCCGGTGGAAACATTAATATAGGGAAGAATTCTGCTTGCGGTGTTAATAACCGGCATTGACTGAATATACACCCTTCCCGGACCGGTTATTACTGTGTGGAACAAGCCCTCACCGCCGAAAAACATATTTTTCACGCCCGAAATAGTTTGAATATCCATAGTACAGGTTTCGCTCATTGCGGCAAGGTAGCCGGTGTCAACAACAATTCTTTGACCTGCCGCAAGATTATATTCCTTGCAATGACCGTCTATTTCAAGAAAAACAAGTCCGTTGCCGCTGATTTTTTGCATTATAAAACCTTCACCGCCGAAAAAGCCTCTTCCCAGTTTTCTGTTGAAATGAATAGAAAGGTCAAGCCCTTTTTCCATGGCGAGAAAGCCTCTTTTCTGAACAATCAGAGAATTTCCCGGTGTTACCTGATAGGGAATTATTGACCCCGGGAAAGAGGAGGCAAAAGCAATCATTCCGGGACCTCCCTGCGCTGTGTATTCATTCATAAAAACAGATTCACCGGCAAAAAATCTTCCGAAAGCCTTTTTAAAGCCGCCGCCTGCGTTAGTGTTCATTGCCATATTGGGACTCATCCAACTCATAGCTCCGCTTTCGGTGCAAAGAGTCTGATTTTCTTCCGGATAGCAGATTAAAACAGGAAGATGTCCACCCTCGATTTCATATCTGATCATTTTAAATCACCTTTTTCAAATATATTTTTCAAGCTCTGCTCTGATTGCCTGAATAAATTCTTCTGTGGTTAAAGCAGTTGCCTGACTTCCCTGCCACAAGCCCACCAGGTCTTTGGTCATTCTTCCGCTTTCAATAACATCCAGCGATGCCTTTTCAAGCTTTGCGGCAAAATCCATAAGTTCAGCGTTTCCGTCAAGCTCACCTCTTTTTCTTAACGCTCCTGTCCAGGCAAAAATAGTTGCCACAGGGTTGGTTGAGGTCTTTTCACCTTCAAGATAGCGATAATAATGTCTTGTTACAGTTCCGTGGGCTGCTTCATATTCATAGTTGCCGTCAGGACTGACAAGAACGCTGGTCATCATGGCAAGTGAGCCGAAAGCAGTTGAAACCATGTCGCTCATAACGTCACCGTCATAGTTTTTGCAAGCCCAGATGTAGCCGCCTTTTGAACGGATTACTCTTGCAACGGCGTCATCAATTAAAGTATAGAAATATTCAATTCCATTCTTTTCAAACTCTTCCTTATATTCATTTTCATAAATCTCCTGGAAAATGAGCTTGAAGGTCTGATCATATTGCTTTGAAATTGTGTCTTTGGTTGAAAACCAAAGATCTTGTTTTGTTGAAATTGCATATTTAAAGCAAGAGTGAGCAAAGGAACGGATTGAAGTGTCTTTATTATACATTCCCTGAAGAACGCCGCCACATTCAAAATCATAAATTGTTGCTCTTTTTTCTTCTCCGTCTTCACTTGTGAAAACAAGCTCTGCCTTGCCGGGCTTTTCAAGACGGAATTCTGTTGCTTTATAAACATCACCGTATGCATGACGGGCAATGGTAATGGGCTTTTCCCAGCTTCTGACGGAAGGCTTGATTCCGCTGACAAGAACGGGAGCTCTGAAAACAGTTCCGTCAAGGATTGCGCGGATTGTTCCGTTGGGGCTCTTCCACATTTCTTTGAGGTTATATTCCTCAACGCGCTGTGCGTTGGGAGTAATGGTTGCGCATTTTACGCCGACCTTATATTTTTTAATTGCCTCACCGGCTTCAATGCTGACCATGTCGTTTGTTTCATCTCTGTGAGGCAGACCCAGATCGTAATATTCTGTATTAAGCTCAACGAAGGGCTCTAAAAGCTCGTCTTTAATCATCTTCCAGATGATTCTGGTCATTTCGTCGCCGTCCATCTCAACAATTTTTCCCATTTTAATCTTTTCCATTTGGCAAACAACCTTTCTTTTTGGGGTTCTTTAATTCAGGGCGTTAAAGCTCTAATAGGAGAATTTTATCATTAAAGCTATTAAATGTCAACACGAAGATATTTAAGTGGGTATTCCCCACTTAGAACATCTTTTTCTGTGTAATCGCAAAATAAAACTGCGTTTTCACTATATAAAATTGCCACCGAACGCATTATATTCTTCTTTTTCGGATAAGAAAGAGCAACTTCATGCTTTACCTTTCTTAAATTTCCGTCTTCTATCTGAAGGCATTTCGGAATAATTCCCGAAGAATTAGTTGCAATTCTGTCGGTAATCATTTTGTCTCTGAGAACAGAAGGATTGATTTTTGGCTGCGAAGAAAAATATTCAAACACCAACGCCGTATATTCATCGAGGGTAAAATTTTGTTTTTTTCGTTTTTTAATAAAATCAGCAAAAAAAGCAAAAACCTCAAACGGAGAAAGCTTAGAAATCTCAAGAACATACTCCAAAGTTCTTCTGAATCTTCCGCTGTTATAAAGCCTTTCAAATGCATCTTCAAATTCATGAAGAAAAGAAAGCTCCTCACTTGAAAGCCACATTGTTTCAATAACCTCATAAGGCGGCTCTTTTTTATATAAACACGGAAATTCTTCTCTGTTGTTTTTCATGCATGAGCCGTAAAGAATCTTTAAAAATCCAAGCTGAAGCATGTTTGCTCTGAGAGAAAACGCCTTGTTGAAGCTTTCTTTTAAAGAAGTCAAATCTTCAAATGGAAGACCGGCAATCAGGTCAATGTGAATATGGCAGTTTTTAAAAGAAATCAGCCTTTCAATGTTCCGACAAAGCTTTTCAAGGTTGGTTTTTCTGTGAATTTTTTCAAGAGTCAACGGGTTAAAGCTCTGAATTCCCGCTTCAAACTGAACAGCACCTTTTGGCATCTGAGAAATGATTTCAAGAGTGTCATCAGCCAGAATATCTGCTGCAATTTCGAAGTGAAAACAAACATCTTTAATTTTTCCTTCTTCAACAGCTTCTTTTATGAAAAGCAAAATTTCATTTGCTCTTTTTTTGTTGCAATTAAAGGTTCTGTCAACGAACTTAACAGTTTTTGTTCCCGACTGAGAAAGAAGAAGAATCTCTTTTTTAATTCTTTCAAGGTCAAAAAATCGAACGCTTCTGTCGTCTCCCGAAAGACAGAAGGCGCAGTTATAGGGGCAGCCTCTTGAAGACTCAATATAGGCTATTCTGTTTTTTAAGCTTTCAAAATATTCCTGAGTATAGGGGGAAACGGTTTTTTCAGCAATATGATATTTTCCGCAAACGATTCCCTCTTCAGTTCTCATAGTTGCAATTTCTCTTTCGGGATTGACGCGCTGAGAAAGAGCTTCAAGCAAAAAAGCACTGCTTTCTTCGCCCTCTCCGCAAAGAACATAGTCAACAAAGGAGTTTTCCTTCATAATTCTTTCGCTGTTAAAGCTCACTTCAGGCCCGCCCAGAATAATTTTGTTTCAGGCAAAACGCTTTTAATTTCCTTCGCTGTTTCAAGAGTTTTTGTAATATTCCAGATATAGCAAGACATCAGAACTGCGTCAGGCTTTTCAAGAATAACTCTTTCCGAAACATTTTCGCTCTTTTCATTTATTGTTCCTTCAACAACCCTTAAATCAAGCTTTTCTTCAAAAGCATTTTTACAAGAAGAAAAAAGACACCAGGGTGCAAGAGAAGAATGAATATATTTTGAATTCAAACAGAAAAAAACCGCTTTGAATTTTGCCAATTTTTTCACCTGCCATTGTTTTTTAACTTTAAACATGATATCATACGCCATTGTTAAAATCAAATATGAAGAAGAAAATTTATTTTAATAAATTCGTAATAAATTTGTAACCCATCCTTTATGCTTTTATGGTTATATAAGATAAGTAATTTTTGTCGCTTTTGGAAAGAATTTGTTGAAACGAACGGAGAAATCAAAATGAGAAACTATTTTAAAAGAATTACCGATTCCTGCCCCAAATATTATTTTATTTTTTGGTGGCTTTTCAGAATCCCGATGATTTATGCTTTTGTTGCCGGATTTTTCAAGGAACCTTTTGACATAACAGATCCCCTTCAGGTCGGCGCAAACTTTCTTTGTATGTTTATCTGGGAGATTTTCATGCTCTTTCCCGAAAAAAGCGTTTTTCGCCATGTATCCCCCGGCTTTCAAACGTTTTTCATCATAGGTATTTTTTGTGCCTCATTCGGCGGAAAATTTATGAATTTTTATTATGATGTTCGTTGGTGGGATTCAGCTCTTCATTTTATCGGCGGAGCCGCTGCAGTTTTCTATGGCTATGAGCTTGTTTGCGCTCTTATGAAAAAAGAAAAGAAGAGTTCTTCCGTGGTTTTGGTGATTATCGCTTCTGTTGGCTTTTCTTTTATCGCTTCAACCTTATGGGAACTTTTTGAGTTCAGCTTTGACCAGGTTGCCGGAATAATGAGTGGTTACCCCGGAGACAGCCAGCATTGGTCTCTTGAGCTGGCTCTTAACACACCAAAAATCAACACTCTTTTTGACCCCATTGTTGAAGAGCGCTGGCCGATTATGGATATTATGGGCGACATTGTTTTAAACACTCTCGGCGCTGCTCTCTCTTATGTCATTTTAACTGTTTATCCCTATCGCCACAAAGGCAAATATAAGTTTGATTTTGAAGCAAAAGAAACTGCCTTATCAGGCGCATCAAACAAATAAAAACCAAAGCTCCTTTACTGTTGAAAGGAGCTTTTTCTTATATGCTCTCAATTATGAAAAAGCCGCACCCTTTTGTCATTTATTTTTAAGATAAAAGTAATAACTGCCCGTTTGTGTTTTGCTATACTTAAAGAAAAAAAGGAGATTTCAGATGAAAAAATTTAACACATTATCGGCCGTTCTTTCCGCTTTGATTTTATCTTTCGCTTTTTCTGTTTCTGCCTCAGCAAACTCCTCATGGGTCTGGATAACCCAAACCAGACCCTATGATGTTCTTCCCTTTGTTATCGTTGGAACTCTTGTTGCAGAAACCCTTTTGATTGACCGTGCAGGAAAAATTGAAAAAGCCTTCAAAACCTTTTTCTTTGTTCTTGTGGGAAATATTTTATCTTTCATAACGCCTTATATAATTTACGATAATTTTTCAGAGCCCTATTCTTCAGCAGGCTACAGTCTCAGCGAAATTCTGGCGCGCGGACCATATTATACTGTGGGAACGGCATTTTTATTTTTAACTTTAATAATTGAAATGCCCTTTGTTTATTTTTTTCTCAGAAAAGATTCAGAAAACAGAAAGAAGCTCATGGCTGCTATAGCAGCAGCAAACATATTAACAACCCTTCTGACTGCGCTGACAGAAAGAATTCTTTGTCAGGGTCGTTGGTAACTCGGCCTAAAATAGCGAAAAGCTCTTGATTAACCCTGTGTTTTGTGATAGAATATATTGATTATTTTACCCCGACACATGAGGTGATATTTTGGCTAAAAACAAAGAAAACATCAGAAACTTTTCAATCATTGCCCATATTGACCACGGAAAGAGTACCCTTGCCGACAGACTTCTTGAGCTGACAGATTCAGTTGCTAAAAGAGACATGACCTCTCAGCTTCTTGACGATATGGACCTTGAAAGAGAAAGAGGAATTACCATAAAGGCTCACGCCGTAAAGCTTGACTATAAAGCTGATGACGGCGAAATTTATGAGCTTAACCTGATCGACACTCCGGGCCATGTTGACTTTAACTATGAAGTTTCACGTTCATTGGCCGCTTGCGAGGGTGCCGTTCTTATCATTGACGCTTCTCAGGGAATTGAGGCTCAGACTCTGGCAAACACCTATCTGGCTCTTGACCATGATCTTGAGCTTGTTCCCGTTATTAACAAAATCGACCTCCCCGCCGCAGACCCTGAAAGAGTTGCCGCCGAGGTTGAAGACGTTATCGGTCTTGACTGTTCAGTAGCTCCGAGAGTTTCAGCTAAAACCGGCGAAAACGTTCATCAGGTTCTTGAAAGAATCGTTGCCGATGTGCCTCCTCCCGAAGCTGAAGACAACGCTCCCTTGCGCGCCCTCATTTTTGACTCGGTTTATGATAACTATAAAGGTGTTATTGTTTATGTCAGAGTTGTTGAAGGAACCCTCAAAGCAGGCGAAATGATGAAAATGATGGCCACCGGCGCAGAATTCAATGTTGTTGAAGTCGGCTATATGAGAGCCACAGGTCTTGAGCCCTGCGACGTTCTCTCTGCCGGTGAGGTTGGCTATATTACCGCTTCAATCAAAACAGTCCGTGATGCAAAAGTCGGCGACACCGTAACAAAAACCCAATGGGCAGCCGAAGAAGCCCTTCCCGGCTACAGAAAAGTTAATCCCATGGTTTTCTGCGGTGTTTATCCTGCTGACGGCGCAGACTACGAAGCCCTTCGTGATGCCCTTGAAAAATTGCAGCTGAACGACGCTTCGCTCACCTATGAGCCGGAAACCTCAGGTGCTTTAGGCTTTGGCTTCCGTTGCGGTTTTCTCGGTCTTCTTCACCTTGAAATTATTCAGGAGCGCCTTGAAAGAGAATATAATCTCGACCTTGTTACAACGGTTCCCAGCGTAGTTTATAAAATTCATCTTCGCGACGGCAGCATTGTTGAGGTCGATAATCCCACCCATTACCCCGATGTTGCTGAAATTGAATTCAGCGAAGAGCCTGTAACAAACGCCCACATCTATTCTCCCCCTGACTATGTTGGCGCAATTATGGATCTTTGCCAAGACAGACGCGGTGTTTTCAAGGATATGACCTATATTTCAAAAGACAGAGTTGATATTCACTATGAACTCCCCTTAAACGAAATCATCTATGACTTTTTTGATGTTCTTAAATCAAGAACCCGCGGCTATGCTTCGTTTGACTATGAAATTTCTGAATACAGACGATCAAGCCTTGTGAAGCTCGACGTTCTTTTAAACGGTGATATCATCGACGCTCTCAGCTTTATTATTCACACCGACAAAGCCATGGCGAGAGCAAGAAGAATTGCTGAAAGACTGAAAGAAAATATTCCGAGACAAATGTTTGAAATTCCCATTCAGATTGCCATCGGAAGCAAGGTTATCGCCCGCGAAACCGTTAAAGCAATGAGAAAAGACGTTCTCGCCAAATGCTACGGCGGCGATATTACAAGAAAGAAAAAGCTTCTTGAAAAACAAAAAGAAGGCAAAAAGCGAATGCGCCAGTTCGGCTCAGTTGAGGTTCCTCAGGAGGCCTTTATGGCGGTTCTTAAGCTTGAAGAAAACTAAAGAAAAGGAACGGTTGATATGCGCGGTTTGTATATTCACATACCATTTTGCAAATCAAAATGCAGCTATTGCAATTTCTATTCCTTTGTGCCTGATAATAATCAAAGGGACAGCTATTTAAACGCTGTCCTTTCTTGCATTGAAAAATGGAGCGAAAAAAATCTTTCCTTTGATACGGTTTATTTTGGCGGAGGAACACCCTCTTTTTTCGGAGGAGAAAGAATTGCCGCAATTCTTAAAAAATCAAGAGCTTGCTTTGAAATTTCGCCGAAAGCTCAGATAACTGTAGAGTGTAATCCCTCAAGTGTTGATGAAAAGCTTTTCAGAGAGCTTTCTTCTGCCGGTGTTAACCGAATTTCCATGGGAATGCAGTCTTCTGTTTCAAAAGAGAGAAAAGCTCTTTCCCGTTTCAGCGAAAAAGAAGAAATCGAGACCGCCGTTAAACTTGCAAAAGAAAACGGAATTTCTGATATTTCTATAGATCTTATGTTAGGAATTCCTTTTCAGACAACAGAAAGTCTTAATGAAAGCCTTGATTTTCTTTTTTCCCTGAATATTACTCATGTCAGCGCATATATGTTAAAAATAGAAGAGGGAACTCCTCTTTCTGAAAACACAAACGCATTTGTTTTTCCCGATGAAGACAGCGTTTGTGATATGTATCTTCACACAATAAGCCGTCTTTCTGAAAAGGGCTTTTTTCAATATGAAATTTCAAACTTTTCAAAACCGGGCTTTGAAAGCAGGCATAATCTGAAATATTGGCTTTGCGAGGAATATCTTGGAATCGGACCTTCGGCTCATTCCTTCCTTTTTGGCAAAAGATTTTTTTATAAAAACAATTTTCAGTCATTTCTCTCAGGAGAGGAACCTGTTTTCGACGAAGAAGGCGGAAGCGAAGAAGAATATATCATGCTGAGATTAAGACTCAACCGCGGCCTTTCTCAGAAGGATTTTAAAAAAAGATTTCAAAAAAGCTTTTCTCCCGGAATGATTTCTCTTGCCAAAGATTTTTCTGAAAAAGGCTTTATGTCTTTTGACGGAGAAACAATGAAGCTGACTTCGGAAGGTTTTTTAATTTCAAACTACATAATTTCAAAATTAATTGAAGAATAATTTAGGATTTATTAAAATTGAGCTCGATTATTGACATGGATTTTTTAGTTAATATAATTATATTATCAATCTTTTTAAAGGAGAATTATATATGAAATCATACGGTCTTGTTCTTGCCGGCGGCGGCGGAAAAGGCGCTTATCAGATTGGCGCATGGAAGGCCATGAGAGAAATGGCAATCAGCTTTGAAGCTATTGCCGGCGTTTCAATCGGCTCCATTAACGGAGCGCTCATTGCTTCAGACGACTATGAAAAGGCTGTTTCAATGTGGAATAACATTTCTGTTGACAAGGGAGTTAACATAACCTCTGCGCTTCCCGACCCCGAAAACCTTTTCAGCACTAAAAACTGGGGCGTTCTTTTTAAAGAATTTATGAAAAACAAAGGCTTTGATGCCTCCCCTGCAAAGCAGTTTATCGGAGAATACATAAGCGAAGAAAAGGTCAGAAAAAGCAACATTCCCTTAGCGATAGTAACAGTTCAGCTCACCCCTGAAATCACCCCTCTTGAGCTTTTCACATCAGACATTCCCGAAGGCCAGCTTATTGATTATCTTATGGCTTCGGCAGACATACCTCTTGCTAACAACATCGGACCCGAGGGAGAAAAAAAATTCCTTGACGGCGGCGCATACGACAACACTCCCGTCACTCTTTTAAAGCGAAACGGCTACAACCGTCTTGTTGTTGTGGATATTGCTAACATCAAAGGTCTTAACCATGACCTTGATTTCAGAAACAGCGAAATTGTCTATATTCGTCCCTACAGCATTGACGATTTAGGCGCCTCTTTTGATTTTGACAGCGCAACTATTGCAAGACGAATTGAAATGGGCTATTTAGACACCAAAAAGGCTTTTTCTCTTCTTTTAGGAAAAATTTATCACTTTGAGCCCTCTGTTTTCAGAGCAATGGTTAAGTCTTATGGAGCCAAAGCCGTTGAGCAGCTTGAAGAATTAGCTTATGCGCTCAAAATTCCAAACGACTGTGTTTATTCTCAGGTCCGTTTTTTAACTGAGCTCAAAATTGCCTTTGAAGCCAAGAGAGAAGAAGAAAAGGCAGGAATGGAAGAAAAAGAAACAGAGAAGGAAAACAAATATATTTCTTTCTTTAAGCTTTTTTCCAAGCAAAAATCTGAAAATGATTTTCAGGAAGCAATTGCAATTCTTGATAATATTGTTTTATAAGTTAATCGCAACAAAGCCTCGTTCTGTCACTTTTCAAATAACGGGGTTTTGTTTTTTTATAGTCTTCAGACAAAAAGTTTTTCTTTTTTCCGTTGTAAATATTATTTCTTTGTGATACTATATTTTTAAAGAAAACAATTAGGCTTTAAGGAGGAAAAAGCATGAACTTAAAAGAAAAAAAGAAAGCTTCCGGCTTTAAAATGTGGTCTCTTATCTGGGGACTGGGCCTTGCGGGTCAGATTTGCTGGAACATGGAAAACCAATGGTTCAATACCTTTGTTTACACAAAAATTGCCAAAGACCCCTCAATCGTTACCGGAATGCTTATCTGTAGCGCCCTTGCAACAACCTTTGCAACCTTTTTCTTCGGCACCTGGGCAGACAGAACCGGAAAAAGACGCCGTTTCATCTCTATCGGCTATATTCTCTGGGGTATTTTCACAATTGCCTTCGGTTTAACCGAATTTATCAGCAAAGATATGTATATGCTGGCAGCAATTTCAGTTGTTGTTGCAGACACGATTATGAGCTTTTTCGGCTCAATGGGTAACGACGCCGGCTTCAACACCTGGACAACAGACATTCTCACCGACAAAAACAGAGGTCAGGTCGGTGCCGCCCTTGCAACTCAGCCCGTTCTCGGAACAATTCTCGGAACAGTTGTTGGAGGTCTTATCGTCGGCGAAAGCAACAACTATATGCGCCTTTTTATTGTTATGGGTGTTGCAGTTATCCTTTTCGGCCTTGCTTCGCTGATTTTTCTCACTGAAGCCGATGATGTTGAACCCTATAAAAACGGCTCTTTCTTAAAGCAGTTTCTTTCTGTTTTCAATTTCAAAGATTTCTTTAAACAAAAAGAGCTTCTTCTTGTTTCTGTTGGTGTTATGATTTTCTTTATCGGCTTCAATGTTTATTTTGCCTATATCGGAAACTACATTATATATTATCTTGGCTACACGGCAGACCAGATGGGCATTATTGAAGCTGTTCCTCTTGTTCTTTCAATGACTCTTGCAATTCCCGCTTCAATGCTCATTAACCGAAACAAGCATCACCTCGTTTCAGTAACAGCAATTATCCTCAACGTAATAGGTCTGGCAATTCTCGCTCCCATTACACCTGACATGATTGACACTTCCAACATTTTTAATCTTCGTATCTGGATAGGAATTTTCTTTGTCGGTGCAGGCTATATTACAATTCTTCAGACAACAAAGGTCTGGTCAAAACAGCTTTTCCCAAAAACAAGCAAAGGACAGTTTGAAGGAATCTGGATTCTCTTCTTCGTTCTTTTCCCAATGATTGGCGGTTCTCTTGTGGGCGAAGCCGTTGTTAAACAAACGGGCGAAACCTTCATCAATGAATTAAGCGGAAAGGCAGAATATATCCCTAACGGCAACATATATCTTTACGGAATTATTTTTGTTGTTCTTTCCGTAATCCCCTTCCTTCTTACAAGAAAAGAATTTAAAAAGAGATTGGAAGAAGAAAAAGCCGAATAATCAGGCTTTTTTTGAAAGTTTGTCGTATAAAACAATCAGCTGTAAAAACATTTCGTCTTTACAGCTGATTTTTAATTTTAAATTTTTTCTCAGGAAGCTGTTAAAAGTTCCTTTTCTTTTTCAAGAGCTTCTTTTTTCAGCGCTCTCTTTTTTATTATAACCAGAAGAATAAAGAGAACAACAGCCGCAATAACAGTAGTAACTGTGGCGTCTATCATGTCCATCATTGTGTCCCAAAGAGGATATTGTCCTTCTCCGCGTTTGGCTCCGTCACCGAAAATTTTAAAGAAAATATCGTTTTCACCGGGAGCATAGTAATAGCCCTGGTTATGAGAACCGATATAATAGTCACTGATAAACTCCTGAATTTCCCATGCAACAATAACAAGGAACGAAAAACCTGTTGCGCAAAAGGTTCCTGTTGCAGGATTATAGTATTTTTTCTTTCCGTCAGAAGACTCAAAGGCTTTGAATATGTAGTAGCCCACAGCTATGGCAAGCGGTCCGGAGAGAAAATGAAGAATTCTGTCAAATTTCGGAATATAAGAATACGCCTCAAGAAGATGGCCGCCAAAAACGCCCAGAACTTCAAGAAGATTTATTGCGTGTTGACAGCGAAAATCAATTTTTGCCAAAAATGTTTTCTGAGGAACAACAAAACGAAGAATAGACATGGTATAGCAAGCCAGCATATTCAGCGAATCAAGAAGTCTGTATTCGGGTGAGTGGGCAAAAACAACCGAACATAAAAGAAGAATTCTGGCTACCCACCAAAGAACATATTCAAAAACCGTAATCTCCTGAAAAAGCTCATGCCATTCATTTTTAACCCTTTTTTTAAATTTACTTAACATAATAATTAACCTCCATTAATATGCTTCAGTAATATACTCCTTTTTTTCCAAAAAGTAAAGGGAGGTTAAATATTTGTAATTCATTCTTAATCAGTTCTTAATTTTTGTTCTCAGTTTTCAGAAAGCTTAACGCTGACCACCGTTATATCGTCTTCACAGCGTTTGTCGCTTCTCAGTCTGGCAAGAGAAGCAATATGGGTTGCAAGGTCATTCATGTTGCCCGTACTCCATGCAAGAAGCTCGTCGCTTATCCAGCCGCAATCACCTGTTGTGACTCCGTCTGAAACCAGAAGAATAATATCTCCCTTCTGAAGCTGTGTTTCGGTTTTTGTTGCCGAAACACTTTTAATTATTCCGATAGGCATTGATACCTCTTCAACAACCGAAACCTTGTTTCCTCTTCTGATGAAAGAAACGGTTGCCCCCGCCTTGTAAAACACCGCCTCACCGCTGTAAACATTTATACAAACGGCATCCACCGTTGCCAGAGATTCATCGGTTGATTTGAGCATTAAAGAGCTGTTTATAACCTTCAGGGCGCTTTCAAAAGAAAAACCGCATGCAAGAAGCTTTTCAAGAAGTCCGCAGGTCATAGCTGCATCAATGGCTGCCCTGGCTCCTGTTCCCATTCCGTCGCTTAAAAAGGCATATTCATTTGATTGAAGGTCTTTAGTGTAGCCGATATTATCGCCGCAGACCTTGCTTTTTGAAAAGGCGATCTGAGCGCTTCCGTATTTGATTTTATATCGGGCTTTTTCCTCAAAAAGAATTTCTGTTTTTGTTTCCATAACGGCAATTTCGGGTCTTTCAAATTTTCTTGCCGTAACAAATTCAATAATTGCTTTCATTTTATCTGTGTCAAAAAAAGCGTTCTTTTCATAGATAACAGCTTCAACGCTGACCTTTCCGCTTAAATCGGTCATATATCTGAGAGCATCGGTTTCTACCGCGCTGTCGGAAAGAGCAGTTTTTATGCTTCGGCTTTTTGCTTTGTCAACAATTCCGCTGAAAGAAGCATTCTTAGCCGTTTCGCTGAGAAACAAAGCAACCGACAAAAACTGTTCGCTTAAAATATCTCTCATTTCGCTGATTTTTACCTTTGTTGCAACTGCACTGACGAAATCAGGATAGTGTTTGTTGACCTCCTCCAGAAGAGCCATAGGTCTGATACAGCGCTTTTCAAGAGCTGTTTTTTTTGCGCTCCCCTTCTGTATTCCTGCCATAACCATAATATCAAAGGCTGTTTCAGAAAAATAGCGGTTCCAACATTCGCTTTTTTTGTCGCAGCCCAAGCAAAGTCCTTGTTGCATTTTTGAAAAAACCTGATTGATTTCGGGATTTATCACTCTGTCTAACCTTTCGCCGACCCTCATAACAATGTCTGAAACCTCTTCCACCTTACCTGCCGCCAAGTTTAAATTGGCGCAAACCTGCCTTTCAATGTCGCTGTCTTTCATAAGAGCGTTTTTGCTTAAATAATCCTGAGCGCTTATTATCCATGAGGGAGGGATAAGAGAATAAACTCCTGCGGCAATAATTACCTCTGCAACAGCTCCGATTTCTGCTTTGTCAAAGCCCGAAACCAACGAAGCGCAAGAAGCAGTTAAGGCGAAAGAAATTGCCGTTGTGTATTGCCCCAGAGAAGAAAAAAGCCCTGCAGTTAAAGCACCCAGCGAAAAAAGAGCCAACATAAAGCCATGGTTTTCATAAACACAAAAAGAAAGCCCTGCGCAAACGCCTGAAACAGCCGCAACAGCCACGCCTTTATATTGCGCGGCGAAAATTACAATAACTGCGGCTGCAATTCTTGCAGGTGAAACAAAGCCCAGAATCATTCCTGCCGCACACATAAAAAACACACAAAGGCAAAACACCAGACTTGCCGCATCCTGAGCCGAAAGGCGTTTTAAGCCGATACTTAAGACAGGAACGGCAACAGCTCTTTTATAAACAGCAACACTAAAAGCCGAAACAGCTGCCTCGCATAAGCCTTTTACCGCCGTTAAAAAATCAAAGCCTGAAAAAGCCATGTAGCCCACCGAAGCGCAAAGACAGGAACAAAAAGAAATTACACAGAGGGCAAGAAGACTGTTTTCTGAGGAAGTTCTTTTTAAAATAAAAAGTCGGAAGGCGCAGACAACTCCCAATGAAAAAAGATATTTCAAAGCCTCCTGCCATGAAAGCGAAAGGAAACAGCCTGTTGCGCTGCCAAGAAAAGCGGCGAAGCAATATTCTGAAGAAACGGCTGAAACGAAGGCGCAAGAGAAAGGCGAAAATCCTTCAATGGCGCCAAACTGAGAAAGAAAAAAGCTTATCAGCGCAGTTAAAAAAGAAAAAAGAAGTTTGCTGTTATTTTTAATAAGTTTCTTTTCGCTTTTTTCAAACAAGGTTTTTTCCATATAATCTGCCTCCGTAGCAACAAATTTTCAAGTCTTTGCCGCAATAATGGTTCGATTATATAGAATAAAGAAAGAAAAAGCGGTCGTATTTAGGCGGTAATATAAAATTTTTTCACTCTGAACAAGCTTCTGTTTCAGACGTGCCTTAAGCTACAAAAATACTTTTGCTCATTTTAAGCTCCATGAAAAGAAGGAGCTGTAAAAAACGAGTTTTTACAGCTCCTTGTTTAAGGGTTATTTCAGATGAAAACCTTGATTGCTTTTATTTCGTTTGGTCTGCACTTTTGCTTCTTTTTTAAAGCGTTAAATTAAACCAGCGCGCTTGCAAGTTCACTGAGCTTTTCGCTTGTTTCTTCGGAAAGATTAACCTTAACAGAAACATTGGGCTCAACAATTTCAATGTCTTTCATTTCTTCAAGAATTGATTTCATTGTTTTAATAGCGCTGGGACCCCATGAGGTGTTTTCGATAAGACCCACTTTTCTGTTTTGCCATTTCTTTGACTTGAGGTGATGAAGAAAATCTTCCATTTTGGGCATTACGCCTCCATCATAAGAAGAAGCGGCAAGAACAGTTTTGCTATATTTAAACGCATCTTCAACACATTCAGCAATATCTGCTCTTGAAAGATCGGCAATTGAAACCTTCGGACAGCCCTTTTCTTCAAGAAGAGCTTTCAGCTTTTCAGCAACCTTTCTTGTGTGACCGTGAAGAGTGGCATAAGCAATAAACACACCCTCGGTTTCAGGCCTATAGCTGCTCCAGATGTCATAAAGATTAATGTAATAGCCTAAATTTTCGTCAAGAATGGGACCGTGAAGAGGAAGAATTTTTTCAATTTCCAGTCCGGCTGCCTTTTTGAGAAGAGCCTGAACCTGAACACCATATTTTCCAACAATATTGAAATAATAACGTCTTGCCTCGCAAGCCCAGTCTTCTTCGGCGTCAAGCGCACCGAACTTTCCGAATGCATCAGCAGCAAAAAGAACCTTTTCGCTTTCTTCATAGCTAAGAATTACTTCAGGCCAATGAACCATAGGTGCGGCAATAAAATTAAGAGTGTGTGTTCCGAGAGAAAGCTTGTCTCCTTCAGCAACAGGAACAAAGCGGTCTTTCAGGTCAGTCTTTACAAAATTAGGAAGCATTGTTGCAGCTCTCTGAGAAAGAACAATTTGAGCCTCAGGATATCTTTTTGCAATTTCTTCAATGTTTGAAGAATGGTCCGGCTCAAGATGTTGAACCACAAGATAATCAAGCTTTCTTCCCTGAAGCTCTTTTTCAAGACTTTTGAAAAACTCATCTTTAACAAGGTCATCAACAGTATCCATTACGCAGGTTTTTTCGTCAAGAATAACATAAGAATTATATGCCATTCCCTCGGGAAGAATATATTGACCTTCAAAAAGGTCAAGCGTTCGGTCACTGGCACCGATATATTTAATACTTTCTGAAATAAAAACATCTTTCATTTTTTGTCTCCTTAAATTTTTTCAAAATCATCTGCTCCGTGTTTGCAAACAGGGCAAACAAAATTACCGGGCAATTCTTCACCCTCATAAACATAGCCGCAGATTTTGCAGCGATAGCCCTTTTTTGTTTCCTGAGGCTGAGGCTTTGGCTTAATGTTTGCATGATAATAGGAATAAGTTAACGATTCATCATCATTAAACACCTCAGATTCAGTAACATCAGCAATAAACATTGTGTGAGTCCCCAAATCGATTTCTTCACAAACCTTGCCTGAAATAAAGGCATTACTGCATGATGAAAGATAGAGAACACCGTTTTCGCTTCTTGTTTCGTTGGGATTTTTGAAAAATTTCTGAGCAGTTCTTCCGCTTTGAAAACCAAAGTGTTTAAAAATCTCAAAGGGCGTGTTAACAGTTAAAACAGAAACATTGAAAACTCCGCTGTTTTTAATCATATCATGCGTGTAGTTTTGTTTGTTTACAGTTATTGAAACTCTTTTCGGTGAATCTGTTTGCTGAATAAGAGTGTTAATAATGCAGCCGTTATCTTTATCTCCGTCTTTAGCTGTCAGGACATAAAGCCCGTATGAAATTTTAAACATTGCATTTCCTGCCATGTTTTTTCCTCCTTTGTGTTGAGTTTTATACTTTTTTATTATATAATTTTTCAGTCGTTTTATCAATAACAATTTAAACATTTATAACTTCTTTCTTAAATAAAAGCAATATACCATAATTGTTGCTAATTTTTGAACTATTTTACTATACAATATTAACAAAAAACAAGAAATTTTTGTTAATAGATTGACTTTTGACTTGTTTAGGTTTACAATATAGCCAAATCTGAAGATGTGCGTTTGTCTCATCTTTAAAGCAAATCAAGTAATACGAAGGGAGTCTATACAGTATGAAATTCGGCGGTCTTGAAGAAGTTGTTTACGCAGTTCTTATTTTTACCGATAAGGTAATTGGTTGGCTTAGTTTCGTTCTCGGCGGTGCTGACAGTCCCGATACTTTCACAAACGGTCTTTGGGAATTACTTGGCATGACAAAAGACGAGAACCCCTCAGAAGAAGGCTAAGATTTACTGAAAGGAGAAAAGATTATGTCACTTTATAAAAAAGATGGCGGTTATTCTGAAAATTTTGAACCTGTAACCGATTTTTACACTCTTTTCAGAGGTATCTTTGATGCATTCTGGGAAGCACTTACCAAAATTCTTGTTGTATTTGGCATTGATGTTGAAGAAGGCAAAACAGAAACTGAATAAGTTTTTAACCCTGTGTCTTTTGACACAGGGATTTTTTTCCTAACATTATTTTGATATTTAATTAACCGCAGGAGATTTTTTCTTTTGCGGCTAAAGGCATATATAGACTTTAAGAGAGGATTCGCTATGACCGGTTTCGATAAAATTCTTCAAAAGAGCCCGGAGTTTATTTCCGTAATCAAAAATATTGAAGAAAACCGTTTACCCATGGGGGTAATCGGTCTTTCTGCCGTTCATAAGGCCCACTATATTTCTTCTGTTTGTCAAAAAACAAAAAAGAAGGCCCTCATTCTTTGCGACACCGAGGGTGCCGCAACCAAGCTTTGCGAAGACCTTAATGTTCTTTCGGGCGGTGCGCTGATTTATCCTGAAAGAATGTTTCATTTCAGAAGTGACGATGTTTGCTCAAGAGAATATGAGCAGCGCCGTCTGGGAGTTCTGGGAAGAATTCTTGAAGGCGATTATACTTTCATTCTTTGCTGCGCTGAGGCAGCAAGTCAGTTTACTATTCCTCCGGAAGATCTGACACAAAGAACTCTTTCTTTAAAGCAAGGAACAGAGGTTGAAATTGAAAAGGTTGTTTCTGCTCTTCTCTGTGCCGGATACTCAAGAGCTGACCAGGTTGACGGAATCGGGCAATTTTCTTTAAGAGGCGGAATAATCGACTTCTTCCCGCCCCACATGAATGAACCTGTCAGGATTGAATTCTGGGGAGACGAAATTGATTCAATCTCTAATTTTGACATTGAATCTCAGAGAAGAAGCAACGATGTTGAAGAGGTTAAAATTACTCCTGCAACCGAAGTGGTTTTTGACAGCAACGAACAGCTTTTAAAAAAGCTCAATGACTTTTATCCTACGGTTAAAGGAAAAGGCAGCCAGAAAGCAAAAAAAGAGCTGATTGAAGACATTGCTAAGCTCAATGGCGGAATTGAAATTCCTTGCGTAGATAAATATATTTCTCTTGCCTATGAAAAAACAGCCACTCTTTTTGATTATGTTTCCTCCGACCTTGTTTTTGTGAGCGAAACCTCAGGCGTTAAAAACAGCTTTTCTGCCTTTTCAAAGCACATGGCTGAAGACATTAAATTCATGCTTGAAGAAGGAATTCTCTCCTCCGGACTTGACTGCTTCAACCTTTCATGGCAACAGATTTTATTAAAATATGAAAACCTGAAAACAATATATATTGATAACTTTGCCAGAGGAAGCTTTGATACCCCTGCAAAAAGTCTCGTCAGCATAAATGCAGGTATTACGGCTGCATGGGACGGAACGCTTTCTTATCTTTGCGAAGACCTGAAAACAGCCACCCGAAACGGCTACACCTGTGTTGTTATGGCGGGAACGGCGAAAAATGCCCGTGAATTAGCCTTTGACTTGACTCAGGAAGGAATACGCGCTGAGTATTCTGAAAAAATTCCCGAGGTTTTTTCGAAAAAAACTGTTTCTGTTATCGGAGGAAGCCTGAGTGGCGGAATTGAATACCCCGAACTGAAATTCAGCCTTTTTTCCTACAGAAAAAGTGCTGAACAAGCAACTAAAAGAAGAATCCGCAAAAAGAATTCCAGCGGAAAAACCGTTTTAAGCATTGAAGACATTGCCAAGGGTGACTATGTTGTTCACGCCGCCTACGGAATCGGAATTTTTGACGGACTTACAACAATTACGGTTGACGGAAAAATCAAAGATTTTATCAAAATCAATTTCAAAGGGTCAGATGTTCTTTATCTCCCGGTTACACAGCTTGACCTTCTTTCAAAATATATTTCTCCGAAGGATAGCGACAAGCCTGTTAAGCTGAACCGTTTAGGCGGTGACGAATGGAATAAAACCAAGCGCAAGGTCAGAACAGCAGTTAAAGACATTGCCGACCAGCTGAGAAAAATTTATGCTCAGAGAATTAACGCGGCGGGCTTTCAGTTTTCTCAGGATACCGACATGCAAAATGACTTTGAACGACGCTTTGAATTTGACGAAACAGAAGACCAGATTTTTGCCGTTAATGAAATTAAAAAAGATATGGAAAGGCCCTGCCCCATGGACAGACTTCTTTGCGGTGATGTTGGCTTCGGAAAAACCGAGGTTGCTCTCAGAGCCGCCTTTAAGTGCATCGCCGACTCCAAGCAGGTTGCAATTCTTGTTCCAACAACTATTCTCGCTTTTCAGCATTATCAGACCCTGTTAAAGCGCTTTGACGGCTTCCCCGTTGAAATCGAAATGCTTTCTCGCTTCAAAACCGTTACTCAGAGAAACAAAATCAAAAAAGCTCTGAAACGGGGAAGCGTTGACATTGTTGTGGGAACTCACAGCATAATTGCTTCTTCCGTTGAATTCAACGATTTAGGTCTTCTTATTGTTGACGAAGAGCAGCGTTTCGGTGTTGCACAGAAAGAAAAGCTGAAGGAGCGTTTTCCCCTTGTTGATGTTCTCACACTTTCAGCAACACCCATTCCCAGAACGCTTAATATGGCAATGAGTGGCATCCGCGATATGTCGGTTCTTGAAATTCCGCCCCTTGACCGCCACCCCGTTCAGACCTATGTTATGGCCTTTGACTTAGACATTGTTGTTGAAGCAATCAACCGTGAGCTTCGCCGAGGCGGCCAGGTATATTATCTTCACAACAAAACAGAAGACATTGAGCTGACGGCAAGCATGCTTCAGCAACGCCTTCCTGACGCAAAAATCGGAATCGGTCACGGAAAAATGAGCGAAGACGAGCTCAGCGAGGTCTGGCGTCAGCTTCTTGAGGGCGAAATAGACATTCTTGTTTGCACAACTATTATCGAAACCGGTGTTGATGTTCCCAACGCCAACACGCTGATTATTGAAAACGCCGACAAACTCGGACTTGCTCAGCTTCATCAGATAAGAGGTCGTGTTGGAAGAAGCACCCGCCGCGCCTTCGCCTATTTTACCTATACCGGAAGAAAATCTCTTTCAGAAATTGCCTCAAAAAGACTTAACGCCATCAGAGAATTCACTCAGTTCGGCGCAGGCTTTCAGATTGCAATGAGAGATCTGGAAATCAGAGGAGCCGGCAGTATTTTAGGCGCTCAACAGCACGGACACATGGAGGCAGTCGGATACGACATGTATCTCGAAATGCTCTCAGACGCCATAAAAAGCACAGAAACGGGCGTTGTTGAAGAAAAGAAAGAATGTTTAATCGACATTGCCATTGATGCCCATATTCCCGAAAGCTATATCGACAGCGTTAAAAACAGAATTTCAATGTACAAACGAATTGCCACCATTGAAAACGAAGAAGATGCCTCAGACGTTATTGATGAATTCATCGACCGTTTCGGAGATATTCCCTCCAGTGTAAAAGGTCTTGTCGATGTTGCTCTTTTAAGAAACAGAGCCGCAAAAGCCGGAATTTATGAAATTAAGCAAAGGAAGGACTGTATTGTTGTTTTTGTTAACGACATCAAGCCTATTCACATAACCTTAATGACAAAATTTCTCAGAAGAAGAGCAATCATCGGCGCAGACAAGGGAAAGCAATATGTTACTGTCAGACTTTTAAACAAAACACCTATGGAAACAATTAATGAGGTTCTTAAGATTTTTGAATTTAACAGCGAAAATCTTCCCGCACCCAAACAAACCCTGCCTCAATAAAAAACAAACAAGAAAGGAAAGCTTTTATGATTTTTTATTTTTCAGCCACAGGAAACAGCCATTATCTTTCAAAAAAAATCAGCGAAAAAACCGGCGACCGCCTTGTCAGCGTTTCTCAGGCAGCTATTGAAGAAAACTATTGCTATGAAATTGAAGAAGGAGAAAGAATCGGCTTTGTTTTTCCCGTCTTTTTTTCGGGAGCACCAAAAACTTTTCTTGATTTTCTGAAAAATCTTAAGCTGAACTTCAAAGGCAATCACTACACATTTTGTGCCATGACCTGCGGCGGCTCAGTTTCGATGGCTGAAAAAACCATTAAAAAGCCGTTGGAAGCTCTCGGACTTAAAACAGACGCTGTTTTTGGCTGTGTTATGCCTGATAATTATATTTTTATGTATGACATTTCAGACATGGAGGGCATGAAAAGAAAAATTAAAAAAGCCGATGTTGAAATTGAAAAAATTGCTTCCCTGATTCTTTCTGAAGAAAAAGGTGATTTTGTTTCTGTCAGAGGACCGAAATTTCTGACAAAGATAATGTATCCTATGTATAAGCTTTTCAGAAAAACCCGATTTTTCTCTGCTGACGAAAACTGCAACGGTTGCCAAAAATGTGTTAAAGAATGTCCTGAGAAAGCAATTGAGATAATAGACGGAAAAATCACTTGGATAAAAAAGGAATGTTCTCATTGTCTCCATTGTATTCATTCCTGCCCAAAAAAAGCCATTCAGATGGGCAAAGCAACTAAAAAAAGAAACAGGTATATGAATCCCTATGTTTAATTTTTGTCTTGACAATAACATCGGGTTTCTATAAAATTTAACCCGGAGGTGATGAAAGTGATTATTACGGCAGACATTGGAAATTCAAGCATTTCTTTAGGTGTTTTTGAAAAGAAAGAGCTTGTTTTCAAGTGTAAGCTTTCATCGGACAAAACGAGAAGCTCAGACGAATACGCCGCCTATCTTTCTGAAATTTTCAGAATGAATAAGCTCAATACGGAAAATTTTGAAGGCGCCTGCATTTTGTCTGTTGTTCCTGCTTTGACCCGTAAGTTTGAAAATGCTCTGAAAAAATTTGGTCTTTCACCGCTTATTATAGGCTCAGGTGTTAAAACCGGACTGAATATTCGCGTTGAATCTCCTTCTCTTCTCGGTTCAGACATTGTTGCTGCTGCGGTTGCCGCCGTCAGCATTAAAAAAGGCCCCGTTATCACCGTTGATATGGGAACTGCAACAACCTTCACCGTAATCAATGAAAAAAATCAGCTTTGCGGCTGTATAATTGCCCCGGGAGTCAAGCTTTCTCTCGATGCGCTTTCATCTTCTTGCGCCCAGCTTTCCGATGTTTCTTTGGAAAGGCCCACAAAGCTTGTTGGCTCCAACACCGCCGACAGCATGATTTCCGGCTCCGTTTGGGGTTGCGCCCTGATGGTTGACGGATTTATCAACAAAATAAAAAAAGAGTTCGGCTTTGAAAATAATCTTTCGGTCATCGCAACCGGCGGTCTTTCAAAGCTCATTATTCCTCTTTGTGAAAATCAGTTTATTCTTGAAGAAAATCTTTCTTTAAAAGGGCTTTTAAAAATCTATCTTCTTAACAAACAATAAGCCTTTTTCCCTTTGATATAAACAGGTCTCTTTTAGAATCAAATCTGATTATTCAGCCGATAACAGATATTGAATAATTTTAAAATTTGACCGTTTATAAATAAATATGCGTTACACGCAAAAAGCGGTAACAGCAAAGGAGTTTTATTATGAACAAAAACACACAAAAAACGCTGAAGCTCGTTGAAACAGCCCTTCTGACAGCAATAGTTCTGCTGATGGCTTATACACCGTTGGGCTACCTTAAAACAGCCGGACTGGAAATCACCTTCATTATGATTCCCGTTGTTGTTGGAGCCATAGTCGGCGGACCTTCAACCGGTGCATTTTTAGGCGGAGTTTTCGGCGCAACCAGCTTTATTCAATGCTTTGGAACCAGCCCCTTTGGCGCAACTCTTTTGGGAATCAACCCTGTTTTGACCTTTATTGTTTGTGTTCCCACAAGAATTCTTGCCGGTTTTTTTGCCGGTCTCATTGCAAAAGCCATTTCAAAAAGCGGAAAACTAAACATCAGCGCAACCGTTGCTTCCCTTGCAGGTCCGCTTTTAAACACAGCATTTTTCATGTCTGCCCTTGTTATTTGTTTTGGTCAGACAGAATACATTCAAGGAATAATGGCGTCATTAGGCGCAACAAACGTTTTCACCTTTATCGCTTTGTTTGTTGGCCTTCAGGGTCTTGTTGAAGCCGGTGTTTGCTTTGTTGCCGCAAGTGCAGTTTCAATGGCACTTCAGAAAGCGCTGAAAAGATTTAAAAAATAAAGCTTAAAATTGAAATTTAAAAGAGTCCCTTCTCAAAGCAATGCGCTTTTTGAAAGGACTCTTTCGTTTTTTCTTTATTTTTCTTCGTTTATAATATCAATCATCAGCTGCTGAGCCTCTTTTGCCTCAGGAATGGGAAACAGAGGATATGGATGATTAAGACCTTCTTCAGTAACAAGAATATGCTCTATCCCCTGCTCATTCAGTATTTCAGAAAATTTTATTATATCAGCATAAAGCATGTCTCTGTCGCTTGCAAAAAGCGTTATTCTTCCCAGATTTTCAAATTTTCCGAAAATAGGACTGACCATCGGGTCGTGGACATCTCTTTCTCCTGCCCAAAGCTTTCCGAGATTTATTGCTCCTGAAATATCAAGCATGGGGTCAACGGCGTCAAGGTCTTTTATTTCCTCGTTTTCCATGGAAACATCCATCCATGGCGCAATCAGAATAAGCTCTTCGGGCGAAATTAAATTCGGAAAATCGTCTCTTATCATCTGAGCCAGAACAAGACACATTCCTCCGCCTGCTGAGTCACCCATAAAAATCATTCGCTCCACGCCGTCTCTTTTTGCAAGGTCACAATAAAATTTTTCCATTACGGCATAGGATTCATCGCAAGTATAGTTGGGAACCTTCAGATAGTTTGCCATAACAACCATGTTGTTTGTTTCTTTCGCAATGTTATTGATTATATCCCAATGAAATTTCAAAGGGTTATTTGTGTATGCTCCTCCGGACAAATAGAGAATAACAGTTCCGTTGAATGCTTCTTCATTGAAATAAAAGGTCTGCATTCCGTATTCCACATCTTCCCTCAGTGAAACATCAAGCGAAACACCGCCAGGCATTGTGTATTTTTTCAGATTTTCTTCTCTTCTAAACTCCAGATTTTCTTCATATTGGTCTCCGACCCTATAGATTTTTTCGCGGTCAATAACAACCATTGCAAACTCTGAAAGTGAAGCCATTACAGAGCGATGAAAACCAAGATGTGAAACACAATAAAGCAAAAGAAAAGAAGCAAGAACGAAAAGAACAGTTCTTTTTCCAAATTTAATAATTTTCTTCTTCATATATTCTCCCCTTTCTATTCTTTCCGATTGAATTATATTAGACATATTTTAATAATCTCATAAAGAAATATGAACAAGATTTTTCTTTTTTGCAAAAAAACTGTCTGAAAAAATCGATGAAAAACTTATCTTTTTCCCTCTGATTTGTTGATTTTTAACAAAGCAAAGAAAAAGATATTCTACATATACTCTTGTTTTGTAGAATATCTTTTATTTCTTTTTGGGCAAAACAGACAAACCGTCTTTTCTATTTTGAAATGAGTGAACACTCACTTTTTCTTTGCTTTTCTATATTCATCGCAAGAAGACTTTGAATAACAAAAACTGCCGGATGTCCCCTCGGACACCCGGCAAATATTATTTGTTTTATTGGTTTTTACCACTGCATTGCTACTTCTTCTTTTTCGTACTGACTTACATATTTATCCTGATAATAGTTTTCAAGAGAAACTGAAAGGTCGCCGTCCTGAGTAAGATTGATAACTGTGCAGCCTCTCTGTGAGCCTAACTCATTAAGAGAAGGATCAACATAAGCAAGATAGTCAATGCTCATGCCATAAACAAGCTTAACACCCTTGTATTCAAGAATAGCGTTGTTGACGTGGTCATGGCCACAGAAAAGAGCCTTTGTTGAACCAAGCTCAAGAACTGTTTCAAAGAAGTTTTCAGGATAAATTCCGTGGCAAACAACTTCGTCGTTTTCATGATACCAACCGTCGATATACTTAACGTTTTCTGTGTCTTTATAGCCGTTTGCTCTGAATTCGTTCCATGCTGTTGCATATTCTTCAAGGGGAATATGGAAGAAAGCAAGTGAACTGAACATGGGATATGTAGGATCAATAGCTTTATTTGCTGCATCAATGGCAAGAACATTTTCTTTATACCATTTAATCTGGTTTTCATGAATATTGTCATATTTCCACTGAATACCGAGAATATCGCCGTCGGTGTAATCATGTGAATCAAGAACAAAATATGCGTTAGTAACGATTCCTTTTGAGTTCTTAACCTTGATTACATGGTTGCCGTAGCCATCAACATTTTCGGGACCGGGCTGATAAAGTGAATACTTAAGAGAAGGATCTGACCACATATCAGAAATCTGTTCTCTTGTGTGAGTGCCATAAAATTCGCTGTCGTGGTTACCGAAGCAAACTGTGTAGTAAACGCCTAATTTTTCCATAAGTGTAATGAGCATCTTAGTGGAAATAGCGTTGTTGAAGGTTCCTGACTGGAAGGGAACGGGATAAACCATGTCGCCGGTGAGAACAACAAGGTCGGGTTTTTCAGCGTGAAGCATTGCTGCAACAGCGTTTAAAGCCTTAGCGTCTTTTTCTTTTGACATTACGCCGCCACCGATGTGAACATCAGTAAGCTGAACGATTTTAAGGTCTTTGTCGGTGTTAAAAGTCCAATAACCGTCGCTGTCAAGCTCGGGAACAAGCTGGTCTTCATAAACAACCTGTTCAAAAGAAGCTGCTCTTTCATAGTTGCTTTCAACCAAAGCAGTGGTCAAGGGTGCAGTTGCAAGAGAGAATGAAGCAATAATGCTCATTATCCAAGAGAGAATTGTAATAATAAATTGGGGCATTGGGGGTCATCTCCTTTTCAAATTTTTTGGCATTTAACTATGCCTTCAGCCTTATTATGTTAACATAAAACATAAAACTATGTCAATTATTTTAAAAAAAATTCAGGCTTAAAAACTTAAAATTTTTTTAAATTGTTCTGGCAGCAAGATAGGCGGCCTTTGTTGCGTCAGCGATTCGACCAACCTTGTTGCAGTCTCCCACAACATGAACGCTGATTCCGGCCTTTTTCAGTTCTTCAGCAAGAACGCAATCAGGTCTTGAGCCAAGAGAGAGAACAACGGCTTCAGCTTCTGTTCGTTTTGTTTCTTTAGTTTTGGTGTTTTCAGTTACAATATAGCCCTCTCCGATTTCACAAAGCTTTTCACCGAGAAGAAAGACTGTTCCCGCCTTTTTAAGATGGGGCATTACATCGTCGATGTGTTGCATCCAGGTTCCCGGAGCAATTTCCTTTGCCATTTCAACAACGGTTACCTTGCAGCCCTTTTCGGTTAAGGTGTGAGCTGTTTCAAGGCCCGTCATTCCTGAGCCGATAACTGCAACATTTTTGTTTTCTATGTTAGTTTTTCCGCTTAAAACATCTTCAAAGGTAACAACGTTTTCTTCGGAATAAGAACCGGCAAACTTCGGCTTAATGGGCTTGCTTCCCGTGGCAACAATAACCACTGCGGGATCAAGAGCCTTGATTTTTTCAACCGTTCCCTCTTCTCCAAGAAGAAATTCAACGCCCTTTTCTTTGCATGCAGCAACTGCATCTTCAACAAACCATGCTGTTTTTTCTTTTTTAGGCGGTGCGGCTGCAAGAAGAATCTGACCGCCGGCCTTTTCTTTCTTTTCAAAAAGTGTTACCTTAAAGCCTTTGTCTGAAAGAATTTCTGCCGCGGCAAGACCGGCAGGGCCTGCACCAACAACAACAGCTTTTCTTCCGTTTCCGTTTTTAACAAGAGCCTCAGACTCATGTCCAACAAAGGGATTTACGCTGCATTCACCGTGAGAACCGATATAGGCATTGTTTTGCATTGATTCAATGCAGTTGAGGCAACAAATGCAGCGTTTTATGGTTCCTTCGCCTGAAAGAGCCTTTTTTGCCCAATAAGGATCGGCAATCTGGGGTCTTCCCAGAGAAACGAAGTCCTGAACGCCTTCTTTCAGCTGCTGCTCTGCCTGCTCGGGAGAACGAATCAGATTAGCGGCAAGAACAGGAATTGAAACTGCATCTTTAATTGCCTTAGCCATATATTTTCTCCAACCGGGTTCAAAAGAAACCGGCTCAAGCCAATAGTTAAAGGTGTCATAGCCGGCTGAAGAAACGTCAATGGCGTCAGCTCCGTTTTCTTCAAGCATTTTTGCCATTTTTACTCCGTCTTCAAGAGTATAACCCTTTCCCTTCTGACCGATTTTTTCATAACATTCATCGGCGCTGAGACGAACGATAACAGGAAAATCTTTTCCGCAGCGTTCTTTGATTCCTCTGAGAATATTTAAAATAAATCTCATTCTGTTTTCAAGGCTTCCGCCATATTCATCTGTTCGCTGATTTGTAACGGGACTTGCAAACTGCTGAAGAAGATAGCCATGAGCCGCATGAAGCTCAACACCGTCACAACCTGCCTTTTTAACTCTTTCGGCTCCGTCAATAAACTGTTTTTCAAGCTCTTTGATTTCTTTATAGCGAAGAGCTCTGACTCTTCCGGCAGCAAAATAAGCCGGATCGCACTTTGAAGGAGCAACACTTGAGGGAACAATATCACGGCTTAGAAGAAGCGGACCAACCTTGGGGGTCAGCTTATAAAGAAGCTTGCCATAAGCTCCCTTTGTCAGCTTTTCAAGCTGAATGCTGAGAGGAACAGTTCCAACCAGAAGACCCACATTCTGTCTTCCGGGATGATGAAGCTGAACGAAGAACTTCGCTCCGTGTTTCTGAACCCTCTTTGCGAGCTTTGAAAGAGGCTCAATATGGTAATCGTGGCTGACAGAAAGCTGAGCAAATGCCGCTGCACCGGTCTGGTCGTTTATTCTTGTAATTTCCGTCATAATCAAGCCGCAACCGCCCTTGGCTCTTTCTTCATAATAGTTAATCATTTTTTCAGTAGGCTTTCCGTCAAAATGGCCGAAGCCCATGAGCATTGGGGGAAGGACTATTCTGTTTTTAATTTCGCAAGAGCCTATTTTCATAGGGCTTGACATTATTTCATATTTCATTTGTTAAGCTCCTTAACTTTTTGTTTGAACTCTTTGAATTTTCTCTTTTCAAGATAGAGATAGGCTGTTTTTACCGCGGGAACAAATTTCATAAGCTGTTTTGAAATATCGAAAAGCACGCAGGGACTGACGGTGTCTTTTCCTTTTTCAATTCCTTCAACCATTTTTCTTGCTACAACGTCAGGCTTCTGAACGGGGAACGGCTTTTTGAATTCAATTTCATTTGCTGCTTTGAAAAAGCCTGTTTCAGTAGCAACGGGATAAAGGCAGGTCAGCTGAACATTTTCAGGCTTTTCAAGTCTGATTCCCTCCTGGAAACCGTGCATTGCAAATTTTGAAGCGCTGTAGATTGTAAATCCCGGCATTGCCATTGTTCCGATTGCTGAAACGGTTATTGCAAAAACGCCCTTTCTTCCGTCAAGATATTCAACATATTTCTGATAGGAATAAATCGGGGAAAAAACATTGGTTTCAAACATTCTTGCAACTCTGTTCCAATCGCAATAGTTCATTTCCTCATAATAGGGATAGCCGGCATTGGCATAGAAAATATCAATTTCGCCCATTTTTTCAAGTGCTTTTTCAAAAATTTCATCAACAGCCTCTTTTGAAGAAACATCCTTTTGAAAAACGAAAACATTTTCGTTCTCATAAGCTTTGAGCTTGTCGATGTTTTTATCAACACAAAAAACTGTGTTTGACTTATGAATAAGCTTCAACACTTCCAAGCCGATTCCGCTGTTACATCCTGTTAAAACAATTCTCTTGTTGCAAATCATTTTTATCTTCTCCTTTTTTATAGTTACTAAGATTTTAGCATAATGACTGTTTTAAATCAATGTAAAAGTTACACAACAAATAAAGCATACTGCACAAAAAGACGAAAAAAGTAAAGGGGCTGTAAAAAAAGTGCAGACCGCATAAAACAAGATAACTAAAGGTTTTTTTCGGTATTGAACTACCAAAGAAACCCTTTAAAACTGTAAAAATCAGCAAAAGCAGGCAAAAACAAGGTTTTTGCGTTTTATGCT
>JAFUHX010000014.1 GCA_017474045.1 Clostridia bacterium | reverse complement strand
GGGGGAATAGTGCCTTTCGGAAGGTTGGGGGCGGCGGGAAAAACGGCGTGAGCTTTATGTTGGTAACTAACGGAAAGTTGTAATTTGAAAATTTGCTTTTCGCATACGGCTAACGGTCGCCGTTTTTCAGGCAGAGCAAAAGCTCTGCCACGCCGACTTCGTCGGCGCCGCCGCCCCCTCGAAGCGTAAAGTTTTTATATCTGTAAATTGATGTCCGCTTCGCAAAACACTGTGGCTCGGGAGAGCTATTAATTTTTGTCTGCAGTTTAAAGCGGCCATTGGTGTCGCCCTGCGACCGCTGTTGCTCGGGAGAGCTGAAAATTTTTGTCCGCAGTTTAAAGCGGTCAGCGGTGTCGCCCTGCGACTGCGACCGCGACTGATATGGCTTTATAGAGCTGTGAAATTACATTGTTTTTTATGGAGTGTTTTTTCAACATTTTCTTCAGTTTTCCTCATGTATAATTAAAAACTGTTCGTTTGAAAAATATCGGGTAATTTTCTTTCTAACAAATTGCACAATTTATTTTAAAAGTTATTGTAAACTTTCTAACAAAATAGCAAAAACCCTTGTTTTTTTATTTAAGTGGTGGTATTATTTAAACGCTAATATAAAGATTATAAGAAAAAGTGTTTTTTATCAGCTAATTTTAAAAATAAGGACGGTGTAGCTATGGCAAAAAAACAAAACAGCGATGAAGTTGCCCTTTATTTTTTCCACCAAGGGAAAAATAACCGTGCCTATAACTATCTCGGAGCTCACTTTACCGAGAAAAAAGACGCAGTTGTTTTCAGGGTGTGGGCGCCCCGCGCTTCATCAGTCAGCGTTGTGGGCGATTTTAACGGTTGGAACAGAAGCGTTAACCCAATGAACAGACTCATAGACGGCGAAACCTGGGAAACAACGGTTGAAGGGCTTAAGCCTTATGACAGCTATAAATTCAGCATTATTGCCGAAGACGGAAAAACCGAGATTATGAAGGCAGACCCCTATGCTTTTCATGCTGAAACAAGACCTTCAACAGCTTCAAAGGTGTTTGACCTTTCAGGCTACAAATGGAAAGACTCAGCCTGGAGAAAAAAACGTGAAAGCGCCAATCCTTATGCTTCTCCAATGAATGTTTATGAGGTTCATGCAGGCTCCTGGAAGGTTCACGAAGACGGAAACCCCTATTCCTATCGCGACCTTGCTGACGAGCTGGTTGACTATGTTAAGGAAATGGGCTACACCCATATTGAGCTTATGCCCCTTTCCGAATATCCCTTTGACGGCTCCTGGGGCTATCAGGTAACAGGCTATTTTGCTGCAACCTCACGCTTCGGAACGCCTCATGACTTTATGTATTTTGTTGACTGCTGCCATCAGAAAGGAATCAGCGTTATTCTTGACTGGGTACCTGCTCACTTTCCGAAGGATGCCCACGGTCTTGCCGATTTCGACGGTAAGCCCCTTTATGAATATCCCGACCCAAGAAAAGGCGAACACATGGATTGGGGAACAAAGGTTTTTGACTACGGAAGAAAAGAAATTGTTTCTTTCCTCATAAGCTCCGCAACCTTCTGGTTTGATGTTTATCACATCGACGGTCTTCGTGTTGACGCGGTTGCTTCAATGCTCTATCTTGACTACGGAAGAAAAGACGGAGAATGGGTGGCAAACAAAAACGGCGGAAACGAAAACCTTGAAGCCGTTGAGTTCATTCAAACGCTCAATCAGGCAATTTTTCATGATTTCCCCCATGCCCTCATGATTGCCGAAGAAAGCACAGCCTGGCCCCTTGTTTCAAAGCCCACCGACATCGGCGGTCTCGGCTTCAACTTCAAATGGAATATGGGCTGGATGAATGACGCTCTTCGCTATTTTTCAATGGACGGTCTTTCAAGAAAGTTTAACCATAACCTTCTGACCTTCTCTTTCTTCTATGCTTTTTCTGAAAACTTTGTTCTTCCCATTTCTCATGACGAGGTTGTTCACGGAAAATGCTCGTTGGTCAACAAAATGCCCGGCGAATATGACGATAAGTTCAGCGGAGTTCGCTCTTTCATGGGCTACATGATGGCGCACCCGGGAAAGAAGCTTACCTTTATGGGTACTGAAATCGGTCAGTTTATTGAATGGCGCTATGACGAAGGTCTTGACTGGCTGCTTCTTGATTTTGAAAAGCACCGTCAGATTCAGGCATATTTCAAAGAGCTTAACCGAATCTATAAAAAATATCCTGCTTTCTGGGAAATTGATTATAGCTGGGAAGGCTTCTCATGGTGCGTCAGCGACGACAACAACAACAGCGTAATTGCTTTCAGACGAATTGACAAAAAGGGCGAAGAAATTGTTTGTGTTTGTAACTTCACTCCCGTTTCAAGAGAAAAATATTCCTTCGGTGTTGAAAAAGAAGGAATTTATGAGGTTATTCTCAACTCCGACAGCGAAAAATTCGGCGGTAAAGGAAGAGGAACAAAAACAAAGGTTACTTCAAAGAAGATTGCAATGCACGGCTTTGAAAACAGCATTACCCTTGACCTTCCCGGTCTCAGCGCAATTTATCTTAAGCACAAGAAAAAGGCGCCTTCAAAAAAACAACTCAAAACTGACGGCGAAAGCCTTTAATTAAAAAATAAAATTCAGAAAGGAAGATTTTATTATGGCCAAAAAAATTGAGTGCCTCGCAATGCTCCTTGCCGGCGGACAGGGAAGCAGACTTGGAATACTCACTAAAAACATTGCAAAGCCCGCAGTTCCCTACGGCGGAAAATATCGAATTATTGACTTCCCCCTTTCCAACTGCATTAACTCGGGAATTGAAACCGTTGGTGTTCTCACCCAATATCAGCCCCTTGAGCTTAATGACTACATCGGAAACGGCGCAGCCTGGGACTTAGACAGAATATATGGCGGTGTTCACATTCTTTCTCCCTATCAGCAGATTAAGGGAACTCAATGGTACAAAGGAACAGCCAACGCTATTTATCAGAACATCAACTTTATTGACAGATATAACCCCGAATATGTTGCTGTTCTCTCCGGCGACCATATTTACAAAATGGACTATGCAAAAATGCTGAAATTCCACAAGGAAAAGGAAGCTGCCTGCACAATCGCCATGCTTGAAGTACCCTGGGAAGAGGCTTCCCGCTTCGGTCTTATGTTTGTTAACGACGACGGAGCAATTACTGAATTTGAAGAAAAACCGAAAAATCCAAGAAGCAACAAGGCTTCAATGGGTGTTTATATTTTCACCTGGAAAAAGCTTCGTCAATATCTTATTGACGACGAAGCCAAGGAAGGCTCAGGCAACGACTTCGGACATGATGTTATTCCTGCAATGCACGAAGCCGGAGAAAGAATGTTTGCCTATCAGTTTGACGGCTATTGGAAAGACGTTGGAACAATTGAGTCTCTCTGGGAAGCAAACCTTGACCTTCTTAATCCAAAGGTTGACCTTGACCTTTCAGACAACAGCTGGAAAATTTATTCAAAAACAGCTGACGCTCCCCCTCATTACATCAGCAACAAGGCTAAGGTTGAAAACTCAATGATTTCTGAAGGTTGCGAAATTGAAGGCGACATTGACTATTCCGTTCTTTTCTCAAACGTTACAGTTGAAGAAGGCGCAACAGTCAGATATTCAATCGTAATGCCCGGAACTGTTGTTAAAAAGGGCGCGGTCGTTGAATACGCAATCGTTGCTGAAAACGCAGTTATTGAAGGCGGCGCCCATGTTGGCGAAAGCCCCGAAACAATCGCCAACCTTGAAGATTGGGGAATTGCCGTTATCGGCGAAAAAGTTACAATCGGAAACGGCGCAAAGGTTGCCGCAAAAGCTATGGTTGACGAAGACCTGAAAGGAGATGAGCAATAATGAAAGCTTCAAGCGTTCTCGGAATTATTTTTTCAAACACCTATGATGAAAACATCAGCGAACTCACCAGCGTCAGAACGATGGGCTCTGTTCCCTTTGCAGGCCGCTACAGACTTATTGACTTCATTCTTTCAGACATGGTAAACTGCGGAATCAGCAAGGTGGGAATCAGCACTAAGAGCAACTATCAGTCACTCATGGACCACTTAGGCTCAGGCAAGCCCTGGGATCTTTCAAGAAAACGCGAAGGAATTACTCTTCTTCCTCCCTTCAGCCTTATCGGAAAAGGCAACGCCGGCGGAATGTTTAGCGGAAGAATTGACGCCATTGCCAACATGATGAACTATATTTCAAGAGGCGGAAAAGAATATGTTATTTTCGCCGACTGCAACGTTGTTTGTAACCTTGATTACGGAAAGATTATTGACGACCACATTGAAAGCGGAGCAGACATAACAATCGCTTATAAAAGAGGCGTCAGACCCAAGCTTTCAAACCTTATGACCTTTGAGCTTGAGGGCGACAAAATTGTTAAGCTTGAAACCGCTGACACAAAAGACACAGCCGTTAACTATTCTCTTAACATTCTTGTTATTAGAAGAGTTCTTCTTGAAAGACTTATTGACGGCGCTGTTTCAATGGGCTACACCAGCTTTGAAAGAGACATTATTGCCAGAAACCTTGACTCTCTTTATATCAGAGGCCACAAGGTTGAAGAATACGCCATGACCATTGACAGCCTTCAGTCTTATTATGACATCAGCATGGGTCTTGTTAACGGTTCATATAAAGAGCTTTTCAACCGCGAAAGAACAATTTACACAAAGGTCAGAGACGATGTTCCCGCAGTTTACGGAATTTGCTCAAAAGCAGGAAATTCTCTTATTGCTGACGGCTGCATTATCAAGGGTACAGTTGAAAACAGTATTCTTTTCAGAGGCGTTTATGTTGCTGAGGGTGCTGTTGTTAAAGATTCTGTTATCATGCAGGATACCTATATCAGCCAAGGCTCAAAAATCAACTGCGCAATTCTTGACAAAGAAGTTGTTGTTAAGCCCAACAGAGAGCTTTCAGGCGCTCCCACTTATCCGCTTTATATCGGAAAGAATATTACGGTTTAATTTTCAGCCCCTCTAATAACCCACATCTCAAGGACGGTGATTTTTCAAATGAAAGTTTTATATGTATCAAGCGAAGCCCTTCCCTATATGGCCAGCGGCGGATTAGGCGATGTTGCCGGCTCACTTCCTCAGGCTCTCAGAAAAAGACTGATTGGCTGCCGTGTTGTTATGCCTCTTTATGACACAATTAAACAAGAGCTTAAAGACACCATAACATTCATCACAAGCATTTCTGTTCCTGTTGCATGGAGAAGACAATATTGCGGAATTTTTCAGGCTAAACACAAAGGCGTTATCTATTATTTCATTGATAACCAATATTATTTTAAAAGAGACACAATCTATGGTCATTTTGACGATGCAGAACGCTTTACCTTCTTTTCAAGAGCAGTTCTTGAAATTCTTCCCTATATTGATTTCAAGCCCGATATTATCCACTGCAACGACTGGCAAAGCGCTCTGACTCCCGTTTTCTACACAACAATGTATGCCAAAGACCCATGGTATCAGGGAATTAAAACTGTTTTCACCATTCACAACATTCAATATCAGGGTACCTATGGAATGGATCTTATCGGCGATGTTGTCGGTCTGAAGGACGAAGACGCCCATATTCTTGAATATGACGGTGACGTTAACTTCATGAAGGGTGCTATTGAGTGCGCCGACATGGTTTCAACGGTTTCTCCCTCTTATGCAAACGAAATTCTTGACCCATGGTACAGCCACGGCCTTGACACCATTCTTCGCCAGAGACAATGGAAGCTTTGCGGTATTCTTAACGGTATTGACGTTGAAAACTATAATCCCGAAACTGATCAGTTTATTTTTGATAATTTCGATGTTGACCACTATGTGGGAGGAAAGAAATATAACAAGAAAAACCTTCAGGAACAAATGGGTCTTCCCGTCAGAGCCGATGTTCCCCTTATCGGTATTGTTTCAAGACTGGTTTCTCACAAGGGCCTTGACCTGATTAAAGGTATTTTTGATGAATTCCTTTCAACCACCGATGTTCAGGTTGCTATTCTCGGCTCAGGCGACTGGCAATATGAAAACTATTTCAACGAGCTGAAGGCAAGATATCCTTCAAAAATTGCCGCAAGAATCGGCTTTGTTCCCGAGCTTGCAAGACAGATTTATGCCGGCGCTGACCTTTTCCTCATGCCCTCAAAAAGTGAACCCTGCGGACTTTCTCAAATGGTGGCTCTCAGATACGGAACCATTCCCATTGTCAGAGAAACAGGCGGTCTTCACGACAGCATTACTGACAGCGGCGACGGAAAAGGCAATGGCTTCACCTTCAAAACCTATAATGCTCACGATATGCTTGACGCTATCAAGAGAGGTATTGAGGCTTATTACAACAAAGACCATTGGAATGAGCTTATTGTCAGAGCAATGGAATGTGACAACAGCTGGGGCAAGAGCGCCAACGAATACATCAAGATGTATCGAAATCTTCTTAAATAACAAATTAAAAACAGAGCAGCCGGTGTTCAGTAAACATCGGCTGTTTGCTTTTGGATAGTGCTTTTCTTTTTTGTTCTACATAAAAAACTGCCGTAGAGGTAACCGCACGTTTGTCCTTGCGGACTGCATTACTTTTCTTCAAAGAAAAGTAACAAAAGAACTTTTGCTGACGTTCACAAAAAAATCAACCCTTCGTCAAAAGCGCAGACAAGGTCTGCGTTGACTACGGGTGATTTTTTTGCTCTAAAAACCGTGGTGGAAACAGAAAGGTTCTTCCTTTTCATCTTCCGTTGGGGGCAACTGCCGCGGAGACTTCTGTTTATATATCTCTTTAGACATAGTTCTGCTTTTCAACAGCCGTTCTAAGTGTAACAGCCGTTGCCCTGTGGTTGCGGTTTTTGCTTTGGATGTTTAGGTGGGTTTTTTGTGGAAAAGAGTTTGCTTGCGGGTTAGCTTTTACGCTGTTGCTCGGCAACGCTATTAATTTTTGTCCGCAGTTTAAAGCGGCCAGCGGTGTCGCCTTGCGACCGCTGTTGCTCAGGAGAGCTGAAATTTTATTTTTGAATGAGGCGGGATATGAATTCTTCTTCAAAGGCGTTTACCTTTTCAAAATCCATAGACTCAATATATAGCTTTTCAAGGCGGTCATGGGTTTGCTTCGCCTTTTTCAGATATAAAACAGCTTCATCAATAAGCTCTTCGGAAATCGTTCTGCTCCAAAGAAGCTTGTTTTTGTTTTCCTTCTGAATTGAGGCAGTGAGAAACCTTTCGGCGTGAATAACTCTGTCGGCTGAGAGATTAATTTCATGGCAAGCGTTAACTGTTATAATTCCCAAAGCGATTTCAGGAATTATTATGTGTTCTGAAACGCCTTTTTTCATCGGACAAAGGCAGAAAATTACCTCATAGCCGTTTTTTACCGCCAGCTCGCCTATTCTTTCACACAAAAAGCTGCCCACTTCACCGTAGTCATCTCTGACGGCAATAATTCTTGAGCAAAGAGTTTCAACTGTTTCATCAAAAAAGATTTTTCCTTTTGGTGTTATGGCGCTGAGATAGCGTCTTTTCTTTTTTCCCGGCGGAGAATTTTTCTTTTTGGGAGTTTCTCTTGAGGCAAAGCGAACAGCATAGCTTTCAATTTTTTCTTTGTTGATTTTTGAAGCAAACAAGCGGCTGATTTCGCCTTTTAATGTCCCTGCTGAAAAAAGAAGTCTTTCGCTGCTTCTGTGATACATTGAGTTTTCAACAGAGAGGGCTTTGATTTCTTTTCGTTTTTCAAAAAGCTCTTTTTCGTTCCAGAATTGACCCATATTAATAATATTTTCTGAGGCACCGGGAAAGCGTGGTTCAATAACATGAGGTGCAGTTCCGTCTGCGATTGAAAAATCAAGCTCGGGAATAATCAGTCCGTCAAGACTTTGGGGATCGCTTGAGCAATAAACTTTTTCTGTTTCATAACCCGCTTCTTCGGCGCTTTTTGCAATTTTTTTCATCAGAGAAGATTTTCCCGTTCCTGCGCCGCCTTTTATAATATATAATCTTTCATCTTTATAGGGATTATGAAGCTCATCAAAAAGCGAAGAAAAGCCCCACGGAGTGTTGGCACCCATAAAAGTTTTTATGCTCATATTAAATCACTCTCCTTATTTTCATTTCATTCTATTCAAAAACAAGAAAACTGCCACAAATTTAAGAGAAAACATTGATTTTGCCAGGCTTTAAGGTGTATTATTAAATATAACTATTTCGAAGGGATGTTTTTATTATGATTAATCAAGCTATCAAAAAACTTGTTTCTTATGCAATAAACTGCGGCCTTATTGAAGAAGGCGACAGAATCTATTCAACAAACAGAATTTTAGAGCTTCTTTGTCTTGATGAATATGAAGAGAGCGCCGAAAAAATCAAAGAGGTTGACCTTGAAAGCACTCTTTGCGAAATTCTTGATTACGCCGCTGAAAAGGGTATTATTAAAAACGACACCACAAGCCGAGACCTTTTTGACACAAAGCTTATGAGTGTTTTTGTTCCTGCGCCCTCTTTTGTTTCAAAGAAATTCTATTCTCTCTATGAAAAAAATCCTGTTGAGGCAACTGATTTTTACTATAAATTCAGCTGCGACACCGACTATATCCGCCGCTACAGAATAAAGCGCGACCTTAAATGGAAAAGCGAAAGCGAATATGGCGAAATGGATATCACCGTTAACCTTTCAAAGCCCGAAAAAACCCCTGAAGAAATTGCTATTGCCAAAACTGCAAAGCAAAGCGGCTATCCGAAATGTCTTCTCTGCGTTGAAAATGAAGGCTATGCAGGAAGAATTAACCACCCCGCAAGACAAAACCACAGAATAATGCCTATTACAATAGATAATTCTCAATGGGGTTTTCAATATTCACCCTATGTTTATTATAACGAGCATTGCATTGTTTTTAACAAAATTCACACTCCGATGAAAATTGATAAGAGCGCCTTTAAAAAGCTTTTTGATTTTGTTAAGCTCTTCCCCCATTATTTCATCGGCTCTAACGCTGACCTTCCCATTGTTGGCGGCTCAATTCTTTCTCATGAGCATTTTCAGGGCGGTCACTATGAATTTGCCATGGCAAAGGCCCCCATTGAAAAAGAATTTTCTGTTAAAGGCTTTGAAGATGTTTCCTGCGGAATTGTTAAGTGGCCCATGTCTGTTATCAGAATTTCAGGAGAAAGCACCGACAGACTCTGTGACCTTGCCGATAAAATTCTTTCTTCATGGAGAGGCTACAGCGACGAGGAATGTTTCATTTTTTCAGAAACCGAAGGCGAAAAACATAACACAATTACTCCCATTGCAAGAAAGCGCGGCGACCTTTTTGAAATGGACCTTGTTTTAAGAAACAATATTACCACAAAAGAGCACCCCTTTGGCGTTTATCATCCCCACGCAGAGCTTCATAACATTAAAAAAGAAAACATTGGCTTAATTGAAGTTATGGGCCTTGCCGTTCTTCCCTCACGCCTTAAAAAAGAAATGGCTCTTCTTGAAAAAGCAATTCTTGAAGGCGAAAACATTTCTGAAAACAAAGAAATTGAAAAGCACGCTCAATGGTTTGATTCTTTCAAAGATAACTATTGCTTCACAAAAGAAAACACCATGGATATTCTCAAAAAAGAAATCGGTGTTGTTTTCGCCAAGGTTCTTGAACACGCAGGCGTTTATAAGCGCGACGAAAAAGGCCGTCAGGGCTTTGAGAGATTTATTTCTCAGCTCTAATATCACTAAAAAACAAGAAGGAATATAAATGACTAAATTCAAAAAGCTTCTTTTGACTCTTTTGGTAACTGCGCTTTTCTCCGTTCTTTTTTCTTTAAGCGGTTTTGCAGCAAAGCTTGAAGCCCCCGAAATCAAAGAAATTTCTTCAACTGAAAACGGGATTATGATTTCCTGGGAAAAGGTTGAAAAAGCCTATGCCTACAGAATTTATCTTCGGAACTCCGACGGAGATTTTGAATCAATCAAATCTCTTAAGGGTCTTTCATACACAGTTGAAAATCTGAAGGCAAACAAGGAATACTTCTTTAAAATCAGGGCATACACAAAAAACAAAGAAGGAAAAAAGTCTTTCGGAAAATACAGCGAGGTTTTTTCTCAGAAAACAAAGCTTGAATCAATTAAGGCTGTTAATTTTGAAAACGCAAGTGAAAAAGCAATCAGAATTTCATGGTCTGCCGTTTCCGACGCCGAAACCTATCGGGTATATTACAAGAAAAACACCGAGAAAAAATATAGCCTTTACGGAAAAACAAAAGAAACATGGATAAGGCTTGAAAATTTAAACAGCAAAAATTCCTATGCTGTTAAAATTATTGCAAAATCAAAGGGCAACAGCTCAGCCTACACAAAGGCAATAAGATTTTACACAAAGCCTTCTTCTCCGGCAGCTCCCGTTTTAAAGTCAAGAGACGGCTCAACAATAACTGTTCAATGGGAAAAAACGCCTTTCGCCACAAAATATTATGTTTATATGAGCGAAAGCAAAAACGGAAAATATAAAAAGCTTGGGTCAACCGAAGAAACCAGCTTCACCTGCAAGGTCAATTCGCCAAAGGCAACAAGATATATTAAAATCAGAGCAGGTGTTGTTAACGAAAATCAGAAATCCGTCAGCGGCTATTCTGACTTTCTCAAGGCAAAAACAGGAAATATTAATATCACTCTTCCCTCAACGGTCAGAAAAGGCGAATACCCCGATGTTAAGGTCAACAGCTACACCTCAAAGGTAAAATGGTCTTCTTCAGACACAAGCGTTATCAAGGTTAAAAACTCCAGGCTTTTTGCCTCAGGAGTGGGAACAGCAACGGTTACGGCTGAATATAAAGGCTTTAAAGCCAAGGCCAAAATTAAAGTTACTGCTCCCGTTGTTAACTATATGGCGGCGGTTTATGATGTTACAAACAAAGGCTTTGTTTTTGAAAACAACATCAACAAGCGCTGCTATCCTGCAAGCATTACAAAGCTTATTACTGCCCTTGTTGCGCTGAAATATATGGAGCTTGACGACGTTATTGTTGTGGGTAACGAGCTCAACCTTGTTGAAGCTCTTTCAAGCCGCTGCGATATTTACAGAGGCGAAAAATTCCGCCTGGGCGATTTGCTCTATGGTCTTCTTCTTCCCTCAGGCGGCGACGCGGCATATACTATTGCCGTCAATGTTGCAAGAAAGGTTTCAGGAAGGCAAAACATGGGCTATGTTGAAGCGAAAAACTATTTCGTTTCGTTGATGAATAAATATATGAAGTCCATCGGTGCCACAGGAACTCACTGCGTAAATCCCCATGGCTACCCCGTTGATAACCACTATTCCACCGTTCACGACCTGATGCTTGTGGCTCAGAGGGTTCTGAAAAATCCCACCCTTAAAAAAATCACCTCAACACCCTATAAGTATGTTACTGCGCTGACGGGAAGAGGCAGGTCCTGGAGCACCACCAACGGTCTGATTGCTTCTCACAGCTATTGGTATTCACGCTACGCTCACGGAATGAAAACCGGAACGGTTAACGATACATACACCGGAATTATTTCAGCGGCAACAAAAAACAACCGAACAATTATTACAATTGTTATCGGCTGCGAAAGCTATAATGCCCGTTATAACGCAACCCACAAGCTCTATAACGCTTATTTATATTGAATAAAAAATTTTTCTTTGGAAATGATAAACAAAAACCCAAGTTATTTCTGAAGAAAGGAGAGACGGCAGGTTTTTTCCTGCCGTTTTAGTTTTATGAATAAAAGAAAATATATTAAAATAATTTCTTTCCTTGCCTGCCTTTGTGTTTTGCTTTGCGCCGCCTTTGCCGTCAGCGCCGTTAAAGCCCATAACTATAAGCTCATTGCTTCGGTTTCAAACGAAAGAGCCCTGGGTGAGCTTTGTGAACAGCTTGACAATCTGACAACGGTTTTGAAAAAAAGCTGTTATTTAAACAGCAAAAATATGCTCTCTGATGTTTCTCAGAAGCTTTCAACAAGTGCCTCCTGCGCTAAAATAAGCTTAGGTCAGCTGACAGACGAAAACATTGAAACAGACGAAATTTATAAATTTCTTTCTCAGGTGGGCGACTTCACCTCAGCCGCCTCAAAGGCTGAGGGAAAAACCGTTCTTTCAGAAAAACAGCGGGAAAGCCTTGTTTCGCTTTATGAATATTGCGAGAGTCTTTCAAAAGCGCTGAACGAAATCAGAAACGGCTATTATAACAGCTCTGTTTCTTTCGAAAAAAGCCTTTCCAACCTTTCTCTTGATAAAGCACAGGAAAGCCGGCTTTTTTCAAACAGCTTTTCAGATATTCAGCAGTCAGTTACAGATTATCCAACCTTGATTTATGACGGACCTTTTGCTGACGCTGTTTTGAAACGAGAGGCTGTTTTTGTTAAAAACAAAGACGAAATCACTGCCGAAGAGGCAAAGAAAAAGGCGGCAAAATATCTTGAAACTCAGGTTTCTGACCTTCGAAGAGACAGCGACGAAGACGGTCAGATTAAGCTCTATTGCTTTTCATGGGGAGAAAAATCGGTGGGAATTACAGCTCAGGGCGGCTTTCTTTGTTATATGACTAACCCCGCTTATTCTGCTGAAAGCACTATAAGCGAAAAAGAGGCTGTTAAAAGAGCAAAGAGCTATCTCTCTTCAATCGGTTATGAAAGCATGAGAGAAAGCTACTACGCCACCTATGACGGAATCTGCACAGTTAACTTTGCCTTTTCTGAAAACGGAATTATTCACTATAGTGACCTGATTAAAGTCAGCGTTGCTCTCGACAGCGGAAAAATTGCCGCAGTTGACGCAAGAGGATATCTCATGAACCACAGAGAAAGAGAAATTCCCGAAAGAAAAATCAGCCTAAAGGAAGCAAAGAAAAAAATTGCCGAAAACCTTTCTGTTCTTTCTTTTGAAACAGCCCTTATTCCTCTTGAAAACGGAAAAGAAAGCCTTTGCTATGAATTTCTTTGCAAAGACAAAAAAGAGCAGCAGGTTCTCATTTATATTAACTGCCTGACAGGTCAGGAAGACAACATTCTTCTCCTTCTTTATTCAGACGGCGGAGTTCTGACGAAATAACGCTTTCTTGACTCTTTCAGTTTAATTTTGTATAATCACCTTGAAAGAATTTTTCGAGGTGATTTTTTTGAATAAAGGAGCCGTTATAACAGGTGCTTCAGGAGAAATCGGTCAGGCTCTCTGCCACAGCTTTGCCGAGGCAGGCTATGACATTGTTGCTCACTTTTTTAAAAACGAAGAGAAGGCAAAAAAGCTTTGCTCTTTGCTTGAAGAAAAATATCACATAAAAGCAAAGGCAATAAAGGCCGACTTTTCTTCAGAAGAAGAAATCAGGCTTCTTGCCGAAGAGGCAAAAAGCTTTCTCAGCGTTGATGTTTTAATCAATAACGCCGGAATCGCTCACCAAAATCTTTTTCAGCTTGTTGAAAACAGCAAGGCAAAAGAAATTTTTTCTGTTAACAGCCTTTCTGCCATGCTTCTGACAAAAGAGCTCCTTGGCGAAATGATTAAAAGAAAAAGCGGAAGAATAATTAACATTTCTTCAATGTGGGGAGTTTGCGGCGCCTCTTGTGAGGTTCATTACAGCGCTTCAAAGGCTGCTCTTTCCGGTTTTACAAAGGCTCTTGCCAAAGAGGTTGGCCCCAGCAATATTACGGTCAACTGCATTGCACCGGGACTTATTGACACAAAGATGAACTCAAATCTTTCAGAAGAAGACCTTTCTGCCATTGTTGAAGAAACACCCATGGGAAGAATCGGAAAGCCGGAAGATGTTTCTTCTCTTGCCCTTTTTCTTGCCGGAGAAGGTGCTTCTTTTATAACAGGTCAGATTATAACCGTTGACGGCGGTTTAACATAAAATAAAAAGAGGTGTTTTAAATGAAAAAAATCAGCATTAAAGAACTTAAAGAAAACCCCGTTAAGCTTTTTGACGATAGCTGGGCTCTTATTACCGCAGGAGATGAAAAGGGCTTTAACACCATGACTGCAAGCTGGGGAGGAATGGGTGAACTCTGGAACAGAGACGTTTGCTTCATTTTTGTCCGTCCCCAGAGATATACCTATGAATTCATTGAAAAAAGCGACAGATTTACTCTCAGCTTTTATGGCGACCAATGGAAAAAGGCTCTTTCTTTTTGCGGAACAAAAAGCGGAAGAGACTTTGACAAAGCCAAAGAAACAGGTCTGACTCCTCTTTTCATTGACGAAACAACAACCTTTGAACAAGCCAGAATTACTGTTGTTTGCAAGAAAATTGCTTTTCAGGATATGTCTCCCGAAGGCTTTCTTGACAAATCCATTGAGAAAAACTATGCTCAGGGCGATTACCACAGAATTTATGTTGGTGAAATTGTTTCGGTTTATACAGAATAAAAGGTGCCATGAGGCATCTTTTTTTGTTCTACATAAAAAACTGCCGTAGAGGTAACCGCACGTTTGTCCTTGCGGACAGCATTACTTTTCTTTGAAGAAAAGTAACAAAAGAACTTTTGCTGACGTTCGCAAAAAAATCAAACCTTCGTCAAAAGCGCAGACAAAGTCTGCGTTGACTACGGGTGATTTTTTTGCTCTAAAAACCGTAGTGGAAATAGT
>JAFUHX010000013.1 GCA_017474045.1 Clostridia bacterium | reverse complement strand
TCTTCTTTGAATATCTCAACACTCTCAATGAAGGTATTGAGAAACTTCTTTTTCTCAGCATCAGTAAACTCTTTGTACATTGTACCATAATAATGCAGAAAAAGATAGACATTTTCACCTGATATTTTTTCTTCTTTTATATTTGCTATACGGGACTGTAATTCCGTTATTTGTTCCTCTACAACCTCTATCTCATCATAGAAATCATAAAGTCTGTTTTGCATATCCTGATACTTTTTATCATAATGCCTGTCAGTTACATCAAGGGTATCCATTTGAGATGCAAGTTTTCTTTTTGACATTACAAGCTGATTGAGTTGCTTTTTGAATACTGCAAGTTCCTCTTCAAGACCTTCTGTACTTACTCTTGTGTTTATCTTTTCGCACAAAGCCTTTTCAAATTCGGGGTTAGATACAAGCCTTTCAATTACCTCTTCAACAGCACCGTTTACAACAGTCTGATTCCATTGTCTGTGATAATCACACTTGTGTCCATCAACCTTCATTCGGTGCTTACAGGCATAATAAAAGTGGTCTTTGTAGATTGTACCGTCAGGCTTTTTCTTACGGTTAATGTTACCGTACATTGCCGCACCGCAAACAGGACAGCGGAGCAATCCTGATAATAAATGTTCGTGATCGAGATTATATATCTTCTCCCGTTTAACACCTAACTTTTTACGCTTCTGTTGAGCTAACTCCCAATCTTCAACAGATACAATAGCCTCATGAATGCCGTCATAAACAGGATAGGTATCCTGTTTGACTATATGATATTCATTTCGGGTGCCGTTAATCTTTTCTGTTTTTCGTCTGCCAAAAGCTATCTTTCCGCAGTACACAGGGTTCTGTATAACCAACTTTATGAAGTGTGCAGAAAAGGTATCTAATGTTCCGTTCTGCCTTGGCTTTTTAGCTATGCCGTGTTGATTGAGATATTTTGCAATACCGTTAGCACCCATGTTGGTGTTAATGTACTTGTCAAAAATAAATCTGATTGTTTCTGCCTCATCTTCAGCAATTTTCAGTTCACCTTTTTCAAGATAATATCCGTAAGGTGCAAAGCCACCGTTCCATTTGCCTTCTCTTGCTTTTTGTTTTCTGCCTTCCATTGTCTGAACAAGAATATTTTCACGCTCAATTTCAGCAACGGCAGATAAAACGGAAATCATCAGTTTACCGCTATCTTTTGAACTGTCTATACCATCCTCAACGCAGATAAGATTTGCACCGTAGTCTTGCATAATCTGTAAAGATGAAAGAACATCAGCGGCATTTCTTCCGAAGCGGGACAGTTTAAAAACAAGCACATAGTCTATATTATCTTTACCGCTTGCAATATCTGATAACATTCTCTGAAACTCAAGTCTTCCGCCAATGTTTTTACCTGATTTACCTTCATCACTGTACTCACCTGCAATATGCATTTCCTGATACTCGGCATATTTACGGAGCCTTTCTCTTTGTGCATCAAGGCTGAAGCCCTCAACCTGCATTGATGTTGAAACACGGGTATAGATATAGCAATTTAATCGTTTCATATATTTTCAACTCCTTGTAATTTTTCATTTTGATTATATTTTTCTTTAGCATATTCGACAAATGTGTGAGGCAGGATAACCCTGCCTCACAGTGCTTTTAAGCTGTTTTCTTGCTTCTGATTTCTGTATCACTTTTCGGTATCTTGTCACCGTATTTCTCAATCATATCTGCAAGGAAATCTATCATTTGGTCAAATGCTATTTTCTGTTCTTTGGTGAAGGTTGAAACATCAGGGATGTTGAAAGCACATTCACCTTTAATGTTGCTTATCGTTTTTACAAACTTACCCTTTATACCTTTATATAAATCTATAATTCTGCTAATCAATACACATCACCTCGCATCCCTGTTTCGCTGTCGCTGAAGATATCTGTAGTAATGCTCACAAGCTTTCATAACAAAGTTTTCAAGATCACTTTCATTGACCTTTGGAGCAACCTTTTGTAAGCGTTCAACAGAGAATTTTACTGTCGGTTTCTGATTTGCCTTTTCCTCAGCCAAGATTTCACCTATGTGCTCAGGAGTTAAACCTTCCTCTCTGCTGATTGCACGAAGCCTTTGAGCCTGAGATAAGTTAGGAGTAGCATCACAGATACGGATTTCTTCAACCAAATCAGCTTGTTCCACTTCGTTCAAATAAGAAAGCTCAACAGCAGGTGTTAGAGCGATTTTTCCCTCGTCAACAAGGTCAAGAAGTTCTGGGATGAGATTTGTAAGACGAATATATCTTTGTACCTGTCTGCCACTTTCGGTTTCTGAAACAAGTTCGGCACTCTCTAACTTCCCGACAACTTGTCGGGAAGTTAAGTCTGTCCTTTCACCTTGACTTTTAATTGCTTCAAGTTTCATCTTGTATGCGTGAGCTTTTTCCGAAGGCAAAACGTGCTCTCTCTGCAAATTAGCATCAACCATTGCTATAACAGCCTCTTCATAAGTGAGCTCATAAATAAAAGCGGGTATCATTTCAAAGCCTAATTTCTTTGCCGCATAAAACCTTCTGTGACCTGAAATGATTTCATATTCTGTGCCGGATATTTTTCTGACTGTAAGAGGTGTGAGAATACCTCGCTCATTGATACTGTCAACAAGGTTCTGCATTTCCTCATTGTCAATTACCTTGTAGGGATGATTTTCAAAAGGTCGCAAATACTCAATGGGTATTTTATTAGCCCACACATATTCTGTGCGGGCTTTCAGTACTTTGTCGTATAAGGTTTCTTTTGTGGGATTGTTTTCTTCAATATCACAGGGTGTTGCTTTTGATTTTGGTTTAATAGCCATATTATCGGCTCCTTTCTATTTTACGAATTTTGTTAATTTCTAATTGATGCTCTTTTTGTAAGAGCTCATATAAATGTGGAGATTTATCAAGAATTTCTTCCGCCTGCTTGAGTTTATTTCTCAAAGGCGTGATTTCTTTTGTAATCTCCTTACGCAGAGCTTTATACCTTTCCTTGTCTTTGAAATTGGTAGCTCTTCGTTTTTTGTTATCCGCCTTGCTTCGCTTTTCTTCAAGCTCGGCAATCTTTAACTGTGTTTCTTCAATGGTTGCTGTTAAATCATCAGTAGTGTGAATTTGGTTGTCGGTAAGGAAATGATAATCAGCCACATATTGTTTAATGTCCTTTGCTGCGTGTCTCATTTCAGGTGTCAGGAGCATTGCATCTGCTATTTCCTTTAACAACTGAAATACCAAGATTATCAGTAAGAACAAAGTGTCAACATAAATAACCTCAGGTCTTTTACCATGGTCAATGCTGAACTCCAATTTCTTTCGGACTGATTCAAGAGGAAAGTATCTGCGCCTTGCGTAGAAGAAGTTATTCCAATCAACAAGGTGATGTCCGCTGTAATAGGTTTCGTTAAATCTTTTCTCTATGCCTTCTACTGTATAGCCAAGGCTCGCAACCCTGATGCCTCCTTCCCAATCCTTTGCTTTGATGGTAAATCGTCTGTAATCAACCTCATATCCCATAGTTGCAAGAACTCTTCTGAATTCATCCCAGCTTGTGGCAACGGTAAGACAAATCTCAATATCTTCTTTGAGCATATCCCTGTGCGTTTTCTTGCCTTGTTTATGAATCCAATATGCTTTCTTTTCACCACCGTAGAACGGTGCGTTTTCAAGAACGGATTTGTCCCGTTCCTTGCAGATAGCATCAGAAATTTCACGGAGCTTGTAATGGTCAGAGATATGGTTTTCAAACTTTCTCCCTGTTCTGAAAGAAACAGAATTTACAACAAAGTGATTGTGCAGGTGGTGGTTTTTATCAAGATGTGTTGTAACTACAATCTCATATTCAGCGCCCCACATTTGTTTTGCTGTTTCAACGCCAATACTGTGACATTCTTCGGGTGTTACTTCATTTTCTTTGAAACTCTGAAATCCATGATACGCCACATTACCGCCAAACTTTCCATAATGAAGTTTAGTTGTCATCATGTGCTCATATGCTCGTTGCACGGGACAGTTAATTGCAGATACATAAAGTTTCTCATCGGTTTTCTTATCGTTTTCGGCATATTGCAGAGTTTGGTATAAATCCTCATCGAGATACTTTTTATCGATTGTTTTGTCAGGATTTTCAGCATACTGAATTACCTCTTTAAGTCGGCTCTTTACGGGCCAGAATCCTGTGGTAGCAATAAGTTATGCACCTCCTTTTTCGTCGAAAGCATTTCGCTGTGGATTTCATCAATGAGAGCGAGTAGCTTTGCTTCAGTTTCGGGTGTCATTTCATAATTGCAGATTTCACAGAGTTTCCCGTAGAAATTAAAAAAAGCATCAGGCAACACCGTCCTCGGCGTAAATCCCAATGCTCTCTTTGTTACATATTCAGTTGTACTTAATCCGCATTTAGAAGCATAGCTCTCAATCTTCTTTTTGTTTTCAGGAGTTACCCTGATTTCAAGCCTTTGTGTTTTGGCTTTTGGTGTTTTGTTCATATCACCATTCCTTTCAATTAGATTTTAGGGATTAAGGGACCCTAAAGAAATTTGGAACTTGCCGTACAAGTTCCCTGCTCGTTACGGTGTAGGACATTATTCTGCGAATTCAACATTTCGCAGATAACAGCTGTCACTTTTCTTTTTGGCAAAAGTAAGATAAAGCTCTGTACCAATGGGGATTCTGTTCAAACCGAGATAGCTCATATTGTTCCAAGCACATGCCATAATTTTTCTGCCGTCTTCAAAAGTGAAATATGCGATAACATTTTTCTTTTTGCCGTAGCGTGCAAAATCAAGAACAGCCTTGAAAGTGCCTTCTTCTTCGCAGAAACAGTAATCGTCAAAATTGACATTGAATTCATAATCTGTCATAAGGTTAACCTCCTTTCATAATTAATTTGTGGGGGGCAGTTATTATAAAATGTGACGCAGTATTCATATACCCAAATTCAGACTTTCAGGCATAAAAAATACACCTATCAAATTTTCATTCAATAGGTGTATTAAACTATTTTCTTTTCCGAAAAGCCGTAATCAACTCCTGCATACTTCTCATAGGCTTTGCCGATTTTTCTTATCCGTTTGAGTACCGCTGAGTGCGTTTTGTAGCCGAGCTTTTCTGCAATTTCTATCTCTCTATATATTAAACGATACAGCAAGGTGCAAATTGTTCCTGAAATCAGAAAAACTTCAAAAATTATTACAGCTACCTCAGGATTTCTACTTTAGTAGCTGTTTTTTTATATCTTTTAATTAAGCTTTTCGCTGAAAGCTATATACACCGCAAACTCTTTTGCGCTTTCGTTGTATGACCAATCAAAGTCGCCCTTATATTTTTTAACAACGCTCTTAATGCTCCTTACACCCAACCCGTGAACTCCGTCATCATTTTTTGTTGTCTTTAAAATTTTGCCTGTTGCCTGCGGTGAGGTGTCACAGGAATTGGTGCAGGTTAAAATATCAAAACCGTTCACTCTGTTTATCGATAAATCAATTTTTCTTTCAGCTGAATTTTTCACCGCTTCAACGGCATTATCAAGAAGATTTCCAAGCATAGAAATTAAATCGGGACTTTCAATAAATAATAGGTTGGCTGTTTTTATTGACACATAAAACTCAATCCTTTCCGCTTCACAAATATACTGATATTTGTTTATCATCAGGTCAAGCATTTTGTTTTTTGTGTTTCCGAACATTGAATGGTGTGCGATTTCACCGTAAATCTTATCAATATATTCATTAACCTCTTCGTTATCGGCAAGGCTTTTTATAACCGTAAGGTGATTTTTTTCATCGTGTATAAAGGTTTTGAGCTTATCGTTCTGTTTATCAAGAATAGAATAATATGCAATATCTGTATTGATTCTTTCAGCTTCTTGCTGAGCTTTATATAATTCGTCAAGCTCTCTTGTAGTTTTACCGTAAAAAGCATAAGTGAGGATTATCGCAAGCAAAATAGCAACACTGGAAACAGTTATTACAATATCAAGCGTTCCTGTCAACTCATAGTTTGAAGAAATAGTCCAAAACGCAACAAGAATCACTATTGAACAAACCGGAAACAGAAAAAGAAAGGGTGGTGTTTTCATTTTTTTGCTTACACTTATACCAAAGCCAAAATAAACAAGCAGCTTTGTTATTAAAAAATACAGAGTTTTGCTCAGAAGTATAGCAGTTGTATAGGTGGCAATATTTTGGTTGTAAGTGTTTATATCACCGTTGTAAATGTATGAAAGCGCTGTCATTGAAATAAATTCGGTGCTCACCATAGTTGCCGTAAGAAAAAATGCCAGAAGTGCTGCTTTTAGTGCTTTGCAGTCAAAACACAAAAAAGCAAAAAAGAAGTTAACAGAAAAAAAGATAGCCATGTTCAGTATCGGATGTTCATTTATAAAGTGAACGCTGAAGGCAAAAGCATAAAGAACTATACCGATTAAAACTGTATATGTTTTTCTGATTTTTTCATTCATAATATCGTCAAAGCAGTTAATTGCAATAAAAAACTCAACGATATATAAAAATGCGGTTATTACCGTATTCATATCAGCGACCTCCCACAAAATTGAAGAAATAGCTTCTGAATTTTGCCTGCTTGCGGTATGCTACGGGAATACTGTAGGTTTCTGAAAGGGTTACGGTGTCTCTTTTATATCCCGTTAAATGCTTCATATTGATGATGAAGCTCTTGTGTACGGGAAAGAAGAAGGAAGCTGACAGCTTTTCTTTCCAGAATGTCATCTTGTTTTCAGAAACATATTCGCCCTTAACGGTAACAACCCGTGTTGTTCTTCCCACAGTTTCAACAAAAATAATATCATCTGATATAACACTTACCGAGTTGTTTCCGCTTTTGAGAAAAAACGTTATGACATTGTTGTCTATCATTTCCAGTGCTTTACACACACCTGCTTTCAGCCGCCTTTCATCAAGGGGCTTTTTTATATATCTGAAAACATTCAGATCCATAGCATCATCAAGGTATTCATCGTAAGAGGTAACTATAAAAATCACAATATAAGGATTTGTTGCTTTCAGCTTTTCTGCAACCTTAATTCCCGAATAAGGCTCCATTTCGATATCTAAAAAAGCAATATCATAAAACTTTCCGCAGTTATAGATATCGGTACTGCTGTTATACAAATCAATTTCCGCATTTATGTTTTGCTCGGCAAGAATATTTTTAACTTTTATTTTTGTTTCTTCCACATATTTTATTTCGTCATCACATATTGCAATTTTCATAGCTTTGCACCCCCTTGTAAGATTATTATAGCATACCTTTAAGTTAACGGTCAAACCTTATAAGACGGTAAAAATGTGCAGTTTTGTCTTTAAAATGTGCAGTTGTGTTTTTGCCGTTGATAATTGTTTTTGCAGTGTTTTAAAATCATATTACATTGAAATTTTTATTCTGCATTTAAAAGGGGGTCTGATACTTATGCACCGCGGCTCACAAGGGTGAGCGAAAATGAAATGAGAAGTGGGGCGCCGTGGGCGTCGCCCCCTACCACTTAACGAAAATCAGATTTTGTAAGGATCGTTGCCCACAGCGACCCGACAATATAAATTACAGAAAGGAAGAAAAATATGAAAACAAAGAAATTATTATCAATCTTATTGGCACTTATGATGATGTTGTCAGTTGTGCCGTTTTATGCAAGTGCGGCGGCAGAGACTCTGACCGCCTCAAACATTCAGACACTTCCCACGATAACCGTTAATGATCTTAGTGCTGTAAAGCTTTACACCGGAACTTATCCGGATAAACTCTTTACAATTGCTGACGATGAAGTAGTTGTAGATGCTGCAGGTAATCAGGTTGCAGGACATTTTGTAGTAAGAAATGCAGTTGCTTATGATGCCGGTGAAGCAGTTGTCAAAAGATTGAACATCACTTTTTTGCCTGATGACACAGAGGCATATACATCATTTAATAAAAATCGTATCACTGTAGATGAATTTACAATAGTAGTTGAAAAAGCCGATGTTGCTCTTATTGATGCAGAAAACGATTATCCGAGAACGACAGAGGCAGTGCCGAGTGGAACAGCAATTTCAGATATAAGAATAACAGGCGGTGGACTTTATAATGTTCAGAATCCTACTTCAAACACATATCTCAGCAATGCATCTTGGAGCTGGAAGGATACAAGCCTCGTAGTTACTGAGAGTGGATATTATGATGCTGTTTCGAGTGCACCGGAAGATGATTTTAATGATTTTGTAGTTCCGGTTTATATTGAAGTTGAGAGTAACATAGAAGCAACAACAATAGTTGAAGCTCCCACAGCAACAATAGAATACGGCACAGCTTGGAATGAGGTAGTGTTGTTTGAAGGCGGAAAGGTTATGGCAGGCGACACAGAGGTCAGCGGTACCTTTACACGCAAATCAACAAGTACCACAAAGCCTGCCGTTGGTGAATACTCACTTAAAGTAATTTTCACACCCGATGACCTTGAAAAGTATGCTCCTTGTGAAGGCACAGCCGTAGTAACCGTTACCAAAGGTAACTACAAGTTCGTTAACGAAAACGGTGAAGAAATTGTTCCTGAACTCACACTGCCCTACGGCACAACCTTTAACCAGAATGACTTATTAGGCAATTCACTTAAGGCTTTTATCAAAGATTATGATGAGCTCAGCGGTGTTGATATTGTCGGCTCTCTCATCTTTGAAGCCGGTGATTATAAAACAGTTGCTCCCGTTGGCACAAACACATACAATGTGCGTGTAAGACCTTACAATAGTGGCACCAGCAACTACAATGTAACAGACCTTCAGTTCATTCTCACAATTGAGCCTGTTATTATCACGACAACAGCTTCATGGGGCACAAACGGCGTAATCAAAGGAAAACTCAGCCACGAGGCTAAGGGAACATTGGATGTTTTTGTTGACGGAAAGCTTGTTGCCGATGATATCAAGGCAGGAGGCGCCAATAACGAATGGTCCGTTGATTATCCCATCCCCGCTACAGGTGATTACACCATCAAGGTTGTTTACAACCCCACCGAAAATGACCCCTATTCAATGGTTGATTTTGAAAAGGTTGTAACTGCAAAAATCAGAAGAAGCATCACTTATGCCGACCCGTCAGCCGTAAACCACAAAATCAACGGCGACGAAAGAACACCCATTGCAACGCTCGGTGACACAATTGAGCTTTCAACCTTCGGCGGTGTTGCTTTCCTCGGCTGGAAAATTACTGATGCAAGCGGCAACGAGGTTGACCTTGGTATAGCTGACCTTACGGCAACAGAAATCACCTTCACAATGCCCGACTATGACCTCTTTGTTGAGGCAATGTATCAGAAAGACGAGCCTGCTGACGATAACGGCGGTCTTGATATTGATAACATTTTCGGTGACCTCGGTGACCTTACGGAAGGCGACAGCGACAATCCCATTATTAATATTTTCAACAACATAATTGATTTCATCAAGAATATTATCGAAACAATTATCAGCCTTTTCCGCGGCATCGGCGACAGAACGTAAAACTATCTTACCCAACTGTTTATACTTCTTAATGAAAGCACCAATCCCCGGACACTGACCGTTCGGGGATTTGGTGTATAATGAAGAAATACGGAGGTTGAAATGACAAGCACAAAGGAAACAATAAAATGCCCGATATGTCAAAAACGCATCTTTGACATCGTAAAGCACCCTGCAGATGAAGCAGTTATTGAAATCAAATGCCCCCACTGCAGACAAGTGGTAACCATAAGCCTGAAAAAGTAAACACAGGGATATGCGGAAAAAGCCGTATATCCCTGATTTTTTCAGTTATAGATAAGCTCAGCACAGACAACCTCTCTTGCTCTTTGCTCAATATTCCCCATACGGCACACCCACTCAAGCTGATTTTCCTCTTTCAGCTGCTCTGTGACGCCCTCAGCCTCTTTCATCTGCTCAATAAGAACATCAAACATATCTTGTGCTTGATTTTCTATTTCGGCACAGTGCTGATAAAGTTTACCCTGGGTAAGCAGTGTTGTAAATAACACCTTCTTATGCTTTTCAAGATAGCTCTTGCGCATCATTCCCCATTTGCCGAGGGTGATACTTGCTTCTTCGGGCGGGATAATGAGGTTAGGGATTAAATAGTCGCCAACCTGACGGTAACTGATAGAATTTTTGTTTGACATAAAAAAAGCCTCCTTTAATTTTGTAGCTTCATTGTACAAATTAAAGGAGGCCTTGTCGAATGTGTGGATTGTAAATGCTGTATTATCTATTTATTAAAACAGTTACAATGCCATCAAGTTCATTTATGAAATTCTCAATACTTACGTTTTCATCACTATTTTTTCGCAAAGAGTGTTCCCATTTAAACAAAAAATCTTCGATTTCATGAAAGTCACCTTTTTGCCATAATGGAGCAAGGGCAATGAGTGCAGCATCAAAAGGTTCCGACTCAAAATGGTCAGCATCTATGTAACCACCCATACCAGAGCGATTACAGCTAAAAACATTTCTTACTATGCTTTCTAAAACGATTGCATCACTGTGATTAATTCTCATATAAATTTATCTCCTTATTTTTAATTATATTTTCATTTTTAATTGAGTGGATTCTTTTAACGCTTTTTCTACTATGCTTTCTTGACCCATCAAGTCATAGTGTTCTTGTAAAGTATCTCTCAATCTAAACAATTTGCTATTTGCAGTATCCACTAATTGCCCATATGTAACCGCATGAATTCTACCGCTTGTTGTTTCTTTCTCTTGATCAATATCTCCAAGTTTTGCACCAACAATATATGCATCTATTGTAGCCGAACTATGTAGAATTGCTGATTTTCTTATTTGTCTTACATAATATTCAATTTGATTGATCTCTTTGTCTGTAATTTCAAATCCACCTCGTTTTACTTCCACTATCAAAACTTGATCGGGCTTCATTATTTCTCCTGCTGTCAAATCTATCCTATCCGTACAAACAGCTTTTAGAGAAAAATCTTTCAAACAAACAATATCCGGTCTGCGTTTAGGATTATCTATAGAATCAATATCTATGTCTTCTTTGTTAAACAAACTGTTGATAACTGTTGTTAAAGCTGAATTAGAAACGAACATTGGAGAATCATACTGTGGTCCAAATAACCATCTGGAATTGAGTACTAATGGATGTAACGTGTGCAACTCTTCTGTTGCTCTATCATTGTATAACCGTTGTATTGCTTCAACAACCACTACTCTTTTATCAATTTCCCCTATAACAGTTGCAATATCATCAACATCCCATGTATTCAGTATGTCTGTTAATTTATCAAGTTGCTCTGGAGTCATTTGACTCAGTTGAGACAAAAGCATTTCACCTTTACTCGCCTTTTCTATGGAAATCAAAGCATCAATTGAACTTTTTAAATAATCTGGAGTAATTATTGGATTTAATTCAGTTATTTTCTCAATAAAAGTTGCAATGGTTCGTTTTCCTTTAATATTTAGTGGTTCTAAATCATCTCGTGATTCTCTTATAACATCATATCTAATTTCATTAATATGATCCTTCATCACTGATTTAATAAAGGAATCTACTTCCTGTTTTATACTTTCGTAGTGACTTTTCATGTTGCCAGAATCTACAAATCCACTCCAATCTGGCAATACATCATCAATAAGATCATCAGTTTTTATAATAATTGTATATCTTTTTGCTGCTCTAAATCTTCCATCAAGAAAAGTTGTTTTTCCGTATGACCAAGATGGTTGCCCAACCAATCTGCCTGAAACCCAAAAAGCAATACCATGTTGTTGTGATTTTGCTGCTGTTTTTTCGGAATCAATACATATCATACTTAGTTTTGCATTTGCAGATGTAACAAAGTCTTTTGTAAAGACGACTCCCTTATGTTCTGATAAATCAATCTTTTTATCATTTATTTTTACCGAGAAATTTGGATCATATAAAAATCTAGCAGACAAAATGTCGGTCATTGCATCTGCATCGGGCAAATGCCTAGTTACAAAGGTATACAATTTGGTTCCATGTCCAATTTTTTCCATAGCAAGATGGCTGATAATTTTAAATGGTGCTTCACCTTTAGAAATAGAAATATTATATATATTACATATTCCATCCTTCCATGTTTCAACCGTATAGGTGTCCGAAAAACACAACATACCATGTCTTCCTACACCATTTCTTCCATACGCAATTCTTTTTGATTTTTCAACATCACATGGGAAGGTTACTTCTTTCCCTTGCCTTTTTTGACGATCATAGTTTAGTGTCATCCATCTATTTCGAAATTCTTCATCACTCATTCCTATGCCATCATCTTCAATAATGATTTTCTCATGTTCTTCTGTTGGAATTGTAATAACAACATTATGAGCCCCGGCATCCCAAGCATTGGCTACAAACTCTGTAAGTGCTACATCATTATTCGAAGTTATTGATTTATAGTTTCTAAATATATAATTTTCTTCAAATAAAATTGCGCTCTGATCCACTATTTATAACCTCCCAATAAAAAGTTTTGGATAATTAATCATTTATATGATTTACTTTTGAATAAAATCAAATTATACCATCTTTCACTTTCTCCACAAATCTTAGAAAATCACTCGCTTCTTTTTTTGTGGCCTGATATCTGTTATGTACAATTTTGTTGCGAAGTTCTATTATTCCATAAACTTCGTTTCCTGCTTTCTTATGACCTTCAAAATAGTATTCTCTGAGAGATAACATTTTTCTACTTGTGTTTTTATATTTTTCATTGAGATTCTTACTATTTAATCTGATTATATATTCCAATTCAGAATACGCAGAAACAATACAGGCTGAGTATTCACCTTTATCAAACAATCTATATGCCTCTATGAAATACTTTTGTTTTGTACTGATTTTATTATCTGTAATATCACAGCAAAATGTTGCGCAGCACCATTCTTTGAACCTGGTAATAAAGGCTTGATTAACCAATTCATCTGAAACATCGTATGTATAAAAAACAACATCTTGGTTTGTTAATGAAACAGGTAAATCCTTTCCTTTTTCACATAACAGCAATACATTATCAGCTTGTTTCATCGATTTGATTATTTCGAATTCAAGCATTACATTTGGTGAAGCTTTAGATAAATCTACTATCGCTGCTTTTGATTTTCTAATTGCTGCACGTGAAATATCAACCCAATTATTTCCAGGCATCAACATATCATCTATACGTATTGGTGTTATTCCCAATTCACCTAATATAGGGTAAATCAAATCTGAAAGTTGTGCAATGCGGGACATAGCACATGACAAAAAGCAAAGCTTATTATCTTCTGCCGGTATTACCATTTGTTCATTTATTCTTTCATCTGTACTTTTTATTCTCTTATCTTTTTCGTTGTCAAGATAATCTTTCATTTCAGTGAAAAAGTCACACAATATAGTTTTGTAATTTTCTTTATTACCATCAAGATTTATAACTCGTATATTTCTCCGTTTATATTTAGCTATAGATTCCGGAGAAGCGCCAACGGTTAAGCAATAAGCTGGTTGCGAGAGATTGCCTAATCTACTGTTGATAATTTGCCACAAACATCTGAAATCATTATCATCCAAACTATACCCTATCAATAACATAGTATTTGTAATGAAGAGATTTGCAATATATGTTGCAAAAATTGGGTTTTTATCCAAGTAAACATCAAAATCATGTTCTGTAATAACCATTCTTTCAGGATGATTAAAATCACCATGTAATTTTACAATTTTACTTTCATCATTACAACCAATTGTTAATCTATCTTTGGTTACAACAACCGAAACAGGACGATGTAATTGAGTCATTGTATCTTCAATTAACGAATCAAAGTTTGTTGTACAAATTGTACCTGTGAATAATTCACAAAAGGCTTTATGAGTATTGTTAGGTTGTATTTTTCCAAAATGAAGTTCTTTCATAAGCATTTCTACAAGTTTAACACGAGAATATAATACTTCATAGTATGAAAGTGCATCCACAGCGTCGTTATCATATGTATAGTCAGGGATTTCACTAGCTGCAATTCTACCTAATTCTTTCCAATCGGGCATATAAAGATGTTGAGGTATATCTGCATTCTTGGAAAAACCTGCTCCGATAATTGGTATGACTCTATTATTAATAAAATCTTTTAATAATGGTTTGGGAATAGATGATAAATACTTGTAATTCATTAGTTTTTCTCCTTTTTATGTTCTGTATAATATAAGTTATAAATATCTAAAAAAGTAACACAAAAAAAGTAAGAATAAGTCGAATTTGTAAAAACATCTAATTTTAGGCAATTGCATTTGTGCAAAACGTATATACAAAATACCCAGAATAAAAATATTCAAATCATCATATTAGTACATAATGAAAATACCCCTCTGTTGGGATAAAACCACACAGAGGGGTGAAAATTTTATAAAATTATATCATTCTGAAATGTTTTAACGCATCCATTATAGCATTTTCTTTTTCTTTCGGACACTGCGGCACTCGGCTTTTGCCTTCACCCTTGTTATAACACTCTCTTTCAATGATACCACACTTAGCCTTAACCTGTGATATGTAAAGACTTGACACTTTAAGACCGTGTTTATCAAGCACATAATCCTTGATTTCCTGATATGTTGCCTTTGTTTCGGCGGCAGTAATATCAAGCTCTGAAAGGTCAAACTTTATGTCGATATGTGTGTCCGGTCTGCGTTGGGACAAAAGAACAACCGTCTCTATATGCTTAGTGTGGGGAAACATATCAACGCCTTGAATTTTTTTGACTTTATAGCCGTTTTTGCAAAGATACAACAAATCTCTTGCCTGAGTTTCAATGTTGCAGGAGATATAAACCACCTTTTCGGGTCCGAGGGTAACAAGGCTTCTTAAAAAATTCAGGTCACTGCCGGCTCTCGGCGGGTCCATAAAAACAACGTCGATTTTTTCGTTTTCCTTTGCCGCCTCCACCATGAATTTTCCGGCATCAGCGCAGAAAAAGCGGATATTTTTTGTTTTGTTCAGCCTTGCGTTGATTTTTGCGTCAGCCACAGCGTCAGCGTTAAGCTCAACGCCGATTACCTGACCTGCATTTTCAGCGGCAACCAGTCCGATTGTTCCGATTCCGCAATAGGCATCAAGAACTGTTTCTTTTCCGCTTAGTCCGGCAAAATCAACCGCCGTTTTATAAAGCACCTCGGTTTGCGTGGGATTAATCTGATAAAAAGACTTGGGAGAAATTCTGAAGCGTTTTGAACAAAGAACATCTTCTATATAACCCTCACCGTAAAGAACAATTTCTCTTTCTCCTAAAACAAGGCTGGTTTTCGAGCCGTTTATGTTCTGGACCACTGTTGTGATTTCGCTGTGAAGAGAAAGAAGTTTTTTGAGAAACTCATTCTTCTTCGGAAAAAGCGCAGAACCGGTTACAAGAACCACCATAACCTGATTGGTTGAAAAGCCCCTTTTAACAAGAACATGGCGAAGAAAGCCCTTGCCCGTGTCTTCGTTATAGGGAAAAAGCTTGAACGAGGGCAGCATTTTTCTTATGTCAACAATAATCTTGTCTGCGGTTTCGTCTTCAGTCATGCAGCTATCAACCAAAACAATATTGTGGCTTGAAGATTGATATACCCCTGAAATTATTTTTCCGCCGCGGGTCATCCCAAAGGCAGCTTGAACCTTGTTTCTGTAGTGATAGGGATTTTTCATTCCTATAATCTCTTCCACAAAGCCAAATCTTCCCAGAGTTTTTATGCAGGTTGCCTGTTTATAGCTTAACTGCTCTTCATAGGTCATGTTCTGAAGCTGACATCCGCCGCATTTTTTATATAAAGCGCAACCGTTGCCCTTTCCTTTTCTGTTGCTGTTTTTCTTTTCCATTTTTATAAACAAAAGGAGAGAGTTAAATCGCCTGATTTCTTTTCTCTCTCCTGCCTTTCTTTTTATTCTTTCAGCTTATGAGCGTCTGCCATATTTTTTCATGCAGTGTCTTGCTGCGAACTGAAGAATAATCAGTGTTGTAACGGCGCAAAGAGCCGCAACGGGATTGCTTTGTGTTTTTTTCATAAAGATTTCCTCCGTTTCTCATCTGTCTGCCGGAACAATTGTAAAGCTCAGGCTATATTTTTTGCCCGACTGATTTTCATATTCCGGAAGGGTTCTTGCTCCCCAGCTGTCATATCCGCCAACACCCATCTGTCGTGCGCTGACAGTTACAAAGGGCTTGTCGTTTTCAGGAAGCTCAAAGCCATGCTTTGCTCTCTCAAGCTCATCTGTGTTCCAGCGGCAAATATTGATTTCCATTGATTTGTCTGCTTCAAAAAGAAGGCTTCTTCTTGTTCCGATAAGCTTTGCGTAGCGAACATCGGTTCTGTTTCCATGCTCCTGAGGCTTGAGATAAGGTGTATAAAGCTCGCTGATTTCGGTTTTATAAAGTCCGATATCTGCGCTTTTGTTTCGGTCAATATAGTTTTCGTGAGGACCTCTTCCCAAATACTCGGCAGCGTAATAGCTTTGATTAAGATTGAATAAAAGTGCAATCTGAGGAATTTCAGGCAATCCCTCGGGAGCAAAAAAGCTATAGTCAACATGAATAGCTCCGGAAGAAATAACATAGGTAATTTCACCTGTTGCCTGAGGAGAGGTATGAACAATAAACCTTGTTTTAACAATTACCTCTTTGCCTTTTTCTTTGATTTCGGAAATGTGGAATTCAGCGTCTTCTCCTGCCTTCTTCCAACAGCCGCAACGAACAGCCATGTGGTTTCCGCGGTCATTATCGGTTTCAGCTCGCCAGAATTGAGGAATAACGGGAGCCGAAAGAAGCTCTTCGCCGCCTTTTTTTATTGAATAAAGGCGGTTATTTCTTCTTGAAATTCTGACCTCCAGGTCGCCGCCGGTTACATAGAGCGTTCCGTATTCAATTACGGCAGACATTTCTTCTTTTTTGTATGAAGCTTTTTTCTTTTCAAATTCATTGATAACAAACTGCTTTTTGGCAACAACATGACCTGCCTTAGCCCATTTTGAAGCGTCGCGCAGCTCAGCTATAACATTGAGATACCATTCGCCTGAAATCTCTTTCTGAAGCTTCAGGTCAATAACTCTGCTTTCACCGGGAGCAACATCAACAGTCAGGTCGCCGCTGTTTATAACCTTGTTTTTGCTGACCTGTTGCCAATGGAAGTTATATTCCGAAAGGTTTGAAAACATAAAGCAGTTTGTGATTTTGATTTTTCCTCTTTCGGCGTCAATTTCTTCAAACTTAACGTTCTGATAAAGCCTTTTCATTTCAAGAAGCTTCGGCGAGTCGCTTCTGTCGGCAAACAGAAGTCCGTTACCACAGAAATTTCCGTCATTTGGAAAATCACCGAAATCTCCGCCATATCCTATATATTCTTTTCCGTCGGTTGTTTGCGTTTTAATTCCCTGGTCAATAAAGTCCCAGACAAAAGCACCGAGGAAACGAGGATATTTTTCAAATAAGTCAATATATTTTTCGTTTCCGCCGCAAGAGTTACCCATAGCGTGTGAATATTCGCAAAGCATGAAGGGCTTGTCTTTATATTTTTTCATTGTTTCTTCGCAGTCTTCGGGCTTTGCATACATTTTTGAATAAACATCGGTAACATGGCGGTCGTTTTCAAAATCATCCCAGATAGATTCATAATGAACAAATCTTGTTGTGTCCTTGCTCTTCAGATAGTCATACATTATTCTGAAGTTTTTTCCGCCGCTGCATTCATTACCCAAAGACCAACAAATAATTGAAGGATGGTTTTTGTCTCTTTCATAAAGAGAGGTTATTCTGTCCATGCAAGAAGGAGTCCAACAATCAAGACTGTCGGGAAGAAGGGGTGTTGTTGCAAAGGGCTGAGACCTTGTTCCGTGGCTTTCAAGGTCATTTTCGTCAATAACATAAAGGCCGTATTCATCGCAAAGATCATAAAAATCTGAAGCATTTGGATAATGAGATGTTCTGACGGCATTGATGTTGTTTGCCTTCATCTTCTTGATGTCATAAATCATCAGCTCTTTTGAAACTGCTCTTGCGCAGTCATAAGAAAACTCATGGCGGTTAGTTCCCTTTAAAACAAGCCTTTTTTCGTTGAAATAAACAACACCGTTTTTGATTTCGATTTTTCTGAAGCCGGTTTTTCCGCTGACATATTCAAAGGTTTCTCCTGCTTCATTTCTCAGAGCGAAAACAACCGTGTAAAGATAAGGATGCTCTGCACTCCAGAGTCTTGCAAAGGGCAAGGTTGTTTTAAGGCTGATTGTTTTTTCGTTGTGAGCAGTATATGAATCAAAAGCAACCACGTCGCCGTTTGCGTCATAAACAGTCATTTCAACTTCGGTGTGGCTGTCTGACGCACCGAGACAAAGCTTTGCGTTAATTTCGGCGCTTTTGAATTTTATGTCGGGTTCGGAAACGAGAGAGAAATCTGAAACATATTGCTCTTTGGTAGTGTAAAGATATACACTTCTGAAAATTCCTGAAAGACGGAAGAAATCCTGATCCTCAAGCCAGCTTCCGGTGCACCAGCGATAAACTTCAACACCGATGGTGTTTTCGCCGCTTTTCAGAAGGTCGGTTATGTCAAACTCGCTTGTTCTGAAGCTGGTTTCGCCATAGCCGAAGCGTTCGCCGTTAACATAGAGATAAAAGGCTGATTCAACGCCTTCAAAGCAAATCACAACTCTTCCCTGAGAAAACTTTTCAGGAAGAACAAACTTCTTGATATAGCAGCCTACGGGGTTATATTCCGTTGGAGCAAGAGGCGGATGAAGCCTTTCGTTTCCTTCCCAGGGATATTGAATGTTTGTGTAGATATTTTTATCATAGCCCTTCATCTGCCAACTTGAAGGAACATCAATATTATCCCATGAGGAGCTGTCAAAATCACATCTTGCAAAGCTTATGATTTTGTCTTTATAGTTATTGAAAAGTTTGAATTTCCATTCTCCGTCAAGACTGAAGCATCTTCCTGAAGAAAACCTGTCGCCCCTGAGAGCTTTTTCCAACGTTTCAAAAGACATAAAAGAGGCTCTTGGGCTGAGTCGGTTTATTTCTGTTATTTCGGGGCTGTTCTGCCATTCCGAAAAGCCGTCTATCTCTCTGATTGCCATAAAAATCACCTTTTATTTTATATTAACCTTGTGTTCCATAATCCAACCGGTTGCAACAAGAAGTCCGGTTGCAACAAGAGCCATAAAAATTGTTCCTGCAATTCCGAAGGAGGCAAGAGCCTGACCTGCGCTGTCCATTGAAGAAAAAACGATGCTGACTTTTTCTGTTGTTATCTCAACAGAAAGAGGAATTGAAGTTGTAAGCTTTGCGCTCAGTGAATTTGAGAACCCATAGGTTCCGGCGAAAATCAAAAAGCCGAAAAGCTTCGGATGCTTCTGAAGGGCTCTTGTGTTGGCAAGAGTAACAGCAAAATAAACAAAGCCAACAAAAACAAGAATATTGAGAAGGGCAAGAACACCCATGATAATTAAAAATTTAACAATCATTGCCCCCGAGGGAAGCATATCTAAAATTCCGCTTATCTTCATCGCGTCATAAATTCCGGTGAATGAAGAACCTGACTGGGCTTTTGCGTTAAGAAAAATCAAAACGAACATCAGCGCAAGAGCAACGCAGGAAAGAATTATCCAGAAAAACGAAACAACAACCTTTGAAAAAAGAAGGCTTGAGCATTTTACGGGAAGAGTGAAGCTGAGATAGCCCTGAGCGCCATATAAGGAATCATAGAAATTCTTGATTACTGAAACGAGAGTCATAATAACAACAGCAAAGCCCACTGTGTATAAAACAATGGAGCCTAAAACGCTGATCCATGTTACTTTGGCAAGCATTCCCAGCAGCATGAATGCCGCGGCGGCAGCCGCACAGATATAAATTGACAAAACATATCTTGAGGAATGTTTGATTTCATATTTAAGAAGCTTACCAAACATAGCTGAATACCTCCTTGAAAACGTCTTCAACGCTTTTGCCCTTCTGGCGAATTTCGTCGATATGAGAGTCAACAATAAGCTTTCCTCCACTTATCATCAGAACGCGGTCAAAAATATATTCAACATCGTTAATCAGGTGGGTTGAAAGAAGAACCGTTGCGTCTTTGGCGTAGTTATTCATAATAAGGTCTAAAATTGCGCTTCTTGCGGCAGGGTCAACGCCGCCTAAGGGCTCATCAAGAACATAGAGCCTTGCCTGACGGCACATTACAAGAATAAGGTTGAGCTTTTCCTGCTGACCCTTAGACATGGTCTTGAGCTTCTGTTTTGAATCAAGACCAAATTTAACAACCATTTCCTCAGCCTTGGCCTTGTCAAAATCTTTATAAAACGAAGAAAAATAGTCAATGGCGTCAACCGGTCTCATCCAGTCGGGAAGATAGGATTTTTCGGGAAGATAGGCAACAATTCCCTTGGTGTAGGCACCCGGCTCTTCGTTGTCGATTCTGACCGTTCCGCTATGGTCTTTAATCAGACCGGTTAAAATTTTAATTAGGGTTGTTTTTCCGCAGCCGTTAGGACCGAGAAGCCCGATTATCTGACCTGCAGGAGCAGTAAAATCAACTCCGTCAAGAACAACCTTGCTGCCATAGGATTTTTTCAGCGAAGAAACAGTAATAATATTATTCATTTATAACGCCACCTTCAAATAAATAATCGATTTTTATTTAAGTCTGGTTTTTGAAACATAATAGTTCGCAACAGCCCAGATGCTCTGCATAATGATAATGGTTAAAACAGCAAATGCGGCTGAAACATTCATCGCTGCGCAGAAAACAAGTGTAGCTACACCGAGAATAATTCCCACTATTTCCAAAACAAGCGCAAGCTTTTCAGCCAAACAGAGATTATGGGCGGCGTTAGCCAGCTGAACAAGACTTTTTTGTTTTTTTGAGCAAAGAAGTCCGTTGTCTTCTCTGATAAGGGGATTGTTTTTATAGCCGGTTAAAATTTCGCCGCCTTTAGAGCTGATAATTTTAACTGTGGTTATGTCTGCGCCGAGTTTTTTTGCGGCAAAGGCTTCGTCAAGAGAGGGTTCAGCAGAGTTAAGCATTAAAACAAGGCCGGTTTTGCTGAAGGTCTGAACGCTTTTTCTGGTTTCAGCCGTTGCGGCATAGTTTACGATGAAAGTTGCGGCAATTTTGCCTTCAACAACAACATATAAAACAGGTCTGCCCTTTGAATAGCGTTTTTCGTCTTCTTCTGAAGGACATTCAATGCTGTGAGCTTTAAGCATTTCTCTGTTACCCACAAGAACCTTTCTTGCGGCAACCCAGGCTGAATAGCCAAGTCTTTCTTCATATTGAACGTCTTCTGCCTCGGGAAGTCTGATTCCGCTTTCTCTGATAAAATCATCAAAGCATCCGGATAAAAGGCAACGGGTTCCTTTAAGTGTTGCCGCCGCAAAAACAACGGCATCGCTCTGAGCCATTTTGCTTCCGGGAACAACTCTGAATTTTGAAACGCCCGCCTCAAAAACATCGCTGCAATCAAGGGCAATTGCGCTGGCTTTGCCAACGTTGTCGCAGGCATCAAAGCCCATAACAACGCCGCCATGAGAGGCAAGAGAAAAGTTAACATCCTCCTGAAGCTTTGTTATAACCACCTTTCGTGCAATTGGCATACAAAGGCAAACAAAGCCTGCAAAAACAGTTGCAAAGGAAGAGGCTTCTTTTTTGACAATACTGAAAACCAGACTGAAAACAAAGCCTGCCAGAATAATTGCAACGCTGCTGAAAGTATAGAACTTTTCGTCTGAAACCTTGCTCTGAGAAAGAGAAAGAGCATTTTTCGGAACGTTCATATCAGTAGCATAAAGAATGTTGGGTTCGCCCTTTTTGTCCATTCCCTGACCCAAAGCGGCAGAGTCTGCCTTGTTTGAAACGCTTTGAATTCCCGAAAGAGAACCGGCTCTCATAATCATTTTTAAATTTTTCTGAAGAAGAGAAAGTCCGCTTAATTCACCATATTGATAGCAAATCATTGAAAAGCCTGCAAAGGCGGTGTAAAGAGTGAAGCCTTTTTCTTCGTTGAGTCCGCCGATTAAGGCAACAAGTGTCTGAATTGCGGCGCAAACAGTAATAAAGAAAACGCCGGCTCCTTCGTCTAAATAACGCTCTTTAAAGGCTTCAACGGTTTTCTTAAAGCCGTCTAAGGAGAAAACAACGCAAAGTGCCATTAAAACAAGGTTTATTGCGCTATAGGTTCTGGCTCCGAAGCCAAAAAGGAAATCAAGAGCTCCGCCGGGGTTATAAGCCTTGCTCAGAAGTCCGAGAAGAATCATTAAAGCTGTTAAAACAACCAAAGCAATCAGCTGCTTTACCTTTTTCTGACTCTGGTCTTTAGCCTTTTTGCCAAGAGCCTGAACGCTTATAATCTGTTCTTTTTTCTTTTCTTTTTTTGCTTTTTGCTGAGCTGATTTAACAACTCTTTCGCCTTTTTTCAAGAAGGCACCGACCTTTTTTCCGGCCTTGTCTATAGCCTCAAAAATTCCTTCGCCCTCGGCAACCTCAACATTTTCTGTAATGCTTGAGTCAGCCTTTCCTTCGCCTTCTCTTTCAAGAATGGTTCTGTCTTCCGTTGATTTAGATAAAACTCTGAAATTATCAATTAATCTTTTTCTGGTTGATTTCAAGTTAGCTTCAACCTCTTCTTCAGAGGTGTTTTCAAAAGGCTCCTCGTCAACATAGCCTTCAAGAATAAGCTGTTCGGTTTTTTCTCCTTGGGCTGAAGAAGCCGATTTTGTTTTAAGTGAACCGAAGTGTCTTGTTTTTTCGTCAGCCTTGGCGGCAACACCTCCGGATTTTTTTGGCTGAGCAATTTTCATGTCGCTGTCGTCTTCATCTGAAGCAGAAGAAGCTTCTTTTTTTCCTTCTTCCTTTTTTTCTTTGGAATCATTGCTTCCTAAGGGCATAATTCCGACAGATTCAAGAAGAGCATTTATGTCGTCAAGATCTTCACCGATATAAAACATTTCGCTTTCTTCTTCGGCTGTTTCCTCTTTTGAAAAATTCACTTCAGCACTGTTTTCGCTTTCAACAGCTTCAGAAAGCTCTTCTTCAGCTTCTTCCGCCTTTTCTTCCTCAGCCGTGTCAGCCTCTGTTACCTCAAAAGCTTCTTCGCCGTCTTTCTGAACCTCAGCAGCTTCTTTTTCTTCAGCCTTTTCTTCCTCAGAAATATCAGCTGAAGCTTCTTCAATTTCATCGAAAAATTCCGGGGCTTCAAAAGACTCTTTTTCTGCTTTTTCTTCTTTTTCCGCTTCATCACCGAAGAAAAGGAGAACCTCTTTGTTTTCGTTTTCAAGGTCGAAGTCGTCTTCGCCTGAATCAAAAGCTTCTTCAAGAACTCTTGCCGCCATTTCTTCAAGAGAAATTTCAGTCTTTGAAGATTTTTCTTTTTTCGCTTCTGTCTTCTCTTTCTTTTCAGCCGCTTTTTCTCTGGGCTCTATTTCAAGATCAAAAATATCATAGCCCTCTTTTTCTTCATGTTCAGGCTCCTGATGATGCTTGTTTTTCTTTTTGTTTTTTGAAGAGCGCTTGAACTTTGAAAAAAGTCCGCCTTCTTTAAAAGCGTCTTCATCTTTTTCGTCAAAAGAATCGTCCTCATCTTCTCTTCCTGAAGAAATTTCGTCTGCTGCCGAAGCGGCACCAAACATCTCTTCTCTTTTTCTCATAAACTCTTCGTCATAAAGGTTTGAAGGATCGTTTTTATTCTCAGCCATGTTTTTCCTCCGCCCTGAAGGGCATCCTTTCTAAAAAATATTTTTATAAAATCTGTCTGTTTTTTAACTTATTTTTTAAGGCGTTGTCTCGAAACCTCATACATTAAAATTCCTCCCGCAACAGAAGCGTTAAGAGAAGAAATTTTTCCTTTCATGGGAAGCGAAACAACAAAATCACTTTTTTCTTTAATAAGCCTTGAAACGCCTCGTCCCTCAGAGCCGATTACAAGGGCAACTCCGCCTGAAAAGTCTGTTTCACACCAGGGTTTTCCATCCATATCTGCGCTATAGACCCAAAGACCTTTTTCTTTAAGCTCTTCAAGAGTTGAAACAAGGTTGCCCACTCTTGCAACGGGCATATATTCAAGTGCCCCTGCAGCTGCTTTTCCAACAGCCCAGGTTAAAGCCGCGCCGTGTCTTCTGGGAATGATTACACCGTGAGCTCCGGCACATTCAGCCGTTCTGATTATTGCGCCGAGGTTATGGGGGTCTTCAATTTCGTCGCAGACAATAACAAAGGGAGGCTCGTTTCTTTCTTCGGCTAAGGCAAGAATATCTTCAACCTCAGCGTATTCATGGGCGGCAACATGGGCGGCAATTCCCTGATGGTTGCCCTGACCGCACATAAAATCAAGCTTCTTTTTGTCAACCTCTTTAATTAAAATCTTCTTTTCTTTGCATTCAGAAAGAATTCTTCCGATTGAGCCGTTTTTTTCGCCTCTTGTTACATAAACGGCGTTAATTTCTCTTGAACTTCTCAGAGCTTCTGAAACAGCGTTTCTTCCGATAAGAAGCTCTTTTTGTTCGTCACCGACTTTTTTATCCATATTTCACACCAAAAAATTTTGACCTTTCTGCTATATTTCTTAGTTTTTTCTGAAAATTAAATATACCGATTTATTATATCATAAAATATCTGTTCTGTCATTATTTATTTTTAAAATACTTTATTAAAATAACCTTAAATCCGACTTTCTTAACAAAAAGAAAAAAAGACTTGAAACTTTTGAGCTTTCTTGGCATAATATAACAAACAAAATTACCCATGGAGGTTTTTATTTTGAGAAAAGAAATTGTCGGTGAAATCACCTCTTTAAGCTCAGAAAAACAAAAAGAAATCATCATGCGCCACAAGGAAAACGGCGTTTTATTCCCCATAGAAAGCGGAATTTTTGTTGGTGAAAACGTCAGGCTCGAAAGTGGCTGCGTTATTCTTCCCGGAAGCGTTTTAACAGGAAACACCTGTGTTTCAAAAAATTGCCACATCGGACCGAACACATGGCTTTATAATGTTTCGGTAGGCGAAGGTACATCTTTAAACAGCGTTCAGGCATACGACAGCAAGATTGCCGAAGGTGCAGACATCGGACCCTTTGTTCACATCAGACCCGGAAGCGAAATTTCTGACCGCGTTCACCTGGGCAACTTTGTTGAAGTTAAAAACTCAACTATCGACTGCGACACAAAGGTTTCTCACCTGACATATATCGGCGACAGCGACGTCGGAAAAAATGTTAACTTCGGCTGTGGCTGTGTTACCGTTAACTACGACGGAAAAGCAAAGCACAGAACAACCGTTGGAAACAACGCCTTTATCGGCTGCAACACCAACCTCATTGCCCCCGTTAAAGTCGGCGACTTTGCCTATACCGCCGCAGGTTCAACCATCACTCAGGATGTTCCCGAAGATGCATTGGGAATTGCAAGAGCAAGACAAGTTAACAAAGAAAACTGGGTAAAGGAAAAGAAGCCCTATAAAAATATGTAAACCCTTGAAAGCGAGAAACAAAATGATTTTTAAAAAGACAGTTCAAAGCGATTCAGCCACCTATGAATACATGATAGTGGGGCTTGGAAACCCCGGAAAGAAATATGAATTCACAAGGCACAACGCCGGCTTTCTCTGCGCTGACCTTTTTGCTGAAAAAAACAGCTTTAAAATCGACCGGCTTAAATTCAAAGCACTTCTTGCAGATGTTAAAATCAAAGATCACCGTTGCCTTTTTATGAAGCCGCAAACCTTTATGAATCTCAGCGGAGAAGCAGTCAGAGAAGCAGCGAGCTTCTATAAAATTCCGCCGGAAAAAATTGTTGTTGTTTTTGATGATGTCAGTCTGGATATCGGCAGAATGAGAATCAGAAGAAAAGGCTCAGACGGCGGCCACAACGGAATTAAAAGCATTATTTATCACCTTTCAAGCAACGAATTTCCGCGGATAAAAATCGGCGTCGGTCAGAAGCCCCACCCTGATTATGACCTTGCAGACTGGGTACTTAAGCCTTTTTCAAACAGCGAGCTTAAAGACCTTCGCTCTTGTTGCGACAACGCCTGCAGCGCACTTGAGCTGATTATTGAGGGAAAAATTGACGACGCTATGAGCAAATATAATTCATAAAAATAGCCATTGCTATAATTGCAATGGCTGATTTTTTATTGTGTGAATTTTCAAGGCATCATAATGAAGTGTTTCCCAATGAACTTCGCGACTTTCCCTTGGGGAAAACAAAACCTACAAATGGACTTTTGAAAAAATCCTTCTTTCTGTTTTACTTTCTTCTGTAGCTTGATTTCTTGCGTGCTTTCTTACCGCCGGTCACGAGAATATAGGCAACTAAGATTGCAGAAGATATGCTGAAAACCAATTCTGCAAGACTTGCCAAAACACCGTCTTTTATTCCATATTTAACCACGTTGAATACTGTAATTGCCAGAATAAGCACAACAGAGAGCCACATCAAAACAACATCATCGGTGTATTCACTTCCATAGTTAAACATAAAAACAATTACCGCTATCATTTCAATAAGCGCAGCAGGAATTATATTGATATTCTTGTTATACTGAAACCATTCCGTAACTTTTTTAAATGAGACTGTCAGCCCGATCAACAAGAAAGCAAAAATCAACATGTTTCCCATTTTTAAACCTCACTGTTTTTCCATGAAAAATCGGGAAAAATTTCTCTAAACCTATAAGCATTTTCCGTGTGAATCGGAATCAACTCTTTTGGATTTACAGTTTCTATCAATTTCTTTATCGTATTTTCATCTGCGTGTCCGCTGGTATGCAAAGTAACAACCTGCAACCCTAACTTTTCGCACTCTGCCAGAAAAATTCTCATTCTTTCCGTTTCGCGATATCCACTCCAAAATGAATAGATAAGAAGTCCTCCTTCAAAAGACATCTTGTTTGCAAGAGATTTAAGATATCGGAGCATGGAATTTCTTATACACATAACAAAGGGTTTTCGTGATATAAACAACTTGCCTGCACGATGTTTATACTTTGAAAGTTCTTTGAATTTTGACGCAGTGGTAATAAAAGCATATACATCTTCAAAATTCGGATTAGGTATGCTTGTTCCTGCTGCAGTTGCAATATTCGCCATATAAACTTCTTCTAAGAAAATCCTGCCACTTCGTTTTGCTGCGCGATACATTGTTACAATTCGGTCAATATTCATAGAAGCTTGAAGAACAAAAATGGGACCGACTGAATTACGAAACAATTCTGTCGCCTTCTTTTCCAATTCTTCCTCTGTGATATTGGTATGGCTTCCACGAGACAGCGTTGTGCCTTCACACAATAACTTATCCACATTTTTAGGTAACGATTTCAGAAGTTTGTCAAAGGATTTTCTGCCATTGGAACGAAAATCTCCGGTATATAGAACTGTTTCACCATCCGCTTCGCAAAACAGCATATAGCTATCAAAAGCTGAGTGATCGCAAAGATAAGGAGTAACCGAAATATCTCCAACAACAATCGTCTGCTTATGCTTCAGAAAATCTTTCGGTGTAATCGTTTTTTTCTTTTTATAGATATCTGACTCCTTAATTATATTATAACCGGCTTTCCCAATATAGAGAGGAATATCTTTATGTGCGTAGTATGCGAGACCGAGGTGATCACCGTGATAGTGCGAAATAAAAATTGCATCATAACCGGCAAAGTCAAACAATCCCTGAATTTTCGGCAGGGCTTGACCTTCATCATCTCCAAGCTCAAGTCCAACATCTAACAGTATTTTTGTTCTATCAGTAGAAATTTCAACAATATTTCCACCAATTTGATTCTGTCCTCGGTGAATATATATTTCCATTATTTTTTGTATTCCACTATGTAAAGAAGAATAATTTTATCAATCACTTCTGCTACCTTTACGGCGTCTTCAGGAGTTGTTAACTCCTGATTGAATGTGAGCTTAAATCCATCCTGTGTTACTTTATACCTATCATTGAGAACAGAATATTCATTGATTACTTTGGCCGCAACAGAATCAATAATAATTTTCTGTTGTTGAGAAAAATCATCTTTAGATTTTCCCATAAATAAGGTTTTACTAACGACAAAAGAAATCTCTCTCTTTCCGTCAAAATCAAACAATCTGTGATATTTGCAATCAATGTTCTGATACAAAATAGCCATATCATCCGCTATATTATATCGACCTTTTACTGAAATATCTTTTTGTATCAAAGGATTATATTTTGAAATAATCTTTTCCATTTCTTCATTGAATCTTTCTTCAAAACCACCGATTGCCTTCTTCTTAGGTCTGAATACATTAAGTGCAATCACAAGCATAACAACATCTAATACCGTTCCTGCTATATCCTTAATTGCACCTGCAACAGAAGAAGAATCAAAACCGGCAAAGAACATTTCAAAGGCAATTGCAACAAGAGCAACCAACCCGAACACACCGGCAAACAAAGTTTCTTTTTCAATTTTCTTAAAATAATCTCTCATTCTTTAGCCCTCCACAACAATATATTTTTTGTTCTCAATAATGTAATATGGTTTACTATCCAACAAAGCCATCAACTTTTTCAAATGGGGTCTTTGTTGCAACATTTCCTTATGCTGCTCGCCGCCATAGAAAACAAATGGACTTGATTTTATTACAACATTTTGGGGATCATACCCAAAATCAGAAATGAGTTTGCAACAATCTGCGATTTTCATATAGGTGAATCCCTCTAAAACGCACCGCAACATTGTTTCCTTACTATCCGGCTTTTTTAATTCCAGAATACGCATAACCTGACCGTCGAAAGAGAGAAGGTCTATTTTCCCCACTTCATCATCTTCAATTGATTTTAAAGGCGTTTGATAATCCTCAATCTTACCTATCAGATCAAAAGCTCCGTTTTCCCTGCTTTGATTAAATATCAGCATGGCTATTTTTTCTTCCTCTCGGTTAGAGTGAGGATTAAATATTCCATCGTGTCCTTCCACCTTATAAGAGCTTCTTCGTGAAATGGTTTCAAATCCATTTGCATAATCATTTATGTTCTCACACAGAAACTCAGCAACAACCTCTGTGTAATACTCCTTTGTGTCAGAAGTTCTTCCCCGATAGTTGACAAAACCTTTTTTATAAAATGTATTCTTTTTCTTAAAAGCGGTTTCACATAGATCTCGAATTTCCTTTCTTGTGTAACCCATATTTACCCCTCACTTTTCATAAAATAGGTAGCAGTTTTTACCTTAAAATACTCGTTCATTGAAACAGAAACACTCTTTTGTCCATTGTATCCAAGACAAAACTTAAATACCATACCCCAAAAAGCACCAATGCTCTTCTTTACAAAGAGAGGAATCTCTGCGTTACTTTTACCTGTTAGCTCAATAAAATCATTTTTATAATAAGTCAGAAAAGTTTTAACAGGCGGAATACAAAACACATCGTTGCAAAACACTATGTGAGACAGCAGCTGCGCGTCACAAACAGCTTCCATGCATTTATTCCAATATGGTTCATATTCTTTATTCTCCTGAAATTCCCTAAAATGCGTATAAATTTCAGAAAATTTTTCTTCAATTAACAGCTTCATATTATCACCACTAATTACATATCTAAATTTCATATATGTATTATATCAATGTCAATAAAGTTTGTCAAGTATCTTTTTATAAAAATCGCTCGGGGGTTTCCAACAGCAAAATGAAGTGTTCACCAATGAACTTCGCGACTTTCCCTTGGGGGAAACCCTCTCCCCCCTCTCATCTCTATATTTTTTTGGTAGAGATTTATCTTTTTGCTTTACATAAAAAACTACCGCCTTCCGAATGGAAAGCGGTAGAAAATTTATTGTTTTTTGTTTTAGTTTCCGTAGAGCTCCTTGAGCTTGAGAAGATGTTCATATCTTGCCTTGGAAGCTTCTTCGCTCTTCTTGAAGAGAACTTCTGCTCTTTCGGGGAACTCACGCATAAGTCTTGTGTAACGGGCCTCATTCTTGATGAATGCCTGGTAGTCTGCGTTGGGTTCTTTTGAGTCAAGTGAGAAGGGATTCTTGCCTTCTGCCTTGAGAGCAGGATTGAAGCGATAAAGGTTCCAGTAGCCACATTCAACAGCCTTCTTCATTTCTTCCTGACAGTTCATCATGCCGCCCTTGATTGAGTGCATTTCGCAGGGTGAATAGCCGATGATAAGTGAAGGACCGTTATATGCTTCAGCTTCACGAATAGCCTTGAGAGTCTGGTTGATGTCTGCACCCATAGCGATCTGAGCAACATAAACATAACCATAGCTCATTGCGATTTCGGCAAGAGATTTCTTTGCAATCTCTTTACCTGCAGCAGCAAACTGAGCAACCTGACCGATGTTTGAAGCCTTGGAAGCCTGTCCGCCGGTGTTTGAATAAACTTCTGTGTCAAATACCATAACGTTTACGTCCTGACCTGAAGCGAGAACGTGGTCAAGTCCGCCGTAACCGATATCATAAGCCCAGCCGTCGCCACCGAAGATCCAAACAGATTTCTTTGAAAGATATTCTTTGTTTGCAAGAACGTCTTTGCAAAGAGCGCAGTCTGCGCCTGCAGCTTCAATAGCAGCAACAAGAGCTTCTGTTGCAGCGGTATTCTTTTCGCCGTCCTCTGTTGAAGCGAGGTATGCCTCGGCAGCAGCCTTAACGTCTGCGCTTGCCTTTTCAGAAGCAGCGATTTCTTTAACTTCGTCAATAAGTCTGTCTCTGATGGCCTTCTGACCATAGAACATTCCGAGACCGTGTTCAGCGTTGTCTTCAAACAATGAGTTTGCCCATGCAGGACCGTGACCCTTTGCGTTTACGGTATAGGGTGATGTTGCAGCGGGGCCGCCCCAGATTGAAGAACAGCCTGTTGCGTTAGAAATATACATTCTGTCACCGAAGAGCTGAGTGATGAGACGGGCATAAGAGGTTTCTGCGCAACCTGCACATGAACCTGAGAACTCAAGAAGGGGTTTCTTATACTGGCTTGAAATTGCATTAATAACAGCTGTTGTTTCAGGCTTTTCTGTAACATTAGCTACGCAATAGTCAAATACCTTCTGTTCGTCGAGCTGTGACTCACGAGCAACCATCTTGAGAGATTTTGTGGGACATACGCCGATACAAACGCCGCAACCCATACAATCCATGGGAGAAACAGCAAGAGTATAGGTATAGTTTGTTTTAACAACGGGTTTGGGAGCCTTTTTCATGTTTGCGGGAGCAGCAGCAACTTCTTCTTCACTGAGAGCGAAGGGACGGATTGTTGCGTGGGGGCAAACAAAAGCACATTTGTTACATTTTGCGCAGGTTGTGCTGTCCCATTCAGGAACGAGAACTGCAACGCCGCGTTTTTCATAAGCAGATGCACCCTGTTCGAAGGTTCCGTCAACGTGGTCTTCAAAGTCTGAAACGGTGAGTGAATAACCATTCATACTGCCAACGGGCTTAAGAATGTTGTCAACCATTTTAGTAAGCTTTGCAGGACCTTCTGAAAGAGCAACCTCTGAGGTGTCAACAGCCTCTGCCCATGAAGCAGGAACTTCAACCTTGTGGAATGCAGTTGCACCGGCGTCAATAGCCTTGTGGTTAGCGTCAACGATATCCTGACCCTTCTTTGAATAGGATTTTGTTGCAGCGTCTTTCATATATTGAACTGCTTCTTCAGCGGGCATAACCTTTGCAAGTGAGAAGAAAGCTGACTGAAGAATTGTGTTTGTTCTCTTGCCCATTCCAACTGAAACAGCAAGGTCAATAGCGTTAACTGTATAAAGCTGAATGTTGTTTTTAGCAATATATCTCTTTGCTTCAGCGTTGAGGTGCTTATCAAGCTCTTCGTCGCTCCACTGGCAGTTAATGAGGAATACGCCGCCGGGCTTAACGTCGTTAACCATTTTGAAGCCCTTGTCAACATAAGAGGGGTTGTGGCAGGCTACGAAGTCAGCCTTGTTGATGTAATAGGGGCTCTTGATGGGCTTGTCGCCGAAACGAAGGTGAGAAATGGTGATACCACCGGTTTTCTTTGAGTCATACTGGAAATATGCCTGAACATATTTGTCTGTATGGTCACCGATGATTTTGATTGAGTTCTTGTTTGCGCCAACAGTTCCGTCGCCGCCAAGACCCCAGAATTTACATTCAATTGTTCCTTCTGCGGCAGTGTTGGGAGCTTCTGTTTCAGCAAGTGAAAGGTTTGTAACATCGTCAACAATACCGATTGTGAACTGATGTTTGGGAGCATCTTTTGAAAGCTCGTTATATACAGCAAAAATGCTTGAAGGAGGAGTATCTTTTGAACCGAGACCGTAGCGACCGCCGATTACCTTAATGTCTGTTCTGCCTTCAGCTGAAAGAGCAGCAACAACATCAAGATAAAGAGGTTCGCCGAGAGAGCCGGGTTCCTTTGTTCTGTCGAGAACAGCAATTTTTTTGCAGGTTGCAGGAATTGCAGCAGCAAGATGTTTAGCTGAGAAGGGTCTGTAAAGACGAACCTTAACAAGACCAACCTTTTCGCCCTTAGCGGTGAGGTAATCAATAACTTCTTCAGCAACGTCGTTAACTGAACCCATGGCAACAATAACTTTTTCAGCGTCGGGAGCACCGTAGTAGTTGAAGAGCTGATAGTTTGTTCCGAGCTTTTCGTTAACCTTACCCATGTATTCTTCAACAATGCCGGGAACTGCATCATAATATTTGTTGCAGGCTTCTCTGTGTTGGAAGAAGATGTCGTCGTTTTCGTGTGAGCCGCGCATTACGGGGCGTTCGGGGTTGAGAGCTCTCTTTCTGAAAGCTTCAACAGCGTCCATATCACACATATCTTTAAGGTCATCAAAATCCCATACTTCGATTTTCTGAATTTCGTGTGAAGTACGGAATCCGTCAAAGAAGTTGATGAAGGGAACTCTGCTCTTGATTGTTGCAAGATGAGCAACAGCAGAAAGGTCCATAACTTCCTGAGTGTTTGTTTCGGCAAGCATTGCGAAACCTGTCTGACGGCAGGCATAAACGTCTGAATGGTCACCGAAAATATTGAGCGCATGAGAAGCTACGCAACGGGCTGAAACATGGAAAACGCTGGGAAGAAGCTCGCCGGCGATTTTATACATGTTGGGAATCATAAGAAGAAGACCCTGAGATGCTGTGTAGGTTGTGGTGAGAGCGCCGGCTGCAAGAGAGCCGTGAACAGTACCTGAAGCACCGGCTTCTGACTGCATTTCAACAACCTTAACTTTTGTTCCGAAAATGTTTTTGAGTCCCTGAGCTGACCATTGATCAACATAGTCTGCCATAGGGCTGGACGGTGTTATGGGGTAAATACCAGCAACTTCGGTGAACGCATAAGAAACGTGAGCCGCAGCGTTGTTACCGTCCATGGTTTTTGTTTTTCTTGCCATAGAATTTATCCTCCTTAAAATATATACTGAGTTTAGGTTCAGTTTGTAAAGTACGCAAACTGTCACCGTACATTTTATCACTAAAAACCTTAATTGTAAAGACACAAAAAGGGAAAATGTTTGATTTTTTCCGATAAAATATTTCTTCTTTTTCCATATTCCTGAAGTTTTTTCGACAAAGGGCATTTCTGTTGAATTTTTTTCTCTTTTATGTTAAAATAATTTAACTGAAATTTCGGAGGTGAAAGCATGGCTATTCACGAATCAGGCGAAATGTATCTTGAAGCCATTTATGTTCTTTCAAAAAGCAGCAGCTGCGTTCGTTCAATCGATGTTGCCGACTATCTTGGCTATTCAAAGCCCAGTGTCAGCAGAGCAATCAGCCTTTTAAAATCTGAAAACTATGTTTATTCTGACAAAAGCGGCTTTCTCTTTTTAACTGATAAAGGCTCCACCGTTGCCGGAAAAATCTATGAGCGCCACACAATTCTGACAAGCTTTTTCATTTCTTTGGGCGTTGATGAAGAAACAGCAGCAAACGATGCCTGCAAAATTGAGCATTGCATAAGTGACGCTTCACTTGAAGCAATTAAAAAACACACAAACAAATAAGGAGTTATTATGGGATTTTTTGATTTTTTCTCAAAGGGAAAAGAAGAAATAAAGGCTGAGGCTGATATTTCCAACTATACATTTGAAGATGAAAGCGACATTGAAGAAGGAGACGAAGCCGAAATCATTGTTCTTTTTGATGAGAAAGGCAAAGCAGTAAACTTCGTTCTTCTCGACATGATCGATTTCAAAAACCGAAGCTATGTTGTTCTTCTTGAAGAAGCCGAAATTGAAAACGGCGAGGTTCTTATTCTTGAATATGTTGAAGACGAAAGCGGCGAAGCCCAATATCTTCCCGTTGAAAACGAAAAGAACCTTAAAAAGATTTTTGAGCTTTTCAGAAAACGCAACGAAGGCAAAATTGCTTTTGAAATCTGAGTCCGGAAGGAACAATTAATCTGACCTGACACCGACTTAACACCTCTCAACAAACAAAAAAGATAACAACCCCGAAAACCGTGATGGTTTCGGGGTTTTTGTAATCTTCGAAATAATACTGATTATCTCTTTGAGAACTGGGGAGCACGACGAGCGCCTTTGAGACCGTATTTCTTTCTTTCCTTCATTCTTGGGTCACGAGTGAGGAATCCTGCCTTCTTAAGTTCAGCACGGAGTTCTTCATCGTATTGAACGAGAGCTCTTGAAAGACCGTGACGGATAGCACCTGCCTGACCTGTTACGCCGCCGCCTGTTACGCGAACAACGATGTCAAACTTTTCGGTTGTTCCGGTGAGGTTGAGGGGCTGACGAACGATGAGTTTAAGAGTTTCAAGACCAAAATAGTCGTCGATGTCTCTGTTGTTGATAGTAATTTTGCCTGTTCCTGCGTAAACACGAACTCTTGCTACTGATTTCTTTCTGCGGCCTGTTCCATAGAAGAACGGTGTTGTTTCATACATGTCTGTTTCCTCCTTCTATTAAAGTTCGATAGCAACGGGCTTCTGAGCTGCATGAGTGTGCTCAGCACCGGCATATACACGAAGTCTTGTGAGAGCCTGACGACCAATTACTGTGTCAGGAATCATTCCCTTAACAGCCTTTGTCATAACGAATTCAGGCTTGTTTTTGAGAAGAGTGCTGTATTTAACCTTCTTCATGTTACCGATGTAACCTGTGTGATGATAATACATTTTCTGATCAAGCTTCTTACCTGTGAGAACGATCTTATCAGCGTTGATGATGATAACATGATCGCCGCAATCAGCGTGAGGAGCAAATGTGGGCTTATGCTTACCGCGAAGAAGATCTGCGGCTTTTGCAGCAACCTTACCGAGAGGCTTACCTGCTGCGTCAATAACATACCAGTTGCGAGTGATGTCGCCGGCTTTGGGCATATAAGTTGACATAACTTTTCCTCCAAACATTAATTCTTTAAATTTGCCTTGCTATATTACCACAGGAAAAAAGCTTTGTCAATAGCTAATTTTGATTTTTTTAATTTAGATTTCCAAAGCTTTGATTTTCTTCGTTTTTCTTCGTTTTTTATGTGTTTTGCTCGTTTGCAATTTTCAAAAAAGTTTTTAAAAAAGCCTTTATGAAAGCAAAATGTTTAAATCTTTCATCTCTCAATCCTTGCTACCCAGACGCCGTGAGGAGCAACCTTAACGCTGAGAGTGTTTTCAAGGATTTTTTCTTCTTTTTTCTTCCAGAGCTCAAAGGCAGAGGAGCCCTTTTCAATTCCGCAGAAATCAAGGGCAATATCAAAACTTCTTTCTTCGTCGCAAAGATTGAAAATTGCAACAACATCTTTTCCGGTTTTATCCACGCACGCCCAGACAACAAATTTTTCGTTTCTTATTATCTGACGGTTATTTGTTGAAAAGCGGTTAAGGTCAATCAACTCTTTGTTTTTTATAATCTCTTCGTCGCAGGGGCGGTTTTCCCGAAGCTCTCCGCCCAGAATCAAGGGCGAACGGAAAATGCACCAAAGAGTAAACATTGTTTTTTGTTCATCAAAGCTGAAAGCGCAATAGCGGTCCTTGTCGCCCTCATAAGAGCTGTTTTTTGAAATTCTTCCCAAAGGAAGCATATCGCAATCAGGCCAGCAGCCTTCTTTCACATAAGGCAGCCACTTTTCGCAGCGCTCAAACATTGAACGAAGTCTGTCCCATTTATCCCAGAAGTCGCCGGTCAGGCGCCACATGTTTGCGTTTTCGCTAAGATGCTCTGCCCTGTCAAGAGGTGCCGGGCCGGGTGAAAGACTCAGGACCATTTCTCTTCCGCAAGAGTCAATGGCTTTTCTGATCATTTCAATTTCATCTTTTGCGCTGTATGGATTCCACGGGCTGAATTCTGTTACTGCAATATCATCAACCTTGACAAAATCCACCTCCCATGAGGCATAAAGCTCAAAAAGGCTGTTATAATATTCCTGAGCTCCCGAGGCGTTTGAGCGAACACCATACATATCTGTGTTCCAGGAGCAGACGGAAAACGGGTGGGCAATTTGTCTTGCTGTTTTGTCGCAGCCCTTTATTGCCGTATTTCTGTGAACAGCCTGGCGGGGAATTCCTCTTAAAATATGAATTCCGAATTTAAGACCCATGGCGTGAATTTTGTCGGCAATGGGCTTAAAGCCCTTTCCGCCCGCACTTGAAGGGAAGCGGTTTTCTGCAGGAATAAGACGGGAAAACTCATCCATACACAAATCAGCAAAGCTGTTATAGTTATTTGAGTGAGCTGTCGGTTCATACCACTGAATGTCGCAAACAACATAGCTGTAACCCAGATCTTTCAGGTTGTCTCTGATATATTCGGCGTTGCCCAGAAGCTGCTCTTCGTTAACTGCGGCACCGTAGCAGTCCCAGCTGTTCCAGCCCATAGGCGGAGTTTTGGCAAGCTTATTTTTATCCATTTTTGTTTCTCTCCTTTTAACAGGTCTTTTTTTGTGATTATATATTATTCAAAAAACATATTCAATAAGTAAACTATGATTAATTCTGAAATAAAAAAAGTTTTTATTGGTTACAATTCGTTAAAATTTTGTTTACAAGTTTGACTTTCCGATATATAATATTAACACACTTTATCAGGAGGTAATATTATGAGTCCCATTGAACAGTTATTTAAAATGATTTATGATTTTCTTTATTCAATTTTTGCAAAGCTTGGTGCCGGTATGGTCGGCAAAGTCGAATGAGACGGTAAAAAAAGCGCAGACCGCATAAACCTGAACAACATAAAGGTTTCTTCAGATTACAAAATTTGGAGAAACCTTTTTAACATTTATAAGTCTAAAACTTTTAGATCGTAAAAATATCATGGTTCATGCTATAAGCAAACTTCGCCTCTCGGCGTACCTTTGTACGCCTTCGGGTAGCCAAAAACGAAGCAGAAGCTTCATTTTTGCTCAGTTTGCTTATTCTGCATCTTTTTTTCCTCGCCTCTTGAGGCTTCTAAAAAAAGCGCAGACCGCATAAACCTAAACAACATAAAGGTTTCTTCAGATTACAAAATTTGAAGAAACCTTTTAACATTTATGAGTCTAAAACATTAAGAAAGTGAAAAAACAGCGGTTTATTCTATAAACCCAAACAAAACAAAGAGCTTTTTCAGAGTGATAAACCTGAAAAAGCTCTTTTATCTTCGTTTTTCTTCAAAAAATCTTTTAAGAACAGAAGAACATTCCTCTTCCATAAAGCCGCCGATTAGCTGAACCTTCTGACCGAGACCCTCTTCAAAAAGGCTTAGCCTGCTTATGCAAGCTCCTGCCCTTTCGTCGTAAGCACCGAAGACCACCGTTGAAAGACGGCTGTTGATAATTGCCCCGGCACACATGGCACAAGGCTCAAGAGTAACATACATTTCGCAATCGGAAAGCCTCCATCCACCAAGAGCCTCTCCCGCTTCTTTTATCGCCTGAATTTCAGCGTGAAAAACGGCGCTTTTTCCTTTTTCACATTCATTTTTTCCCCGTGCGATTATTTCTCCGTTTTTAACAATAACCGCACCGACGGGAACCTCGCCGTTTGCCGCCGCAGCTTCGGCAAGCTTCAGCGCCTCTTTCATAAAATAAACGCTTTTCATCAGCTCGCCGCAATATATTGAGAGGTGTAATAAAGCATTATCGCAATGGCAATGAGCATGGTGGGATTGAGAATATATGCCGAAACCTTTTCTTTAGTCTGAAGGACGCTGTCTTGGGCAATGTTGGTGTTATATCTTTTCGCCCTCATATAAAACAGAAAAGCGCAAAATCCGCCGACAGCAACAACTCCGTAAACAAAAAGAGTATATAAAAGATTAACTGCTTTTTCATCCATCTGACTGTCGAGAGCATAGGAAGCGACGGTGGAAATAAAGTTATTAATTGCGTGAACCGCAACAGCCGGCCAGACTGAGCCGCATTTAACCGTAATATAGCCAAGTCCCAGACCTGAAATCAGGGCAAAGGGCGCCTGAATAAGATTTCCGTGCATAAGTCCGAAGGCGCAGGCAGCCATTGCCACAGCAAAGCCATCGCCGAATTTTCTCAGCGGCTGCATTAAACAGCCTCTGAAGGCAAGCTCTTCCACAAGGGCAGCAACAACCGAAACTCTCATTACGCTGAGGAAGAAGCCGAAGGCTCCCTCGGGGTTGGCTATTTCAGGGGAAGAAAGAGTTATTCCGAAGCCTTCAAGAAAAATTACAACATAAGATGTAACAATATTAGCCGCCATGCAGAAGCAAAGCCCTGCAGGAATGGCAAGAAGAGAAAGAATAAAATCATGAGAAGGATTGAGCCTGATAAAATCTTCAATTCCCGCCTCTTTTTTCATGGCGTTTCCAAAAAGCAAAAACGGAACAAGCATACATGAAACAGAAAAAATTATGTCTGCTCCGATCTGGAAAACGGGATTGTCCAGATATCTTTCATAACAACCCAACACATTCAAAGCAATAATAAAAACATTCTGAAGAAGAAGATTTGTTAAAATCGCTCCGCCGGTCAGAAGACCCAGCTTTCTGATTTTCTTTTTTTCGTTTTTCTTTTTTTCAAGGCGGCGCATATAGCCGTAGTTTTCATAATATCCGTTCTGATAATTTCCGTTCGGGTCATATTGACCGTTAAAGCCGCCATATTGACCGTTAAATTCAGACAAAAAAATTCACCTTCTGAAAATAGTTTATTTTTCTGATTTTTTTTGTTTTCCCTCAGACCTCAGCGCATTCTTCTGATTCTCCTTAACGCCCTCAGTGCTTGAAGGAACAAACATTATTTTAATTGTCATAAGAATCAATCTGATGTCTTCAATAACAGACTGATTTGCAACATACATAAGGTCCATCTGAACCTTGTCGTAGGGTGGTGTGTTATATTTTCCGTAAACCTGAGCGTAGCCCGTCAGACCGGCTTTAACCTGAAGTCTCAGAGCAAATTCAGGAATTGTTTTTTCATATTCTTCGGCAATTTCCGGTCTTTCCGGACGCGGTCCCACAATAGACATTGAGCCTGAAAGAATGTTGAAAAGCTGCGGAATTTCGTCAAGACGAAGCTTTCTTATGATTTTTCCGACCTTTGTAATTCTGTCGTCATTTTCAGAGGCAAGTCTTGCAACGCCGTCTTTTTCGGCGTCAATTTTCATGCTTCTGAATTTGATTACCTTAAACTGCTTTCCGTTTAAGGTCAGTCTTGTCTGCTTATAAAAAACAGGGCCGCGGTCTTCAAGCTTGATTGCAACGGCAACCAGTGCCATAACCGGACTTAAAGCAATTATTCCCAAAAGAGAAATCAGAACGTCGCCCAATCTTTTAAGAACAGAATAAGCAAGGCTTGCGTTGCTTCTCTTGCAGCGATAAACGGGAACATTCATAAGCTGAATTGTTTTTCCGCCTCTGATTATGGTGTCTGAAATTTTCGGCTTAACATAGGCAATTTTTCCGGTAGCGATGCATTTTTTAACAACCTCGTTTCGATAATCCGAAGGAACGCCGCAAAGGAAAACCGCTTCAACGCTTTTCATATAGCCGAAAAGCTCTTCAAGGGGAGTTTTTTCAGAATTGATGGTTCTGACAACGGTGAAGCGCTTATCCATGCTTCTGATTCCCTTTAAAGAAAGATATGAATCAACGTTGTTGAAAACAACAATTGTTTTTCTCGGAGCGTGAAGCTTGAAATAAATTGCGTCAACAACAACCACCCAGATTGCCGCAAACACAGAAAAAGCCAGAATCAAAGCCACAAAAGGCCAAACAGAAATCAGCCTATAGCTGAGAAGAGAAAAAATTACATAAGAAATTCCCTGAAGGAAGGCTATGGCTATTACCTGAGAAAAAATCAGATCAGAAATTGATGACGTTCCCACCATAAAGCCGCCGAACACGCCAACAAAGCTTACATAAACAACAACAAACAAAAAAGCCAGAAAATAGTTGCCAAGCTTAAAGAAGGGTGTGGGAACAAAGGGGTTATAAAAGTTCACCCATGTGTAATACATTGTTCCCGAAAAAACAGCTGTGATCAATACCTTAAAAAAATAAAGCACCAGCTTTTCCTTTATATATCTCTTTTTATACATAATAACTCCATCCTTATTTTGTTATCTCTCTTTTCAATCTGAAAATGCCTGATTTTTACAATCAGCCCCATTAATTTTAAACATTCTATCACAAAAAGTCAAATCTGTAAAGATTATATATTATCCCTCTTTCATTATACTTTAAAAATTACAAGTTCTTTATAAACACAAAAAATTTATTTCAATCATTGACAAATTGTTAAAGATGCTCTATAATCAAAATGTATTCGTGGAAACAATTTTTGTTTTCCCACATAAATTTAAGGAGGAATACCACTTATGAAAAAAACAATTTCTGTTCTTCTTTCAGTTCTTATGATTTTTTCTGTTTGCAGCGTAATGCTTGCAGCTGCTGAAGGAACAACCTACACCGCAACCTTTATTGACTGGGACGGCTCTCCCATTGAATTCGTTGATGTTGACGGAAACAAAATCGGCAACAGCGTTGAAGCTGCTGAAGGCGACATCATCAAGGCTCCCGCCAACCCCACAAGAGAATCTGACTACGCTGAAATCAACGGCGTTGACAGAGAACAAACAAGATACACCTGGAAGGGTTGGGCTGTTGTTACAGGAACCGACTCTGAAGGCAACTATGTTTATGATGACTCAGTTTATTATCATCAGAATTCTCTTCCCCTCGTCAGCGGAAATGTTACATACATCGCAGTTTACAGCTCTGAAGACGTTAGCGGAAACCAGACCTTCTTCCAGTTCATTCAGTCTATTTTCTACAGACTCAACCTCATCTTCGAATATTTCTTCACAATTTTTGATTAATTTTTCGAAGCATTAAATCTGAAATTAAACGCAGGTATTGTCAAAGACAATACCTGCGTTTTTATTTGTGGCATGAAAAAAGGGGAACTCGGCGTCACAGTCCGCCTTTTTTAGTTTCTGCTTTTAAGCTGAGTAATTATAATATGCGAAATAGCTCTCAATCCTTTAACTGCGTAGCTTCCAAGGTTTTTATAAAGTCCCGTCATAACCGGATTTTTAAGCTTTTCCTCTTTAATTGAGTCTTTTTTTGTCTCTGCAAAACGGGCATTGTTTCCGTAATAAGCCGAAACAGCAAAATTCTCTTCGCAGGAAGCAACACAGCCGTCTGAAAAACTGATTATTTCTTCAAGCTTTTCTCCCTCGGGCTTGGCACCCTCAAACGCAAAAAGTCCAAGAAGCGCTCTTTCTGTGTTTCCATTATAAGAAGGAGCCAAAGGCTTTCCCTGAGCCGCAACAAAGTTATAGGTTGAAAGAATCTGGTCCTTGGCTCTTCCGAAATGGTGACGCTGCTTTCCGTAGTATGTTCCGAAAACATTCATGTGAACGGTTTTATCCTCATCAAGTCTCATGGGACAATGGGCCATTGAAGACAAAACCTGTCTTGCATTGGCAACAACAAGACCCGAAACACCGTCGGTCAGACCAACAAAGCCGCCTGTGAGCTGATGGTTAAAGGAATCAACCTTTTTGTTTTTTTCGTCACACTCAGGAAAAGACTGGGTTCTGAAAGAAGAAACATCACCCATAAAGTTTCGCTTGACAACAGAAACATCACCTTTAAAGCAAGGCGTTATTTCAAAAGGTGCCGCTTCCTTCCATTCCATGTCGCTATATCTTCCGAGGGCAGAATTTTCTGTTGAAATTGAGGTCGTTTCAGGCGTGTAAGGATATTTCACATAGGTTTTGACATAAACGCCCTCTGAAAAGCCTACCTTGAAAAAGTCATAAGCAAATTCTCCCTTTGAAATTTCTTTAGGAAGATGAATTTCGCCTGAAATTCTGATACCCTTGCAGTCTCCTGCACAGTCCAAAGAGCTGACAGCAGTTTTTTCGAAAAAGAAGCTTTCTTTTCCATAGGTTAAAAAGCTTTTTAAAAAGTCTTTGTTGCCAATTTCTCTTCCGAAGCTTCTGACCTTCTGAATGTTTGCGTCTGTATCGAATTTTATCTGAAGGTCTTTCGTTTCGAAATTGAGGCAAAGACCTTTTTCTTCTTTCTCTTTCAAACAAAAATCAACAACATATTTCTTTTTTACTCTTTTAAATTTGAAGAAAGCGAAAACACTTTCTTCGTCAAAGGGAACCACCGCATAGGAAGAAAGGTCCTTCGATGAAAACTTCAGCTGTGAAACGCTTTCAGCTTCAATATTCAGCTTAAGCTGAAGGCTAAGAAAAGAGGAGCCGGAAATATTATAAAGAGTAAGCTTTTCCCCTTTTGGAAGAGCTTCTTTTTCTTTTTCAACAATAATTTCTGCAAGCTCATTTGCCTTTTTTTCTCGTTGAATATTCAAAACAGGAGTTGCCAGACCGAAATGAGTTGTTGAAAGAAGAAGAACTCTCTCTTTAAATGAAGGCGAATCAAAGTCGCTTTTTGCGTTGACCTTTGCCATGGCTCTTGAGCGTTCAACCGCTGTCCAGATTTTTCTGTTGAAGGGTTTTTCTGCCCATGAGGCATAGCCGGTAAAGTTTCCGTCAGCGGTGTCGTGGGTAAAGTCTATATTACCCAAAGGCTTATGGTCTTTCAGATAGCCGCCCGGAGTATTAAAAACAACATAGGGTAAATCTGAAATTTCTTCAACCAAACCGTGAATCCCGTCGGTGTTGGCAATTTTATTTTTAACAACGGGAAGATTCATGCTTTCCCAAAAAACTGCATCGGCGTCCATGTTTATAAAAATAAAAACATCGTGGTTAATTTCGCCTGTTTCCTGCTTTTTGTGAAGCTCTTTTACCCACGCTCTCAAACAGCCTGCATCGCAGACATCTGAATTGCTGTAGGTGGGCAAAATTGTCATCGTTTCATTTTTATAGCTGTAGGTCAGCGGATTAAAAGCAAGCTCATCGGGCAATTTCGGAACAATGGTTCTGAATGCGTCAAAGGGTACGCAGGAATAATAAAGGCAAAGCGCCTTCACACCCAGTCGGTTATAAACCGAAACCTGAGAAGGAGAAAACATAACCTCCTGAGGTCTGACAATTTTTTCAAAAGAAGAAAAAATATCGGCAAGTCCGCTTTTTTCTTTGTTGGAAACGGCAAGCTCAATGGAAGCCTCCAGCTCTTCTTCGGTCATAGCACCTAAGGCGCCGTTGCTGTAGCCCATTATAATTTGTTCGTCGCCATATTTTTCTGTTCTCAGCTTCATTTTTTCAATTATATCAGGAGCAAACTGAGGAAGAATTTTTTCAAGAGAAAAAAAGTTTTCACTATCCCATGTTCCTTTGACTGCAATTCCCTTTTCATTGAAATCAGTTAAAATATCAAGGGTTTTTCTGATAATTCTGATGTCTGAGCCAAAGCCTAAGTTGTCGTTAGTGTCGCCCCTGTATGAATGATAGCAGTTAACATGAAAACCAAAGCCCACATGAACCTTATATTCCACAAAAACATCTCCTTTGAAAATTTTATATATTATACAGTCTTTTCCTTTTCAGGTCAACCGGCGGCAAGGGTCGCAAGGCGACACCAATGGCCGCTTTAAACTGCGGACAAAAATTAATAGCGTTGCCGAGCAACAGCAGTCGCAGGGCGACACCACTGGCCGTTTCAGACTTCGAAAATAAATTCACAGCTCTACCGAGCAACAACATTTTGCGAAGCGGACATCAATTTACAGATACAAAAATTTTACGCTTCGAGGGGGCGGCGGGAAAAACGGCGTGAGTTTTATGTTGGTAACTGACGGAAAGTTGTAATTTTAAATTTTCTCTTAGTGCATACGGTTTGCAGTCGCCGTTTTTCAAGCAGAGTCAACGACTCTGCCACGCCGACAAAGTCGGCGCCGCCGCCCCCAACCTTCCGGAAGGCACTATTCCCCCTTTGGCTTAAAAGGCTGAAGCCTTTTAAGCCATTTCCCCCAAGGGAAATTAAGCAACCAAAGCAACCTTCCTAAACACCCAAAGCAAAAACCGCAACCACAGGGCAACGGCTGTTACACTTAGAACGGCTGTTGAAAAGCAGGGCTATGCCTAAAGAGATATATAAACAGAAGTCTCCGCGGCAGTTGACCCCAATGGAAGACAAAAAAGGAAGAACCTTACTATTTCCACTACGGCTTTTAGAGCAAAAAAATCACCCGTAGTCAACGCAG
>JAFUHX010000042.1 GCA_017474045.1 Clostridia bacterium | reverse complement strand
ACCCGAAGGCGTACAAAGGTACGCCGAGAGGCGAAGTTTGCTTATAGCATGAACCATGATATTTTTACGATCTAAAAGTTTTAGATTTATAAATGTTAAAAAGGTTTCTCCAAATTTTGTAATCTGAAGAAACCTTTATGTTGTTTAGGTTTATGCGGTCGGCGCTTTTTTTATCGCCCGGGCGAAGAAAAAAAGATGCAGAATAAGCAAACTGAGCAAAAGCGAAGTGTTGGCTTCGCTTTTGGCGACCCGAAGGCGTACAAAGGTACGCCGAGAGGCGAAGTTTGTTTATAGCATGAACCATGATATTTTTACGATCTAAAAGTTTTAGATTTATAAATGTTAAAAAGGTTTCTCCAAATTTTGCAATCTGAAGAAACCTTTATGTTGTTAAGGTTTATGCGGTGTGCGCTTTTTTTATCGCCCGAGATTAGTGACTGTGGCAGTCGTGATCGCTACAACTGTGTCCTTCGCCGTGGTGGCTGCAGGCAACATCGGGGTCATACTCAAGCTTATTTGTTAAAAAGGCAATAACTGCGTTGTCTGCACTGCCCTTCACACCGCCGAAAAGCTTGATTCCGGCTTCTGAAAGAGCTGTTTTGGCTCCGCCGCCGATTCCGCCGCAGATTACAACCTCAACGCCTTCTTCTGAAAGGAAGGTTGCCAGAGCACCGTGACCGTTGCCCTTTGTGTCAACAACCTCCATTTTTACAATTTCGCCTTCGTTAATTTCATAGATTTTGAATTTTTCGGTGTGGCCGAAATGCTGAAAAATTTTTCCGCCGTCATAAGTTACAGCAATTTTCATTTTGGTTCTCCTTTTCTTTTTTTATTCAACGGGAAGATTGAAGCAATGCATCTGAAGGGAAGAAATCAGTCTCAGAGGCTCGCAGGCCTTGAAAGATGTTCCTTTGGCAAACGCCTGCTGTTGCATTCTGATTGCAAGGTTTAAAACCGGATCATGCTGAGATTTATGAAGATAAATGCTCTCCATCTTTTTCTCTTCAAATTCACCGATATCAATAAGTGTGTTGGGTTTGTCAGTATAATAAAAGCCTATTCCCTTAACATGCCAGGTGTCGTCGCGGAAACCGCCGTTCTGAAATTCGGGATAGAAATTGCAAAGAGCATCCATGCAGGCATATTTTACGGCTGTTCCCACTTTAATGTGGTCTGAATGACATTCCGTTGCAAGATTAGGGTCAACGGTTAAAACATAGTCAGGCTTAATCTCTCTTATAACAGGAAGAATTGCCTGAGAAATTTCGTCAACGCTTGCTCTGGTTTTGTCGGCAAAGCCGAGGAAACCAGCGTTTTTCATTCCCAGATATTGCTGAGCCGAAAGAGCCTCTTTTTGTCTGGTGGTTTCAACCTCGTTTTCTTTTCCGATATATTCGGGAACAGCGTAGCGGTCATCGGTAACCGTCAGCTCCCAGACCTCAACGCCAAGAGAAACAAGCCACGCAATTGTTCCGCCGGCACCTATCTGATTGTCGTCGGGGTGAGGCTGAACAAAAAGAACCCTCTTTGCCTTGCTTAAATCGGGGGGAGCGCAAATCAGTCCCACCGCCGCATTTGAAACGGCTGAAATTGCCTGACGCTGAGCGCTGAACTTAATTTGATTGTTTCTTTTTTTTATGGTATCAAAAACACCCATGGGTTTCATCTTCCTTCGTTTTTATTGGCAAAATGTCTGCCTTTATAATACCATGATATATCAAATTGCGGTTTCCGTCAACCGATATTCTGAAAAAACAGTTTCAATAATTTTTTCGCAGCAGTCGGGAGAATAGACCCAACGGTCAATAAAGTCACCGGTATGGAAATAGGTAACAGGCTCGTTGGGATATTGAGCGTCGAAGGAATCAACAATAATCAGCTTTGTTTTCATTCTTTCGGGAATCAGATTTTTAATATAAACGCTGGCGTGCTGACCGGGTACAACACCGGGAACATATTCTGCAAGACCGGCAAGATTTGGCTTCAGCTCAACAAAAATTCCATAGCGTTCAACAGAACGAACAATTCCCGGAACAGTTTCGCCTGCTTTGAAAAGTGCGGCGTTTTCCTCCCAGGTTCCCAAAAGCTCTTTATAGCTGAGGGTTACTCTTGCGTTTTCTTCAACGGTTTTAACAACGGCTTTGATTTTCTGACCGGGCGAAAAGCGGGCCGATGGGTGTGGAATTCTTGAAACCGAAATGCTGTCTATAGGCATCAAGGCTGAAATTCCGGCACCGATATCGGCGAAAACACCGAAATTTTCCATGTGGGTAACAACGGCATCAATAACACAGCCGGGGGTCAGCTTTGAAGTGTATTCATCAAGGCACTCTTGCTGAACAGCGCGGCGGCTTAGAACGGCATAGGTTTCTCCGCTTTCGTCGGTCTTGAAATCAATAATTTTAAAAACAACAGGCTTGTTGACTCTTGAAATTACGGCAATATCTCTGACGCTGCCGTCATCAATTCCAATAGCCCCTTCTTTTCGGGGAATTATTCCCTTCATTACTCCAAGGTCAACATGAAGGTTATGCTCCTTATCGCAAAGCGCGGCTCTTGCTTCAAGAATTTTTCCGCTGTAATAAGCCTCTTTAAGCGTCGCCTTTGAGGAAAGAGCGTTTTTGTTTTCCTCAGTAAAAATAAGATGGTTTTCAGGATAGTATTTTTTCATTTTATGAACCCTTTCCGCCCGTGAGGGCATTTAATTAACCCGAAAAAACTGATTTTCGGCTTTAACATACTGTTTTGTGAACGGAAAAATCCGTACTGCTTTATTTATATGCTTTATTTTTGGCAAGTAATGTCTTTTTCATTGATATTTTATTTTTGTTTTGCTATAATATTTTAATAGTCAAAGTTTATTGACTGATTTTTCGCGAAAGGCAGGGGTATATTTTAATTATGGATGTTAAAGAAGGAGATATTCTCGTTATGAAAAAAAATCACCCTTGCGGCGAAAACAGCTTCCGCGTTCTTCGCTCGGGTATGGATTTTAAGCTCAGGTGCCAAAAATGCGGCCATGAGGTAATGTTGCCCAGAAAGAAGGCAGAAAAAAACATTAAAAAAATAATCAGAGGGGAAGAAAACTAAAATGCTTGATAAGCTTGAAAAGGTTGAGGAGCGCTTTAACGATATAAGCGAAATGCTCTGCAGCAGCGACATTGTTTCAGACATTGAAAAATTCACCGCCCTTATGAAAGAGCATAAAAACTTAGAGCCCCTTGTTGAAAAATTCAGAGAATATAAAAAGGCTGTTTCTGACGCTGAAGAAGCTAAGGAAATGCTTGACGAGGGCGGACTTGACAAAGAAATGAAAGAAATGGTTTTTGAAGAGCTGACCTTGTCTAAGGAGCTTTCTGAAAAGCTTTCTGAAGAGCTTAAAATAATGCTTCTTCCCAAAGACCCCAACGACTCAAAAAATGTTATTGTTGAAATCAGAGGGGGAACCGGCGGCGAAGAGTCTGCTCTTTTTGCCGGAAGCCTTTTCAGAATGTATTCCATGTATGCTGAAAAAAAAGGTTGGAAAACCGAGGTTACTTATTCAAACGAAACCGAGCTTGGCGGCTTCAAGGAAATTAACTTTATGATAATCGGTGAAGGTGCCTATTCCCGCCTTAAGTTTGAAAGCGGTGTTCACCGTGTTCAGCGTGTTCCCGAAACCGAATCTCAGGGAAGAATTCACACCTCGGCGGCAACCGTTGCTGTTTTGCCCGAAGCCGAAGAGGTTGACATTGAAATCAATCCTGCCGATTTGCAAATTGACACCTTCCGTTCCAGCGGAGCCGGCGGTCAACACATTAATAAAACCGAGTCAGCAATAAGAATTACTCACCTTCCCACAGGAACGGTTGTTGAATGTCAGGACGAAAGAAGCCAACACAAAAACAGAGACAAGGCAATGAGGGTTCTCAGAAGCCGCCTTTTTGAAGCTGAAAGAGAAAAGCAGGCTTCTCAGCTCGCCGACGAAAGAAAGGCCATGGTCGGTTCAGGAGACAGAAGCGAAAAAATTCGAACATATAACTATCCTCAATGCAGGATTTCAGACCACCGAATCGGCCTTACAATATATAAGCTTGAGCAGTTTTTAAACGGAGACTTAGACGAGGTTATTGACGCTCTCATAACAGCCGACACAGCCTCTAAGCTTCAAAGCCAGGAAGAATAAGAGATTGAATATGAAAACAGAAATTTTTGAAATAAAATCTTCAGACGACGAAAAAATTCAAATTGCAGGCAAAGCCCTGAGAGAAGGAAAGCTTGTTGCCATTCCAACAGAAACGGTTTATGGCCTTGCGGCAAACGCCCTTGATGAAAAGGCGGTCAGAAGCATTTTTGCCGCCAAAGGAAGACCCTCTGACAATCCTCTGATTGTTCATATCAGCCGCCTTGAGCAATGGGATTTTCTTGTTGAAAAAATTGATGAAAGAGCAAAGCTTCTTGCCGAAAAATTCTGGCCGGGACCGCTGACAATAATTCTGAAGAAATCAGACGTTGTTCCCGAAGCTACCAGCGGCGGACTGAAAACCGTTGCTGTCAGAATGCCCTCTCACCCCATTGCAAGAGCGATTATTGAAGCTTCAGGCGTTCCTCTTGCGGCTCCTTCAGCCAACACCTCGGGAAAGCCCAGTCCCACCACGGCAAAGCACGTTGAAAAAGACCTTTTCGGAAAAATTGATTATATTGTAAACGGGGGAGACTGCTCTGTCGGCGTTGAATCAACGGTTATAACTCTCGCCACAGAAAAGCCCACTCTTCTTCGTCCGGGAGGAATTACTCCCGAAATGCTTGAAGGTGTTCTGGGCGAAATTGAAATTTCAGATTCTGTTTTTAACAAGCTTTCTGAAGACAGCGAAGCCGCTTCTCCCGGAATGAAATATCAGCATTATTCGCCAAAGGCAAAAATCGTTATTGTTAAAGCAGATGAAGAGCGTTATTGCAGTTTTCTTTCAGAGGTTGCCGACGAAAAAACTGTTGCTCTTTGTTTTGAAGAAGACAAAGAAAAGCTCTCTTTTGTCAAAACTGTTGTTTACGGAAAAGAAAAAGACTCTTTTTCTCAGGCTTCAAGTCTTTTTGATTCTCTCAGACAAGTTGACGAGGTGGGGGCAGAAATTGCTTATGCCCGCTTTCCTGAAATGAGTGGCGTTGGACTGGCAGTTTTTAACCGACTCATCCGCGCCGCCGCATTTAATATTATTGAGGTATAAAAACAATGGTGGTTTATGGTCTTACAGGAAAAACCGGTGCCGGAAAAAGCACCGCCTGCAAATTTTTAAAAGAAAAAGGCTTTTATGCCGTTGATTGCGACCTTATTGCAAGAAAGGTGACCCAAAAGGGCTCAGACGTTCTTCTTCATCTTTCCGAAGCCTTCGGTGAAGATATTCTTTTTCCGGACGGAACTTTAAATCGCTCTCTTCTTGCTCAGCGGGCTTTTCAGTCAAAAGAAAAAACGCAGCTTCTCAATAAAATTACTCACACGGCAATTGATGAAGTTATCAGAAAAGAACTGAAAGAGGCTGAAAGCCGTGGCTTTTCAAAAGCCATAATCGACGGCGCAGCTCTTCTTGAAAGCCCTTCAAAAAGGCTTTGCGAAAAAATGATTGTTGTTACAGCGCCCTTTGAGCTTCGCCTTGAAAGAATTCTTTCAAGAGATAACATTTCTTCTTCTCAGGCACTTTCAAGATTAAATGCACAGAAAGAAGATGAATATTATTTGTCTCAGGCAGATATAATAATAAGAAACTATCCGCCCTTCGATTTGAAAAATGAGCTTGAAAAGGTCTTGTAATCTATGAAGAAAAAAACAAAAATAATTGCTCTTTTAGTCTCGCTGAGCCTTGCCGTTGCAGCTTTTGCCTTCGGTGCCGTTTCAGTTCTTAAAGCATTATATCCTCTGGGCTATGCTGATTTTGTCGAAGCATACGCTGAAAAATATAATGTTGAAAAATCTTTTATTTTTGCCGTTATAAAATGCGAAAGCGGCTTTGATGAAAAGGCTGTTTCCTATGTGGGCGCCAAGGGACTTATGCAAATTATGCCCGAAACTTTTCAATGGCTGAAAACCAAAACCAAAGAAGAGCTTCCCGAAGAAATGCTTTTCGACGGCGAAACCTCAATAAAATACGGCTGTTTTATGTATTCCATGCTTCTTGAAAAATATGAAAACAAAGAAACTGCCGTTGCCGCTTATCACGCAGGAACAACCAATGTTTCCAAGTGGCTGAAGGACGAAAGATTTTCAAAAGACGGAAAGACCCTTTCTGAAATTCCCTTTGAAAGCACTAAAAACTATGTATCCAAGGTCATTCTGACCGAAAAAATATATAAAAAGCTATATAAATCACTTAACAACGGAGGATAAAACTTATGTGTGAAGAAAAAAAAGAGGCCGAGCTTCTCAAAGAAAAGCTTTGCCTGAAAAAAGAACATTTCGATTTCGTTTGTGATGATGAATATCAGAACGCCGAGGACTTCTGCAAGGGATATATGCATTTTCTTTCAGAAGCAAAAACCGAAAGAGAATGTAACAGCTTTGTTATTGAAGAGGCTGAAAAAAACGGCTTTCTTTTGTTTGACAGCCGCAAGACCTATAAAGCAGGCGACAAGGTTTATCTTAACAATCGCGGCAAGGCAGTTATTCTTGCGGTTATCGGCAAAAAGGGTGTTTCAAGGGGCGCAAAAATTGTTGCCTCTCATATCGACTCGCCCCGCCTTGATTTAAAGCCCACTCCTCTTTATGAAGACAGCGAGCTTGCCTATTTCAAAACCCATTACTATGGCGGAATCAGAAAATATCAATGGACGGCCATTCCTCTTTCTCTTCACGGCGTTATTATCAAAGCTGACGGAAGCTCTGTTAAGGTAAGCCTTGGAGAAAAGGAAAACGAACCAAAGTTTGTTATAACTGACCTTCTTCCTCATCTTGCCAAAGAGCAGTCAAAAAGAACTCTCAGCGAAGGAATCAAGGGCGAAGAGCTTAACATTTTAATCGGCAGCCGTCCTTTTAAATCTGACAGCGGAAGTGAGCTGGTTAAGCTCAACATTTTAAAGCTTCTCAACGAAAAATACGGAATTGTTGAAAAAGACTTTATTTCAGCCGAGCTTGAGCTTGTTCCTGCTTTCCCTGTTTCCGACATCGGCTTTGACAGAAGCCTTATCGGTGCCTACGGGCATGACGACAGAGTTTGTGCCTATCCGGCAACCATGGCTCTTTTTGAAGCCGGAATTCCTGAAAACACAGCGATTACCGTTTTGGCTGACAAGGAAGAAATCGGCTCAGACGGAAATACCGGTCTCAACTCTGCCTTCCTTAAATATTTTATTGAAGACCTTGCTGAAGCTGAAGGACTTAAGGGTCGCCATGTTCTTTCAATGTCTCAATGCTTATCAGCCGACGTTAACGCCGGCTTTGACCCCACCTTCCCCTCGGTTCATGATAAATATAACGCCGCCCTTCTTAACCATGGAGTTGTTTTAACAAAATATACCGGTTCAAGAGGAAAGGCAGGCTCCTCAGATGCCTGCGCAGAATTCATGGGCGAAATCAGAAGAATTCTTGACGGTGCAGAGGTTTGCTGGCAGATTGGTGAGCTTGGAAAGGTTGACGAAGGCGGCGGCGGAACAGTTGCAATGTATGTTGCAAACTTGGGTGTTGATGTTGTTGACCTTGGTGTTCCTGTTCTTTCAATGCATGCACCCTATGAAATTGTTGCAAAATCTGATGTCTATAGCACCTTCAGAGCCTGCAAGGCATTTTTTCAGACAGGAAAATAAAAATTTCAGTTTCTGAAAAAGCAAAGCTAAAAATAAAACAGATGTATTTAAGAGAAAACCTGTCTTTTATGAGCGAGGTTGCTAAGGACAGAAACAAATATTTATACAGTTGTGAGACACTTTTCATAAGGTGTCTCGCAATTTTTTTGATGAAAAACAGATACTTTCGAGCGGAAAGTGTAATAGTGGGTTATATACTTCAAGGTAACTTTTCAGAAAAACAAATTCTTTTTTCGGTATGTATGAGTGATATTGCAAATTAAAATTTGCAGTGATATTTTTGATAAATCAAAAGTGATATTGAAGCCTTACGGCTTCAGTGT
>JAFUHX010000041.1 GCA_017474045.1 Clostridia bacterium | reverse complement strand
GCGAGACTCTTGCGGTGCCCAAAATTCATTGCTCGCTGTTCACTTCGCTGAATTTTGACCGCGGCGCCTTTTCGCTTTCCCTTCATCATCCACCGGACGCGGTCAAGCTCAAAGCTGCCGATTCCGCCACTCTCGCATATCTGTTGCACCGCTTTGTTTCAAGTGCTTAGATAATATACCACCAAAAAGAGCGTTTGTCAATAGTTTTTTGTGTTTTTATTCAGGTTTTTTCAAAATAATTTTTTTGTTGTATTTTTGATTGATTTGATATAAAATATAAATGCAACCTCAGTTGAGGTTTTATTCTGAGAAAGGTTTTTTGCCTCAGGCAAAGGTGTTGTTATGAAAATTCTTGTTGTTGTAGATATGCAAAATGATTTTATAGACGGAGCATTGGGAACAAAAGAGGCTGTTTCTATTGTTCCTGCGGTAAAAGAAAAAATAGAAAGCCGAAAAGAAGAGGGCTACTGTGTGATTTTTACCAGAGATACTCACACGCAAGACTATCTTTCGACTCAAGAGGGTAAAAAGCTCCCTGTTCCTCATTGTATAAAAAATACTCCGGGTTGGGAAATTACATCTCAGTTAGACTCTTCAGATTGCCTGATTTTTGACAAGGTAACTTTCGGAAGTGTTGATTTAATGCAATATGTTTCCTCTCTTCCTTCTGTTGAGGAAATTGAACTTGTCGGACTTTGCACTGATATCTGCGTCATTTCAAACGCAATGCTTCTTAAGGCGGCGCTTCCTGAGGTTTCTGTTTCAGTTTGTGAAAGCTGCTGCGCAGGGGTTACTCCTGAAAGCCACAAAAATGCTCTTGAAGCGATGAAAATGTGTCAGATTTCAATTATCTGAACATTTTAAAAGAAAAATTAAAAGAACCGAAAAGGGCAGCACTACACAAGGAAGTGTGACGCTCTTTTCGGTTCTTTTGTTGTTGAGTTAATTATGCAATACCGAGATCTTCTTCTTCTTTCTTGTCGTTTTCGGTACGAATGCCTGAAACAAGAGCCTTGATAGCTTCGATAATCTTGTTAATGAACTCTGTAAATTTTGCAATAAAATCCATAATGAAAACTCCTTTAGATATGTATTTGGTTTACACCGACTAAATTATAACAAATTGTTAATGCTTTTTCAATAGTTAACAAAGAAAATACTTTTTGGTTTCGTTTTTGTAATTCTTTTTATATGGAAACTCCCGTTCGGCGCTTGAACGGGAGCTGTTTTTTATCCTGCGGAAGATGTGGGTGCTGTTGAAGCTGATGTGAAGCTGACTGCAGTGCCTTCAGATGAAAGGGTTGTGCTGTTATAGTCAATAATTCCGATATAGCTGTTGCCGGGATTGATGGGGATTTCTTTTCCGGTCTCAGCATCTTTGATTTTTATGTTTGAGCTTTCAGTTTTCTTTGTCCATTTGATTTTTCTGACGGAGTTTCCGGTAATATAATAGCCGGTTCCGCCTTTCCAATCAATTTTAACAAGAGGTCCGTTTCCGTAAAGCTCAACATCGGTTTCAAGAACAAAAACATTTGTGTATGAAAGCTGTTTTCCGGTGGCGGTATCCATGTGTGCTTTACCGCAATGCTGTTTTAAATAAACCTTGTTTTCGCTGTCATAAACAAAGGTTGAATAATAGACATTGGAATATTGAAGGTTGATTTTGTCGCAGGCAGTTTTAGATGTCTTTTTAAATTCGCCGGGTTCTCTGAAATTGAAAATATAATCGTCTTTTTCTTCAACATAATCTGTTCTGATGTTATATTTTTTGAAAAGCTCCGGAATATTTTCGCCGTTGACAAAAGCTGTGTGCTCTTTGCTGTAGGAACCGATTCTGTTCTGGTCTCTTCCGAAAACAAGAGTGTCGTAGTTGGTGTTTCCGTCAAAATAATCAATGCCGAGTTTTTCAAGAGTAGGTGTTGCCAGCGTGGGATTGCTGCCGAAGCAGAAATAAACGGCGTCGAGACCATAGGCGAGTATGGGATAATAATAGCGGCAGGAGCGCACGGAGCAAACCTTGGGAACCTTGGTGTAGTCGGCGTAAACAGCCATCATTCTTGTAATTCCGCCTTCAACCTCACATTCAAACATCAGGTCAGCCTGAGAAATTCCGTATTGAGGAAGAGAGGCCTTGATGTTGTTTATCATTATAGCAACGGGTCTTTTTCCTTTGGCTTCTTCAGAAAGATTGTCGAGACCGGTCAATCGGTTATAGTCGGTTTTTATAATAACGGGCTCAGTTGTTTCAGCAACAGTAGTGGGAGCTGGTTCGTTGATGAGAGAATCTTTTCCGCAAGCGGAAAAAGAAGAAATCAAAAGAATTGCGGCCAACAAAAGAGCCATTAATTTCATTGTTTTATTTTTCATAAAAATCACGCCCAAAAATCAAAATAAAGAAGATCTTCGTCTTCACTAAAAGACAGTATATCAATTTTTCATTTATTTTTCAACAAAACACCACAAATTACATTAACAAAATTTGCGGCTTTAAATTGTGTATTTCCACAAAATATGGTATTATACAAGAAAGAAAAATTTTTTGGAGGATAGAAATGGATTTTTTTGAACTTATTAACAAAAGAGAAAGCTGTCGGAATTTCAACAAAGAAAAAAAGGTTGAAACCCAACTTCTTGAAAAATGCGTTCAATGGGCATCTCTTGCCCCTTCAGCCTGTAATTCTCAGCCATGGAGCTTTGTTGCTGTAAACGAAGAAAAGACTGCCGAAAAAATTGCTGAAAGCGTTCAGGGCGGCGGTTTTAACCCTTATGCAAGTCAGGCTCCGGCATTTATTGTTGTTTGCAAAGAAAAAGCAAAGCTTCTTGATTCCTTTGAGAAGGCAGGAGCAGACAGCAACTCTTTCAGAGAAAATGATTTAGGAATGGCACTTTCATATCTCACCCTTGCGGCAACAGAAAACGGCCTTTCAAGCTGTATTTTAGGTTGGAGAGACGACAAGCTTGTGAGAGCAGCGCTGAAGCTTGAAGAGAAAAAAGAAATTCATTGCGTTGTTGCAATAGGCTACAGCGCAGACGAAAATCCCCCGAGAAAGAAAAAAAGAAAACCTCTTGAAGAAATTTTCTCGGTTATTGAATAAAGAAAAAAGAAAACTGCTTCCGAAGCTGAGTGGCTTTAGAAGCAGTTTTAGTTTTTAAAGACCGAAAAGCATTTTGAAAAATTCGCCAATCTTTTGAAGAAGATATGTAAGATCGGGCCAGAACATCATGTCTTCATAGGGAAAATCTGCAAATGGATTGTCTTTGTAAAGATTGTTCATGAAATATTTCCTCCTTCAGAAAAATCAATTTGTCAACAATTTGTTTACAAATTAATTATATACTCTAAAATTTTTCTTGTCAACTGTTTTTTAGATTTTGTCCATAGACTCAACTCTGCCGGAAACATAGTTCAGGCGATATTTTTCGCCGTCTTTTGTTATAATAAAAAATGTTCCGTCAAGAATTCCGTTGCTGTTGAAGTTTCCCGTGAAATGAGAACCGTCAGGAAGAGAATAGGTTCCTTCGCCTGAACGTTCGCCTGAAATGAACTTCCCGTTGTATGTTCTTCCGTCCTTCCAGACATAAGTTCCGTTGCCGGTTCGGTTTCCGTTATTGAAGTCGCCGATATAAAAGTCGCCGTCGCTCCAGGTATATTTTCCTTTTCCGTTTCGCACTCCGTCAGAAAAAGAGCCCTCATATTTCTCTCCGCTTTTCCAAACAAAAACACCGGTTCCTGTTCTTTTGTCATTAACAAAATCGCCTTCATAGTAGTTTCCGTCAGCAAAAGTATATTTTCCCTTGCCGTTCAAGTGACCGTCTGTGAAATCGCCTTCATAATATGCGCCGTCTTTCCAGAAATATTTTCCTTTACCCGTTCTTTTGTCATTAACAAAATCGCCTTCATAGCGGTCGCCTAAACTATAGAAATATGTTCCTTTTCCATGAAGCCTTCCGTTAACAAAATCACCCTCATAAACGGCGCCTCCCGAGAAAAAATATTTTCCTTTTCCGGTTCGGTTGCCGTCAACAAAGTCACCTTCATAAACCTCGCCGTCATTCCAGGTGAGCCTTCCTTTACCATGCATTTTTCCGTTTTTTACCTGACCTTCGTAGGTGCTGTTGGTAAATTTTAAAATTTCGTTATTATTAAAAAGACCCATTTTTTCTCCTCTTTCCTGTGTCAAAATCAGCCTTGAAAAACTATTGTCTCATTATATCTTAAAGAATTATAGCATAACCGCAAATTTTATGCAACAAGAAAACTATTTTACTTAAAAGCATATTTTAATTATATTTACATTGACAAAGAATTTCAAAAATAGTAGTATTTATTATATAACATACGTTTTTCTAAACGTAAAAAGGGAGAAATTTTTATGAACAAGAAAAAAATTGCAGCCGTAATTGCAGCTTCTGTTCTGGTTCTTGCCGCCGCAGGCTACGGAATCTACAGCGCTGTTACAACAGTTGATTTCGGAGAAATTGTTATTGATTCAATTCCCGAAAGAAAAGAGGGAACAACCAGAATAATGTCTTTTAATGTCAGATGCGCTGACGACAAAGAGGGAAGCATTAAGAACCGTTCAAAAATAGTAACGGCGATTATTGACCAATATCTTCCTGATTCTTTCGGCGTTCAGGAGGCTAATGCCCGTTGGATGAATATTCTTAAAAACAGTCTTGGCGATAAATATGACTTTGTTGGTGAGCCGAGAGATAAAACCGGTCCCTTCAGCGAATATAGCGCTGTTTTCTATCTTAAAGAAAAATATACCGCTATTGACAGCGGAACAATCTGGCTTTCAGAAACCCCAAACGAAAAATACACAGGAAGCTTTAATACCCAGTGCTTGCGTATTGCAAGCTGGGCTGTTCTTGAAAACAAAGAAACCGGCGAAAAATATACCCACATCAACACCCATCTCGACCATGTTTTAGAATCAACAAGGGTTGGTCAGTCAAAGGTTCTTCTTGAAAAACTTAAAGAGCTTCAGTCTCAGGGAAGCGTTGTTGTAACGGGAGATTTCAACACTGATGAAAGCGGTGAGGTATATCCTGAAATGCTTAAGGTAACAGACAATGTTCGCGTTATTGCTTCAGAAACCGAAGACGGAATAACCTATCATAACTATGGAAAAATGAAGCAAAAAGAGGGTGGAGCGATAGATTTTATTTTCGTTTCCAAGGGAATAAAGGCCGAAAACTATAAAATAATTTCTAACACAGTAAAGGGTATGTATCCGTCAGATCATTATCCCATAAGCGCGGATATATATTTGAAATAAGCCAAAAAGGAGACACAAATGAAGAAAATTGAATTATTCAACGCCGGCTGGACTTTTAATAAGCAGGGCGAAAAAGAAATTGTTAATCTTCCTCACACATGGAACGCTGTTGACGGACAGGGCGGCGACAGCACTTATTACATGGGTCAATGTACCTACACAAAGATTATCGGAAAATATCCCGGAAAGGTATATATTGATTTTTCCGGCGTTAACAACCGCTGCTCAGTTTTAATAAACGGACGAAAAGCAGGAGAACACAAGGGCGGATATTCGGCATTTCGCTTTGAAATTACCGATTTACTCACCTCGCCGAAAAACTTTATTGAGGTTACGGTTGACAACAGCAACCACAGAGAAATTTATCCTGAAAAGGCGGATTTTACCTTTTACGGAGGAATTTATCGCGACGTTAAAATCATTTATGATGTTCCCGACGAGCATTTTTCTCTTGATGATTGCGGAAGCAAGGGTGTTTATGTAACGGCTAAAGCTAACGGAGATGTTAAGGTTAAAGCTTTGATAAACGGCTATAAAACCGGTGTGAGCGTTCTTTATGAGATTCTTGACAAAGAAGGCTTGGTTGTTGCGAAGGCAGGCAACGGTGAAAAGCTTCATGTTGAAAATCCGATTCTTTGGAACGGAATGGAAAACCCCTATCTTTATACTCTTCGCGCATCTCTGTTTCTTGACGGAAAGCTAAAAGATTCAGTCAGCCTTCGCTTTGGCTTCAGAGACATTAAGTTTGATGCAAACGAGGGCTGCTTCCTCAACGGAAAATATATCAAGCTCAAGGGGGTTTCACGCCATCAGGACAGAGAAGGTCTCGGCAACGCTCTTTCAATGGCAGAGCATGAAGAAGACCTTTCAATAATCAAAGAAATGGGCGCAAACTCCATTCGTCTTGCACACTATCAGCAGGCTGAGGAGTTTTATAGCCTTTGCGACGAAATGGGATTTCTTGTCTGGGCTGAAGTTCCCGTAATTTCTTCTTTCTCAGCCAAAAAACAAAAAAACGCTCTTTCTCAGCTGGAAGAGCTTATTAAACAATGCATGCACCATCCTTCAATTTTCTGTTGGGGAATTGCTAACGAAATAACAATTCAGGGTGAAGACCCGAAGCTTCTCAGCTGCCTTAAGGAGCTTAATGAGCTGGCCCATGATCTTGATTCTTCAAGACCCACAACCTGCGCTCAGCTCACTATGTGTCCTGCAGACAGTATTCTCAACAAAATTACCGATATAATGGGCTATAACCATTATTATGGCTGGTATATGAAAACCTGCGACGGAATTGATGAATGGCTTTCCGAGTTTAAAGATTCTAACCCAAGAATGCCTCTTTGTCTTTCTGAATACGGCGCAGAAGCAGTTCTCGGATATTATAACGACAACGCTTTTCAGGGCGACTACAGCGAAGGTTATCAGGCAAAATTCCACGAGCATTATCTTAAAACAATCAACGCTACAAAATGGCTTTGGGGCTCTTATGTCTGGAATATGTTTGACTTCGGTTCAGCAATAAGAAACGAAGGCGGTGTCAGAGGAAGAAACAACAAGGGTCTTGTTACCTTTGACAGAAAAGAGAGAAAAGACGCTTTCTATGTTTATAAAGCCTTCTGGTCAGATGAACCCTTTATTCATGTTGAGGGAAGCAGATATAAATTCAGAACAATAGGCGAACACACAATAAGAGTTGAGTCTAACTGCAAAAGAGTAACACTTCAATGCGGCGACTACAAAAAAGCGCTTGAAGGGCAATATGTTTTCACCTTTGAAGGTGTTCCCATTAAAGAGGGCGAAAACAAGGTTATTGTTTCCTATGGAAAAATTAAAGAGACTGTTGTTTTTGAAGGATGCAATGAATATCCGAGAGAATATTCACTTCCTGACGGCTGCAGCTCAATGGTAAGAAACTGGTTCCTTCCCAAAAACGAGGAAATTGACCCCACTTGCTTCAGCGCTGAAGACACACTTGCCGATCTTCTTAAAAACGAAGAAGTTAAAGGAATGCTTCAAGGCTATATTGGTGCCATTGCGTCAAATCCGCTTTTACCCATGCTTACCAAAAAGGTAAAAATCGGAACGGTGGTTAACCTGAAGTTCCTTGGAATTAATGAAGATATGAAAGAACTGATTTTAGGATATCTTCAGACTGTTAAAAAATAAAACAAAAGGGGATGTAAAAAACTCGTTTTTTTACATCCCCTTTTTAGGGGCTAGGAAAAAATGCGCAGAATGAACAAACCGAGCCAAAATAAAGCGTTCAGCTTTATTTTGGTTTACCCGACGGCGTACAAAGGTACTCCGAGGGCGAGGTTTGTT
>JAFUHX010000012.1 GCA_017474045.1 Clostridia bacterium | reverse complement strand
TTGCTTTTTTCAACAAAAAGAGATGGGACTCGAAGTAGGAGCGGTAGTGAATGAAGCTCCGGTGGAGCTTCAGAGCCGCGAATGACCGAGCCGCGCAGCGCGGCGAGAGTCGAGTCCCATCTTCAGCTCCAAAAAAGAAAGGCAACAACGAAAGTTGTTGCTTTTTTCAACAAAAAGAGATGGGACTCGAAGTAGGAGCGGTAGTGAATGAAGCTCCGGTGAAGCTTCAGAGCCGCGAATGACCGAGCCGCGCAGCGCGGCGAGAGTCGAGTCCCATCTTCAGCTCCACAGATAATGCTTGCTTTTTGGCAGGCATTATTTTTTTTGTAGCGTTTTATATCCGCACTTTAAAACTTAACGACTTTAAACGGCATTGACTTTTATAACAAAAAATGTTAAGATATTTTTAATAAAGAATTTTATTTTATCAAACAAAAGGAGGAAAATTAAAAAATGAAGAAGGCACTATCCATTTTACTTACAATTGTTATGCTTGTGGTAGGTACTGTTTTACCTGTACAGGCAGAGGACTTTGTTTTCGAAAGTGACCACCCCTATGAATCTTACGAGAAAAGCTTTTATGTTTACGAATACGAAACGGAGAAAGACGGCTTCGTAGTAACCTTCAATGAAAAAACAAGCGTTACTCCTGTAGGCTGGCTTACACCCCCTCAGCCCGACTGGACTATAGAAGACGTATATGAAAACTATGTCAAAGGTGACATTATAGCAATTTATCAGAATTACGAGGAGCTTTCATACGCTCATCTTGTTGATGACGAAGAAGCTCTTATGGAATTTTTAGAAGAGAACTATTACAGCGGCGATTATGACGTCAGAGATAGCGACAGAATGGTTCTTTATAGATACAATACCGTTGATTATTATACAGGTGCAGAGCTTGCAGGAAAAACTCTTTATATAAGCGGTGATTATCTTGCAATTGAAATAGAAAGCAATTCATCTGTAACTGATTACGGTTTTGCTGTAGATTATATCGGAGAAGATATTCCCGAAGGAATGAAATATGTTCATTATAATATCGGCGAATACTCTTATTATGATTTCTTTACAGGAGAAGAAGGTCTTTTTGTAAACAGCAAATGGATTTACTATGTTGACTATATGCCCAATCATTTAATTGGAGGCTGGGCAACAGAGCCTGACGGCGAAATCGTATATGACGCTATCGGTCATATTGAAGACGGTAAAACAGATACAAACTTTATCTCTTATTCAGGTGAAAGTCTCGAACTCTATCCGGTATTTGAAAGAAATTTCTATTCCGTAAATTATGAAATCGATAACAATGTGCGTTATGAAAGCTTCACTAAGTATGAAGATATGTATGTTTCGGATTATTTCCAGATATACTTTGATCCCGTTTTATTCAAGGGCTGGTCAGAGGATAAGGACGCAACAGAGCCGGATTATTTACCCGGAGATCTTCTTCCTGAAAAGCGCGACTATGTTCTTTACCCGGTACTTGTTAAGCTTAATACTCCCCTTATCGACATTGATGACTGCTGGAACTTTGATAACTACAGCGGAGAAGCTATGGATGTAGAAGCAAAATATGAAATGATGTTAAGAAATGCCGTTACTACATGGGGTATCAGCCCGGCATTATGGGGACCTGCTGCATTATATACAAGTTATATTGCAAAAGAGTATAAAGAAGAAACAGGCGGCCACTGCTTCGGTATGGCATTGACAGTTATCCTTAACCATTACGGTTATATTGATTTGCTTGAAGGCAGAGAAGAAGAATGTGTTGCAGACCTTCCTCACGACGAGCAGACAGACGCTGTTATCCACTATTATCATACTATTCAGACTCAGGGTGTACTTGTTGACCAGGTTGCAACAGAAAACAACACAGATATTTACAGACAGCAGGTAGAAAATATGTGTGAAAGCATAAAGGCAGGCAACGTGGTTCAGCTTTCTCCCTCCTTGAACAACCTTAATATGACAGACGTCAAGGAAAACACTATTGACTTCGGCGGTCACTCAATGGCACTTCTTGCTGTTACTGATATTGATCCTATACACATTTATCCCTGGGTAGAAAATGAGGAAAACGAAGACCTTACAGACGAAGGTGTTGTATGCGATAAGATAATTACTCTCTACGACTCAAACAATCCCGGCGAGTACCAGTATATTTATGTTGCAGAGGATTACTCATATCTTATTTATAAAGGTACTGTTTACGGTGCAATCAGATGGGGCGACGATTTCAGCCACTTTGAGTCCTTTGATATCAACGGCAACTCAAATCCCTTCAGCTGGCACATCGCATTTATCAGAAATATCTTAAGAGCTATTAAAACTGCTTTCCAGATTATTTTCAGAGGCATTGCAGCATAAGGCAAATTAAGGCGATTTAAAAAAGGGCAAATATATGCAAAAATCCTCCGATACTCGATGTATCGGGGGATTTTAGTTTAGTATTTTTTATTTTTAAGAAGTATCTTTTATTCTATATTTTATGCATATATGGTCTTGGGACTTTATCGACAGTCTCTTTTTTTACTCTTTTTATTATTCCTTTTTTATTGAATAAACGGGCAGTTTGTGATAGAATTACATTCATAATTATTATTGGTTTTACGTTTGTGAGGATAAAACTATGCTTGAAAAAATGAGCGATTTTTTTGAAAACAGAATAGATACATATGACAGTCATATGCTTACGGAAATTGAAAAAGCTGAAGAGTTCTATCCCCTTACGGCAGAGCACGAAATGAATGCACTTAAAAATGCAGGTTTTTCGTCTGTAGAGGTGCTTGACAGATGGGAAAACACATATACGCTGAAAGCAGTTAAATAAAAGGAGCGTCTTATGAAAAAAACAAAAACTCTAAGAAAATATTTTTTGCCCTATCTTTCAAAACATAAAAAAACTGTTGCGCTGGACCTTTTCTGTGCGGCACTGACAACGCTGTGTGAGCTGGTTTTGCCAATGATAGTCCGCGAAATTACAAATATTGCTGTTGAAGATATTTCTCAGCTTACGGTGAAGCTGATTCTGATGTTGGCGGCTCTTTATGCGGCTCTTAAGGGCATTGATATGCTTGCCGGCTATTATATGATATATGTTGGTCATTGTATGGGCGTTAAAATTGAAAAAGACATGAGGGAAGATATGTTTGCTCATCTTCTGAAGGTTCCTCTCAGCTATTATGACAACACTAAGGTCGGCCAGCTTATGAGCCGGATTACCACCGACCTTTTTGATGTTGCTGAATTTTCCCATCATTGCCCGGAAGAGTTTTTTATTGCAGGGCTGAAAATTGCAGTCAGCTTTGTTATCCTTTGCTCAATCAATCCTTTTTTAACTGTTTCTTCCTTTGTAATGCTTCCGCTTATGTTTTTTGCAACCCGTTATTTCAGAAAAAAGATGCGTTCGGTTTTTCAGGCAAGAAGAGTTGTTGCCGGTGATGTGAACGCCAGAACAGAAACCTCTCTTCTCGGAATAAGAGTTATTAAATCCTTTACTCAGGAAGCTCACGAAGAAAGCCTTTTCAGAGAAGAAAGCACAAAGCTCAGCAAGGTTCAGCAGGATTCCTATAAATACATGGCAAGACTCAACAGCGCCGTTCGTTTCTTTGACGGACTTATGTATGTTGTGATGATTATTTTAGGCGGTATTTTTATTTTAAAAAAGATTATAACAACTGCTGATTTTGCGGCGTACCTTCTTTATGTGGCAATGCTTATTGCGGCGATTAAAAGAATTGTTGAGTTTACCGAACAGTTTGAAAAGGGTGTTACAGGAATTGAGCGTTTCGCCGAAATAATGGAAACACCAATGGAGGCTGAGGCTGATTGCGGAGAAAAAATCGAAAAAACCGAAGGTGAAATTGAGTTTAAAGATGTTTCTTTCAGCTATAAAGGCGAGGGAAAAGATGTTCTTGAGCATATTAACATCAAGGTTAAAAAAGGCGAAAATATTGCCATTGTCGGCCCCTCCGGAAGCGGAAAAACTACCATGTGCAGCCTGATTTCAAGATTTTATAATGTTTCAGACGGAGAGATTTTTCTTGACGGAAAAAATCTTTCTCAGCTGAATCTTTCTCAGCTTCGCGCCGTAATCGGAACTGTGGAGCAAGATGTATATATGTTTTCAGGAACTGTTTTTGAAAATATTGTTTATGGAAAGCCCGGCGCAACACGAAAAGAGGTTGAAGAGGCGGCAAGATTAGCCGGTGCTCACGAATTTATTGAAAAGCTTGAAAACGGCTATGATACTTTTATCGGTGAAAGAGGAACCATGCTTTCAGGCGGTCAGAAGCAAAGAATAAGTATCGCAAGAGTCTTTCTTAAAAATCCGCCTATTCTTGTTCTTGATGAAGCAACAAGCTCTCTTGATAATGAAAGCGAACAGATTATAAAGCGCTCGCTGGAAACGCTTGCCAAAGGAAGAACTACCTTTACCATCGCTCACCGACTGACAACAATAAAAAATGCCGACAGAATTTTTGTTTTGACTGAAAACGGAATTGAAGAAGAGGGCAGTCATGACGAGCTTATTAAAAAGGGCGGAATATACAGCAAGCTTTATAACGACACCTGATGTAAAAGAATTTTGACAAGGAAAACAGCCTTTGGTAAAAGCTGTTTGATAGACAAAGTCTCTTTTTCGACTTAAAATCAAAGCATAGGAGGTCGAAAAAATGAACATTTCAGAAAAGCTTAAAGTCGCGAGAAAAAACAGCGGAATGACTCAGGAGCAGGTTGCTGAAAAGCTGGGAATAAGCCGCCAGACTCTTTCAAATTGGGAAACCGGAAAGACCTATCCTGATATTATCAGCGTAATCAGGCTCAGCGAGCTTTATGAGCTTAGTCTCGACCTTCTTTTAAAAGACGAAAAGGAGGAAAAAGCAATGTCTGACTATATTGATTATCTTGAAGAAAGCACAAATACCGTTAAAAGCAAAACCAACCTTTCAAAGCTTATAATTCTTGCGGTTTATTTAATTGTCTGGGTCTTTTCAATTTGTGTTTTCTGGTTCTTTACCGCCCCTGACGCAGCTGCGGTATTCAGTTTGGTGTTTCTCTGGGTGCTGCTTCCCGTGACGACCTTTGTTTTGTCGTTTATTATAGGAAAAAGAAACTATTGGAAAAGCAATAAGTGGTATTTCAGCGTGTTCTTTGGCGTGATGTATATGCTGGCTGAGTATTCAACCTTCAGCGCTGCAAACATGGCTGAGTTTGGAAAAGTTAATTTTCCTTCTGTTTCCATGATTGTTGCCGGTGCGGCGTTTTCTCTTGTGGGAATGGCTTTAGGTAATCTTGTTTTTCTGGCGGTAAAAAAGGGAAAGAAAAAGCAAAAAGACAAAAGCGTTAAAACAAATGAAAACTAAAATTTTTCGGGCAGAACCTAAGCTCTGCCCGAATTTTTTTGATAAAAAATGAGCCACCGAAAAGGTGGCTCAGCTTAAAAGATGAGGTTTTATTTTTCGCTGAAAAAAGAATTGATTTCTTTTTCGCTTCCCTTGAGGCTTCCCTGAACAATGTTACCTCTTCCGCCGCCTCTTCCTGAAAAACGGCTGTTGAGCTCTTTGCAAAGGGAAGAAACGTTATAATCGCTTTGTGTGATGATAACATATTTATAGTCGTCGTCGCTTCCACCGAAAGCCGCAACAAAAAGCTTTGCCTTGTGGCTTAAAATGTCGGCATATTCGCGAAGAGAGGCTGTGTCTGAAAGAGAGCAGAAAACAACAATTTTTTCGCTTTCTTCAATTTGCTCAGCCTTAAGTCTGAGATTTTCAAGCCTTGCTGCGCCCAATTCAAAATTGAGCTTTCCGCAATCGTTTTTAACCTTCTGAACCATGGCAAAGGTTTCGGTTTCTTTGGCTGAAAGAAGGTTTCCGATTTGCTTATTCTGGTCAAGTTTTTTTCTGATGTCCTTCAGCGCTCTGTCGCCGCAAAGAATGCTCAGCCTTGTTCCGCCTTTATATTTTTCAAAGCTGACAACTTCAATTATTCCGATTTCACCGGTTGTTTTAACATGGGGAGCGCAGCAGGCGCAAATATCGACTCCGGGAATCTCAACGAGGCGAAGAGCTTCGTCAATTTCTTTTTTGCTTCGGTAATCAATCGAGGCAAGCTCCTCTTCAGAGGGGTAAAAAGCTTTGATTTCAAGGTTTTTCCAAACCGTTTCGTTGACAAGTGTTTCTACTTTACAGACGTCGTCATATTCTAAAACTCCGTTGAAATCAAGGGTAACTGTTTCCAATCCCAAGTGAAAGCCCACATTGTCGTAGCCGTAGAGCTTGTGAACTATTCCTGAAAAAATATGCTCGCCTGAATGCTGTTGCATGAAGGAAAAACGCCTTTTCATGTCAATTTTTCCATGCAAAACTGTTCCGATTTCAAGATTTTCCACATTTTCCTCATAGTTTTCCACAATATGAAAAATCTTTCCACATTTATTTTGTACATCTTTTACATAAAGATTTCCCAGATATCCTGTGTCTGAAAGTTGGCCGCCGCCTTCGGGAAAAAACGCAGTCCGGTCGGTTTCAATGTATAAATCGCCGCTTTCTTTGTAAAGGGATATTACTTTACAGTCGAATTCTTCAATATAGCTGTTTTGGTCATAGAGTTTTTCTGTCATATAATCACCGTTTTTTAAAAGCTTGTTTTTATTTAAGCTTATGAATGAAAAGTCCGCTTAAAAGCTTGGGTTCAAACCATGTTGATTTGGGAGGCATAACCTTTCCTGCGTCAGCAATGGCCATGAGCTCTTCCAATGATGTAGGATACATTGAAAAAGCAATTTTCATGTCTGTTTCACAGCGTCTTTCAAGTTCCTTGAGACCTCTGATTCCGCCAACGAAATCAATTCGCTTGTCGGTTCTCGGGTCGGTTATGTTGAAAATGGGGGTGATGCAGTTATTCTGAAGAATGGAAACATCAAGGCTTGCAACAGGGTCGGCTTCGTCAAAGGTTCCTTCTCTGGCTGAAAGCTTAAACCATTTTTTGTCGAGATACATTCCGAAGGTGTGTCTTTTTTCAGGCTTATAAGGCTTATCTGAGGCTGCTTCTTCAACAATGAATTTTTCAGAAAGTGCGCTGATAAATTCTTCAGAAGAAAGACCGTTGGTGTCTTTCATAACTCTGTTGTAGTCCATTATTTCAAGCTGATCCTTGGGGAAGGCAACTGCAAGGAAAAAGTTGAATTCCTCGTTTCCGCTGAAGTCGGGATTCTGTTCTCTTCTTTTTTGTCCGACCTTCACTGCTGAAGCGCAACGGTGATGACCGTCAGCAATATAGAGATAATCAACGCCGTCGAAGGAAGAGGAAAGCTTTTTAACAGTTTCGTCGCAGTCAACAAGCCAAACTGTGTTTGAAATTCCGTCTTCTGTTGTGAAGTCATAAACAGGGGCGTGGCTGTTTTGCCAGTCTGAAATTGTTTGGCTGATGTCTTCGTTTTCACGATAGGCAAGGAAAATCGGTCCTGTGTTTGCATCGCAATAATCAACGTGGTTGATTCTGTCCTGCTCTTTATCAGCGCGGGTGAATTCATGCTTTTTAATAATGTTGTTCAAATAATCGTCAATAGAAGCGCAACCGACAAGACCTGTCTGGCTTCTTCCGTTCATAATCTGACGATAGATATAAAAACAAGGCTTTTTGTCCTGAATACAAATTCCTTCAGAAACGAGTTTGTCAAGATTTTCTCTTGCTTTGAGATATACCTTTTCGTCATATATATTGATCTCTTCGTCAAGATCAACCTCGGCTTTGTCAACATGAAGAAAGCTGAAGGGTTTGTTTTTTACCATTTCGCGAGCTTCGGCGCTGTTCATAACATCATAGGGAAGGGCGGCAACCTCAGCTGCCTTTTCAGAAGTGGGTCTGATTGCGCAAAAAGCTTTAAAAGTAGCCATAAAAAATACCTCTCTTTATTTCTTGATATTTGTTTCGTCAATGATATAGTGGGGGCGGTCCTTAGCTTCGGCATAGATTCTTGCCAGATATTCGCCGATTATTCCAAGGCTTATCAGAATTACTCCGCCCACAAAAAAGATTGCTCCCATATAGGCAAGGCCCATGGGTAAGTCGCAGATAAGCTTTAAAGCAAGACTTATCAGAAATAAAATCACGCCGGAAGCGGAAAACAGAAAGCCTGCATAAAAAGGAAAGCGCAAGGGTGAGTTTGAAAAGGCGAGAATTCCGTCAATGGCATATCTGAAAAGCTTTTTCATGCTCCATTTTGTTTCGCCTGCAGCTCTTTCTCTGTTTTCGTGGGGAAACCACTTGGTTTTAAAACCAACCCAGCTGAAAATTCCTTTTGTAAAACGGTTATGCTCAGAAAGAGAAACAATGGCGTTAACAACCTTCCGTTTCATTATTCTGAAATCCTGAGCTCCGTCGTCAATTTCAACCTCAGAAAGCTTGTCAGCAACCTTATAGAATTTTTGAGAAAGCGAACTCTTCAGTCCTGCTTCGCCAACTCTGTCGGTTCTTTTTGCGGCAGCAACATCAAAGCCTTCTTCAATCGCTTTAATCATTTCAGGAATAAGCGAAGGACTGTGTTGAAGGTCGGCGTCAAGAATTCCCACAAGGTCAGCGCTGCTGTAGCTCAGACCGGAAAGCATGGCAGCCTCTTTTCCGAAGTTTCTTGAAAAAGAAATGAATTTAACCTTCTCGTCTTTTTCAGAAAGTCTTTTAATAATATCCGCGGTGTTGTCTGAGCTTCCGTCGTTAACAAAAATAAAGCTGTAGGAATAATTCTCAATTTTTTGCATAACAGAGGAAACCTCGCGGTAAAAAATTTCGAGAACATCACTTTCGTTATAGCAAGGAACGATAAGCTCAATAGTTTTCATCTTCAAATCTCCTAAAAATAATCTTTTCTAATAATAACACTTTTTTTAAACAGTTTCAATAAAAAGAAAAGATTTATTTCAATTACAACAAAAATGTGATAAAATAGAAAAAGGTGAGAAAAATGATGAAATATAAATTTATTTTGTTTGATTGGAACGGTACTCTTTTAGATGATCTGAAAATCAATATTGAAATTGAAAAAACACTTTTAAAAAGAAGAAATCTTCCTTCAGAAATTAAAGAAGAAAAATATCTTGAATCCTTTGGCTTTCCTATTATTGATTTTTATAAAACTATTGGTTTTGATTTTTCAAAAGAAAGCTATGAAGCCGTTGCGTGTGAATATGCTGTTGAATATGAAAAAAGCCTTTGCGACGCAAGGCTTTTTGAAGATGTTCTTTCTTTGCTGGAGGAGCTGAAAAAAGAAGGCTTTGTTCTTGTGATAATTTCAGCAACGGAGCATGAGCTTCTTTTCAGGCAAACTGAAAAATATTCTATTAATTCATATTTCAAAACAATTCTCGGAACCTCAAACAACCTTGGAAAAAGCAAGGTTCAGACAGCGCTTGATTGGCTGAGAAAAGAGAATGCTGATCCTGAAGAAACGCTTTTTATCGGAGATACAGTTCATGATTTTGAAACTGCCGAGGCAATAGGCTGCGACTGTTTTCTTGTTTCAAGAGGACACAACAGTCGGCGAAGACTTGAAGAAACCGGCTGTGAAGTTTTTTCAAGCCTTGAAGAAGTTAAAGAAAGGCTCATAAATAAATGAAAAAAATTATTATTGCACCCGATTCCTTCAAGGGTTCCCTTTCGGCAATTGAGGTTTGCAGGGCGGTTAAAGAAGGTCTTCTGGAAAAGGGCGATTTTGAAATTGAAGAAATTCCCGTTGCTGACGGCGGAGAGGGAACGGTTGATTCTTTTCTTTCGATTTTTGGCGGAGAAGAGGTTTTTGCCGAAGTAAAGGGGCCGCTTTTTAAAAATATAACAGCGCGCTATGCTTTTCTCAATAACGAAACAGCGGTTATTGAAATGGCTTCAGCCTCGGGACTTACGGTTGAAAAAGAAAAGAAGCCCATGAGGGCAACCACCTACGGAACGGGTCAGCTTATTTTGTCTGCCCTTGAAAAAGGGGCAAAAAGAATAGTTCTGGGTATTGGCGGAAGTGCCACAACCGATGGAGGTGTGGGATGTGCTCAGGCTTTAGGTGCCCGATTTCTCAGAAAAGACGGAAAAGAAATTTCTCTCGGAGGAGAAGGTCTTCTTGAGCTTTCAGAAATTGATCTGAAAGGGCTGGACAGACGTCTTTCAGAGACGGAGCTTCTTGTTTTGTGTGACGTGAAAAACAGTCTTTACGGAAAAAACGGGGCGGCTTATGTTTTTGCTTCTCAAAAGGGCGCAAGCGAAGAGGAAATTGAGGTTTTAAACAGAGCTTTGAAGAATCTTGCAGAGGTTTCTGAAAAAGCTCTGAAAAAAGACTATGCGTTTTGCGAGGGTGCAGGAGCCGCCGGTGGCCTTGGCTTTGCCTGCATTGCTTTTCTTGGAGGAAAGCTCGTCAGCGGAATTGACTATGTTTTAAAAAGTGCCGATTTTGAAAACAAGGCAAAAAAAGCATCGCTGGTTATAACCGGTGAGGGCAAAACAGACAGTCAGAGTCTTATGGGCAAGGTGTTGACGGGAATTACTCAGAAAAGCGGAAAAACAAAAGTTGCGGTTATTACAGGTGTTTTCGAAGGTGATGAAGAAGCGTTCAGAAAAATCGGAGTGACTCAGATTGTGGAGGTTAACAAAAAACATCTTCCTTTTGAAGAAATATTGGCTACCGCCTATGAGGATCTGAGAGAGGCAGCAAAAAATATAAAAACAGATTAAAAAATTACCGTGTAGCTATTGATTTTTTTAAAATAATGTGGCTTAATTAATGTGTATGTTTAATATAAACAAAACAAAAAGGAGTGTTATTTATGGCAGAAATCAAAAGACTCAAATATTTTGCCAACGGTGAGTGGCTGGAGTCAAAAACAGAAAAGTATATGAATATTTATAATCCCAGCACAGGTGAGGTTATTGCTGAAACTCCCTGCTGTACCAAGGATGAGGTTGAGTTTGCAATTGCAAGCGCTAAAGAAGCTTTTAAATCATGGTCAAATGTTCCCGTTATCAAAAGAGTTCAGGTTCTCTATAAATTCCGTGACCTTCTTATTGAAAATATGGATGAGCTTGCAAAGCTTTGCGCTATTGAACACGGCAAAAATCTTGCTGAAGCCAAAGGCGATATTCTTAAGGTAAAAGAACCCGTTGAACACGCAATTTCTGCTCCTTCTCTCACAATGGGCGACAGTATGCGTGACACTTCCAGCGGATATGACACAACCCTTTATTATGAACCCGTTGGCGTTTTCGCCGGAATTGTTCCTTTCAATTTCCCCGGAATGATTCCGATGGGCTGGATGGTTCCCTGCTGTATCGCAGCCGGAAACACAATCGTTCTCAAGCTTGCTTCAATGACTCCCATGACAGCAATGCGTCTTATGGAGCTTCTTGAAGAGGCAGGACTTCCCAAGGGTGTTGTTAACCTTGTAACCTGCAGCCGTGTTGAAGCCGATTTGTTCCTCACTCATGAAGACATCAAGGGCGTTACCTTCGTTGGTTCAACAAGCGTTGGCCTTCATGTTTATTCAACTGCTGCTGCTCACGGCAAGAGAGTTCAGTGTCTTTGCGAAGCTAAAAACCATGCTCTTGTTCTTGAAGACGCTGCTCTTGAAAGAAGCGCAAGAGGAATTATCAACTCTTCCTTCGGCTGCGCAGGCGAAAGATGTATGGCTCTTCCCGTTGTTGTGGCTCAGGAATCCATTGCTGATAAGTTAGTTGCTCTTATCAAGCAATATGCTTCAGAGCTTAAGGTTGGCCCTGCTTATGACCCTGAAACAGGTCTTGGCCCTGTTGTTACAGCTGCTCACAAAAAGAGCGTTGTTGATTGGATCAACAAAGGCATTGAAGAAGGCGCAACAGTTGTTCTTGACGGAAGAGACATTGTTGTTCCCGGCTTTGAAAACGGCTTCTATCTCGGACCCACAATTCTTGATAACGTAACTGAAGAAATGACAGTGGGAACTCAGGAAATCTTTGGACCGGTTCTTTGCATCAAGAGAGTTAAAGACTTTGAAGAAGGCCTTGCTCTTATGAACAGAAACCCCTTTGCTAACGGATCAGTAATCTTCACTCAAAGCGGATATTATGCAAGAGAATTCGCAAAGAGAACCGATGGCGGTATGGTTGGTGTTAACGTTGGAATTCCCGTTCCCGTTGGTGTTTTCCCCTTCACCGGACACAAAAAGTCTTTCTTCGGCGATCTTCATTGCTTAGGAAAAGATGCTTTCAGATTCTATACTGAAACCAAAGCCGTAACAACCCGTTGGTTTGACGAAGAAGAAAAGAAGGCAACCAAGGTTGACACATGGGACGGCTCAGTAGGTGGCTGATTTCCAATATAAAACATAAAAAACAAAAAGGAGCTCGGCGTTGAGCTCCTTTTTTATATAGGCCTACAGATTTTACTTTTTCTTTGTTACTTTGCTTAAAACAAAAAGCATTATTATAAGAAGAAGGGGGAAGAAAGAAGCAAAGAAAAGCCCTTTGCTTAAATCGTCGCCCATAGCAGAGGTTATTGCTCCTACGATTGAAGGTCCGGAAGAGCAGCCTGCATCTCCGAAGAGGGCAAGCATTGCAAACATTGCTGTTGAGCCGGTTGGTAGCTTTTCTGCCGCAAGGCTGAATGTTCCGGGCCACATAACGCCAACTGAAAGCCCACACACAGCGCAGCCCATAAGCGCAACAATCGGGTTTTGAGAAAGTGATGCAAGAAGATAGCTGAAAACACAAAGAGCGCCGGAAACACCCATGAAAATATTAAGTGAAATTTTTTGGCTGAGCTTTGAATAAAGAACCCTTGCAGTTCCCATTAAAACGGCAAAAAGGCAAGGCCCCAAAAGGTCACCTATAGTTTTTGAAACCTTCAGACCCGATTCGGCAAAGGTTGAAGCCCATTGACTCATAGCAAGTTCACTTGCTCCTGAGCAAAGCATTATTACGGCGCAGATCAGAAAAATTTTGTTTGAAAAAAGCTGCTTTATGCTCATTCCTTTGTTTTCTGAAAGAATTTCAGGAAAGGGAACACGAATCATAACAAAAGCATTAACAAGAGGAATTATTGCCCAGAGAAAAGCGAGTACGCGCCAAAGTGCAATTCCTGCAGTTGAAAAAAACAAGGTTGAAAAAAGAACAACACACATCTGACCCCAACAATAGAAGGAATGAAGAAGGCTCATTTCTCCTGCTTTGTTTTCTGTCGGACAGGCTTCAACAAGGGGGCTGACAATAACTTCAATAAGGCCGCTGCCTATAGCGTAGGTTACAATGGAAAAAACAATTCCTACAAAGGCGTTTCTGAACAGAAAGGGAAGAGTTCCGAGAAAACAAAGACCTGCCGCAGCCAGAAAATGAGCCATAACGATACATTTTCTGTAGCCGATTTTATCAATAAAATAAGCGGAAAGAAAGTCGATCAGAAGCTGAACAGCGAAATTTATAAATATCAGAAGAGAAATGCTTTTATATGAAAGAAAAAATGTGTTTTGAAACGTGATAAACAAAAGGGGCGCAAAATTATTTATAATGGCCTGAACAAAATAGCCGCAGTAGCTTGAATAAATAGTGTGCTTAAAGCTTAAGGTTTTTTTCATTTTTTAATCTCCCGAAAATAGTCTTTATGAATGATAACACAAAAAAATGCCGCTTTCAACAAAGAAAATCAAACAGTTTTATAAATATTAAACAAAATTCAACTAACTGTTGAAAAAAGGAAAAAAATAGTGATATAATAAACTATAAACCTTGAAGGAGGAAGAAATATGAACATAGCTTTACTTAAAAAAATCTTTTCAGCAGGTCTTGCAATTCTTTTTTCACTCTATTGCATGGTCGGTCTGGGAACAAGCATTGAAGAAGAACCGAAAACCTATAAAAATGTTATTCTTTTCATAGGTGACGGAATGGGTGAAAACACCATTAAAGCAACAAAACAAAGACATAACATTGAAACTCTCAACATGGAAACAATGCCTGTTCACGCCAGTGGAGACACCTGCTCTTTCGGCCTTGATCAGACAGACAGCGCTGCAGGCGGAACGGCTCTTGCCTGCGGAATCAGAGTATGGATTAATTCAGTGGGAATTTTACCCTTTGTTCCTTTTCAGTTTACTGACACGTTGGTTCCCATGTCTCTTTCTGAGTTGGCAGTTAACAACGGAAAATCTGCCGGCGTGGTAACAACAGACTCAACAAGCGGTGCAACACCGGCTTCTTTCTCAGCTCACGCTCTTTCCAGAACTCAGGAAAAAAACATCAGCGGTGACCAGCTTGAAAGCGATCTTCAGCTTATCTGGGGCTGCGCTTCAGAAAGCATTACAAGAGAAAACTGCGCTGAAAACGGTTTCAGCTATATAACAACAAGAGACGAAATGAACAGCGTTGAAAGCGGCGAACGCTCTTTCGCTCAGTTCAATTTCAGCGAAATGAAAAATTGCAAGCATGAGGGCAACACTCCTTCCATTGAAGAAATGACTGTTAAGGCAATTGATCTTCTTGACGATAACGAAGAGGGCTTTTTCCTTATGGTTGAGGGTGCTTGCATAGATAAATTCTCTCATTCAAATGATTTTGCCGGAGCAACACTTAATCTCGTTGAGTTTGACAAAGCTATCGGTGCGGCTCTTGAATACGCTGAAGAAGACGGTGAAACCCTCATTGTTGTAACAGCTGACCATGAAACCGGCGGAATTACCTATAACGCTGAAGCTGATGAGTATTATTACACACGCGGAGATCACTCTGTTCAGGATGTTCCTGTTTTCGTTTCAGCTGATGATGCAGGCTGGAAAGACGGAAAAGTATATGAAAACCGTCAGACAGCGGTTCAGATTGCCAGAGTTATGGGCTACGGAGAAGATATGTTCCCTGCAATTAAGGGTTATGTATATAATAAATAAAGAAAATTAAGCTTCAAACGGACTGTAAAAAAGTGCAGACCAAATAAACCTGAAATGACAAAGGGTTTCTATAGATTGAAAAATCTGTAGAAACCCTTTTAACATTTATAATGCTAATCACTACTGAACCGCAATGTGTGGAGGAGCGAATTTCAATTGAAAGTCGCATAGCCACACCACTCCCGCTTCAGATTGCGGATAAAAATTTTTAGCGTTGCCGATCAATAGTGCAGAACTCAAACCTCAAGCAAGGACAAACGTGCGGTTTATCTCTACGACTATTTTCAGACAGAAAAAAATCCGGAGATTGGGCGGGGTTGCTAAGGACAGATAAAATTATTGGGAGACACTTATAATGAAGTGCTCCCAAATTTTTTATATAAAAAGTGACACTTTCGGCTTGAAAGTGCCATAGTGGGTTATATACTTTGAAAGTAATTATGCCAAAGTGAAAATATTTTCTTCGGTATGTATAAGTGATATTGCAAATTAAAATTTGCAGTTATATTTTTGATAAATCAAAAGTGATATTGAAACCTTACGGCTTCAGTGTTATTTTATTCGCATAAAACTGTCCGAAGGACAATAACACTGTGCGAAGCACAATAAAACTGCGAAGCAATATCACTCGCCGTATGGCGAATAAAACTGGCGTTGTGTCCTTACGAACACAACGCCATACCGAGGGATTTTAATTTTAAAATTATTCTTCGTTTGCCTTTGCTTCTTCAATAACCTTCTGAGAAATGTTACCGGGAGCATCTTCATAACGAGAGAAGGTAAGGGTGAAATATCCTCTTCCTGCTGTTACAGAACGAAGCATTGTTGAGAAATCGCCCATTTCAGCCATGGGAACTTCAGCAACGAGCTCCTGCATTTTGGGTTCATCAGCAGCACCCATACCAAGAACGCGGCCGCGGCGCTTTGTAACATCGCCCATGATGTCGCCAAGGTTTGCATCGGGAACATATACTTTAAGCTCGCCGATGGGTTCAAGAATAATGGGGTTAGCCTGAGCCATACCGGCTTTGTAAGCAAGCTTTGCAGCGGCACGGAATGCCATATCGTTTGAGTCAACTGAGTGATAAGATCCGTCATAAAGAACAGCTTTAAGACCAACAACGGGATAGCCGGCAAGAGGACCTTTCTGAATTGCTTCCTGAAGTCCCTTTTCAACTGCGGGGAAGTAGTTCTTGGGAACGCTTCCGCCAACAACCTCAGTTTCAAAAATAAGCTCGTCGCCATCGTGGGGCTCAAAGCGAACCCAAACGTCACCGTATTGTCCGCTGCCGCCGGATTGCTTCTTATGCTTACCTTGTACCTGGCAGCTCTTTCTGATTGTTTCTCTATAAGCAACTTTTGGAACCTTAAGCTCAATTTCAACGCCGAATTTTGACTTGAGCTTAGCAAGAACAACGTCAAGATGCTGTTCACCAAGACCTGAAAGAATCATTTCCTTTGTTTCTTCGTTTGAATAGAAGCTGATTGTAGGATCTTCACCCATAAGCTTACGAAGACCGGAAGCAACCTTATCTTCTTCACCCTTCTTTTTAACAACAATTGCCATTGAAAGAGAGGTTCCGGGGAATCTTACGCCGTTAAGCTTAAGAACGTTTTTGGGGTTGCAGATTGTGTCGCCTGTTTCAAGGTCTGAAAGCTTTGTAATAATAGCAATATCACCGGCACTTACGCAAGAAATTTCTTCCTGCTTTGCGCCGTTAGCAGCAAGAAGTTTGCCCATTCTTGAGCTTTCGCCTGTTCTTGCGTTATAAATGGCTGTGTCGGGAGTGATTTTGCCGGAAATAACTTTAACATAAGACATTTTTCCAACGAAGGGGTCAGCAACAGTTTTAAAGCAGATTGCAACAGTTTCGCCGTTTTCGTCACACTTAACAGCAACGGTTTCGTCTTTTTCGTTAACAGCTGTTTCTTTTCTTGCGTATGCAGGGTTGGGAGCTGAATAAACAAGGGCGTCAAGAAGAAGGTCAACACCGTCAAGATTATAGCCGGAGCAAGCGTAAACCGGGAAAATTTCGCCCTGAAGAACGCCTTCTGTGAGGCCTTTGATAACCTCTTCTTTTGTGAGAGGTTCGCCTTCAAAGAATTTTTCCATAAGCTCATCGTCAACAGAAGCAACAGCTTCCATAAGAACTTCTTTCATTGCGGCAACATCTGCGTCGTCGGGGACAGCAACCTCTGTTGCCTTTCCGTTTGCGTATGTAAAGGCCTTGTTTGAGCAAAGGTTAACAAGGCAGGCAACCTTTCCGTCTTTCATTGCGGGAACAACAACGGGGCAAAGCTTTGTTCCAAGCTCTTCTTTAAGAGCATCAAAGGTTTTATAGAAGTTGCGGTTTTCCGCGTCAATTTTTGTAATAGCAAAGAATTTTGCAATGTTTCTTGAAACAGCGGCCTTTATTGCTTTTTCTGTTCCAACATCAATTCCTGAGCCGGCTGAAGTTACGATAAGAGCGCAGCCTGCAGCTCTCATTGCTTCACATACACCACCCTCAAAGTCAAACTTACCCGGAGTGTCGAGAATATTAAGCTTTGTTCCTTTCCACTCAACTGAAGCGTATGATGTTGAAAGAGAGCATTTGCGCTTTTTTTCTTCTGCGTCGTTGTCCATAACTGTGTTTCCGTCGTTAACACGGCCTAATCTGTCGGTTGCACCGGCGATATAGAGCATTGCTTCAGCAAGAGTTGTTTTTCCTTTTCCGGTATGACCCGCAATAGCAAAATTTCGAATGTTTTCAGCGCTGTATGTTTTCAATTAAAAAACCTCCTTGAACCGTTTTTGATTTCAGATATGCGCGTTATCTTAGCGGTTCATTTAATCTAAATTTGAAACTACGTTTATCTATCTCATTAAAAATTATGATGAGCATTAACACAGTAACTTGTTAAAGTCTATCACAAAATCACAAAAAAATCAAATGATTTATAACTAATTTTATGCATTATTTTTTGTTGATAGTGTATAAAACAGGTTCGATTTCGGCAATAATATAAAAAGCAAAGAAAAAAATAAACAAAAATTGTTTTTCTGTATGGAAAAAGAAAGAAATATGGTATATAATATATAAAGCGGAATTTGCGAATATAACGAAAGGCTAACAAAAACAAAAGTTTTTGAAAAATAAAAAACATGAGAAAAACAAAAATTGTTTGCACAATAGGGCCTTCATGCAGCGATGAAAAAACGCTTAAAGAAATGTGTCTTGCCGGAATGAATGTTGCAAGACTGAATTTTTCTCACGGCTGCCACGAAGACCACCTTGATAAAATTAACAAAATAAAAAAGGTCAGGAAAGAGCTTGATATGCCCATAGCTATTCTTCTTGACACAAAAGGTCCTGAATACAGAATAAAAACCTTTAAAAACGGAAAGGTTTTTGTTGAAGAGGGTGCGACCTTTGTTTTCAGAACGGACGACTCAGAGGGTGATGAAACCGGTGTTGGTGTTAACTACAGCGGTCTTCCCTCAGAAATGAAAAACGGCGACAAAATTCTTGTTAACAACGGACTTCTGATTTTTGAAGTAACCGAAGTTACGGAAAGTGAAGTTATAACAAAAGTAATTGCCGGTGGCGAAATGTCTGACCGAAAGAGTATGAGCTTTCCAAACAAGGTTCTCAAGAAAGCCTATTTAAGCGAACAGGACAAAAAAGATCTTCTTTTCGGCGCTGAAAACGACGTTGATTTTATTGCCTGCTCCTTTGTTTCTTGCAAGCAGGATCTTGTTGATGTTAAGGATTTTCTTAAAGAAAACGGAATAAATCCGGAAAATATCAGCCTTATTGCAAAAATTGAAAACCGCGCCGGCGTTGATAATTTTGAAGAAATTTGTGAAGAATGCGACGGTATCATGGTTGCCAGAGGAGATATGGGTGTCGAAATTCCCTTCGAGGAGCTTCCGGCTATTCAAAAAAATCTGATTACAAGATGTCGCCTTTTGGGAAAAAGAGTTATTACTGCAACTGAAATGCTGGAAAGCATGATTCACAATCCCAGACCCACAAGAGCCGAAATTTCAGACGTTGCCAATGCAGTATATGACGGAACAAGCGCAATTATGCTTTCAGGTGAAACAGCCGCAGGAAAATACCCTGTTCTGACGGTTAAAACCATGGCGAAAATTGCAGAGCAGACCGAGAAAAATATTGACTATACCAGTCTTTTCCTCACTTCGCGTTTCAACATCAAAAACACTGTTGACGCAATTTCTCACGCAACCTGCGGAATGGCTATTGATATTCACGCCAAAGCTATGGTTGTCTGCTCACTCTCGGGAAGTACGGTAAGAATGGTTTCCCGATTCCGTTCTCCTGTTGATATAATCGGAATAACCGTTAACGAAAAAACGTGGCATCAGCTTGCGCTCAGTTGGGGCGTTACTCCCGTTATGTGTGAGGTTTATCCTTCCACAGAGGTTCTTTTCTATTCGGCAACAAAGGTCGCCAAAAGCCTTATGAAGCTTAATAAGAACGATAATATTGTTATAACCGGCGGTGTTGCCAATGGAGTTTCAGGAAACACTAACCTTATTAAAATTGAAACAATATAAAATTAATATTAAAACAAGCCCTTGCAGAACTGCTTTTTCAGTCTCTTACAAGGGCTTTTAGTTTTGATTTTTAACGCTTCAGCTTTCTTGCTTTGGAATTTCAGAAACGCCGAAGGCTTCTGTCAGACGAATATATTCTTCGTCGGTAATGGCAACAACGCTTCCGTGGCGCGGGCTCAAATGGTCAAAGTTTGTGAGCTTTCGGCGATATTTTCTGAAGTTTTCCATGTCGGCTGTTTGCTGAACAAAGAAATGACCTTCGCCGTATTCATCCATTATCATTACCCATTGATTAGTTCCTGTTATCTGATACATGCTGCTTCCCTCAACGCCCCAATAAGACATTGAAACGATAACAGGCTCTTCTGTGTCATAGGGTCCGGTGAGGTTTTCAGATTTAACATAGGCGATTTTTTGTGTTTCATCGTGCTTGAAATACATATAATAGAAGCCGTTTTTTTCGTTATATATGATATCGCCGTCAATTGTCTGAATACCTTCTCTGGAATAGAGAAGCTTAGGTTCGGTTTTTAAGGTTTTGAAATCATCGGTATAGGCATAATACATTGCGGCAATATCGTTTTCATAGGTTGAATGAGCCCAATAAAGCATGTAGGACTGCTCTTTAGCGTCCCAGATTGCCTGAGGAGCCCAAGCTCTGTTGGTGTTGGCAAATTCACCGCCAAGGTCGCGGATATCAATGATTGTTTCGTCTGTCCAGTTAACAAGGTCTTTACTTTTCCATGTTACAAGTGCATGGTTGCTAGTCCAGCCCTCTGTTGCTTTCATGTCGGTGCCCACAATATAGAAATAACCGTCCTGACCTCTTAAAATATAGGGGTCTCTTACACTTTGCTTGCCGAGAAGATGGTCAACAACGGGTTCGTTGTTGTTGAGTGCGGCAAAATTATAGCCATCGGTGCTGACAGCAAAATGAATCTGCTCCTGCTCCGGCTCATTGCCGGTGAAATAAACAAAGAGATATCCGCCGTCTGCGCTGACTGCAGGCCAGGCATAATCGTTAACAACAAAGTTCCAAAGATTAACAGCCACCATCAAAAAGGCCATTAAATATCTTAAAAATTTAGCCGTTTGCATAAATATGTACCGTCCTTTTTTCTTTTTGATTATTATAACACAGAAGCTTCAGAAAAATCAATAATGCCGGTGGCATAGCCACACTGCTCCCGCTTCAAACTGCGGACATAAATTTCAGCTCTACCGAGCAGCAACGGTGGCAAGGCCACACCGCTGGCCGCTTAATACTGCGGACGAAATTTTTTAGTGTTACCGAGCAACAGCAGTCGCAAGGCGACACCGCTGGCCGTTTCAAACTTCGAATATAAATTCACAGCTCTACCGAGCAGCAACATTTTGCGAAGCGAAATTCAATTTACAGATACAAAAATTTTACGCTTCGAGGGGGCGGCGGGAAAAACGGCGTGAGTTTTATGTTGGTAACTGACGGAAAGTTGTAATTTTAAATTTTCTCTTAGTGGATACGGTTTGCAGTCGCCGTTTTTCAAGCAGAGTCGTTGACTCTGCCACGCCGACAAAGTCGGCGCCGCCGCCCCCAACCTTCCGGAAGGCACTATTCCCCCTTTGTCCAAAAAAGCTAACAGCTTTTTTGGACATTTCCCCCAAGGGAAATTAAGCAACCAAAGC
>JAFUHX010000029.1 GCA_017474045.1 Clostridia bacterium | reverse complement strand
TCGGCTTGAAAGTGTCATAGTGGGTTATATACTCTAAAGGCAATTACGCCAAAGTGAAAATATTTTCTTCGGTGAGTATTAAGTGATATTGCAAATTAAAATTTGCAGTTATATTTTTGATAAATCAAAAGTGATATTGAAACCTTGCGGCTTCAGTGTTATTTTATTCGCCGAAAACTGCCGAAGGCAATATCACTTGTCGCAAGACAAATATCACTGCGAAGCAATAAAACTCGCCGAAAGGCGAATAAAACTGCGGAGTGTCCTTACGAACACTCCGCTAACTCGGCGTAATTTTTATTTCATTTTTTTCTTAGCCCTTTGTTTTTTATAAACTGTAATTATTGCGCTTGCTCCGAGATTAAGAATAATTGAACCTAAAATCAAAGAGAGAAGATGGCTGGGAAGGTTGGCAATAATTTTGTCACTTTCAATAAAGGAGCAAATCAGATAAACAAAACCAACATCGTTAAAAAACATCGGAATGAAAGGGCGGGTGAGAATTAAAACACCAATAATAACAACAAGGGGAACACAAACTGCAACGAAATGAGAAAGGCCGAGTCCCATAAGAGCCTTGGCGCAAAGACTGACTCCGGCTGCAAGAAGAAGACCTACGGCGCCACCGCAAAGAGTGTGCCAGAAGCGTTCCTTATAAGTAAGTTCTTCCTGAAGAAAGAAAACTGCAACGCTGATAAAAAACGCCCAATTAACAACCCTCAGCCCCTCATGCGGCATAACATCGTGAAGAGCTTGAAAAATAATGTTCCATAAGGCAATCCACAAAAAAACAAGGCAGAGAGCAGGGAGCTTTCCTTTAGGGGGTTTCTGCAGAATTTTTGTTCCCTTTATTTCTTTTGTCTGATTCATTCGGTACCTCCAAAAATTATATTTTATATGTGAAATTGTCACAAAACGAAGTGTCGCTTGATTTTATCATATAGTTTCCATATCCGTCAATTAAAAATAAGATAAGTTAACGCATTGTAACCTCAATAAATAGTCAGTTTATTTTTTGTTATAATTATTTTAAGCTTAACAAAGAAGCAACGCTGTAATCAGATTTACAGCGTTGCTATTTTAAATTATAAACTAATCAGCCTTCACAAAATGCTTCAAGATAATATGCGGTCTGTCCTCTTGAAACTGTGCCGCCTAAATTGAGAAGATTATCTTTAATGACTTTAAAGCAGATGGAAATGCCTTTGCCAATGCCTGAAATTCCGCCCTTTAAGCCTGCGCTGAAAAATGAGGTTGCAAGCTTGAAAGTTGAAACTTCAGAGGTGTCGTCTGTGGCGTTGTTTGTTTTGTTAATTGCATTGAATGCCTCGGCGAGCTGACCGTTTGTAACGGCATCATCAGGACTGAAGGTTGTTTCAGATGTTGAACTCATGATGTTGTTTTTCAAAACATATTCAATAGCTTTATAGTATTTGTGGCCGGGATTAACGTCTTCAAACATTTTTGAAATGTCGGGGTCGGGGAGAGCTTCAATAATCTTGTTGGCAATATGAATATGTCCGTCAGCATCAGGGTGGCTCTCAACATAGGTGGTTCCCTTTGTGTCAACATAAACATAGCCGAATTTTTCAGCGCCTTCAATCATGGGTTTGTTACCAACAGACATAATAAATTCAACAATTGTTGTCATAATGCCTGCAACAGCTTTGTTTTGTTCGCCTGAGTCAATAGCCTCACCTTCAACGCCGTTGTAGTCAAAATATTTGCCTTTAAGACTGTTGTCACTCATACCGAGAACCATAAGAGTAACATCGGGATTCAAGTTATAAATATCTTGAATCATAATATCCCAGTTGCTATAGAAGTTGCCGAGTCCGTAGCTGAGTGCTGAAGGAAGTGTTGTGAGAAGCTCGGGAAGAGCACCGGCAAGGTGAGCAACTTCAACAAGTTTTTCAACCATCGCAAGATCCATGGTGCTGTCTTTTAAAATTTCTTTTGCTTTTGCAAGAAATTTGTCAGCAACTCTCTCTTTTTCAAGAATGTCGGTAACAACCCAACCGAGATATGCACCCCAGTCATTTCCACCAACACCGAGAGAAATAAGGTCAGCTTCTGCAATTGCCTTTTTATATGCTGCTCTGAATTCTTCGCTTCCTGCGTCGCCAACTGCGTTAAGCTGACTGGGATGGAAAAGATATTCATCTTCACCGTCAAAATCGTCTTCCAGCATGTAGCGCACTTCAATTGTTCTGAATCCGGGTCCTGCAAAGGCAATCATCGTGTCGTCTTCAATAATAGCTTTTGTAAGAACATCTGCATAAGAACCGGGAACTCTGTAATAGGTTGTTTCCTGATTTGCCTTGTTAAAGGCTTTGTCGTTTTCGCTCATTTCATCGCGGTATCCGCTTGCAACGCTGTCACCAAGAAGAACATAGTTTTTAAACTGACCTCTATGAAGGTTAACGGCCTCCTGATTAAGCTCTGCAGCGAAACAAACAAAAGAGCTTGAAACCAAGACAATGGCAAGAAGTGTTGCGAGAGCTTTTTTCATGAATTTTTTCATTTGATTAGCCTCCTAAAAAATAATGAAACTGATTTAATCAATTTTAATAAATTTTATCATATCAAAAAATTTTAGTCAATAAAAACAAAATAAAATATTAACAAATTAAAAGCAATTTGTTAAAAAACAACTTATATAAACATCAAAGCTTTAATAGTCAATATTAAAAAACTTGAGCTGTATGCCGAGTGTTCGTAAGGACACTCGGCAGTTTTATTCGCCATACGGCGAGTGATATTGCTTCGCAGTTTTATTGTGCTTCGCACAGTGTTATTGTCCTTCGGACAGTTTTATGCGAATAAAATAACACTGAAGCCGTA
>JAFUHX010000040.1 GCA_017474045.1 Clostridia bacterium | reverse complement strand
TACCAACAAAAACGGAATCTATTTCGAAAACGGCGCATATTTCTATTATGTTGACGGCGTTAAGAACTATGCAGGTCTCATTCAGTATTCAGGCGAGGCAAGCGACGGAACAGTTTATGAAAATGACTGGATCTATGTTCGTTCAAACGGACAGCTTGCAACAGGCAAATATTGGACAACCAAGAGCAATGGCGCAATGACTGCTAAGGAATATATTTTCGATGAAACCGGTGCAATGGTTATAACAACCGGTATCGTTGAAGAAAACGGTAAATTATATTACTATGTCAGCGGAATCAAGCAGCTTTGCTTAGGCCTTATCGAGCTCGACGGCAAGTATTAATATGTAAGAACAAACGGCGAAGTAGTAAGAAGCCAGACATATTGGATTACCAATGTTAACGAAACAGGTGTTGTTGCTCAGGCTTATGAGTTTGGTGCAAACGGCGTTCTTCAAAATCCTGTTTTTGAATCAGATGACGCTGAATTAAACGGTGTTGTTGATGGCTATTACTATAAAGACGGAAAGATTGCCTACGGCGCAGGTCTTGTTGAGCTTGAAGACGGAAGCATCATTTACGTTCGTTCAAACGGTAAGCTTGCAACAGGCGAATATTGGCCCACAACACTCAACGGAGTTCTTCCTGCCGGCAGATATGACTTCGGTGAAGACGGACGACTTGTAATCAAATAAGCTTGATAAAACAATAGTGTTGATTGATTTTTAGCTTAAACCAGGCGCTCTATGCCTTTATGACATAGAGCGCTCTGCGGTTTATATGAGATGAAAATTTCAAAATAAAACAGATAAAACTTTGTCTGTTTTATTTTGAAATTTATAAAAGAGAATTCGGAGGCAAAGCAATGATAAAACTTCTTCGTTCCATAAAAAATATTCCGAATACTATTAAGTGCAAATATAACTATATAAAATTCAAAAAGTTTACCCAACACGGTGAGGGTCTTGATCTGAATGCTTGCTCCGATTGCGGAGCCGATTTTCCGGGCAGTATCAAAATCGGCAAAAATTGCCGGATTTACGGAAGATTGCTTACTCAGGATCAAGGAAAAATCAATGTCGGTAATAATTGCTGCATATATGAGCGCTCCTTTGTCGGTAGCGTTGAAAGCATTGATATTGGTAATTGCGTAATGATTTCAAACCATGTCCATATTTTTGATAATAATAATCACCCGACCTCAGCTTCAGAAAGAATGGAAATGTGTCTCGGTGGCTTCGACGGTGATCCATGGCGTTGGAAACACTCGAAAAGCGCACCAATCATAATCGAAGATAATGTCTGGATCGGTGAATATTCAGCCATAATGAAGGGCGTGAGAATAGGCGAAGGCTCTGTTGTTGCTGCTCATGCTGTTGTAACAAAAGATGTTCCGCCATTTTCAATTGTTGCCGGAAATCCTGCTCGGGTGGTGAAGAGTGTTGAACACTAAGCTTAAGCTTTCAAAAGGCGCTTCAGGTGATGCAGTTTTGCTCACTTTTATAAAGTTTGTAACAATGGCGCTTGGTCTTGTCACAACTCGATTGCTGTCTGAATATTTGTCGGTTCATGACTACGGAACCTATTCTCAGATTCTTTTAATAATTTCCACCGTTTCTTCTTTCACGATTCTCGGAATGATGGATGGGGTTAATTTTTTCTATTGTGATGAACAAGACGAAGCTAAACGTGAGTCATATACAGCAACAATCTTTTCCTTGCAAATTGTTGTCGGAACAATTTCAGGTCTTGCAATAATGCTTCTCAGCGTTCCGATTTGTCTTTATTTTAAAAACCTTGATTTAAAATCAATGTTGATTTTTGCCGCAGTTCTTCCTGTAATGCAAAATCTTCTGGGAATGTTTCAGGTTTTGCTCGTTTCCGTTGGAAAGGCAAGAATGCTCGCCGTGAGAAACTTTGTTGTTTCTGTGGTTCGACTGATTGCCGTTGTTATAGTTTTAACTGCTTTAAAAAACATTGCTTTCATTTTAGCGGTAACCTTGGTTCTTGACACTTTGCAAATTGCTTTTTTTGTTTTAATGCTTAAAAAAAGCGGTTGCAAAATTCGTTTTTCAAAAGCCGATGTCCGCTTACTGAAAAAAATATTAAAATATTGCGTTCCTATGGCTGTTTTTACTGCTGTAAATGCCCTTAACCGCGATATTGATAAATATCTGATATCTTTAATGACTGATACGGAAACGCTTGCTGTGTACGCAAATGCGTCAAAACCGTTGCCCTTTGATATAATAATGGCTTCTTTTTGTACTGTGTTAATTCCGCATATAACAAGATTTGTTTCAAAAAAGAAATTTAATGAAGCTTCTGCTTTATATAAGCTTTTTCTTGAAATAGCCTATATAACAACAGGAATTCTTTGTTGCGCCGCAATTACGGTTTCGCCGCAGCTTATGAATTTGCTTTATTCAGATAAATATGTTTCGGGGCTTTCTGTTTTTGTTGTGTATATTTTGGTTGATCTTGTCCGATTTACCAATATAACCTTAGTGCTCAGCGCGGCTGGAAAAACAAAGTGGCTTATGGTTATGGGTGTATCTGCTCTGGGCTTAAACGGTGTTCTGAATTTTGTTTTCTTCAAGGCATTCGGAATAATCGGCCCTGCAGTTGCAACCTTAATAACCACCATTATTTTGGGTGCTTTTATGTTAGCTATGAGCGCAAAGGTTCTGGAAACGACTCTTTTCAGGTTCTTTTCAAAAGAATACTTTTTGTTGTTTGCCGCCGAAAGCGTTGTTTTAACAGTTCTTTTAAGAATGCTTTCAGCTTTTCTTTCAGAAAAAGGCGTTCACTATTTTCTTATTCTTGCCGGTGTTGCCGGTTTATTTGGTGTAATTATGCTTGTTCTTAACGGAAAGAGACTTTTAAGTAACATGAAAGAAGTAAACAAAGTTTTAAAACAAAAAGAAGAATAAAAGCTTAAACTAAGGAGAAAGTTTTATGAGTAAAATATCGAGAAAAATCGGTGCATTGATATATTATCCCTTTGCCAAAAAATTACCCTCTTCATGCTCAGGAATTCAGGTTGGACAAAAAGCCATAAGAGCCTTTTGCGGCAAGCTCATGCTCAAGGAATGCGGAAAAAAGGTGAATATTGAGCAAGGAGCAACTTTTTCTGCAAGAACCTCGCTGGGTGATTATTCAGGTATCGGTTATAACGCAAGAATCAACGGCACCTGCACTATCGGCAAGCATGTTATGATGGGCTCAGATGTTGTTGTTTTAACCCGTAACCACGCTTTTGACCGAACAGATATTCCAATGATGTTTCAAGGCTTCGAAGAGGAGCGCCCCGTAACAATCGGCAACGATGTCTGGATAGGCGACAGAGCAATGATTCTTCCCGGTGTTAATGTTGGTGACGGAGCAATAATTGCTGCCGGAGCTGTGGTTACAAAAGATGTTCCTGAATATGCTGTTGTGGCAGGTGTTCCGGCTTCAGTAATAAAAATGAGAAAATAAAAATAAAACAATATTTCAGTTTTTATGTGTTTTAAGATACAGTGAGGCTGTTATTGTGAATTAAACTATCAGCAGGAGAAATAACCTTGGATAATAAATTAAAAGACGAAATTAATTTTAATGAAAGCGGTTCATCAGGCTTCATAACCGACTCAACAGAAGAGGAAGCTTTTGAAAACGATGAAAAAAGAAGCCACTCTGATCATTCCCATAGCTCTTCTCATCATCACCATCATCACCACCATCACACTCATTCATCAAAAAAGCGCCGAAAGAAAACAAATAACAACCGTAAAGATAAGCTGAAACGCTTTATAAGGCATAACAAAAAATATTTGATTTATTGTCTTATTACTTTTGTTGTGCTGTTATGTTTAACTTTTGTCGGAAAATATCTCGACGGAAAAATCGGTGTCTTCAGCGGTGATGAACCTACGCTGTCAGAAAATTCAGAAGAAAATCAGAATTTACAAAGAATACACATAGATATTCCTTTCTTTGCTGAAGATGTTGAAATTTCGGGTTCTGCAGTTATGGCTTTTGTTAACGCAGAAGAAGGAACGGCTGTCAGCGATATTTTTGATCAATATAAAACATCTTCAAACCGTCTTGATATCGGAAGACCGGTTGAGATTTCTTATGAGATTTCAGATCTTCCCGGTGGCTACAGCGTTAAAAAAGCTGAATTTCTTGTTGCTGATAACAAAGAAATGAAAAACCCACTTGTCTTTGATTCAGACGGCTACAACACAAAAATAGAGGTGTATAACTTAAAAACCGGCGCGCAGTATTATTATCAAATCAATCTTACCTTCAATAATTCTGCTGAGGCTTCAGTTGGCGGAAGCTTCAAAACTGCTAAGGGACCGAGAATTCTCAATGTTGAAGGTGTATATAACATGAGAGATATCGGCGGTTGGCCTACGGCTGACGGAAAAGAAATCAGGCAAGGCCTTCTTTACAGAGGGTGCGAGATTGACGGTGCGGTCGAATCAAAATACACAATTACCCAAAAGGGAATAAACACAATGCTGACTGTGTTGGGAATTAAAACCGATATGGATCTTCGTGCTGAGTCTGATAACAGCAAAGGAACCAACGCTCTCGGCGCAAGTGTAAAGCATACTTATTATTCAGCTCCGATGTATATGGGCGTTTTCGGTGAAAAAGAAAACAAAGAAAGCATCAGAAGAATTTTTTCTGATCTTTCAAAAAAGAGCAACTATCCTGTTTATCTTCATTGTACCTATGGTCAGGACAGAACAGGAACTGTATGTTTCCTTCTTGAAGCGCTTCTTGGTGTTGAAAAAGAAAACCTGATGAAAGATTTCTATCTTTCAGGTCTCCACCACGGCGATGTTTACGGTGCACACGAAGGAATTGCCGATTTTGTAAAAACTCTTGAAAAAATGCCCGGAGTCACTATGAAAGAAAAGGTTGAAGGCTATCTTCTTTCAATCGGTGTAACAGAAAAAGAAATCAGAAACATAAGAAACATTCTTTTGCAAGTATAAAATAGCAGAGAGAATAAAAAAGTCAAACTTAAAGGGGCTGTAAAAAAAGTGCAGACTGCATAAAACAAGACAACTAAAGGGTTTCTTTCGATATTGAACTACCAAAGAAACCCTTTAAAACTGTAAAAATCAGCAAAAGCAGGCAAAAACAAGGTTTTTGCGTTTTATGCTATAAACAAACCTCGCCCTCGGAGTACC
>JAFUHX010000039.1 GCA_017474045.1 Clostridia bacterium | reverse complement strand
GCGGCTAATTTTGCCTTAATAGCTCAGTCGGTAGAGCACGCGGCTGTTAACCGCGGTGTCACAGGTTCGAGTCCTGTTTGAGTCGCCAAAATTAAGAGGACATCTTCACGATGTCCTCTTAATTTTTATGTATCACATAGATTTCAAAGCTGTGTAACTGTGTTTCGGCAGCCGTAACGCGGCTGTTAACTGGTTCAATGGCTCCCGCCGCCAGTGGCGGATGCAGGGAGCCTTTGAACAGGAAGAAATAGGGAGAGTTGCGAGCGCTCCAAGCGAAGCAAATCGACCATATTTCTGACCGATGGTGTCACAGGTTCGAGTTTTTAATAACACTTGCAAAACAAGAATCAATATGCTATACTAAATATGCCAAACATAATCGAATATTTTTTTGATACGCGGTATAAGTGTATGTTTTTTTATCAATTATGATAAAAATGCATGGGCTCTATTTCTGCATATACTTTTATTGCGTATCGTGTTAGAGATTATGTTTGGCGACAGTTGAGCTATGTGTTTTTTGTGCGTAGTTTCAACTGCGCACTTTTTTATTTTGCGAGATAAATTGAGTGTGTTTTGTGAAAGGAGTAAGTATTCGCATTAATAATATTAGGAGGTTAAATGATATGTTTTGTCATTCTTGTGGGCAAAAAGTTTTAGAAAATTCGAAGTTTTGTTCATTTTGCGGAGTAAAGTTGGTTGATAGTATTAATAATGATGCTATCACTTCTGTTATAAATAGTACAGATGAGAGAAAAGGATATAGCATATATTTTAACGATATATGTAATTTGGAATTTATTTATAAAGGATTATTTGAAAAAGTTGAAAATATAAAAAATAATATTAGTTTATATAATGAGATTAGGTATGTTTATTGGGATTATGATTATAATCATCAAAATTATCGCTTTGGAAACAAGGTAAGATTTATTTATGGATATGACGGAACTGATTATTACTTTTATGTGCAATCACAACGTAAGAATAGCGAAGGTTTTGAACATCTTGAACCAGTATTTTGGGATACATATTTTCCAAAAATTGAATTTAAAGACAAGCATAAATTAACCCCGGAACGATTACAAAAAATAAGAACAATTGTAACGAAAACGGAAGAACGTCTCTTTAGAATTAAGGAAATTCCTATACGATGGGATTGCGATAGCAGTGAATTTAGTTGGGGACGGACATGGTTTGGACCAGGTTGGCTGGACGTTTTTGAATCTCTTTATGAAAAAGCACAAAAGGAGTACTTACCACAAGCTTATGAAGAAGCACAAGCAAAAGTAACAGAATATACAGCTGAATTAACAAAGATGGCAGAAGAGTTGGATATTGTTGGAAAACTTCTTGAACAAGAATACAGCCTAAACATAATTCCAAACAAGTTTAGAAATTTAGAAGCTATTTGGTATATTTGCGATTACTATGATTCATCAAATGAATCATTGAAAGAAATATTGCTTCACTTGGATTTAGATGAAATAAAAACTAAATTAGATTCCGTAATTGAAAACCAGCAGCAGTCTATTATTAATCAAGCGATACAGATATCACAAAACAAAACGCTCATTGCACAAAATCAAGATGTTTTATTGAAATTATCTGACATTGAACAGCAAACAAATGAAATTTCGAATAATACAGCTGAAACCACACAATGGGCAAAAATAGCTGCTAATAATGCAGAAGCGTGTGCTTGGATAGGTGTTGCAAATTATATAAAATAATGATATTAAGATATATTCATTATAAAAATTCAATTGCAAGATAATTTTCAAAGGTTCAAAATCGGGGTGAGAACACAAAAAATCCAAGTCCTTTTTGGGACTTGGATTTTTTTATCCAAGCCGACAGGCTTGGCATATCATCACCGTAGGTGTATATCATCAAAGGCGGTGAGCCGCCTTTGTATCTCATCACACCTTCAGGTGTGTATTTCTGTCGGCTTGATGATATACATTTCTGCGAAATGATTAAATCTACATCTGTGGTGTTGTTACATTCCGTCTGCGATGGATTATATATAAAAATAATTTCAAGTATGAATGGTTTAAAAACATGGCTACTGATTACTGCAAAAGGTTTGAAATTGTTCGAAAAAATTTCAAGTCAAATATATTGCAAAAATTAAAAAATATTATTATGTTGACAACCATGTCTGATAATGATATTATGAAAATGCAAAAATAGAAAATACCGTGTTAATTAAAATTAGTAAGGAGATGTAAAAAATGAAAAAACTGATTTCGGTTTTTTTGGTTGTCAGCGTTCTTTTTTCTGCAATGCCATTGGCTGCAGCTCTTAACACAGAGCCTACGGTAGCTTGCGATGATCCGACAATTTATATCGCAGGCGACAGCGGAAAAATCTATTATGACAACGGCACAAAATATTTCAGCATTGATGATATGTTCGCTCTTATCGGCCTTGAAAGCGATAATGAAACTGATGACAAAGAGGAAAGCGACGGTACAAATGCTGTTCTTGAAGCTTCAATCAATATTCTGATTCCTTTTATTCTCGAAGGTATCGCTTCAGGAGAATGGGATAACTACTATGCAGCAGTTGAAAAAGAAATAGGAGAAATATTTGAACCAATCAAGCTTGATGAAAACGGCAATATTCCTGAGGGTACCGTTTCGGGTATTGGTCCGTCTGAGCAAAATCATATGAATTACACCATGACTCATAACGTTACAAACGGCAAAGGTCAGTATGATGAAAAAGCATATAATTTCTACTATGATTGGCGTCTCGATCCGATGGAAATTGCAGATAAGCTTCACGAATACATTGAAGCGGTTAAGGTTGCAACAGGTCACGATAAGGTTTCACTTAACTGCCGATGCCTTGGCTCAAATGTTGCTATGGCGTATATTTACAAGTACGGTATCGGAAGTATAAGCAATCTTGAAGCAGGAAATATCAACTCAGACTTCTTTAAGGGTCTTAAGGGCCTCGGTATTGATGTTTCAACCTCAAACGGCTCAGACTTCCTTAGCGGTATTATCAGCGGTGACTTCGGTATTGACGGCAATGCAATTGTAAGATTCCTTGCTGATACTGCTTACTTTGAGGATAGCTTTAATGTTAGCCCTGTAATTACAACAACAATTGAACTTCTTTCAAACACAGGTGCTCTTGATAAGCTTACTGATGTTGCGCGCCGTAAGCTTTATGCAGAAATTGAATATGGAATTATTTCTGCACTTGCAACTGCTACATTCCTAACAATGCCTTGCTACTGGGCTCTCGTTGCTCCGGAAGATTTTGAGACTGCACTTATCTATGTATTCGGTGAAAAAGGCAGCGAAAAGCGCACAAAGTATGCAGGTCTTATTGAAAAGATTACCTACTATAACGATACAATTAAGGTTAACACTGAAGAAATCCTTACAGCAACCAAAGCAGGCGGCACAAATATGTGCATTATTGCAAAGTATGGCGTTCAGATGCTTCCCGTACTCAAAGATAGCAACATTCTTGGTGATCAGTATGTATCTGCAGCAAAAGCATCCTTTGGTGCAACAACTTCTGATGTTTACGGAACACTTGACGAAGATTATATCGCTGAAAGAGTAGCTCTTGGTTACGAAGATTACATTTCACCCGATAAGCAGATTGATGCTTCAACCTGTCTTTTCCCTGAATATACATGGTTCATTAAGGGATGTTCACACGGCTTCTATTCAACCGGCGAAAGAGATCTTCTTCTTAAAACAATTGATGCTGACAGACAGCTGACCGTTGATGACTTACCGTACACACGCTTTATTGTATATAACTATGATGAAAACAGCTTCACCGCTATGACAGAAGAGAACTGCAATATAGGCAGATGGGAGTCTGACGACAGTATTGAAAATCCCCAGACAAAGCCCGAAAAGATAAAATCAATTATTGTTTCTCTTATGAGATGGCTTACAGCTATTTTCGATGCAATCAGAGGATTGTTTACAGGGAAATAAAATATCTTAATTGGATAAGTTAAGAAAATGATATAAATGAGTCTCACTGAAAAAGGGGGACTCATTTTTATATGACGGGCATATCAATGCTCTGTGGTGAAAGTTTCTCGAGGCGTAGTTTACGACGAACTCTGAAGCGACTCCCACATTTCACACCGTGAAGTGTGGGAGAGAAGCAGCGATAGCGAAATTGTAGCCTGATGAACAAAACGAATACGATGAGTTTATAAGCAATCTGAAAACAGCGCAAAATGAGGGCTGCTACATATTTTCAAAACCGTATTATATTTATAAAGGAGTTAAAATTCAATTACAATATAAAGAGAAAAAAATAAAATAGTTGACATAGTCCACAAGTTATAATATAATGGACTGCGTCAACTATTTTTATTGTTAGGTGTGTTATTATGAAAAAAGTTTTCAATCCACGTCTGATGCTTATAAGCTCAATGGCGATATTCGGAACGCTGGGACTGTTCGTGAGGAATATTCCCGTTTCTTCAGGAGAGCTGGCGCTTTACCGCGCTGTTTTAGCGGCGCTTCTGATTGCTGTTTTTTTGTTGGTAACGAAACAAAAAATTCCTTTTTCAAAAATAAAAAAAGAAGTTCCGTCGCTTCTGGCTTCAGGCGTTGCAATGGGAATAAACTGGATTCTTTTGTTTGAAGCTTATAAATACACAACTGTTTCTGTTGCAACCTTAAGCTATTATTTCGCTCCTGTAATTGTTACTGTGGTGTGTCCGTTTCTTTTTAAAGAGAAGCTGACAAAAAAACAGATTTTGTGTTTTGTAATGTCAACCGTGGGGCTTGTTTTAATCACAGGTATCGGCGATGTGGGCGGCGGCAAAGACTTTGTCGGAATATTATTCGGTTTGGGAGCTGCTGTGTTTTATTCAACCGTTATTCTCCTTAACAAATTCATTAAAAACGTTGAGGGAATTCACAGAACGTTTTTGCAGTTCCTTGCAGCAATTATAACCTTGCTTCCCTATGTTCTTCTGACAAGCGGCGTAACCTTAGGAACACTTGGCGGCTTAGGTTGGATAAATCTTCTCATTGTCGGTCTGATACATACCGGTGTAACCTATTGTATGTATTTTTCATCTCTTAAAGAGCTGCCGGGTCAGAAAGCCGCAATTTTAAGCTATATTGATCCTTTGGTTGCTGTTTTGATTTCTGTAACTGTTCTTGGTGAAACAATGACGCTGTGGCAGATAATCGGCGGGGTTTTAATTCTCGGCTTTACTCTTTGGAACGAAATTTCGCCACGATCTGAGAAATAGGAGGTCAACGATGTTTTCAGCCGATCAGATTGCCGATATTCAAGGCTTTAATAAGGTATATCAGAATTTAATGAAACAAATTGATTCTGCAATTTTGAAAACAGGCTATACTTTAACAGAAAAAGACGTTTTGCTTGAAATCAGCAAAACAGAACGCTGCACGGCTAATATTCTTATTCAGCAGCTATCTATCGACAGAAGCTATATGAGCCGTATGATTGCAAAATTTGAAAAGCATGGACTGATTGAAAAAACACAGTCTCAGACCGATAACCGAATCCGTTATATCCGTTTGACTCAGCTTGGCCAAAAAGAAATTAACCGCCTGAGCGACGTTCAGAGCAACCATATAGGAAATGTTTTTAATAAGCTGAGTGAAGAAGATCAACAAACTGTCTGGCAGGCAATGGTTTTAATTCGCAATAAGCTCAGCGATGCAAACGATGTAATAACCATCCGCCCGTTCACTCAAAGCGATATTGAATATGTAATTTCACGCCACAAAACTCTTTATTATGCTGAAAGGCACCTTAGCGGAACCTTTTCCGGTTATGTTGATGAAATCGTTTATCGCTTCGTTGAAAATTTCAACCCTGAAAGCGATATATTGAAAATACTTGAGTGTAACGGAGTACCTGCAGGCAGTATTGCTATTGCTAAGGTTAACAGCGAAACAGCTCAACTTCGTTTTTTTATGCTTGAGCCTGAAATGCGCCAACGGGGATATGGAAATCGCCTTATGGATATGGCGCTGGATTTTTGCCGTGAGAAAGGCTATAAAAAAGTTTTTCTTTTAACGATTACAGCTCAGGTTGTTGCCCGCCATGTTTATGAGACTCATGGCTTTTATAAGGTTTCTTCCAATGATAAGTCAGAGTGGGGCGACGGAGTTGTTGAAGAACGTTGGGAAATAATGCTGTAAAAAGTTAATGTTAGGTTTAACAGCTTATTAAATGTTCTTTCAAAGGCATATATTAAATTAAATGCAAAACGCTTCATTTGAAAGCTTTTTTAGGTTGTTTCGGTTTCCCTGCTGCGATATAATTCAATGGCTTGCCCATGACGGTCAGCAGCCCGACGAGGAATGAAAGAACAGAATAATTCAAATTTAAACAAATTAAGCTCAGAGGTTTTTTATGTGGTATCATGAAAGCGTAATATATCAGATTTATCCTTTAGGATTTTGCGGCGCGCCGAAACAAAATGACGGAGTTTTAGTTCCGAGAATCCGAAAGATTGAAAATTTAATTAATCATCTTTTGAAGCTCAATGTTAACGCAGTATATTTCTGTCCTGTTTTTGAAAGCTCAGGTCATGGTTACGATACTTCTGATTTTTCAAAAATCGATGTCAGATTGGGAACAAATGAAGATTTCAGCTTCGTTTGCGATAAGCTTCATGAAAACGGAATAAGAGTTATTCTTGACGGTGTTTTCAATCATGTGGGAAGAGATTTTTTTGCCTTTAAAGATGTCAGAGAAAAAAAGTGGGAGTCGAAATTTAAAGATTGGTTCAATCTCAGCTTTGAGGGAAACAGTCCTTATAACGACGGCTTCTGGTATGAGGGCTGGGAAGGTCATTATGAGCTTGTCAAGCTCAATTTGAATAATGAAGAGGTTAAAAGCTATCTTTTTGAAAGAATAGGTGAATGGATAGATAATTTTAATATTGACGGTCTTCGTCTGGATGTTGCCTATATGCTCAACCGCCAATTTATCAGAGAGCTGAATAGCTTTTGCCTTTCAAAGAAAAGCGATTTTTTCCTTGCCGGCGAAATGATTCACGGAAACTACAGAGAAATTGTCTGCGAAGGAATGCTCCATAGCGCCACGAACTATGAATGTTATAAAGGAATTTATTCTTCTTTCAACAGCATGAATATGTTTGAAATAGGCCATTCACTTCGAAATCGCTTCGGAAATGAAGATTGGTGTATGTATCGAGGTCTTCAGCTTATAGGTTTTGTTGATAACCATGATGTAACAAGGCTTGCCTCGGTTCTTTCAAACAAAAATCATATAACCGCTGCCTATGGAATTTTGTTTGCCATGCCGGGAATTCCTTGCGTTTATTATGGAAGTGAGTGGGGAATTGAGGGAAGCAAAGAAGATGGAGATGATGCACTCAGACCTGAAATAACTAAGCTGAAGTTCAATGAGGTTTCTGAATTTATTTCAAAGGTCTCAAAGCTCCACAGGGAAAACAAGTCTTTATGCTACGGCAAAATAAATATTCTTCATTTAACTAACCGACAGCTTGTTTTTGAAAGAGCATGGGAGGACGAAAGGATAATTGTTTTAATCAATGCCGATGAAAACGAATATATTGCTCACTTTGATTCAGGAGCCTCTGAGGGAATTGAGCTAATAGAAAACAAGCCCTTTGATTTCACCCATGGAAGCAAAATGCCGGGATATTCAGTCAGGTATGTTAAGGTGTAACAATTCAAAATTAAAGAACCCCAATCTGAATTCAGATTGGGGTTCCGGTTTAATCTTTGTGATGCTTGTTAATTGTTTCAACTAAAAAGCTGAAGGCTTTGTCAGTTCCGCAAACAAAGCTTGTCTGGTGTTCAAACTGAATTGCATCACCATTCCAGTCAGAATATTTTACGCCGCATTCATCAAGCATAAGAGTGGCTGCTGCGTAGTCCCAGGGTTTAATAACGCGCTCAAAATAGCCATTGAGTTTTCCTGCGGCAACATAAGCGATGGCAAGCGCAGTGGAGCAGACTCTTCTGATGTCAAGGCAGTTTTGAAAAACATCTTTAGCAATACTGAAGTTTTCTTCTTTAAACTGCTTCTTTGTTGAGCCGGCACCGAATTCAATAAGACATTGGCTCAAATCTCTGTTTTCAGCTTTGCCTAAGCGTTTCCCGTTTAAATATGCACCCTCGCCGCGCTTAGCAACAAACAAATCATTGTTAAAGGGATTGAAAATTACACCGAAATCAACCTTTTCTCCGTCAAAATAGGCAAGAGAAACCGAACTGAAATTATAGTTATAAACAAGGTTTGTTGTTCCGTCAATGGGGTCAAGAATCCAGCGCTTTTTGGTAATTTCTCCTTCCTCTTCTTCGCTCATAAAGCCGATATCAGGAGTTAATACCTTGAGATTTTCTTTAATGAAATGACTGATTTTGAGGTCAACAGCCGTAACATAGTCAGAAGCACCTTTCATGTTGACGCTGTTTTTTAATTCTTCGTCAAAAACAAATTGACCTGCTTCTTTAACCAGATTTATAATCGCTTTGTAATTCATGTCTGTCATCATGTCTATCACCTTGTCTTTGATTTATTATATGGCCGCGATGCTTTAAAATAAAAGCATTTCTTTCAAGCTTATTTCTGAAAAGAAAAATGTTTCCGAATTTAGGGGAGGGGGCTTCATCATGAAACTCACCGGAAATGCGTTCTGTTGTGTCGGAATAAACATCAATGCTGAAATCGTGAATTCCTCTTTTACGTCCTTTTTCAATTTCCCATTCGCTGAATCTTCCGTCTTTAAAAAATCTGTGAGCGTTATAAATCCCAAAAATTTCTCCGTTTTCCTGAAGAGTGTAATCACCAACAAATTTGGTTTTTTTCATTTCGTTTTCGCTGAATTCCTGAGTTTTAGTGTCATAATCAATAATGCTGTAGTTTTCGCCTGATGCGGTTAAGTGCTGATAGTTATTGGGCGAAAAATCCTGTTCGATTTTAATGGTTCCGATTCTTATGTATTCATCATCGTCGTCGCTGAGATGAACATGGTACCATATACCTGATAAATCATAGACCTTGTGGTCAGAATTCCATTGTTCAAGAGCTTTTTGATTTTTGTTTATATCATCAATTCTTGTCCAGCCGATGCATTTTGAAAAAATCAATGAATTGAAGAACTGACCCATAATGGTTTTAATGCTGAATTCTTCAGTAATTTCTCTTGCAAAGCTGATACTTTTGCAAAAGCGAAGCTGTTTTAGCTCATCTTCAGAAAGTTCAAATTCATTTTTGTTTAAATTTGCTGAAAGCTCATCACAGATTATGGCGAGAATGGGCTTCTTTCTTGTAAGAGCATAAAGATATTCTCTTTCAGTCCACGAAACACCGTTTTCGTCGCAGGAACCATAGGCACTTCCGAGAAGAACGATGAAAAAATCAGAATCATCAATAAGCTCTTCAATGTCAGAAAATTCACCGGTTGTTGAAACTGTGAAATGCTCCATTCCAATGGGTAAAACGCGAAAATCAAGAAGATTGTTTATAACAGTATTGCGCTCATCTCTCAGACTGTTAAAGGCAGAAGAGATGAAAGCCGAATAAATTTTCTTTTCCGTCATTTTTACAACTCCTTTGATTGTGTTTCAGCTAATTATACATCATCAAAATGAAAAAAGTCAATTATTATATCGGTTGAAGCAAATTTTTAATTTGTGTGTGTTTTAATAAATCCATTGACTCGGGTCTTTTAAAGTGATAAAATCAAAGTGCAAACGCTTATATCAATTAACGAAAAGGAGAAACATCATGAGCGAAGAAAACAATAAACCCCAGGAAAAGCTTTCAAAAAAAGAAAATTTTTTAATGGTTCTGAAATTTGTGTTCTGCTCCACAGGAGCCGGAATTATTCAAACTGTTTCATTTACTCTTCTCAATGAGCTTTCAAACCGAACCGATATTTTTTCTTTTCTTCCTGAAAAGCTTATCAATAATGAATACGGACTCTTTTATTTTGTTGCCTTGACTTTGTCTGTGCTTTTCAATTTTACCGTTAACCGAAAGTTTACCTTTAAATCTGCCGCCAATATTCCCATCGCCATGCTGAAGGTTTTCGGCTATTATTGTGTGTTTACTCCTGCTTCAATCTGGTGGGGAATTGCTCTGACAAATATCGGCTGGAACGAATATCTTGTTCTGGCATTTACAATGCTTATTAATCTTTCAACCGAATATCTTTTTACCCGCTTTGTTGTTTACAGAAACTCAGTTAACACAGCTGTTAAAAGTAATGAAAACAAATAACAAAATTCCGCCTTTCTTTCAAGGCGGTTTTGTTTAAAGAAAAGAGGAAAATATGTATCCCAATCCGTTTATTATTCAAAGAGCTGACCCGTTTATAACCAAAGGGAACGATGGCTTTTATTATTTCACCGCCTCTTATCCGGCTTTTTACAGTGTCGATGAGGGTTATGACAGAATAATTCTTCGGCGCAGTAAAACCGTTGGCGGTCTCAGCTCTGCTGAGGAACACACAATCTGGAAGGCCCACGAAAAAGGCGTTATGTCTAAGCATATCTGGGCACCCGAAATTCATTTTATAGGCGGAAGATGGTATGTTTTTTTTGCCGCAGGTGAGAAAGAGAATATCTGGAATATCCGACCCTTCGTTCTTCGCTGCAAAGGAAGCGACCCCATTTCTGACCCGTGGGAAGAAATGGGAAAAATGCAGGCGAGCGAGGGCGACAACAGCTCATTTTCAAGCTTTTCTCTTGATATGACATATTTTGAGCATAATGGAAAGCACTATGTAATCTGGGCTGAAATAGTTGGCAATTCTTCGTTATTTATGGCTGAAATTGATTCGTCTGAGCCATGGAAGCTTGTTTCAAAACCAATTCTTCTTTCAAAGCCCGAATATGATTGGGAAAAGGTTGTTCACAAGGTTAATGAGGGCGCTTCAGTTCTTAAAACAGACGAAAAAATCTATGTTTTCTTTTCTGCTTCCGGAACGGGAGCTGAATACTGTATGGGTGTTCTCCGGGCTGAAAGCAACAGCGACCTGATGAATTCTGCTTCGTGGAAAAAGAGCGAGCTTCCCGTTCTTGAAACCAAAGACCTTCCCGGCGAAGCCGGACCGGGACACAACAGCTTTGTAACCGACGAAGAGGGAAAGCTTCTTCTTGTTTATCATTCAAGGCCGGAAAGCCACCTTGAGAAAAAATGCGGAACATTTTTTGAAGAGTCACTTTATGACCCTTGCCGACACGCAAGAATAAGAGAAGTTTATTTTGATGAAAATAATGTTCCGAAATTAAAATAAAGATAAAACAAACGCAGTAAACACTGCTAAATTTTTGAGAAGATTTTTGTTGAAAAAACAGAAATCTTCTTTTTTTGTTTACACGAACTTTTCTTTATGATAAACTGAAATTCGAAGCAAGAAATATCTGCTTCAACTTAAAAAATGGGGGATTATTTATGAAAGCTAAAATTACTGTTGCCGCCGAAATGAAAATCGGCGAAATAGACAGACGAATATTCGGTTCTTTTATTGAGCATCTGGGAAGGGCTGTTTACGGCGGAATTTATGAGCCGGGGCATCCCATGTCTGATAAAGACGGAATGAGAACTGATGTTATAGAATTAATTAAAGAAATGGGCGTTCCCGTTGTGCGCTATCCCGGCGGAAACTTCGTTTCGGGCTATAATTGGGAAGACGGAGTAGGTCCGGTGGAAGAAAGACCCAAAAGGCTTGAACTTGCCTGGGGAGTAACAGAGCCAAACACCTTCGGTACCAATGAGTTCATGCTTTGGTGTCAGAAGGCGAAGGCAAGTCCCATGATGGCTGTTAACCTCGGAACAAGAGGACCGGATGAAGCCAGAGCCCTTGTTGAATATTGCAATCATAAATCAAATTCAAAATATTCCGATCTTCGAATTTCTCATGGCTATAAAGATCCGTGGGGTGTAAAGCTTTGGTGTTTGGGCAATGAAATGGATGGCCCTTGGCAGATGTGCGCCAAAACCGCAACCGAATACGGAAGAATAGCCAATGAAGCCTCAAAAATGATGAAATGGGTTGACGGCTCAATAGAAACCGTTCTTTGCGGTTCATCTTCAAGAGGAATGAGAACCTTCGGCGATTGGGAAGCTACAACTTTAGACATAGCTTATGACAATGTTGATTATGTTTCGCTTCATCAGTATTACGGAAACCACGCAAACGATCTTCCGTCGTTCCTTGCCAAAAGTCTTGAGCTGGATGATTTTATTTATAGCGTAATTTGCACCTGCGATTTTGTTAAGGCAAAAAAGAGAAGCAAAAAAACAATCAATCTTTCTTTTGACGAGTGGAATGTGTGGTATCATTCCAACGGCGCTCCTGTTGAAAGATGGTCTTTTGCTCCTAATCAGCTGGAAGATATCTATAATTTTGAAGATGCGTTGGTTGTTGCCTGTCTTCTTATTACTCTTCTTCGTCATGCCGACAGAGTTAAAATTGCCTGTCTTGCTCAGCTTGTTAATGTAATCGCACCGATTTTCACAAAGACCGGCGGCGGAGTTTTTCGTCAAACAACCTTCTATCCCTTTGCAAAAATGTCTCAGTTTGCAAGAGGAAGCGCTCTTCGTCCCATAATAGAAAGCCCGAAATACGATTGCAAGGAATTTTGTGATGTACCCTATCTTGAGTCAATTGTAACTTATGACGAAGAAAACGACGAGGTTGCTCTTTTTGCCGTTAATCGCTCGGCTGAAGAAGAAATGCTTCTTGATATTTCTATTCTGGGCTTTGAGGACTATAAGGCAGTTGCTTTTGAATCAATGGATGGCTACGATATTAAACAGGAAAACACCTTTGGAAACGAAAGTGTTAAAATGCATTCAAATCCTCTTCCTGAAGAAAACGGAAAGAATGTAACAGCCTGTCTTAAGCCTTTGTCTTTCAATGTAATAAGATTTAAGAAGTAACAGAAGCTGTTAAAAAGCGCAGACCGTATAAACCTGAACAATATAAAGGCTTTTTCAGAAGATGAAATCTGAAGAAGCCTTTTTAATCTTTATAAGTCCGAAGCTTTCAAAGAGCATAAATATAACGTTTTATGCCATAAATGAACCTCGCCTTCGGGGAATCTATGTTATACTTCAGGCAACTGAAGCAGTTTTTTCTTGACTTTTTTTTAATATCATTTATAATTAAAAAATAAGTTTATAATGGCAGATTGTTTGCTGCCTGAGTTTTAATAAAAGGGTGAATATTTATGAAAGCAATCGTAACCGTAACCGGAAAAGACACAACAGGAATAATTGCCAAGGTCTGCACTCTTCTTGCAGAAGAAGACGTTAACATTCTTGATATCAGCCAGACTGTTATGCAACAGTATTTTACCATGACCATGTTGGTTGATCTTGAAAACAGCAAGAAGAGTGTTACAGAGCTTTCTGAAGCTCTTGAAGCTTTGGGAAAAACCATGGGTCTTGTTATTCGCACTCAGAGAGAAGATATTTTTGATTTGATGTATAGAGTGTGAGGTAGAACGATGAATAATATGCAAGATATTATTGCAACGCTTAACATGATCGACAAGCAGCATCTTGATGTCAGAACCATAACCATGGGAATTTCGCTTCTTGATTGCTGTGATGAAAGCGTTGAAAAGGTCAGCGAAAAAATATATAACAAAATAACAAAAAAGGCTGAAAAGCTGGTTGAAGTTGGCGAACAGATTGAAAAGGAGTTCGGAATTCCCATTGTTAACAAAAGAATTTCAGTAACCCCGATTTCTCTTGTTGCCGCAGCCTGCAAAGAAAGCGACTATACCCCCATAGCTGTTGCTCTTGACAAAGCGGCAAAAAAATGCGGAGTAAACTTCATCGGCGGCTTTTCTGCTTTGGTTCAGAAAGGCTTTACTCAGGGCGATATTAATTTAATCAATTCCATTCCCTCTGCTCTGGCTTGCACCGAACGTGTTTGTTCAAGCGTTAATGTTGCAAGCACTAAGGCAGGAATCAACATGGATGCTGTTAAGCTGATGGGTGAGGTTATTAAGAAAACTGCCGACCTGACAGCCGATTCAAGCGGATTTGGATGCGCAAAGCTTGTTGTTTTTGCCAACGCTGTTGAAGATAATCCCTTTATGGCGGGTGCTTTCCATGGTGTTGGTGAAGGTGAATGTGTAATTAATGTTGGTGTCAGCGGTCCGGGTGTTGTTCATCATGCTCTCAAAGAGTGTAAGGGACAGCCCTTTGATGTTGTTGCTGAAACCATTAAAAAAACAGCTTTCAAAATAACAAGAATGGGTCAGCTTGTGGCTCAGGAGGCTTCGGCAAGGCTGGGAGTTCCTTTCGGAATAGTTGACCTTTCTCTTGCTCCGACTCCTGCCAAGGGCGACAGTGTGGCAAGAATTCTTGAAGAAATGGGTCTTGAGGTTTGCGGAACCCACGGAACAACTGCGGCTCTTGCGCTTTTAAACGACGCTGTTAAAAAAGGCGGCGTTATGGCAAGTAACCATGTTGGCGGACTTTCAGGAGCCTTCATTCCTGTCAGCGAAGATGAGGGAATGATTGCCGCCGCACTTCAGGGGGCTCTTCATCTTGATAAGCTTGAGGCAATGACCTGCGTTTGTTCTGTTGGTCTTGATATGATTGCCGTTCCCGGAAACACCTCAGCGGCAACAATTTCGGCAATAATTGCCGACGAAGCCGCAATCGGCGTTGTCAACACAAAAACAACAGCAGTCAGAATTATTCCCGCAGTTCAAAAAAATGTGGGCGATATGCTTGAATTCGGCGGACTTTTAGGCTCTGCGCCCGTAATGCCCGTTCACGAATTCTCTTCTGAAAGCTTTATTGCCCGAGGCGGAAGAATACCTGCTCCGATGCATAGCCTGAAAAACTGAAAAGTGGGGTTAAAAATGAAAATTATTGATATAATAACCGGCGATAAGCCATCTCTTTCCATGGAGGTTTTTCCGCCAAAAACCAACGATAAATTTGAAAGTGTTAAAACTGCAACGGAAGAAATTGCAAAGCTTTCTCCTTCTTTCATGTCTGTTACCTACGGTGCAGGCGGAGGAACCAGCGACTATACTGTTTCAATAGCCGAAAACATTCAGAAAAACTTCGGCGTTCCGGCTCTTGCCCACCTTAGTTGTATCACGTCAACAAAGGAGCGCGTGGCAGATCAGCTCTCTCAGCTTAAAAAGGCGGGAATTGAAAACATTCTTGCTTTGAGAGGTGATATTCCCGAGGGAATGACAATGGATCGTCTGGACTATCACTATGCCAGCGAGCTTATAACTGAAATTGCTGCAACAGGCGATTTCTGTATCGGAGGCGCCTGCTATCCTGAAAGTCATCCTCAGAGCGAAAACTCTTTTGAAGATATCAGGCATCTTAAAGAAAAAGCAGACTGCGGATGTCAGTTTTTCACAACTCAGATGTTTTTTGACAACAATGTTCTTTATAATTTTATCTACAGAGCCCGCGAGGCAGGAATAAAGGTTCCCATTGTTGCGGGAATAATGCCTGTTACAAACCCGAAATCAATAAAAAGAATTTGCGCAATCAACAATTCTCTTCTTCCTCAGCGCTTTGTCAGAATCGTTGATAAATTCGGTTATGACAGCGAAAAAATGAAGCAGGCGGGAATCGCTTATGCAACAGAACAAATAATCGATCTTTTTGCCAACGGAATAAACGCCGTTCATGTTTATACCATGAATAAGCCCGATGTTGCCGAGGCAATAATGAAAAATATTTCAAGTATAATAGGATAACACTATGAGTTCAAGGGCAATCACACTTCGTTTTGCCTCTTCTGAAGAGGTTGAAATTTCGAAAAAAGAAGCTTTCAGATATATGGGAATTAAAGCTGAGACGCTCCCCGATGAAATGGAGGAGCTTTTTGGTGTTTGCGTTTCAGAATTTAAAAAAGCGGTCAGCTATAAGGCTTGTTTAGCCGAAACAGAAATCAGATTTTTTGGAAACGGAAGACTTGATCTGGGCTTTGGCGAAATTGAAAGCTTTCATCTTGAAAAAAATCTTCAGGGCTGCAAGCGTGCTGTGATTTTTGCGGCAACAACCTCAATTGCTGTTGACCGACTGATAAACCGCTTTTCAAAGCTTCAGCCCTCAAAAAGTCTGATGATAGATGCCGTGGCTTCAGCGGCAGTTGAAGATTGGTGCGATATAATAAACAGCGAAATCAGCCAAAAGGGCGAAACAAAGCCGCGTTTCAGTTGCGGTTACGGCGATTTTTCCCTCAGTCATCAAAAAGATATTCTTGAGCTTTTAGATGCTCAGAGAAAAATCGGAATAACACTTTCAGAAAGTCTTATGATGTTGCCGGTTAAATCGGTTACCGCTATTGTGGGAATCAAGGAGGAAGAAAAAGATGATAAGAAAAAAGCTTAAAGAAAGCCGCCTTTATTTTGACGGCGGAATGGGAACTCTTCTTCAGAAAAGCGGACTTAAATCGGGCGAGCTTCCTGAAAACTGGAATCTTTCACACCCTGAGGTTATAACAGAAATTCATCTTGAATATCTGAAAGCGGGAACAAACATATTAACTACCAATACTTTTGGTGCCAATTCTTTGAAATTTGAAAATCTTGAAGAAATAATTCCTGCAGCTATCAACAATGCCAGAAAGGCAATTTCTCTTTATGAGGGCGAAAAGGATAACCTTTTTGTTGCCTTTGATGTGGGTCCTTTGGGAAAAATGCTCAGACCCTTGGGTGATGTTGATTTTGAAGAGGCAGTTTCAGTTTTTTCAAAAAGCATAAGAATTGCCGCTGAAAACGGAGCAGACCTTGTTCTCATTGAAACGATGAACGACCTTTATGAAACCAAGGCGGCTGTTCTTGCAGCGAAAGAAAGCAGTAATTTGCCTGTTTTTGTAACAAATGCCTATGATGAAAACCAAAGATTAATGACAGGCGCTGACCCTGTGGCTGTTATTGCAACTCTTGAAGGCTTGGGTGTTGACGCAATAGGCGTTAACTGTTCTCTGGGTCCTCAGAAAATGAAAGAAATTGTTAAAATCTATTCACGCTATTCTTCTCTTCCCATAATTGTTAACCCAAACGCAGGAATGCCGAAAAGTGTTAACGGAAAAACAGTTTTCGACACCGATGAAGAAGAATTTTCTTCTGTTATGGCTGAAATTGCAAAAGAGGGTGGCTGTATTCTCGGCGGATGTTGCGGAACAACGCCTGAATATATTAAAAAAACGGTTGAAAAAACAAAAAACATTCAATATAACCTTCCTGAAGAAAAAAATCATACCCTGACCTCATCATATACTCACGCCGTTGAAATCGGCAAGGAGCCGGTTTTAATCGGTGAAAGAATTAACCCTACGGGAAAGAAACGATTCAAACAAGCTCTTCGTGAAAATGATATTGACTACATAATTTCAGAAGCAATTGCACAGCAGGAAAAGGGAGCTCATGTTTTAGACGTAAATGTTGGTCTTCCTGAAATTGACGAAACAAAAGTAATGCTGGAAGCTGTCAGCGAGCTTCAGGCTGTTACAGATTTGCCGTTGCAAATTGACACCGTTAAAGCAGAAACCATGGAAAAGGCTTTAAGAATATATAACGGAAAGCCAATGATAAACTCCGTCAATGCCAAGGAGGAAAGCCTTGAAACTGTTTTGCCCCTTGCCAAAAAATATGGCGGTGTTTTAATTGCGCTGACTCTCGATGAAAACGGTATTCCCGACAGCGCCGAAGGAAGATTTTCTCTTGCAAAAAAAATTGTTGAGCGTGCAGAGCAATACGGAATCAAGAAAAAAGATATTGTTGTCGATTGCCTTGCCATGACAGTTTCTTCAGACGATAACAGCGCGCGGATTACCCTTGACGCAATAGCAATGATTAAAGACAAATTAGGCGTTAAAACAAGCCTCGGAGTTTCAAACATTTCTTTCGGTCTCCCCTCAAGAGAAGATGTTAACGCCGTTTTTCTTTCAATGGCTTTTGAAAGAGGGCTGGACTGCGCAATAATGAATCCGTTTTCTGTTCCAATGATGAAAAGCTATTATTGCTTCAGAGCTCTTTCGGGTATGGATAAGGGCTGCACTGACTATATTAATTTTGCCTCAGGACTTACTGAAGAGAAGGTTATTACAGTTAAAGCGGCTGAAAAAGAAAGAGAGAGCGATTTTTCGCCTTTGGTTTATTCCATAATTAAGGGGATAAAAAATAAGGCGTTTGATGAAGCCAAAACTCTTCTTAAAACCGAAGCACCGCTTGATATAATCAATAACCACATTGTTTTTGCTCTTGACATTGTGGGAGAGAAATTTGAAAACAAAAAAATGTTTCTTCCTCAGCTGCTGATGAGCGCAGAGGCTGCCGGAAGTGCCTTTGAAGCGGTTAAAGAAGCAATCAGCTCTGAAAGCGCAAAAAAAGACAAAATCATTCTGGCAACTGTAAAAGGTGATATTCACGATATCGGAAAAAACATCGTGAAGGTTCTTCTTCAGAATTATGGCTATGATGTAATAGATCTGGGAAAAGATGTTTCTCCTGAAGCCGTTGTTGAAGCGGCAAAAAGTCATAAAGCGAAGCTGGTTGGTCTGAGCGCTCTTATGACCACCACCGTTGAAGCGATGAAAGAAACAATTGAGCTTCTGAAAAAAGAAATTCCCGATGTTGTAACTATTGTGGGAGGCGCTGTTTTAACAGAGGAATACGCTGAAATGATAGGCGCCGATAAATACGCAAAAGACGCCATGAGGGCTGTCAGATTTGCTGAAGAATTTTTTCAAAAATAATAAAAAATCAAGAAATGAGACATAAGCTAAAGTTGTGTCTCGTTTCTTCTTTTTTTGCTAATTAATTTTAATAATTAATCTAAAATTTCTTTTGAAATTGTTGATATTTTGTGAATAATATGTTATTATATTTTGGACTAAGTAAAGAGGAATTTTTTTAATGAAATTTGTTTCTAAAATTTTTTTTGTTGGTTTAATATTTTGTTTAATTTTCAGCTTGTCTCTTAGCTGCTTTGCTGCTGAAAACGGCGTTTATGAAAAATTTCTTGATAATAACGGCGGCTTGATTTCTGTTTCACATCGTGGAGATACGTCTCTCTATCCCGAGAATTCTCTTGAAGCAATTGTTTCGGCAAAAAACAAGGGCGCAGACTTAATCAGCGTCAGCGTTCAAAGGTCGAAGGACGGAGTTTTTTTTCTCGTTGAAAACGGCTTTCTTTCAGGAGAATGCAAAACAGAGGCTGCTTCCTGCAGTGAGCTGAGTTCTGAAGAAATCAAAAGCCTTTTGCATTATAACCTTGACGGAAGCGTTTCTTCCTGCAGGGTTGCAACTCTCAAAGAGGCTGTTGACGCTCTTGGCGGTGAGGCTGTTTTAATTGCTGATAACTGCTTTGAATATTTTGACGAAATCGAAAGCTTCTGCCGTGAAAACAATGCGTTTTCGAAAGTGATTCTGAGAACAGATTCGGGCTCAAAAAAGGTTTTTGAAAAGCTTTCTCAAAAAAAGACTGAGCTTCAGGTTATCAGTATCTACAGCGGCGCAATAATCTGGAACACCCATCTTAATCTTTCAAGAATGGCTGAGGCCTCTCAGGCGGCTGTTCAGTTTCAGAGCAAGAATTATTTCAATGTCTGCTACGGAAGCTTCACTGCTGATAAATTCAGCAGTGGAAACAACCCGAGAGCCGTTGCTCCGATGTTTAACAAAGATCTTTGCGGTCAGAGGGAAGACAATGTTTCCGGTTGGAACGAATTGATTTCAAAAGGCTTTTCTGTTGTTGAAACCAACTGCATTGAAGAGCTTGAAGCTTATATTTCTCAATGTGAAAGCGGACTTTTAAAGCTTTCTCAGCTGATAGAAACGGCAAAAACGGTTAACACCGGTCTTTATTCTTCCGGAAGCGAAGAAGCTTTTACAGATGCTTTAAAAAAAGCGGAAAAGGTTTTTGAAAACAAAAATTCCTCTCTTGGTGAAATTCAGCAGGCAAACAGCCTTCTTATTGAAACCATGAAAAATCTGACCTTTGGTGAACACAAAGATGACCAAAGAGGAACTTTAAATATAACTGCTGGGAAAATTGCTGCTGTTGTGGTTTTCGGCGGCTTGATTCTTGCAGGTGAAATTTATGTTTATAAAAAGCAAAAGTCTAAACTTTGCAAATAATATATTGGAGGAGATCAATATGTCAGTAACTGAAAAAATTTCATTGGAAAGAGCAAAAACTGCTGAAGAAGTTGGCGTTTCTTCAAAAGAAGTTCAAGCTTTTATTGATCATTGTATGGAAGCTAACAAGGAACTTCATTCAATAATCGTTATTCGCCACGGTAAGGTTGCCTGTGAGGCATACAGAGAGCCGTTTGGCCCTGATTACAAACACATGATGTATTCAGTCAGCAAGAGCTTTACATCAACAGCAATCGGTTTTGCCATTGAAGAAGGCTATATTTCTCTTGACACAAAATTTGTTGATATTTTCCCCGAAGCAAGAGGCGACAAGCCCGACGCTAATCTTGAAAAAATGAGTGTTGAAGATCTTCTTACAATGAGAAGCGGCCTTTCTGTAACTCCCATGATGGATAAAAGAAGAGACCGCTGGTTCAAGGATATTCTTTCAAGCTCATGGATTTCAGAGCCCGGAACAGAATTCCTTTACATAAGCGAAAATATGTATCTTCTTTGCTGCATTATTCACAAGGTTGTCGGAATGTCTGTTATGAAGTATCTTCAGCCCCGTCTTTTTGAGCCTCTTGGAATAGTTGATCCCTATTGGGAAACCTGTCCTCGCGGTATTGAAGCAGGCGGTTGGGGTCTTATGATAAAAACCGAAGATCTTGCTAAATTTACTCTTTGCTATCTTAACGGAGGAAAATTCCAGGGCAAACAGGTAATTCCTGAATGGTGGACAAGAGAAGCTGTTAAAGCTCACGCTGACAGCAGTGTTACAAGCAAAGACAGCGACACCGTTGTTGGCTATGGATATTGCTTCTGGAGAAACGGAAGCTATGAAAAATCCTTCAGAGCTGACGGAATGTTCTCTCAGTTCGGAATCGGTTTTGAAGATCTTGACGCTTGCGTTGCAATTACCGGCGGTGAAGTCTGGGAGCAGGGTATGAGAGATGTTGTTTGGGAACATTTCCCCAAAGCGTTTATTGACGACGCTTCTGAAGAAGAAGCTGTTGAGCTTTCAATTCCCGCTTATCCCAAGCTTGAAGCAAAGCCCCGTTCATACATGGAAAAATGGCTTGCCGACAGAAAAATCAAGTTTATCAAGCCTCCCATTCTTGATCTTGCAGGTTACCCTGTTAGTATTCTTCCTCTTCCGGCTTCATTCATGGAAAAAGACAAAGCCGGTAACATTACCGATATAACAATTGTTCCCAACGGCGAAGAAATCGTTTTCTCATGGAGAGAGGGCGATGAAAGCAACAGCGTCAGAGTTGGTATGGACGGCGAATATCGTTGGGACAAAATGACCTTGGGTCAGATTGAATACACAACCTGTTCAGTTGGCTGCTGGAATAGCGAAACAGAGCTTGAAATTCATATCAGAGCTATTGAGGCTGTTGCTGAAAGACATCTTGTTTTCAAATTCTCAGATGAAAACGTTATAATGAGACCTTCTTCATGGCCCGAATCTTCTGTTATGGCAGAGACCCTTAAAGAAACAGTTAAAGACGTTGTTAAACAGCCGTTCCTTCAGAACGCTTTAAGCACAGCTCTTCCTCATATTATTCCCATTATTGACCTCGTTCATGTTGGCAGAGTTTTCAAAAACTGATTAAGCTAAAAGAAGAGGTGAATAATAATGCTTAAGGTCTTATATTTTCTTGTTGTAGCCCTTGAATTTGTAACTGTTCCCATCTTTTTAAAATATTATTGGCCTAAAAAATGCAAAATGTCTTTCCTTTTCAAAATGATTTCCGCAACCCTCTTTGTTTTAAGCGGTTATCTTGCAATGAAGGTTTCAGGAAACAGCACTCCTTATGCAACCTACATGCTGTGGGGTCTTGTTTTCGGATGGTTAGGCGATGCATTCCTTCATGTTCTTTCAGAAAAAATGTTTTATTTTGTTCTGGGCGTAATAGCGTTTTTAACCGGCCATGTTTTCTATATTATTGCTTTCCAACAAGCAATAAAAACAACCTATCCCGATGCTGCCGCTTTTGAGTGGTATGAAATAGTAACTGTTGTTGCTGTTTGCGCTCTTATTTTAGGTCTTGTTTTCGGCTTGAAGCTTATTTCCAAAGAAAAAACTCCTCTTGTGTTGGGTCTTTGCGTTTACGCGGTTGTTATTCTTGCAATGCTTCTTAAAGCCTTCCGTTTCATTATTGGTGAGTTTGCCTACGGAATGAATGACAATATGGCAATGATTTCAATAACTGTTGGTCTCGGAGCAATTCTTTTTGTTCTTTCCGACGGAAGTCTTGGTGCAATTCTTGCTCTTAATAAAAAGGCAAGGAGCTGGAGAATTTTTAACATAATAACCTATTTCGCAGCTCAGATTCTTCTTGCCGCAAGTATCTTTTTTGTAAGATCGTTTGAAATTTTCGGTCGCTGATTTTCAGGAGCTGTAAAAACTTGGTTTTTTACAGCTCCCTTTGGTTAAATAACTAACGGAGGTTTATGTTATGCAAATTAAAATTATTGCATTTTTCCGAAAAATTATTGCTTCTCTGATGGCTTTTTTTATGTCATTGGGAGTAATGGGCGGCGGAGACGAAGCAGTTGAACGACCCGAAGAAAACACGGTTACTGCCTATAATGAAGAAGCAGCAGACTATAATGTTTCTATAGACGCTTCAGAAGAAATTCATGATATCAGTGAAATTCTTTACGGTGTATTTTTTGAAGACATTAATTTTGCCGCAGACGGCGGACTTTATGCTGAAAAGGTAATCAACCGTTCCTTTGATTATTTTGATCAGGCTCAGGACGATAAGCTCCACGGCTGGTCAGCTGTCGGCAATGCAAAATACTTTGTTGAAGAAAGTGAAACCGAAGGTCTTAATGTTAATAACACGTCTTATCTTGTAATCAACAATGAAAGCGGTGTTCCTTCAGGTGTTGCCAACAAGGGCTTTCTTGAGGGAATGAGCTGTGAAGAGGGCGAAAACTATAAGCTTTCTCTTTATGCAAAGGCAGACAGCTTTGAAGGAAAAATCTATGTTAAGCTCATGGCAGGCGAAGCAGTTGCCGCTGAGGGTGAAATAAAAGACATCTCTTCTCAATGGAAAAAGTATTCACTCACTCTTCCTTGCAGAATAACTGCAAATGAAAATGTTAAGCTTCAGGTCCTTTGCGATAACGGAACTGTTTGTGTTGACATGGTTTCGCTTTTCCCTGAAAAAACCTATAAAGAAAGAGAAAACGGACTGAGAAAAGATCTGGCTGAAATGGTTGCTGAGCTTGAACCTAAGTTTTTGCGTTTCCCCGGCGGCTGTGTTATAGAAGGCTATGATATCGAGTCTGCTTATAACTGGAAAAACTCCATCGGTGTTGGTCCAAACGGTCTTCCTCTTGAGTTTAACGGTACCTATGGTGATGTTGCAACAAGAGTCAGCAATCTCAATCTCTGGACAAATGTTGCCGCAACTGACGACATTCTTCCTTGTTTTATGAGCTATGGCTTAGGCTTCTTTGAATATTTTCAGTTTGCTGAAGATATCGGAGCAATAGGTGTTCCTGTTCTCAACTGCGGTCTCTATTGTCAGGCAAGAGGCAGACAGCCCGTTGATATGGAAAGCGAAGAGTTTGAAAAGCTTCTTCAGGATATGGTTGACCTTGTTGAGTTCTGTCGCGGTGATGTTGATTCAACCTGGGGCAAGGTGAGAGCTTCTCTTGGTCATCCTGAAGCCTTCGATCTTAAATATATCGGAATCGGAAACGAGAACGAAGGCGAAAACTTCTATGAAAGATATGAAGTATTTCTTGAGCGTTTCCTTGAGGAAAAAGAAAAGAATCCCGAACTTTATGAAGGTCTTGAACTGATTTATTCATCTGGCTTTACCGATGGAACTCACAGCATCAACCATAAGAATTCTTATGTCAATGCTGCTGAGTGGCTCAAAGAAAATCCGGGTTATTCGGTTAATGATTTTGCCGGCGCAACCGACCATCATTACTATAATGACCCCGATTGGTTCTTTAAAAATGTTGATTATTACGATGAAGAAAACTATAAAAGAAACGTCTCTGAAATGACTGAAACCACCCATGGCGGTGCAATTGGTGTTTTCCTTGGTGAATATGCTGCTAAGTCAAACAGACTTGAATCAGCTCTTGCTGAGGCTGCTTATATGACGGGCCTTGAAAGAAACGGTGATATTGTTAAAATGGCAGCCTACGCTCCTCTTTTCGGCAATCTTACAGCGACACATTGGGCTCCGGACCTGATTTGGTTCAATAATCATCTTGCAACCGGCTCAATAAACTATTATGTTCAGAAAATCTTCTCGGTTAACGCCGGAACAACTCTTCTCAAGAGTGAAACAAAGGGTGGCGAAATTGCTCCCACAACACTAAAGGGTATGGTTGGTCTCGGAACATGGTACACAACTGCCGAATTCGATAATCTTGAAGTTGTTGACAACAAAACCGGCAAGGTTCTTGCTAAAGAGTGTTTCACTCTTCCTAATTTCTGGTGGAAGTGGAAAGAGGCTTCACCGGGTGAATGGTCAATTAAAAACGGAAAGCTTATTCAGGCAGAAACCGAGCTTGCTTATCATAACTTAGGTGCAAGTGCCTTTTATGGCGATACAAAGTGGACTGACTACACCTATACCGTTGAAGCAACCAAAACCGGCGGGGCAGAAGGCTTCTTCATTCCCTTCGCTGTTGAAGACGAAAACAACTGCCTTATCTGGAATATTGGCGGTTGGGGCAACACACGAAGCGCTGTTCAGCAAATGAAAAACGGCAACAAAACAGGTGAGCTTCCCGAAACAATAACAGACTTTGTTGTTGAAGAGGGAAGAACCTATGAAATCAAGCTTGTTATCAGCGGCGATAATGCCAAAGGCTATATTGACGGAGAACTTCAGTTTGATATTTCAACCGATTCTTCATGTAACAGCGAGTTTTATCATGTTGTTTCAACAGACGAAACCGGCGACGTTATAATCAAGCTTGTTAACAGAACAGGAGAAGACAGAACCTTCTCTTTCAATGTTGAAGGAACAACTGTTGAAAGCAAAGCGACTGTCTATCAGGTTGCAGGCGACAGCCTTGACAACGACAATATTCTCGGCGCTGAAGAAGATTGCATTATGAAAGAATTTGAAGCTGACGGAATGTCAGATAAATTCAACTACACAGTTCCTCAATATAGTGTAACTGTAATAAGACTTCACAAATAAAATATAGGAGACAAAAATGAAAGAAATTTTAAGCTCAAATATTCCTGCGGCTGTTGCAACAGTTTGCCTGTGTCTTTATTTTTTCGGCATGGCAATTGTTTTTATAACAAGCCCCATTAAAAACGCAGAAAGCTTTTCTGTTAAGCCTGTTGATAACGCCGGAAAAACTGAAATCCGCGTTTATTACGGCGGAATCTCATTTGCCTTGGGAGCCTTTTTGCTTTATCTGACTGTTGCTCTCAAAACACCTTATTATTCCATGGTTGGCGGAATGTTTTTCGCAACAACGGTTTTTGTAACGCGAACTATTTTCCTCTTTGTTGATAAAGGCTGGAAGTGTCCCTACACAAAGCTTGCAATTCCTGCTGAAGGCTTTTTTGTGGTTGCGTTATGGACTTGTTACTTTATTTCAAAAGCAATGTATTAATCAAAAATTCTCCGCGGTCAAAGCGGAGAATTTTTGGCTGAAAGAAAAAAGGAGAAATAATGAAAATAGACGAAGCTTTTAAAATCCCCCTTGTCAAAATACCTGAGGAAATTAAAAATCTGCTTTCTGAAAATGAAATTTCAAAAACCTCTTTTGAAAACAAAAACGAGGTGATTTCAAAAGAAGAGCTTCAGGGTGAAGTGGGTTACACAAAAAATTCAGACGGAAGCTTTCTGGTCAGTATGGTTTGCCCCATGCCAAATGTTGACGAAGAAATGATTAACTGGTGGTTCTGGTGGCATCCTCAGGCTTCAGAACGCTATAAGGTATGGTTTCCCGGTGAACATTTTGCTGTTGGCTACAGCAAAAAAGACAGAGAATATTTTTCTCAGAAAGCTCTTCCGAAGTTTAAAAGTAACACTCAATATCCCTTTGAAAAAATCGGAAAAATTATAATGCCCCTTGCAATAAAATTTGTTTCACCGAAGGAATTTGGGTTCAGCGAAAACCTTCTTGAAGAAAATAACATCGCTACAGTGGTTTGCGGTCATGTGGGTGCGCTTAAGGGACTTGTCATGCATACTGAAATGGCTCATATTTTCAAAAAAACCGATAAGGGTTTAGTTTTAATAAGTCGTTTCTGGATCGGGCAAACACTTAAAAATCCAATTCTGAGGAAGCTGATTTTAAACGAAAAAACCGCCAGGTCTATGGCGGAGCATTGCTGTGTTGAATACAGAAGGCTGGCTCAGCTTCTTCCGGGACTTTATGAAACCTACAACAGATAAAAGAAAGGAAAGAAATAATGGGATTTTATCTTGATATTTATAATTCAACAAAGGCGATTGAAAAAAAGAAGCTTGATAAAATAATGTCTTTAAGCGAAAAAGCGCAGAATAATAACATTCCTTTAACTGTTGAAAAGGCTCAATATATTCTCGACAGCTCAAATTCTGTTTTAAAAGACTGCGGAAGAATTGAGTTTGGCGATAGTGTTGCTTTTAAAATAACTGATTGTTTTTTGTCAAGCGCCAATGTTTCAAAGTATGATTTTGAAAAGGTTATTGAAGGTCTGATTGAAGTCTTTTATTTAATCAAAAATGAAATTAACGAAAAGTTAACTGATGATGAAATAATTGAAGCAATGCAAACCGTTTTTGAAAAAGGTGCCTGTGGAAGCACAGTTCATCTTGCCCATTGGGCTGAAAGAGAAATCTATAGTATTCATAACGGTGCTGAAACCCTGAACACAAATTTCAATGAACTTTTTTTGAAAGGTGAGGAAGCAACAGATGAATAATTTTAATCAGATTGATAATATTCAAATAATTGACCCTTTGAAGCTCAGAAAGAAAAAATACTTTGTTTCTCTTGTTAATGAAGGAATAAACAGCGGCTTAATAAGCGAAAATGACTCTGAAAATATTCAAAGCTCAGTTGTTTTCCTTTTTCATAAAATCTGCTCTGAAATTTCCGAAAAAGGACACAGTTCAATTTCTTCTGAAAAGGCAGAAGAGCTTCTGAGCTTTGTTGATTATAATGTTTCTCTTGCCCTGAGAAGCTTTCAGACACCTGAAGAGGCTGTGAAACAGCTTTTGGAAAAGCCTCTCAAAAATCTTTTTGAAATGGGGCTTGATCTGAGTGCATCAATGCTGGTCAAAGCCCGCGCCAGATGGACAATGCTTTTAAAAAATGTTTTTTCAACAGATAACGAATATTACAACACAACAATAATTAAAACAGTTAAGGAATATTTCTTTTTTGCTAAAGATAAATATTGCCTTGCTAAGAATTTTTTCTTTGAATATCCGGTTTTTGTTGAAGACCGTGAGCTTCAGGGAGTAGAGCTTGTGCTCGATTATCTTGAAAAGCTCTATTGCGAAAACCGGTTCTGTTTGGCTTTTCTGCCTGAAAAGGTTTCTAAAATGCTGAGCGCGCTTGATGTGGATGAAGAAAACAAAAACAACGAAATGCTTTTTAATATTTTTGAGTTTGTTTTTTCAAATGCAATAGGCTGCCTTGTTTTGAGAAAAAATCCCTTTGATCTTGAAATAAGCGTTGCTGAAAGAGCTGTTCTTGAAAACGGCTTTAAAAATAAAAGCGAAGACGAAATCAGAAACTTGTTGCTTTCAGCCTCAAAGGCTTTTTCCGAAAATCTTGAAATTGATGAAAAAACAGGCGAATACCTTGAAAAAAGCGCAGTTCTTCTCGCCTCAAAAATTCATAAATCAAAAAGCTTCACCAATGTTTTTCTTTGCGCTGAATCTTAATTTTCTTTTCTGCTCTTGAAATAGCAGTCGCGGTGTGTTATCATATATAAAATGGTTAAATATGGTTAAGGTTTAAAATATAGGAGTGAGAAATCCATGAAATGTTTTAATTGCGGAAACGATCTTCCCGAGGGCGTTAATTTCTGTGAAAATTGCGGAACCTTCATAAGTCTCGACGAGGAAAACACAGTTGAGTCAGAAATGGAAGATGTTTATTCATCAAGCGAAGAAGTCAGCGAAGAAACAGCTGATGAAGCTGAAAATAACGAAGAAGTCTCCGAAATGCCCAGAGAGCTTGAGGCTGACAAAACCGAACAAATCGTTCCCGTAGCCTATGAAGATGAAGGCGTTTATCAGGGTTATACAAACGAAACTGAAGAAGAGGTTTCCTCTGAAAACAGCTCTGAAACACAAGAAGATGAAGAGAAAGATGAAGAAGTCTCTGAAGAAGCTGCTTTAGATAGTGAAGAAGATGCATTTTCTTATGTTGAAGAGGCAGAAGAAGCTGAAGAGGCTGAAATCATTGATGAAAACGATGATGAGCTGGACGAAATGTATCTTAACAACAAGTCCTCTAAAAAAAGCGGAGTTTTAATCGGTGTTCTTGTTGTTATTCTTGTTTGTGTTATTGCCGGCGGTGTGTTTATTTTAGGTGATAATTTCAGCCTTCCTGCAATTGTTAAGCCGCAGGAAACAACCACCGAATCTTCTGCTGTTGAAAAGACAACTGAAAAATTAACAGAAGAAAAAACAACCGAAGAGGAATCCACAGAAGAAACAACAGAAGAAGAAACAACAGAAGAGGTAACAACTGAGGCTGAAACAACAACCGAGGAAGAAACTTCTGTTAAGGAAACCGAAAAAGAAACAACAGAAAAGGAGACAAAGGTTCCCACAACCAAAACTCCCACAACTAAGGTGCCCACAACTAAGGTTCCTACAACGAAGGTGCCAACAACAAAAGTACCCACGACAAAGGTTCCTACAACGAAGGTGCCAACAACAAAAGTACCCACGACAAAGGTTCCTACAACAAAAGTACCTACAACAAAGGTGCCTACCACTAAAGTTCCCACAACAACAGAAAAATACGGAATTACCGACGAAAAGGTTAAAGCTCCTTCAAAATATCTCAGTCAGGCTTTCACCGGTTATGTTAAGGCAAACGGTGTTATTCTCAGAGCAAAGCCTTCTTCAGAGGCAGGAAGAGTTCTCTATCTTTCAGTTGGCGCAGACCTTAAGGTAATGGCTGAAGAAAACGGTTTCTATTATGTAAGAAGCAACCGCTATGGTGTTTACGGCTGGGTCAGCAAGTCTTATGTTTCAAAAAATCGCCCGGAGGCAGATACTACCGTTAAGGTTGATAATCTTATTTCCCCCGATAAAAAATATAGCAAGGTAACAACAAAATATGTTGTCGCCGCCGAAGGTCTTCGCCTTCGCAAGGGCCCCGGAAGCAGCTATAATGTAATCAGAGTTATCGGAAACGGCTATCCCGTAAAGGTAATCGGCTATAGCTCAAAGGTTTCAGGCTGGGTATATGTTACAGACACAACTCATGGCGTTTCAGGCTGGGTTTCAAGCGCATACATTAAATAAAACAAAAAGGGATGTAAAAACTCATTTTTACATCCCGCTTTTTTATTATTGATTTTCGGTAACGATCTGAAAGGCAAGCCTTTCAAGCTCTTCAATGGAAGAGAGAGCTCCAACCTGTTGTCGATAGGCTGCCGCACCTCTGATTCCTTTAATATACCACGCGGCGTGTTTCCTGGCTTCTCTTATCCCAACGCTTTCGCCCTTATAGTCGCAAAGCCTTTTAATATGCCTGAGCATAACAAGCATCTGTTCTGCAAGAGGAGGCTCGGGAAGAATAGCTTCATGCTTAAGATAGGCTGAAATCTGGCTGAATACCCAGGGCCTTCCTAAAGCGCCTCTTCCCACCATGAGATAGTCGCAGCCTGTTTCTTCAATCATTCTGGCTGCCGAAATGCCGTCGGTAATGTCTCCGTTAGCGATTACGGGAATAGAAACGCTCTTTTTAACTTCAGCAATGGTTTTGGTGTCAACTGAGGGCGCATACATCTGTTGCCTTGTTCTTCCGTGAACGGTTATTGCTGATGCGCCGGCGTTTTCTGCTCTTTGAGCCATTTCCACGGCAACAATATTTTCTTTGTCCCATCCGGTTCTGATTTTAACAGTAACAGGAACATCAACCGCCTCAACAACGGCTCTGATAATGCTTTCAGCTAAGGGCAAGTCTTTAAGAAGGGCGCTTCCGCCGCCGTTTCCGGCGATTTTAGGCGCAGGACAACCCATGTTTATGTCAATAATATCCGGTGAAAAGGCGAGGGCGGCTTTTGCTGATTCAGCCATGATTTTCGGGTCGCTTCCGAAAAGCTGAGCTGCCGCAGGACGTTCTTTTTCTGAGAGAACAAGAAGCTTTTTAGATTTTCTGTCACACATAGTCAGCCCCTTGCTGCTGACCATTTCGCTGACAACGTAAGTTGCGCCGTATTCAACGCAAAGCTCACGGAATGCCATGTCGGCAACGCCTGCCATTGGAGCCAGACCTGCCGAACGAGAATCAATTTCTATATTACCAATTTTCATTTAATCACCTGAAAAATAAATCTGTTTGCTATTTTAACACATATTTTAAAAAAAGTCACCACAAATCAAGCTTTTTGTGGTATGATAAAAACAAAATTATGAAAGGCAAAAGCAAAATGCTTTAATTTTTATTATGAGACTTCTTGTTATCGACGGAAACAGCATTGTAAACCGCGCTTTTTACGGAATAAAGCTTCTGACCACAAAAGACGGTCAGTTCACAAACGGAATCTATGGTTTTCTCAATATTTTAATAAAGCTTTCTCAGGAGTGTCAGCCCGACAGGGTTGCTGTTGCCTTTGACCTTAAGGCTCCTACCTTCCGCCACACAATGTATGATGGCTACAAAGCAGGGCGAAAAGGAATGCCTCCCGAGCTTGCAAGTCAGATGCCTGTTTTAAAAGAGCTTCTTTCTTATTTAGGCTATGCTGTTGTTGAAAAAGAGGGCTATGAGGCCGACGATATTCTCGGAACTCTTTCTGCTCAATGCAAGGGTGAAGACAAGTGCTTTGTTGCAACGGGCGACAGAGACTCTCTTCAGCTCGTTTCAGACAACACAAGCGTTCTCCTTGCTGCAACAAAAATGGGTAAGGCAGTAACTGTGGTTTATGATAAGGAAAAGCTTCGCGAGGAATATGGTGTTGAACCGAAGCAAATGATTGAAATCAAGGCTCTCATGGGCGACAGCTCTGATAATATCCCCGGCGTTGCGGGAATCGGACAAAAAACTGCAACAGACCTTATTCAGCGCTTCGGAAGCATTGACTATATCTATGAAAACCTTGAAAGTCTTGACATTAAAAAGGGTGTTCTTTCAAAGCTTGAGTCAGATAAAGATAATGCCTTTTTAAGCCGTACTCTCGGAACGATTTGCCTTGAAGCGCCTGTTGACCTTGATATGAACAGCTATATTCCCAAAAAGGTTGATGCGGCAAATGCAATCAGGCTTCTTGTTAAGCTTGAAATGTTCGGAATAATTGAAAAGCTTGGTCTGACAAGAGAAAATTATGTTTCAGAGGAAGAAAAAACTGAAGAAAAAGCTGAAATTATATTCAGAGAAGAAAGAGATCTTTGCGCTCTTTTGGGAAAATTCAAAAAAGAGGGAGAAGCATATTTTACTTGTGAATATTCAGAAAAAGACCTGATCGCTCTTTATTTTTCGCTGGAAAATGAAATTCTTTATGTGCCGTGCGATTGCCTTGATTTTTATTCTTTTACAAAAAGCTTTTTTGAAGGCGAGTGGAAAAAATATACCTGCGACACTAAAGAAATCTATAAATATTCCAACCAAAGAGGTTTTTGCGTTGAAAATGTTAAAATGGATACCACTCTTGCCGGCTACATTCTCAATCCGTCAGCTAACAGCTATGATGTAATAAGACTGGCAGGGGAGTTTTCGATTTCTGTTCCTGAAATTCAGTGTGAGGAATCAAAAAGAGGCTTTGCTTTAAGTGCAGCCTTAATGAAAGCGGTCAGCGAAAAGTCTCTTTCTCAGCTTGAAGAGAATAATCAGCTCACCCTCTTTTATGAAATTGAGCTTCCGCTTTCAAGAGTTCTTGCCGAAATGGAAAACAGCGGTTTTCTTGTTGATAAAGAAGCTATTGAAAGCTATGGCAAGGCAACAGAAGAAAAAATTGAAGAAATCAAAAGAAAAATTTTCAGCGAGGTTGGCTTTGAGTTTAATCTTAATTCACCGAAACAGTTAGGAGAGGCTCTTTTTGAAAAAATGGGTCTTCCTGCCAAGAAAAAAACCAAAAGCGGATACTCAACAAGCGCCGAGGTTTTAGAAGAGCTTTCCTATGAATATCCCATTGTTGCGGATATTTTAAAATACAGAACCCTTGCTAAGCTTAAATCGACTTATTGCGACGGCCTTCTGAAAGAAATTGAGCCCGACGGAAGAATACGCTCAACTCTTAACCAGACGGAAACAAGAACGGGAAGGATTTCTTCTCTTGAACCAAACCTTCAGAATATTCCCGTCAGATATGAAGAAGGAAGAGAAATCAGACGCTTTTTCACCTGTGAAGAAGGAAACTGTCTTGTTGACGCCGATTATTCACAGATTGAGCTCAGAGTTCTGGCTCATCTGGCAGAAGACGAAACAATGATTAATGCCTTCAATAACGGTGACGACATTCATACCATAACTGCTTCTCAGGTCTTTTCAATGCCGCTTAATATGGTAACACCTTTAATGAGAAGCAGGGCTAAAGCTGTTAATTTCGGAATAGTTTACGGAATCGGTGCTTTTTCTCTGGCTAAGGATATCGGAGTAACCAGAAAAGAAGCTGATAACTATATAAAAGGCTATCTTCATCACTATAGCGGAATAAATTCCTATATGAAAACGGTTGTTGCTTCTGCGAGAGAAAGCGGCTTTGTTGAAACTGTTTTTAACAGAAGAAGATATCTTCCCGAGCTGACAGCTTCAAACAAAATGCTTCAGGCTTTCGGCGAGAGAGTAGCGAGAAACATGCCTGTTCAGGGCTCGGCGGCGGATATAATAAAAATCGCTATGGTAAGAGTTTTTGAAAGGCTGAAAAAAGAGCATCCCACAGCAAAGCTGATAATGCAGGTTCATGACGAACTCATTGTTGAATGTTGTGAAACAGAAAAAGAAAAAATCAGCCTTCTTGTTAAGGAAGAAATGGAAAATGCTTTCAAAATGAAGGTTAAGCTTCTGGCAGATGTTCACCACGGAAAAACATGGTATGAGGCAAAAGACTGATAAAAATGAGTTTCAAAAGCTTGGACCCTATAAGCTCAAACAAAAAAGGACTTTTTCAGATCGCTGAATCTGAAAAAGTCCTTTTGGATTTATTCTATAAAGCTTTTCATGCTTGATTTCTTTTTATAGCTCTCTGAATTCTCTTTTGAACCAAACATCTTTAATTTCAAACTCTTTTCCGTTTAAATATTCAAGGTCTTCAGCGTCAGAGGTGAATTCGAATTTTAATTTATAGGAGCAAAGGCATTGCTTCTTTAAGCCGCTTTTTTTGTTAAGAGCATTGGTTCCGTATTTTCCGTCGCCTAAAAGAGGGTGACCTATTGAGGCAAAGTGAGCTCTGATCTGATGAGTGCGACCGGTTAAAAGGTCAACTTCAACAAGACTTAAATTGTTGAAAGAATCAAGAACCTTATATTTAGTTCTGATTTCTTTTCCGCCGGGAACTTTTTTTCGGCTGATAAAGACTTTGTTTTTCTTTTCGTCTTTAACAAGCCAGCCTTCAAGAAGGGCATTTTTTTCTTTCGGAACACCGTGAACGACACAAAGATAAAACTTATGAAGCTCTCGGTCTTTCATTTTCTGGTTCAGGACCCTGAGAGCCTGAGCTGTTTTTGCCGCAATAACAATTCCGCCTGTGTTTCGGTCAATTCTGTTTACAAGGGCAGGCGTAAAAGAGGTTTCGTCGGCAGGGTCAAACTCCTTTTTTTCAAATAAATATCGCTTGACTCTTGTTATGAGAGTGTCAACATATTCGCTTTCATCAGGGTGGGAAAGAAGTCCCACTTTTTTGTTCAGAAGAATAATGTTTTCGTCTTCATAAATAATATCAAGATTTTTTGAAGCAGACATAAAGTCATATCTTGTTTCGCTTTTTTCAAAAAACTCGTCGTTTATATACATATCAACAACATCGCCAACATGAAGTCTCGTTGAAATTTCGGCTCTTTTTGAGTTAACTTTGATTCTTTTTATTCTGATGTATTTATACATCAGTGCTTTCGGCAGATTGGGAAAGCTTTTTGTTAAAAACTTATCAAGTCTTTGGTCTGCGTCGTTTTTAGAAATAACAAAACTTTTCAAAATCAGTTCTTCCTTGCTTCTTAATTTCTTTCATATTATATGTTTCTGTTGCTTAAAAGTCAAATAAAAAGCTCTTCTTTTTTTGATTTTCCGATTGTCAAGAGCAGTTAAATATAGTATAATGAAAAATAATATTTAAAATGAGGTATTATGCTGTTATGAATAACGGAAGTTTCGAATGGTTCCGCCTTGATAATGCTGCAAAAATCTTCCCCGGACAGAATTCGCCGTCATGGTCAAATGTTTTCCGTTTGAGCGTTGAGTTGAAAGAAGAGGTTAACCCGGTTCTTCTTCAGAAAGCTGCAGACAAGGTTCTTCCTCGTTTTCCAAGCTTTGCTGTCAGAATGAAAAACGGGCTTTTTTGGCATTATCTTGAAAAAAATCCCAACAGAATTCAGATAAGAGAAGATATCAAAAATCTCTGCTACAGAATTAAATTCAAAGAAGATAACGGCTATCTTTTCAGAATATATTACCACGGAAAGCGAATATCCGTCGATACCTATCATGTTCTCAGCGACGGCTGCGGAGCAACATTTTTTCTCTCAACTCTTGTTGCCGAGTATCTTCGGCTTAAAGGATACATCATACCTTGCGGAAATTATGTTTTAGATTTAGAAGAAAAACCGACTGCGGCTGAAACAGAAGATGCCTATGACCGCTATGCAAACTCAAAAGCAAAATATAACCGAAAAGATAAGTTCGTTTATCACGCGGTGGGAACAAAGCTTCCTGCCCACATGTGTAACTATACTGTCGGAACTTTTTCTTTTCAGGAGCTTCATAAAATCAGCAAAAGCTACGGTGTAACAATAACTGAATTTCTCGCCGCAATGCTTATTGATATTCATTATCAGAAGCAGCTGAGAGAAAAAAGAAAGCAAAGGCAGGTCAGCGTTCAGGTTCCTGTTAATCTCAGAAAGCATTTTCCTTCTGAAACGCTTCGTAATTTTGTTTTGTGCATGAGGGCAAAAATCGATCCCGATAAAGGTGAATATACCTTCGAAGAAATTTTAAAAACCGTTTCTCTTCAGCTGAAACTTGCCAACGATAAAAAAGAGCTTAATTCCTTAATGACTCAGAATCTGAAGCTTGAAAGAAATCCTTTTTCAAGGCTTCTTCCTCTTTGCATCAAGGACCTTGGCGTTGCGATCAGCTTTATTATAACAGGTGAGCAAACGACCTCAACTTTGATTTCAAACATCGGACCGGTTGCCTTGCCGGAAGAGATGAAGCCCTATATTGACCGATTTTTCTTTTTTACGGGTCCCGGAAAGCTTAACGGAGGACGCTGCGGTGCAATAAGCTTCGGCGATAAAATAACCTTTTCTTTTTCAAATTGCTATGAAGAAAGCGACCTTGAAAGAGAATTCTTCACAAGGCTTGTTAAAATGGGTCTTCACGTTAAAATCGAAAGCAACAGAGAATAAAGCTGTTTAGGAGGATGTTTAATGTCATATTGTGTCAACTGTGGTGTTGAGCTTGATAACAGCGCAAAAAAATGCGCCTTGTGTTCAACTCCGGTAATAAATCCGAATCAACCAAAAGCAAAGGAAGAAACCACTCCCTTTGCTCCTGAAACCCATATTCCCCCTGAGGCGAGCCGAAGATTTATCGCTTATATTGTTTCCATGGTAATGTTGGTTCCAAACATTGTTTGTTTTTTTATCAATGTTTTCTTCCGAAACCATGGCTTCTGGGCTCTTTATGTTAACACAAGCTCTCTTCTTTTGTGGGTAGTTTTGGTGTTTCCCTTCATTACTAAAAAACTCAAGCCCTATCTGATGTGGGCGTTTGACACCGTTTCGGTTATTGCTTATAGCTTCTTTTTCTTTGTAATGGGCAATGAAAAAGAAACTGTCGGCTGGTTTTATAACAGTGCCTTACCGCTGATTCTCTCTGTTTCGGCTGTTGTTTTGTTATATATAATCTGGGTCAAGGCAAAAAAGAGACATTGGGCTCTAAAGTTAATCGGGGTTATTATCGCTGTTTCAATAGAAAGCTTTGTAACCGGATTTGTTCTTGATTTTTCATTGAAAATTGAGTTTGCCCTTGAAATCGGAATAATCGCCGGAGTTTCCTGCGCTCTTCTTGTTCTTTGCCTCATTTATTGCTATAAAAGCAAGGCTATGAGGAAATGGCTTTCAGACAGAATTTTTATTTAAAAAATGAATAAATATCAGTATTTAAAAAAATATTTCGGCTACTCCTCCTTCAGAGAAGGTCAGGAGTCTGTAATCGACAGTATTCTTTCTGAAAAAGATACGGTGGCAATTATGCCAACGGGAGCCGGAAAATCGCTTTGTTTTCAGATTCCGGCGCTGATGTTTCCCGGAATAACATTGGTTGTTTCTCCTTTGATTTCGCTTATGAAAGATCAGGTCAGCGCTCTTTTGCAAAACGGAATAGCGGCAGCGTATATAAACAGCTCTTTAACCGAATTTCAGCTCGGACAAACGCTTTCAAGGTTTTCTCAGGGGAAATATAAAATCGTTTATGTTGCTCCTGAAAGGCTTGTTCTTTCTTCTTTCAGAAGAATTTGTTCTCAGCTTAATATTTCCTTTGTTTGTGTTGATGAAGCCCATTGTGTTTCTCAATGGGGAAAAGATTTCAGACCTGAATATCTGAAAATCAAAGATTTCATTGCTTCTTTAAAACAAAGACCGGTTCTGGCGGCGGTTACTGCAACAGCAACCGAAAGAGTAAGAGACGACATTGTTAATCTCATAGGCCTTGAAAAGCCTGAAATAACAGTTTTGAGCTTCGACAGAAAAAATCTTTTTTTCGCCTGCAGAGAGCCGAAAAACAAAGAAGATGAGCTTTTGAAGCTTCTGAACGGCTTTTCCGGAAAAAGCGGAATTGTTTATTGCAGTTCAAGAAAAAAGGTTGACGAGCTTTATTTTTCTCTTTCTCAAAAAGGCTATAATGTTGCTCGCTATCATGCGGGAATGAATAAGGATGAGCGAAAGAAAAATCAGGAGCTTTTCAGTAATGATGAAAAAGAAATAATAATTGCTACAAATGCCTTCGGAATGGGTATCGATAAATCAAATGTTTCTTTTGTTATTCATTTCAATATGCCCGGCGACATGGAAAGCTATTATCAGGAGGCGGGCAGGGCAGGAAGAGACGGAAACGAAGCTTCATGCATTTTGCTTTTCAACAAAGGCGATGTCAGAATACAGCAGTATTTTATAGACAATCCTGAAGAAAGCTCTGACCTTTCTGCCAAAGAAAAAGAATTGCTCAGAGAAAACCGAATTGAAAAGCTTTGCGATATGATTGTTTACGCTCACACAAAGGGTTGCCTGAGAAAATATATTCTTTCCTATTTCGGCGAAGAAATGAAAGAAGACTGCGGCTTCTGCTCTTCATGTGTTGAGAAAAAGCTGGAAGAGAATAAGAAGGTCAGAAGTGTTCCTGCTGAACCTGAAAGCTTTGACAGCGAGCTGTTTGATTTGCTGAAAAAGCTCAGAAAACAGATTTCAGAAAAGAAAAAGGTTCCTGCGTTTGTTGTTTTTACCGATGCAACGCTTAAGCTTATGGCAACTAAAAAACCTTTGACCGAAGATGAATTTCTTGCCATTTCAGGTGTTGGTCAAAGAAAATGTCAGCAGTATGCTGCAATCTTTATTAAAGAAATTAAAAAACACATAAAAAACAATGGCTGAAAATCAACAAAATCAAAGCTTGAAGTTGAAAAACTAAAGTCATTGTGATATAATATATAATTATTTTTCCGAAAAAATTAAAGAAAGGGTGGTTTCATGAGCAGAAAGAAATGGTGCGTTGCTCAAACAAATAAAGATGCGGCTTCAGAGCTTTCTTTGTCATGCAATATTGATCCCTTTGCCGCCCTTCTTTTAACCTCAAGAGGAATAACAACGCCTTCTCAGGCTGAAGAGTTTTTTTCAAAAACCGGTGATTTTTGCGACCCTTATGATTTAATTGATATGGATAAAGCCGTTGAGCGAATTGAAAGAGCTGTGGAAAACGGCGAAAAAATTGCTGTTTACGGCGACTATGATGCTGACGGAGTCACCTCCAGCGCGATTTTATATTTATATCTTGAAATGATCGGTGCCGACGTGTTTTGCTATATTCCCGACAGAAACACGGAAGGCTACGGAATGAATAAAACTGCGCTTAAAGAGCTTTTTGACAAAGGAACAAAGCTTATCGTAACTGTTGACAACGGCGTTTCAGCCATTGAAGAGGCTCAGTATGCCGCTGAGCTGGGAATGGACCTTGTTATAACAGATCACCACAAGGTCGGAGATATTCTTCCTGAAGCCTGCGCTGTTGTGGATGCCCACAGAAGCGATTGCCCGAGCCCGTTTAAGCAGTGGTCGGGTGTGGGAATAGCCTTTAAACTGATCTGTGCTCTTTCCGGCGGAGATTATGAAGATATTCTCGATATGTATTCCGACATTATAACCGTCGGAACAATCGGCGACGTTGTTTCTCTCACCGGCGAAAACCGAATGATTGTTAAGCATGGTCTGAAAAAAATAAATAACGGCGACAGCTGCGGAATTGAGGCGCTTCGCCAGAGTGCCCACGCAGGAGGAAAAAATCTGACTTCAACTTCTCTGGCTTTCACAATTGTTCCGAGAATCAATGCAATCGGAAGGGTCAGTAAGGCTGAAGAGGCTTTTAATCTTTTAATAAGCGACAGCGCAGAAGACAGCGCGAGACTTGCCGCAATAATTGAAAATGCCAATGCTGAAAGACAGCGCCTTGAACAAATAATTACCGCAGAAGCGGAAAAACAGCTTCTTGATAATCCGCAGATGATTTATGACAGAGTTCTTGTTTTCGATGGAATTGACTGGCATGGCGGTGTTATCGGAATAGTTGCCGCCCGCTTTGTTGAGCGTTTCGGTAAGCCCTGCATTGTTATAACCAGCGACGGAATTGAAGCTAAAGGCTCAGGAAGAAGCATAGAGGGCTTTTCGCTTTATGATGCAATAAACAGTTGCTCTCAGATGCTCACTCATTTCGGCGGCCACACTCTTGCCGCAGGCTTTGGTCTTTACAGCAAGGATATTGCTTCTTTCCGAAAGGCAGTTAACGACTACGCCAAAACAGTTCAGATGCCTTTTGCAACAATTAACATTGATTGCCGCTTAAGACCCGAGTTTATTTCAGCTGATATAATTCCGGTAATAGAGGAGCTTGAGCCCTTCGGTGCAGGTAATCCTCAGCCGCTTTTCGGTCTTTATTCAATGGTTCTTCAATCGGTAAACGCTATCGGCGGCGGAAAACACCTTCGTCTCAATCTGAGAAAAGGAAACTCTAACATAACGGCGCTTAAGTTTTCAACAACTGCCGAGCAGTTTCCCTATGTTGCCGGTGATGTTCTCGACCTTGCCGTCAGACTTGAAAAAAACGAGTATATGGGTCAGACCAGGGTAAGTATATATATTAAAGACATCAGAATGAGCAAAACTGACGACGAAACCTATTTAAACAGTCTTCGTCTTTATGAAAAGATAAAACGCGGCGAAAGGCTTCTTCAGAGCGAGGCATTAAAAGCCTTGCCTGACCGAAAATTTGTTGCCGATGTTTTCCGTTTTGTCAGAGACAGCGGAGGCTGGCGCTTTGACAGCGATGTTCTGTGTTATCGTTTGGGCGACAGCGGAGAAAATGCATGCAAGCTGCTTATCAGTCTTGATGTTCTTTGTGAGCTTGGAATTTTCAGAAAAAACGGAAACGAAATTGAAGTGGCAAACACTCTCATCAGAGTAAATCTTGATGATTCGCCGCTTATGACATATCTTAAAACTATTGCAAAAAACTAAAAGAGGGGGAAGGTTTTTATGGATGAATTTTATGATGACGGTTTTCAGAAATTGCTTGAAACAATAAAATCAAACTGCTTCAATCAAGCGGATATTGAAAAAATACTTCGCGCCTATGAGTTGGCGAAAACTGCCCATCAGCAACAAAAGCGCCGTTCAGGTGAACCATATATTATTCATCCTGTTGCGGTTGCTCAGATTCTTGCTGAAATGTGTATGGATGCCGACTCTCTTTGCGCTGCTCTTTTGCATGATGTTGTTGAAGACACGGAATATACATCAGCTCAGATCAAGTCTCTTTTTGGCGAAACGGTTGAGCTTTTGGTTGACGGACTGACAAAGCTTGGAAAAATTTCAGTCAATACCAGCGCCGAAGAGCAACAGAACGAAAACATCAGAAAAATGTTTCTTGCCATGTCGAAAGACATCAGAGTTATTATTATCAAGCTTGCAGACAGAGTTCATAATCTGAGAACTCTTCGCTTCATGCCTGAAGAAAAAAGACGCTATAAGGCAAGGGAAACACTGGAAATCTATGCCCCCATTGCTCACCGCTTGGGAATCAGAGCTTTTAAGGAAGAGCTTGAAGATCTTGCAATCAGCTATCTTGATCCGGTTGCCTATAAAGAAATTGAGCATACTCTTGAAACTCAGAGCGAATCAAAGCATGATTTCATTGAAAAAATTAAAGATCAGATTTCTCTGAGAATAACAGCAGAGCTTCCCAATGCTCATATTTCCGGAAGAATAAAGTCTGTTCACGGAATCTATAGAAAAACCTATATGCAGGGAAGAAGCATTGACGAAATTTATGATATTTATGCGGCGAGAATAATTGTTGATTCAATTTATCAATGTTATTATTGCCTCGGAATTATTCACGATATTTTCAATCCCATTCCGGGAAGATTCAAGGATTATATTTCAACTCCCAAGCCTAATATGTATCAGTCTCTTCACACAACCGTAATAGGTAAAGAGGGAATTCCCTTTGAGGTTCAGATAAGAACCTGGGAAATGCATCAGACTGCCGAATACGGAATTGCTGCCCATTGGAAATATAAATTGGGAATCGGCGGCAAAGATAAGTTTGAAGAACGTCTTGCATGGATAAGGCAGCTTCTTGAAAATCAGAAAGAAAGCGACGATGTTGAAGAAATTGTTACGGCAATTAAAACTGATTTCACTTCGGAAGAGGTTTTTGCCTACACACCGAAGGGCAAGGTTATCAGCCTTCCCGTCGGCGCAACAATTGTTGACTTTGCCTATGCCATTCACTCCGCTGTGGGAAACAAAATGATCGGCGCAAAGGTTGACGGAAGAATTTCAACCATTGACCACGAAATCAAAACGGGTGAAATTATTGAAATTCTGACTTCTTCTCAGCCGAGAGGCCCCAGCCGTGACTGGCTTAAATTTGCCAAGACCAGCAGCGCCAGAACAAAAATCAAAAGCTGGTTCAAGAAAGAAAAACGAGAAGAAAACATTGTTGAGGGAAGAGCAGAGGTTGAGCGTGAGTTTAAAAAGAATTCAATCGTTCTTCCTGAAAAACAGATGATGGAATTTCTTCTGAAAATTGCTGAAAGGCAAAAATTATCTTCGGTTGAAGATCTTTTTGCCGCAATCGGCTACGGCGGTCTTTCATTAACAAAAATTCTTCCGCGAATAAAAGAGGAATATGCAAAGCTTGTTAAAGAAAGCAAGCCCATAGAAGAAAGAATCGTAACATCTCCTCAGAAAAAATATGCAAGAAGCCCTGAGGGCATTGTTGTTGAGGGAATTGATAATTGCCTAATAAAATTCTCCCGTTGCTGCGACCCGCTTCCCGGCGACGAAATAATCGGGTTTATAACCCGTGGTCACGGCGTTTCAATTCACACAAGATCTTGCACAAACGTTCCGAAAAATATTGCTCTTGCGGCTGAACCGGAGCGCTGGATAAACGCTTGGTGGGATGTTAAAACCGGCAACGATTATAGGGTAACCTTAGGTGTAACCTGCCTTCACAGAGTTGGTCTTCTTGCCGATATTTCAACCCTTCTTGCTAATTTACACGTTATGATTCATTCAATTTTTACCAAAGACACAAAAGACGGAAGATGTGTAATGTTTCTTACCATAACCGTTAACGGAGCTGAACACCTCAGCAGCGTAAAAGAAAAAATCACCCGAATAAAAGGTGTTCTTTCTGTTGAGCGTTCAGGCTTATAAAAAATAAGAAAGGAGCCCGGGAAGGCTTCGGAGGTTTCTTCCCGGGTTTAATATTATGAAAGCAGTAATTCAAAGAGTTTCAAGAGCAAAGGTCACAGTTGATTCTGAAATAACAGGTGAAATTCAGAAGGGCTTTCTTGTTCTTCTCGGTGTTATGGCGGAAGACGGCGAGGCTGAAATGAAGCTTCTTGCCAAAAAGATTGCTGAAATCAGGATTTTTGAAGATGAAAACGAAAAAATGAATCTTTCGCTTTCTCAGGTTGACGGAAGCGTTCTGGTTGTTTCTCAGTTTACTCTTTGCGCCGATATTTCTAAGGGAAGGCGCCCTTCGTTTATTCCTTCCGCACCGCCTGAAAGGGCAAAAGATCTTTATGAAAAGTTTTGCAAAGAATTGAGATTTTTGGGTGTTTCAAATGTTCAAACCGGAATTTTCGGTGCAGATATGGCTGTTGAGCTCGTTAACGACGGCCCTGTTACCATAATCATGAACACAGACGAATGGCTGAAAAAATAAAATTTAAGGAGGAAATATTTTGAACGTGGAAATCAAAACCATTGCGTTGGGCGAGCTTGCAACAAATTGTTTGCTTCTTGTTTCCGAAAGCGGCGAAACAGCCGTTGTTGACCCTGCGGTCTATGACGAAAACCTGATGTTTTTTCTTGAAGAAAACAATGTTTCAAAGCTTGATTATATTCTTCTCACCCACGGCCATTTTGACCATATTTCAGGAATTATGCCTCTTAAAAAACGCTACGGCGGAAAAATCGTTATTCACGAAAAAGACGAAAGATGCTTTCAGAATAGTGAATATTCTCTTCTTAGCCAATTTGGTGTTAGCGTTGAACTTCCTGAAAAGGCAGATATTGTTGTTACTGACGGAAGTGTTCTTCCTTTTGGCGAAGATGAAATAAAAGTAATTCACACCCCGGGTCACACTGCCGGAAGCGTATGCTATCTTTTAAACCGCTTTTTAATTGCGGGTGACACTCTTTTTTATATGAGCATGGGAAGAACCGATTTCCCCGGAGGTAATGTTCTTCAGATGGCGTCTTCTTTAAAAAAGCTTTGTGAGCTTGATGGCGACTATTTTGTCTGGTGCGGACACGGTGAATCAACAAGTCTTGATTTTGAAAGAAAAAATAATCCCTATTGTGTTGCAAGCAGGGGAAGGAAAAATATATGAATCTTGTTATAATAAATAACCCGTTTCATTATGAAAGTGAAAATCTTATAAGAGTTTTTTTCCCAACGGAAAAAATTAATGTTACAAGCGAAAGAAACGATGAAGAAAACTATATTTCAATAAGTCTTGATTATTCCGAAAAAGGCGCCGAGGTGGAAATTTCTGCTTCAGTCTGTGAAAAGAAAAAAAGCGAAAAAGAGTTTTTTTCTCTCAGCGACAAAAGAGCTGATGACAGCGATAATGCTTTCTTTGAAAGAAAAACGGCAATAATGCTTTATAACGTTCTTTGCAGCTTAACAGGTTATGCTTCTCCTTGGGGAATTCTGACCGGTGTGAGACCTGCAAAGCTTATGACAAATCTTTGCAAAAAATATGGCGATGAAGAAGCAAAGGCTTATTTTATTAATGAGCTTAAGGTCAGCGAAAGAAAAACTCAACTGGCGTTTAATGTTGCCAAAACCGAAGAGGCGATTATCAACAAAACAAAAACTGATTCCTTCAGTCTCTATGTTTCAATTCCTTTTTGCCCCACAAGATGCAGTTATTGCTCTTTTGTTTCTCATTCAAACAACAGCGCAAAAAAGCTTATTTCTCAATATGTTGAGCTTCTTTGCAAGGAAATTGAAGAAACGGGAAAAATTGCAAAAAGGCTTTCTCTTCGTCTTGAAAGTGTTTATATCGGCGGCGGAACTCCCACTGCTTTAGACCCTGAAAACTTAAAAAAGGTAACAGACGCCATAAGCCGAAACTTCTGTCTTTCAAAAGAAATTGAATATACCATTGAGTCTGGAAGACCTGACAGCATCACCAAAGAAAAGCTTGAGGTAATCAAACAGAGCTCAGCCGGAAGAATAAGTATCAATCCTCAGACGTTTGATAATAATATTCTTGAAATAATCGGAAGAAAGCATACAGCTGAGCAAACGGAAGAGGCGATGCTTCTGGCGAGAGAAATGGGCTTTGATAACATAAACATGGATGTTATTGCTGCCTTACCCACCGATACTGTTGAAGGCTTTGAAAAAACGCTGAACAAGGTTCTTTCCTTCTCTCCTGAAAATGTTACCGTTCACACTCTTGCCCTTAAGCGTTCTTCAAGACTGGTTACGGACGAAATGGAAAAAGGCAACGCAGACCTTGCCAATGAAATGCTTGAAATTGCCGCTTCCCGCCTTAGTGAAGAGGGCTACATTCCGTATTATATGTATCGTCAGAGCAAATGTCTGGGAAATCTTGAAAATGTCGGTTGGGCAAAGAAAAACTTTGAATGTGAATATAATGTCTATATGATGGAAGAATGTCACACGGTTATTGCCGTTGGTGCAGGCGCCGTAACAAAGCTAAAAAATCCCTATAATAATGTTATTGAAAGAATTTTTAACTATAAATATCCGTATGAATATATTAACGGCTTCGATGAAATTCTTAATCGTAAAAAACGAATTGAGCAGTTTTATATTGAAGCGGAAGAGAATAATCACTAAAAGGAGAATCAGACTATGGCTGAAAGAAAAAAGCAAAGCTTGCTGACGGGTGCAGGTGTTCTTGCCATTGCAACCGTTGCGGTCAAGCTTATAGGTGCTCTTTATAAAATACCCTTGACAAACCTGATTACTACAGAGGGCTTCGGCTATTTCAGCGGTGCCTATGCTGTTTATAATCCTCTTTATGCAATTTCAATGGCAGGGCTTCCGGTTGCTGTTGCAAAAATGGTTTCGCAAAATGTTGAGCTTGGAAAAATCAAAGATGCTCAGCTGGTTTTCAAGGTTGCCAGAAAGCTTTTCTTTATCGTTGGTCTTTTCGGAACGGTTTTGTTGACTGCAATTGCTGTTCCTTATTCCCATCTTGTTAAGTCTCCGCTTAACTACATAAGCATAATTGCTGTTGCACCGTGTATTCTTTTTTGCTGCATGATGTCTTCTTTCCGCGGTTATTACGAGGGACTCAACAATATGACTCCCACGGGAGTTTCTCAGGTTATTGAAGCAATAGTCAAGCTTACTTTCGGTCTTGCCGCAACCTATCTTTGCTTTAACAGCTGGATTAAAAGCTATCACGAAAAGGCTGTTGACGGCGTTGCAACCGTGTTTGGTATTGAGGTTCATAATGAGGCGGAAGCACTCAGTGCAATATATCCTTATGCGGCGGCTGTTGCCATTTTGGGCGTAACTCTCGGTTCAATGTTTGGACTTTTATATCTTTTCATCAGATATAAAAGAAAGGGCTTTGGCTTCACAAGAGAAGAAATTGTCAATTCTCCGCTTCCCGAAAGCGAAAGCTCCATCAGAAAAAGTCTCATTAAAATTGCCGCACCTGTTGCGCTCAGCTCGGTTATTCTCAATGTCAGCAACATAATTGACGACACCACCATAAGAAACCGTCTTGCGTTTGCGCTTGAAAGCGGCGAATCTATAATAAAAGAAATGTTCGGAGCTTCTCTGGCTGCGGCTCAGACTCTTGACGAAGGAATAGTTAACTATCTCTATGGCGCTCACGCAAGTGTTCTTAATATCAAAAACCTTGTTCCCACAATCACTCTGACTCTGGGAATCAGCGCAATTCCCGTTCTTTCAAGAGCATGGGCAACCAAAAACAAGCTTGAAATTAAATCAGCGATTGAGTCAGTTTTAAGAGTTGCAATGATGATTGCTCTTCCTGCAGGCTTTGGAATTGCCGCTTTGGCAAAGCCAATTTTAACTTTGTTCTATCCCAACCTTCTTCACGCTGTTCCCATAGAAACACCGATGCTTGTTCTCTACGGACTGGGAACATTTCTCTTTGCCATTGTTTCTCCCATAACAAATATGCTTCAGGCTGTGGGAAGAACCGATATTCCGTTGAGAACGGTTGCTTTAGGCTCAGCTGTTAAAATAATTTTAAACTTTATTCTTGTTGGTAATCCTGAAATAAACATCTTTGGCGCACCCGTAAGCACAACTGTTTGCTATGTTCTGATGCTTTCAATTAACCTGACTTCACTTCTTAAGGTGACGGGCGTTAAGATTAATTTCGTTTCAGTTTTTGTCAAGCCTTTGGTTGCCGGTGCTGCCTGCGGTGTAACAGCCTACGGAGCCTATTTCCTTTTTGACTCAAAGCTTGCCATGGGAAATACCGTTTCAACAGCCGGTGCAATCGTTTGCGGAGCCGGAATTTATGCGATTTTAATGCTTCTTATTAAAGGAATTGCAAAAGATGACTTAGAAATGTTACCAAAAGGTGAAAAAATTGCAAAAGTCCTTGAAAAATTTGGATTATTAGGTTAAAATAGGAGCGTTGAGGTATATTATGGTTGATTTTAAAATTAAAGAAAGCTATAGCTTTGAAGATCTTCTTGAAATAATGGCTCTTTTGCGTTCTCCCGGCGGCTGTCCGTGGGATGCTGAACAGACCCACGAAAGTATTCGGAAGTCTTTTATCGAAGAGACCTATGAAGTAATTGAAGCTATCAACAAAAACGATAAGGCTCTTCTTTGTGAAGAGCTGGGTGATGTTCTTTTGCAGGTTGTTTTCCATGCCCAGATTGAAAAGGAAGAAAACAGCTTCGATATCTCCCATGTTATCGACGGACTTTGTAAAAAGCTTGTTGAAAGGCATCCTCATGTTTTCGGTTCTGTTAAGGTTGACGGAACTGAAGAGGTTCTTTCAAACTGGGATTCCATAAAAAGAAAAAGCAAGGGTCAGAAAACTCAGGGTTCTTCAATGGAAAAGGTTCCAAAAGAGCTTCCTGCTTTAATGAGGGCTCAGAAGGTTCAGGAAAAAGCAAGGAAAGACGGCTTTGACTGGAGCGATATTTCAGGGGCTTATGATGCTCTTGAAAAAGAAGTTAAAGAGCTGAAGCTTGCCGCTGAAAACGAAAGCTACGAAAGAGTAATCGACGAAATGGGCGATGTTCTTTTCAGCGCAGTCAATGTTTCAAGGTTTCTTGATGTTGATGCCGAAGAAGCTCTCACCGTTGCTAACGATAAATTCATAAAGCGCTATTTAACTCTTGAAAAAATTGCAGAAGAAAGAAATCTCAACATCAAGGCAATGTCTCTTGAAGAGCTCGACGAGCTTTGGGACGAAGCTAAAAAAATTCTCAGATCCAACTAAGACCTTAAAAGGTCTTATGGAAAATATATTTTTTGGAGGACACAAAAATGAATAAAACCGAATTAGTTGCTGCTGTAGCAGAAAAGGCCGAACTTTCAAAGAAAGACGCAGAAAAGGCAGTTAACGCTGTTTTCGCTTCAATCGAAGGCGCACTTGTTGCCGGCGATAAGGTTCAGCTTATTGGCTTCGGAACATTCGAGGTTAAAGAAAGAGCAGCAAGAGAAGGCCGTAACCCCAGCACAGGCGCTTCAATCACAATCGCTGCATCTAAGGTTCCCTCATTCAAGGCCGGCGCAGGTCTTAAGAAGGCTGTTAAATAATTTAATAGTTTGGGTTTCATGGGCTGTCTCGGGACAGCCCTTTGATTTTGAAAAAGGAGTTTTTGTTTTAAAATGAGACTTGATAAATATTTAAAGGTTTCCCGACTTATAAAAAGAAGAAGCGTTGCAAATGAGGTTTGCGATGCAAAGCATGTAACCGTTAACGGAAAAGTTGCCAGAGCTTCTTATGATGTTAAGGTGGGCGACGAAATTGAAATTCAGATGGGCGAAAGAATAATCAAAGCGAGGGTGCTTATTGTAACTGAACACGCCAATAAAGAAGATGCACCTTTAATGTATGAAATAATATAAAGGGAAGCGTTATATTTTTTTCTTGAAAAGCATATCATTCAGTGAAAGAAAGACTATTGAAAGGGTTTTGCGTTTTTTCGCATAAGGTAACTGATATGACAGACGCTTCAGGAAAAATAAAAGCTCCGCACAACATAATTCTGGAAGACAGAAAAAATCTTTCGGTAACAGGTGTTACCGATGTTGACAGCTTTGACGAAACTGCAATTGTTGCCTACACAGACTATGGTGAGCTGACAATCAGCGGTTCGCAGCTTCATATTTCAAGGCTCAATATTGATGAAGGCCAGCTTTTTGTTGAGGGCAATATTTCAGCGATGGTTTATGTTGAAAAAACCTCAAAAAATGAAAGCTTTTTTTCAAAGGTGTTCCGATGACCTATGTTGTTTCTTCCTTTGAACAAATAAGTAACTTTTTAAGTGCTGTTGGTCTTGGCTTTTTAGTCGGAGTTCTTTATGTTGCTGTTTCCTTTTTCAGAAGTTTTTTCGGAAACGGAAAAGTAGCTTATTTTGTTTCAGATTTTCTGTTTTGTTTAATTTCGGCGTTTTTATCTTTTTGTTTTTTTCTTGTTTATTCAAGGGGTGAAATCAGACCTGAGCTGTTTTTCGCACAGGCGGTGGGCTTTTCATCTTTTATGTTAACAGCCGGAAAATATGCTTCTTTCTTTTTGAAAAAAGTCAGCAGGGGAGCGAGAAAAATTCAGGATTTTGTTTTGTTGCCCTTCAGAAAGCTTGAGAAGTTTTTGTTGAAGATTTCAAAAAGAATAAAAAATAAAATCTGTCTTGGAAAAGAAAAATTTTTAAAAATGAAGAAAAAAACAAAAGAAAAATGTGTTCAAAGTGAAGAAAAAAACAACAAAAAAACATAAAAGAGTCTTGAAAAATTCAAGAAAATCATTATAATTAACATGTGTTTTTATTTAGTTAAGGAAGGAGTGTTTTTTATGGCTGATATTAAAGCTTTTAAAAATTCAAAAATTAATTTTAAATTGATAAAGCGCGTAATAATTGCCGTTGTTGCCATTGTGGTAATTTGTTTTGTTGCTGTTTATAGTGCCATAAATTTCAGCAAGGCTGCCGAATACCGTTCAGCCGCCGAAGAAGCCTCCTCCGTTTGCGAAGATATAAAACAAGATATCTCTGAAAAAAACGAACTCATCAAGGGTGAAGGCTTTGATGAATATTGTGAAAAAATTGCCAGAGAAGACTATGGATACGCAAAACCGGGTGAGTATGTTATCTATGACTCATCTTTCGGTGAATAATTTAGGAGGACATAGCTTTATATGCTTGAAATTGGCGCAATTGTTGAAGGTAAGGTAACAGGCTTAACAAACTTCGGAGCTTTCGTTGCTCTTCCGGACGGAACCAGCGGAATGGTTCACATTTCTGAGGTTTCTTCTTCTTATGTCAAAGACATAAAAGATTTTCTTTCAGAAGGTCAGGAAGTTAAGGTTAAAGTTATTGGAATAAACGAAGCCGGAAAAATCAGTCTTTCCATAAAAAAGGCTAATGAAAAAGAAGAACCGGCTGAACCACCGCGCCGTCAACAAGCTCCGCGTCGAAGAAGCGGAAACCCTAATGTCTGGCAAGGTCAGCCTCAGGCTCCGTCTCAGGATTCCATGTCTTTTGAAGATATGATGGCTCGCTTCAAACAGGTCAGCGACGAAAAAATGACCGATCTCAAGCGTGCCGGCGATTCAAAACACGGCGGCTACTCCAGAAGAGGAAGAAATAATAACAACTGATTATGCGGTGCTGTAAACTTAGTTTTTGCAGCGCCTTTTTGTGTCCTCTTTTTCATGTCTTATTGACAATGCATATAAACTTTTGATAAAATAGTGAAGCAGAAGGAGGAATGTTTAATGAAAAAGTTAACAGCAATTTTTTTATCTTTAATTTTGGTGTTTTCGCTTTGCTCAACTGCCTTAGCGGCTGAGGAAACAAAGCCTTTTGAAAACAGCGAATTCTATTGTGTAGGAGACTACACCCTTCACTATAGAGTCTATGAAAGCCCAAACAGCGAAAAGCAGGTAATGCTTCTTCATGGCTTCGGTCTTTCAACAGCAAGCTTTGAGGGTCTTGCAGAAAACTATGTTTCTGAAGGCTATTCAGTAGTTCTTGTTGACCTTCCCAATTTTGGCTATTCTTCAAGAGAAACAACAAAAATGAATCTTCAAAACAGAGAAGATCTTGTTGCTTCGTTAATGCAGAAGCTTGGCGGAAAGTGGATTTTAGGCGGTCACTCCATGGGCGGCGGTGTTGCAATTAATATTGCAACTATGTATAGCGACCTGGTTTCTGCTTTGGTGCTCTTTGCTCCGCAGACTAACTCAGCTGTTTCTCCCATTATGGCAACAATTATGAAAAGTCCGGCAATAAGAAGCCTTTATAATGTTCTGATCAGCTTTGCCGCCAAAACGCCTGCTTTAATGAGAATGATGGTTGAAATGAGCTTTTCTGACGCAGAATATGCCAAAAAATATGACCTTTCAAGAATTTCTGATCCTCTTAAAATAAAAGGTACCGGATCGGGAATGGCAATTATGTCAAGTCATACCGTTGCACCGAATTTCGAAAAGCTTTCGCTTCTTGAAATTCCATGCATTGTTGTAACCGCCTCAGACGACAAGGTTGCTTCTCAGGACAATCTTGAAGCAATCATCGCTTCGTGTCCTGAGGGAACAAAAACCTATAACTTCGAAAAGGGTGGACACATGATGATGGAATATGACAGCGCTCTCGCCTGCGAAGTAACGCTTGAAATTCTTCAGGCTGCATAAATAAAATAATCAAACAAAAAGTCAGTTCGAAACCTTCCTGACTAAGATGAATATTTTCTCATCTTGAATCAAAACTAAAGGAGCCAAAAAAGTGAATAACAGAAAAAGAGTCTTTAATCTTTCTCAAACAGCAATTATTGCCGCGTTATATGCGGCTCTGACCTTTGCCCAACAAATTATTTTTCCGGGCAGCACATCGGCGGCTGTTCAGTTCAGGGTCAGCGAAGCCCTTTGTATTCTTTCGGTGTTTACACCGGCGGCAATTCCGGGGCTGACGATTGGTTGTGCCGTTTCAAATATTGCAAACAGCGCCGCCTTGCCTCTTGATGTTGTTCTGGGCTCGTTGGCAACTCTTTTGGCGTGCGCTTGTGTCAGGGCGCTGAGAAATGTAACAATAAAGAATCTTCCTGTTTTGTCGGCTTTGATGCCTGCTGTTTTCAACGGTATAATAATTGGTTTGGAAATCGAAATTTTTATGATTGAAGGGCCGTTTCATCCGGGAAGCTTTCTGATTCAGGGCGGTCTTGTTGCGCTGGGAGAGGCAGGAGTTCTTTTGACCTTGGGACTTCTTTTGTTTAAGGTTATAAAGAAACGCCGACTGGACGAAATTTTCTTTAAAAATTTTAATTAAGACGGACAAAAAAGTCCGTCTTTTTTAGTATAAAATGGCAGTTGCTTTTTTAAATCATATATAATATAATCTATCTGTTATATAAAAACAAAGGAGAAAAACAATGAATAAAAACAGTCTTTCAAAAAGAACATGGTTTAATATATGCCTGTTCAGCTTTATGGGCGGTGTTGCGTGGAATCTTGAAAATATGTATTTCAACACCTTCCTTTACAACGAAATTTATGCGGGAAGCACCTATAGTCCGGTGTATCTTTATGCTAACGGAATTATGCAGCCCACCACAGCTATCAGCCGAATGGTTGCTCTTTCAGCAATAACTGCTGTTGTAACAACCTTCATTATGGGAACCTTCAGCGAAAAAATGAAGAAGCGCAAGGCGTTCATTTCAATCGGCTATATTGTCTGGGGCGTTATTACCGCTTTGTTTGGTTTTATTACAAAAGAAAATGTTGCCGCAATTTTCGGACTTAACGATGAAGCCAAAATCCTTTTTTGCACTATCTGGATGGTTATAATTATGGATATGGTCATGACCTTTATGGGTTCAACCAGTAACGACTCAGCCTTTAACGCCTGGGTAACTGACGTAACCAATCCTTCTGTAAGACCCACCGTTGAAACTGCTTTAACCTTTGTCGGTTTCTTTGCAATGGCTGCTGTTATGGGTGTCGGAACTCTCGCTCAGGCAGGTATTGTTGCTTATGATATTTTCTTCCTTGTTCTCGGTATAATTGTTTCAATTTGCGGAGTAGCAGGTCTCTTCCTTCTCGAAGATCCTGAAATCAAAGGCGAAAAAACAAAGGGTAACTATTGGGCAGACCTTTTCTATGGCTTCAGGCCGTCTGTTGTTAAAGAGAATTCAAGACTTTATCTTGCTCTTGCCGCTGTTGGTTTTTACAGCATTGCAGTTCAGGTTTTCTTCCCCTATCTTTTCGTATATCTTGAAAAGGTAATTGTTCCTGCAAACTTTGGCGGTCAACCGATTTCGCCTTTAGTTATAGTTGTTGCCGTTCTTGCTGTTGCAACTCTCATTGCTGGTGTTGTTGTTCTTCTTAAGGTTTCAGCAACCAAAAAATTCCTTGGTCTTGTTTTTGGCGTTGTTTGCTTCACTCTCGGACTTTTCCTTCTTTCAAGCTCAACAAATATTATTGTTGTATTGATCGGAATTGCTCCCACCTTTATCGGTTATCTTGTTTTAATGATTCAGCTCAATGCTGCTGTCAGAGACTTTATTCCCGAAGATAAGGTTGGTCTTTTCCAGGGAATCAGAATGATCTTCGCCGTTCTTCTTCCGATGATTGTCGGTCCCTATCTTGGAGACCTTGCCAGCCGTGTTTCAAACATTACAATTATTGAATACGGTCAGGAAAAAATCGTTCCCTCTTCAAGTATGTTCTTTGTAGCCGCCATTATTTCAATTCTTGTTTTTATTCCTCTGATAGCTCTTTCAAAAAAAGGCTTCGAGGTTGAAACCGAAGAAGAATAAGTAATTGCCGCAGGGTAACACTTGCGGCATTTTGATTTAAAAGAACAGAAATGTTTTGTAGCGAAAGGATATTAAAATGAGCAAAGATTCATTAGAAGATTTTCAGGGAACTCCTGAGCAGTTTGCTAAGATGGTTGCAGGAGGCGCACTGAATAAGTTTCACGAAAGCTTTCTTAAAATTCAAGAGCTTATGGCGTGTTACCGTTGTGCAATTCTTGAGGTTGAAACAAAGTTCAGAGTTCTTGATGAGCAGTTTTCTCTTCAGCATGAAAGAAACCCTATAGACAGCATTGAAACGAGACTTAAATCAGCTGAAAGCATATTTGAAAAAATAAAAAGAAAAGAACTTCCCCTGAAGCTTTCAAGCATTGAGAAAAGCCTTTCTGATGTAGCCGGTGTGAGAGTTGTCTGCTCTTTTGTTGATGATATTTATATGCTTGCGGACTGTCTTCTGAGTCAGGATGATATCAGGCTTATCAGAAAAAAAGATTACATAAAAAATCCGAAAAACAATGGCTACAGAAGCCTTCATCTGATAATTGAGGTTCCCATTTTTCTTCAGAACGAAAAGAAATATATGAAAGTTGAGGTTCAGCTGAGAACTGTTGCAATGGATTTGTGGGCAAGTCTTGAGCATAAGCTCTATTATAAAAAAACAATAAGCGAAAAAACAGCTAAATCAACGGCAAAACAGCTTTCAGAGTGCGCGGCAATGTGTGCTTTGTTAGATGAAAAAATGCAGAGCATCAAAAATGAAATTGATGAAGACAGATTAAAATAACAAATGTAACATCAAAGCACCGCAGTTTTCGAAACTACGGTGCTTTGATTTTCAGAAAACACTTCTGAAGGGTATTTATATTCTCTCTGATGCGATTGTTTTTAAAGATTGAAGAATGCCCTGAGTTTTTCGAAAGAGGGCTTGTGAGCCGTTTTTACCGCAGATACGGCATTTCTTTCTTTGAATTCAGAAGAATAAGCTGCTGTTTCAAAGCCTTCAATGTGTTTCTTTTCTTCTGTGGCTTTGTTTTTACAAAGAGGGCAGACGGTATATTCTTCGCCGAGGTCAACACCGCAGCTTTGGCAACGTTTTCCTGTTTCGCTTTTTCTTGAAAGGTCAAAGCCGTTGTCGTGTGAGCTTTCTACTCTGACGTCAACACCGTCTTCGCTTAATGTTTTGAAAAAGTCGCGGAAAAGAGTAGTGTTTTCAACGGAAGAATTAAGAAATAAGTTGAGATATCCGTTAAAGCTGACAACAGAAGCCATTGTTGTCAAGCCATAAATTCTGATGTCTCCTCCAACACATTCCAGACGTTCGATTTTTGAGTCAAGAACTTCACCGAATGAAATATTTCCGAGATTTGTTAAAATGCTGGTCATTGAATCGGCGTGGTTCTTCTTTTGCGAAGCATCAAGAACAGGTTGCTTGATTACGAAAGGAACAATTCTTAAAATCGGGTTGACAGTTAAAGAATATGTACCGTTAATGAATCCCTGAATAATGTTTTTGTCAATTCCGTTTTTGAGCTTGCCTTTTATGTCTTCGCAAACATCTTCAAAAGAAACGTCTTTTTCGGTTTTTCCTGTGTATTTTAAAGAGGTATCACCCGAAAAGTTTCTGACTGTTTTTGAAGGAAAGTGTCCTCTGAAGTTTATGGGAATTGAAAGAGCGATCGGTTTGTCGATTGCTTCCTTTGCTGATTGAATAATAGCGTAAACATAAACGGCGGCAAGATATTCTGTAATTGTCATGCCGCGGCTTTTGCTTTTTTCCTTGAGCTGAGAAACGGGCATGAGTCCTGAAAAATATCTGGCTGTGTTTTCATTCTGAATTTTATCAATAACAAAAACTTTTTCGTTGGAGCTTTCTCTTTTTGCGCTGCTGTTTTTGTTGTAATGGCGCTTATATGCGTTTTCGGTTAACTCTTCGAAAGAAACCTCTTCATCTTCTTCAAAGGGTATTACATCTGAAAAATATTCTTTTAAAAGAGCTTTAGTGAAAGCAACAGCTCCGGAACCGTCGGTAAGAACATGAGAAAACTCAAGAGTAAGTCTTCTTTTATAATAAAGAACTTCAAGCTCGGGACCACCGTTTTTTCCAAGCCATCGGGGCTGACTGATAATCTTGTCGTCCTCAGTAACATTTGGAAGAATGTCGGTTTTTTCAAGATATCCCCAAAAGAAGCCTTTTTTAAATCTGTAGCTGAAAGCGGGGAGATGTTCCATTGTTCTTTTAACAGCTGCTTTAAGTTTTTCAGGCTCAATTTCTTCTTTCAGAACAACAGAAAATCTGAAAACTCTTGAAGAATCTTCTTTTTGAAGGGCAGAAAACATAATCGCCGCCGTATCAGTTCTGGTCCAGCAATATTTTTCAGACACAAACAACACACCTTTCAATCGAATAAAATTTTTAAACATTAAAACACTATTTTAAATGATATCATAGCAAAAAAAACAAATCAAACAACAAAAAACGCCATTTTGTTGTTTTATTGATAATGTGAATTTGTTTTGATTGTTAAATGTTTTACAAAAGTGTAAAAAATAAACGGATAATGCCAAAATGGACATTATCCGCTGTTGTTTAATAGAAACCCTCGGTATTATAGATAATATAACAACCGAAGCCGTTTTTTTCAGCTGTTCTGATGTAGCTATGTGAAAACTCTTCTGAGCTGATCATCGGAACAATTTGGGCGTCTTCATTAAGAGAAGCTTTCATGTTTGAAAAAAGGCTTATCATAGCGCTGAATTTGCTCTTTTTGTCAGGATAATAATTCTCGGGTCGTATTGCCGTGTCTGCGCATACACCGTCAGCGCTGTTTTGCGAAAACGAACCGCCAAATTTTTCGTTGTTTCCCTCAATAACATCTGTAGAAGTAAGCTCTGTAAGTAGGAAACAAGAAGGGGGAATAATTTTTTTTACTTCGCTAAGAAAGCCTTTAAGACATTCCTCTTTTGTTTTTCCTTTGCTTCCGGGGTAGCCTGCTGTGTCTGAGTTCTCACCGGCAGGGAAGGAAACAGAAGTGAGGATTAAGCCATCAATTCCAAACTCAGAAATTTCTTTAATGATTTCTGTAAGATATTTTCTTGCTCCCTTTGAAAATGGATTAAGCCATGAGCAAGGCTGAGCTTCGTTTGAGTTATCGACCCAGTTAACCTCAGAGTTCATATATTTAACAGCGTAATCTGTTGCTTCACCGGTTGCAAGATTATCTCTGAAGCAATGCACTCGGGCAATAACGTTAATTTTTTCCGATTTAAAGAAGTTCATTGCCGAACGAACCGTTTCGTTGTCAAAAACAGCGCATTTGGCAAGAAGTGCAATTTCAAGTTCTGAGGAATAAAGAAGCCTTCCGTCTGAAAGCTTGAAGTCAATAACAACGCTGTTGCAGTTTTTTCTTCTGATTTCTTTGGGAAAATCTTTTAAAAACTTTTTGTTGCCCAGCTTTTCGGCGGGGAAATAAAGAGCCTTCATGTTGTTTTCGCTGAGAATGGTTGAGGAAGCGTCTTCAGTTGAATCAGTTGAAATTTCAGGGGCTTTGAGAGCCGGATCTTTATAAGAAAATTTCAAAGCCACTTCAGCTGAAAAATAGGCTGCAAAGCTGATTAAAGAAAAGCATAAAATCAAAAGAAAAGCTTTGAAATAAATTCTTTTTCCTTTTTTGTGTCGGGCATTTCGGCTTTGTCGTCCGATATTGCCAACGGGGTATTCTTTTGAAAAAGTGTAATAGCTGTTTTTAACGGTTACGCCGTTTTGCTTGTATGCAGGTTTTTTAAAAGCCATGTTTAGTAATATCCGACGAAGGCTGATAAAAAGCCGGTCGGCGCTATCCTTTCTGAAAAATTAAACAAAGAGAGATTCGCCTGAAAGGCAGGAAAGAGCAAGGGAAAGAATTCCCACATAAATTAAAAGGGCAGGGGTGCCTTGAAAAACTTTCGGAATATTTTTGTTTTGAGCAATATGTCTGATTCCTGCGTTTATGAGCAAAATGGCGATCAGGAACGCAAAAGCTGCACCAACAGCAAGACCGATTCCTTCAAAAAGATCATTACCTGTTTTAAGGCTGAGAACGGGAACGCTCAGAACAAGAGAATTGAAGGCACACATGCCAAGAGAGTTCATAAATTTCTTGTTTGCTTTTAAAAAGTGAACGCAAAAATATCCGGAAATAAGATAAACAACACCGATAATTATCGCATAAACGAGATAGACGGCTGTTTCAGGTAAGACAGCTATAAAGCTTAGCTTATTAATGAAATAAGAGCCAATAACGGCAAAAACTGAAAAATAAGCAACCGAAGCTGTACACATGAAAAGATGTCGCGGCTTTTTGGCAATTTTAATTGTTTCGCTGATTCCGTATGCTGCTGAAAAGATGAGGTTCTGAATAAGCATGGCATAAAGAGCTGAAATAAGCATGTTGATAAACTGTGTCATTACTCATCCTCCTCATTTTTTGAATCGGAAAAATCAATTTCTTCAATGGTATATCGGGGTTTGATCTGTTCGTAGTCATCAATTTCTTTGTTTTGAAGCTTTTTCTTTTCTCTTTGCTCTCTTCTTTGCTTTCCGCTTTTTAAGCCGGGATCTTTAAGCTCAGGCTTTTCAAAAGCACCGGAGAGCGAAAAAGAATCAACAATTTCATCGGGAAAGAAGGTAATAACGCTCCACTTGTGAATGGCGGCGATGAAGCCTAAAATAATCAGGCTGATGAAAGGCAAAGAAACAGCAGAAGACTCTGCTTCAAAAAACAGAAGAGAAATCAGATATCTTGCCGCGCCAACGATCAAGGTCACTGCCGCAAAGCCAACAGAGGCGGCAACTGAATCAACGAAGGCGTTATAAACACTTGTTCTGACTGCAAATTTTTCACAGCGAAGAACAATAATTCCGTTAACACAAATAAAGGGAAGATAAACACCAAGAGCAGCTGAAACAGCAGGATCAGCCACAAATCCAAGGCAGGCGAGAAGAAAGCCGGAAATCAAGGTATAAAAACAAATGCGGACCCATCTTGAAAATCTTTTTAAAGCAAGGCTTGCAAAAACCTCGCAAACGACAAGAACAATTGCGAAGGCAAAAGAAAGCATTGAAGCATTTTTCAGGTTAGTGGCCGCAGCAACAATAGGGCAAATTCCCGTCAGGGTGGTCAGAACGGGGTTGTGAACATAGGCACATTTGAAAAAAGCTGTTTTAAAGCTGAGACGATTTTTTCTCTGTGAAGTTTTTTTATCCATTTTCTTTCACCTGCTCTCTTTTATTTTTTGCAGGAAAAAGCTTTTTTCTTTCAGTCTTTTTTTCAAAGCTGAGAAGACCCTTTTCAAAAATCGGCCACGCCGCATTGGCTATAATAATGCTGAAGCATGAGGGATCAAGAACCTTGCCAAAATAGCGAAGCGCCATGCAAATTGCGCCGGCAAAAGCACCGTATAAAAAGGCGGAAGAGGACTTTTTCGGAGATGTAACAGGGTCGTTTATGAGAATGAGGGCAGAAAAAACCAATGACCCTGCGGCAAGCTCAAGAGCAACACTTTCAAATCTTCCGCTGCTGACTCTCGGAAAAAGAAAAGCTAAAACCGCCGCTGATAAAACATAGCCGGAAGAAGCAACAAGTCTTTTGGGTCGCTCGATTAAAATATAAAAAGCCACACCCGCCAGAGCCAGAAGAGACGAAGTTCCCATGGAAGAGGGATAAGAACCGGAAAGAAGCGAAATTACTCCGGGAAATCCCAAATCAACGGAGCTTCCGTTTTTCAAAAGCTCAAGAAGTGATGTTCCTGCGCTGAAGCCTTCACTTGAAGAAAAAACAGCTTCAAAACCGCAGGAAGCGGCAGGGAAAACACCGGTCTGAGTCGGAAAGAAAATGTTTGCGAAACAAATTGCACAGGCTGCAGGAACAAAGGGTGAATATCTGACTCCGCCAAAGGGAATTTTAACAGCGGAAATACAAAATGCGCCGCAGATTGCTCCCACCCACAGCGGAGCGCAAGCGGGCAACAAGAGAGCGATAATAAGACCTGTTGAAACAGCGCTTAAATCATTGAGTGTGTTTTTCTTAATAACGAGTCTGGAAAAAACATATTCTGAAAAGCAACAGCTTAAAACGCAGACAACAGCCTGAAAAATTGCAGTTATTCCGTTGAGATAAGTTCCCATAACAAGAAGTGCAAGGCTGATTATAATCAGGTCTTTATTATATAAAAAAACTGAAGATGAGGTGTTAAAAAACACTCTTTTTTCTTTAGTTTGCAAACGGTTCACCACCTATGAAAAAAGTGCTGTAAATTAAAAATATCTGGCTGCAAGCTCTTTCATCTGAGAAATAGTAGCCTTGGGGTCAGAAGAGCCGAAAATTGCACTTCCGGCAACAAAAACGTTAGCTCCCGCTTCAGCGCAGGCCCCAATTGTTTTAAGGCTGACACCGCCGTCAACCTGAATGTCAACGGTAAGATTTCTTCTTGAAATCTCTTCGCGAAGCTTTTTAACCTTGGGCATCATGTCTGACATGAAGCCTTGTCCGCCGAAACCGGGTTCAACGGTCATAACAAGAACCATGCCTAATTTGTCAAGATAGGGGAAAACCTCTTCAACAGCGGTTCCCGGTTTAACAGAGAGGGCAGGAATGCAGCCATTTTCAAGAATGGTTTCAATCGTTTCGTTAACATCGCTGTCAGACTCAATGTGAAAAGTAATAACATCTGCACCGGCAGCTGCAAAATCAGGAATATATTTTTGGGGGTCGCTTATCATAAGATGAACGTCGAAAACAAGGTCGGAGCATTTTCTGAGGCATTTCACAAGGGGAGCGCCGAGAGTGATGTTGGGAACAAAGTGACCGTCCATAACATCAATGTGAAGCCAGTCAGCGCCGCAACGCTTCATGTTTTCAAATTCTTCGCCCATTTTTGAATAGTCGCATGAAAGAATAGAAGGAGAAATTTTTATCATAATTCAACACACCTTTAAATTAAAATATTTCATATTATTCTATCATTAAACAATATAAAAATCAAGATTGCCGAAATATTAAACTTTTCATTAAAGAAGAAGCCTTGCGCCGAATAAAAATCTGCGTAAGGCTTTTGGTTATTTTGTTTTGTTGTTTATTCTCAAAGCGTTTAAAATGGCAATGAAGGAAACGCCCACATCAGCAAAAACTGCAAGATACATGGGGGCAAAGCCGAAGGCACTGAGAATTAAAACAAAGAACTTTACAGAAAGGGCAAAAACAATGTTTTCCTTAACTATTCTGAGAGTTTTCTTTGAAAGGTCAATTGCTTTGGAAATCAGCGATAAATCGTCGTTCATAATAACGATGTCTGCCGCTTCAATGGCTGCGTCACTTCCAATGGCACCCATTGCAATTCCGATGTCTGAAAGAGCAATAACGGGAGCGTCGTTTATTCCGTCACCAACAAAAAACAGTTTTTCGTTTTCCTTCTTTTTCTCAATGAGCCCTTCTGTGATTTTAACTTTATCTGTGGGAAGAAGCTGAGTGAAAAGCTGAGAAAAACCAAGCTTTTCGCCAACTGATTTGCCTGCTTCATTGCTGTCGCCGGTAAGCATCACGGTTTTAATGCCTCTTTTTCTGAGAAGCTCAAGAGCTTTTTTGCTGCTTTCTTTAATCTCGTCAGAAATAACAATATGGCCGAGAAGCTTTTTTTCAGAGCAAAGATGAAGTGTTGTTGCGCCAAACCCCTTGTCAGAAACGTCGAAGCCGTTTTCTTTCATAAGAAGAGCATTGCCGAGATAATATTTTTCGTTTTCAATTTTTACTGAAACGCCTTTGCCTGAAAGCTCGCAATAATCTGAAACAAGGCTTTGGTCAAGCTCTTTTTTATAGGCGTCTTTGATTGAAAGGGCAATAGGGTGATTTGAATAAAGCTCAGCGTGGGCGGCAATTCTTAAAAGACTGCTTTGGTCAATTTCTTCGCTGAAAATTTCTCTGACTGAAAAAACGCCTTTAGTCAAGGTTCCGGTTTTATCAAAAACACCTATTCCGGCTTTTGCAAGATCTTCGATGAAGTTGCTTCCTTTAATAAGAATTCCGGCCTTTGAGGCTGATCCGATACAGCTGAAAAAGCTAAGAGGAACGCTGATAACAAGAGCGCAAGGGCAGGAAACAACAAGAAAGGTCAGTCCTCTGTAAATCCAGTCGGCAAGGTCTTTGCTTTGGGTGAAAAGGGGAGGAACAAAGGCTAACAAAACGGCAAGAACAACAACTACAGGGGTGTAATACCTTGAAAACTTAGTAATAAAACTTTCTGATTTAGCCTTGTTATCGGCGGCTGTTTCAACAAGCTCAAGAATTTTGCTTGCGGTTGACTGTTCAAAAGGCTTTGTAACCTGAATTTCAATAACTCCGTTTTTGTTTATGCAACCGCTTAAGACCTCGCAGCCTTCAAAAACCTCTTTTGGAATTGCTTCACCTGTGAGCGCGCTTGTGTCAACAAAGGAAGTTCCGCTGATAACAACGCCGTCAAGGGCAATTTTTTCTCCGGGTTTGACAACAATAGTGTCGCCGACATTAACGTCGAAAGGGTCAACAGCTATAATTTCGCCGTCAATTTTCAAATTTGCGCTGTCGGGCCTGATATCCATAAGCTCCGAAATTGAATTTCGTGATTTATTTAAAGCGTAGTTTTCAAAAAGCTCACCTAAGCAAAAAAACAGCATTACCGTAACGCCTTCAGGATGCTCACCGATGATGAAAGCACCAAGAGAGGCAATGGTCATAAGAAACTTTTCGTCGAAAACATGACCTTTGAAAATATTCCTGATTGCTTCAGCAATAACTTTTCCGCCGCAGATAAAATATGCCGAAAGATAGACAGCGAAACAAATCAAAGGGTGAAGCTTCAACTGTTCTCCGATAACGGCAAGAAAAAGAAAAACAGTGCTGAGAACAATTTTAACAATTTCAGCTTTTTGTTTTTTCATTTATAAAACCCTCTTTATTGAAATTTCGGGTTCATATTTCAAAACAATGTCAAAGGCTTTTTGGCAAAGCTCATCAATGCTTTGATTCTCGGCTTCAATGGTCATTCGGGTGGTCATAATGCTGATGCAGCAAGAATTAACTCCCTTGATTTTGGAAATTTCTCTTTCCATTTTTGAAGCACAGTTGGCGCAGCAAAGACCGGAAAGCTTAAATGCTCTTTTCATTGAAAATCACCTCATATAAGTATATGTGAACAGTTGAACAAACATTCAATCGTTGTCTTTATTATAGTTGAACGGCTGTTCAATTGTCAAGGCGTTTTTGTAAAAAAATTAAAATAAAAGAAAACTTTTTCAACCGACAAGCTTTTCTTGACTTAAACATATATTTGGTGATAAAATAACAGTATAGTTTTTAAAGGAGGTTTTTTTAGTGGAAAACATGAAAATAATCAATGAGCTTTATAATCTTTGGCGGGAAAAGGCTGTTTGCGACAGTGACCTTCAGACAGAGCTTTCTTCAATTGAAGGCAATGACGAAGAAATTCTTGACCGATTCTATAAAAATCTTGAGTTCGGAACGGCAGGTCTCAGAGGCGTTATCGGCGCGGGAACCAACAGAATGAATGTTTATACCGTCGGTCAGGCAACGCAGGGTCTTGCTGATTATCTCAACAGCGACTTTGAAGCTCCGTCTGTTGCAATCGCCTATGATTCAAGAATCAAGTCTGAATATTTTGCCCGTTATGCTGCCGGTGTTCTTGCCGCAAATAATGTTAAGGTATATATTTACCCCGAGCTTGTTCCCACACCGATGCTTTCTTTTGCAATTCGAAAGCTGGGCTGTTCTTCGGGAATAATTCTGACGGCAAGCCACAATCCTGCCAAATATAACGGCTATAAGTGCTATGACCCCAATGGCTATCAGATGACAGATGAAGCCGCCGCAAAAACCTATGGCTTTATTTCCAAAACCGATATGTTTTCAGGCGTTAAACATATTGAATTTGAAAAGGGCATTGAAAGCGGCTTGATTGAATATATTTCTCAGGAAGTTTCAGATGAATTTTTCTCAAAGGTAAAAGAAACCTGTCTCAGCCTTGATATTTGCAAAAATTCAGACCTGAAAGTAATTTATACACCGCTTAACGGAACCGGAAACAAGCCTGTTCGCCGAATGCTTCAGGAAATCGGAATTAAAAACGTCAGAATTGTTAAAGAGCAGGAGCTTCCTGACGGAAACTTCCCGACCTGTCCTTATCCTAACCCTGAAATCAAACAGGTTTTTGAGCTTGCAATTGAAATGGCTAAGGACGACAAGGCCGATCTTCTTCTTGCAACCGACCCGGACTGCGACCGCGTGGGAATTGCAGTTTTATCCGGTGATGAATATAAGCTGATGACCGGCAACGAGGTGGGCGTTCTCCTTGCGGAATATCTTCTTTCAAGAAGAAAAGAGCTCAATATTCTTCCGAAAGAGCCGCTGATTGTGAAGTCTTTTGTAACAACAGACCTTGTTGAAGCAGTTTGCAAAAAATTCGGCGCAAAAGTTAAAAATGTTTTAACCGGTTTTAAATATATCGGCGAAATAATCACCCGAATGGAAAAAGAGGGCGAGGAAGAAAACTTTATTGCAGGAATGGAAGAAAGCTATGGCTATCTTTCCGGAATTCATGCCAGAGACAAAGACGCAGTTGTGGCTTCAACTCTGATTTGCGAAATGGCTGCATACTATAAATCAAAGGGCAAGAGCCTTTATGAAGTAATGCAGGAAATATATCGCGAAAACGGCGCATATTTAAACACCGTTGTCAGCTTCACCTTTGAAGGTGCTTCCGGAATGAAAAAAATGGCTGAAATAATGGAAAATCTCAGAAAAAACGCTCCTTCTTCAATTGGCGGAATGGATGTTGTTGCTGTTTCAGATTATGAAAAGAGCGAAACAGTTGACCTTCTTTCAGGGGAAAAAGAAAAAATTGATTTGCCTAAATCAAATGTTATTTCTTTTAAGCTTCCGTCTTCAAACGGCGTAATTGTCAGACCCAGCGGAACAGAGCCCAAGGTCAAGGTTTATCTCACCGCTTGCGGAAAGGATTTTGACGAGGCAGAAAAAATTGCTGAAAAGCTGAAGCTTGACATGGAAAAATACATGAAATAAGGATGTGTGAAAATGTTTTCAAAAAAGGTAATCAGAATAATCAGTATTATAATGGCGGCGCTTATGATTCTCAGCGTCGGAGCCGTTCTTCTTCAGGTTATTGCAGTTGACGAAGCAGTCGTTTTAAAGTCCAGTGTCAACACCGGTGAAAACGACCTCGATTATATCATTCCTATTGCGTTAATGGTTGTTTCTGCGCTGGCTGTTGTAGCTTGTATAATTCTTCCCAAGCTTAAGAAAAAAGAAAAATAAATAATGCTGAAAGGGCTTCTTCGGTTTTTTTATATCACGAAAAAGCCCTTCTTTTTATTAAGTTTTATGCGGTCTGCGCTTTTTTACCAGACCCAAGGGGCGAGGAAAAAAAGATGCAGAATAAGCAAACTGAGCAAAAATGAAGCTTTGCTTCGTTTTTGGCAACCCGAAGGCGCTGTAAAAAACTAAAAGTGTTACAAAGCCATTAAAACAGGCAAATCAATATAAAAAGAACCATTGTAAAAGCCGGGTTTTTCAGCTGATACAATGGTTTTTGCTGTTTTATGTTT
>JAFUHX010000028.1 GCA_017474045.1 Clostridia bacterium | reverse complement strand
TTGTCTGCGCTTTTGACGAAGGTTTGATTTTTTTGTGAACGTCAGCAAGTGTTCTTTTGTTACTTTTCTTCAAAGAAAAGTAATGCCGTCCGCAAGGACAGACGTGCGGTTACCTCTACGGCAGTTTTTTATGTAAAACAAAAAGATAAGGTTCTACCCAAAAACATAGAGGTGAGAGGGGGACTCTCCCCCTTTGGCTTAAAAGGCTGAAGCCTTTTAAGCCATTTCCCCCGGGGGAATTTTCTCCAAAGAAAAGTAATGCCGTCCGCAAGGACAAACGTGCGGTTACCTCTACGGCAGTTTTTTATGTAAAGCAAAAAAGAAAAGCACTACCCAAACAACATAGAGGAGAGGGGGCTCTCTCCCCTTTGTCTTGAAAGCTAATTGCTTTAAAGACATTTCCCCCAGGGGAATTTTCTCCAAAGAAAAGTAATGCCGGTGGCATAGCCACACTACTCCCGCTTCAGACTTCGAAAATAAATTCACAACTCTACCGAGCCGCAATGTGAAAGCTACACCGCAAGGGTCGCAGGGCGACTCCGCTGGCCGCTTTAGACTGCGGACATAAATTTTCAGCGTTGCCGAGCCACAATGTGAAAGCTACACCGCAAGGGTCGCAAGGCAATACCGCGCCCGCTTTAAGCTCGGACATGAATGAATAACATTGCCGGATATCAGCAAACGAATATTCTGCTTAGTAATAAAGAGAAAAATTATAGTGAAAAACGGGTGCTCTTTCGAACACCCGTATAAATTTTTATCAGTCCGGATAACCCTGAGGATTGTTGCTTTGCCAACGCCAAGAGTCAGCGCACATTTCTTCAATTCCTCTTTCAGCTTTCCAGCCAAGCTCTGCAAAGGCTTTTGAGGGGTCTGAATAGCAGGTGGCAACATCACCGGGACGGCGAGGAGCAATCTGATAGTTGATTTTCTTTCCGCTGGCTTTTTCAAAAGCCTTAACAACGTCTAAAACGCTGTAGCCCACGCCTGTTCCAAGGTTATAAATATCAAGACCGCTTTGTGAAAGAACCTTGTTCAAGGCTTTAACGTGGCCGAGAGCCAGGTCAACAACGTGAATATAGTCTCTGACGCCGGTTCCGTCGGGAGTGTCATAGTCATTTCCGAAAACGCTGAGGAATTCGCGCTTTCCAATAGCAACCTGAGTAATGAAGGGCATAAGGTTATTGGGAATTCCGTTGGGGTCTTCGCCGATTCTTCCGCTTTCGTGAGCACCAATGGGGTTGAAATAGCGAAGAAGGCTGATTGACCAGCTCTGGTCAGCCTTGAAAATATCTGAAAGAATAATTTCAATCATGAACTTTGTTGTTCCGTAAGGATTGGTTGTTCCGCCGGTAGCCATTGTTTCTTTAAGCGGCGAAACGTTGTTCATTCCGTAAACGGTTGCTGAAGAGCTGAAAACAATTTTTTTGCAGCCGTATTCTCTCATAACGTCGCAAAGAACCAAGGTTCCGTTAACGTTGTTGTCGTAATATTCAACAGGCTTGGCGCAGGATTCACCAACTGCCTTAAGACCTGCGAAATGAATAACTGCTTCAATTTTTTCGCTTTCAAAAATCTGAGAAAGTCCCTCTCTGTTTCTGATGTCACATTCATAAAATTTAACAGCCTTGCCTGAAAGCTCGGCAATTCGGTTTAAAACCTCTTTTTTGCTGTTATAAAAATTATCAACAATAACAATGTCATAGCCTGCTTTGATGAGCTCAATGCAAGTGTGTGAACCGATATAACCGGCTCCGCCGGTAACAAGAATTGACATATTCAATCACCTCAATTATAATAGATAATAACATTATACAACAAAGAAAAAAAAATTCAAGCCCTGAACGGAGGATTGTTATCAATGGCAAACTTATCTGATATTTCAGTAATTAAAGATATAATGACGCGCCACGGATTTTCTTTTTCAAAAGCTTTGGGACAAAACTTTCTTGTTAACCCCTCGGTTTGTCCGAGAATGGCAGAAATGTGTGGAATTGATGAAAACACAGGTGTTATAGAAGTCGGGCCGGGAATCGGTGTTTTAACAAAGGAGCTGGCGTTGAGAGCAAAAAAGGTTGTTTCAATTGAGCTTGACGAAAGACTGCCGGCTGTTTTAAAAGAAACTCTTGCGGAGTTTGATAACGTTGAAATTATCAGCGGCGACGTTTTAAAAACCGACCTGCACAAATTGATTGCCGAAAAATTTCAGGGAATGAAGGTTGTTGTCTGCGCCAATCTTCCCTATTACATAACCTCACCCGTTATAATGTATCTTCTTGAAAACAAGCTTCCCATAGAGGCTCTTACCGTAATGATTCAAAAAGAGGTTGCCGAAAGGCTCTGCGCTGAGGCAGGAACAAGAAACGCAGGAGCGATTACAGTCAGCGTTAACTATTTCGGTCAGGCGCGAAAGCTTTTTGATGTTTCAAGAGGCTCATTTATGCCGGCTCCCAATGTTGACAGCGCAGTTATAAAAATTGACATTAAAAAAGAGCCAACAGTTTATGTCAGCGACGAAAAGAAGTTTTTCAAAATGGTTAAGGCTGCTTTTTCCATGAGACGAAAAACTGCCCTTAATGCCATCAGTGCCGGAATGTCAATTCCCAAAGATGAGGTTGCGGCGGCAATTGAAAAATCCGGCCTTGATTTAAACATCCGCGCTGAGAAGATGAACATGGAAGAGCTTGCTCTTTTGTGTGAAAATCTTTAAGATGAAAATATATTCATGAAGCTGAATAAAAACCGACCTGCAAGAGTTTTTTGCAGGTCGGTTTTTGGTAAAGAAAAAAGCTTTACAAACAAAAACAAGCTGTAAAGCAAAAAACTTTCCTATGTGGAAAACTCCGTTAAAAATGTGGAAAACCCAAAAGTTTTCCACATAAAAATTCTAAACAAGAATTAAAACACAAAAAAACCGTAAAGTTTTCAACTTTACTAACATAGTTTTCCACATTTAAGATTATAATTATTCATTATGCATTGAAAAATGTATATTCAGAAAAACCCCTTTTTTTATTCAAAAATTAAAAAATTCAAGAAAAAAAGACAAGCTTTTTATTTAAAAACTTTTTAATAAAATATTGACTTTTAATTAATAAAGATTATACTGAATATGCAGAAATAATAATGCAAAGAAAATTTTTAATAAATCGGAGGTAATTGCTATGTCATTTTTTGAAAGAATAATTGCTTTTTTTGTGGTGGCTTTTGCTGCTCTCGCAACCCTCTTTTCCGGCGGCGTAAACGATCAGGAATATGATCTCGTTGCTAAGTTTGAGTCTCAACCCTCCAGCGGCTATGCCTGGGTTGTTGATATCAGCGACGAAGAGAAAGCAACTCTTGAAAACCAGACCTTCCTTTCAGGCTTCGATTCAATAATCGACGGAATCGGTCTTGACTGCTTCTGCATTAACGCCAAAGAAAACGGAGCCTTCACTTTAACCTTCTCCTATATTTATAAAGATAACGAAGACAAGGTTAAAGACGAAAAGGTTTATTATTGCGTCAGCTATAACGGAGAAATTGAAGTTCTCAATCCCGACGAATTTGTTGTTGTTTCTTAAAACAGCAAAGGGATAATCTGAAAGAAAACGAGCTGTAAAAACGAGTTTTTTATAGCTCGTTATTATTTTACTCTCTTAATGCTCAGACTCATAAATTTAAAAGAGCTTCTTCAGGTTTAATTACTCTGAAAAAGCTCTTCTTTTAATTTAGGTTTATTCGGGACTGCACTTTTTACGCCCAACGGGGCGAGGAAAAAAAGATACGGTTCATGCGTTCTGCGCTTTTTAGCGCCCCAAGGGGCGAGGAAAAAAAGATGCAGAATAAGCAAACTGAGCAAAAACGAAGCTTCAGCTTCGTTTTTGGCAACCCGAAGGCGTACAAAGGTACGCCGAGAGGCGAAGTTGGCTTATAGCATGAACCGCTGTTCTTTTTACTTTCTGAAAGCTTTAGACTCATAAATTTAAAAGAGCTTCTTCAGGTTTAATTACTCTGAAAAAGCTCTTCTTTTAATTTAGGTTTATTCGGGACTGCGCTTTTTACGCCCAACGGGGCGAGGAAAAAAGATACGGTTCATGCGTTCTGCGCTTTTTTTACCGCCCCTTTTACATTTCGCCGTCGTGTTCTGAGGTTTTCTTCTTGTTTGATGTCAGGGCAACCTCGCCGTTTAGATACATTATAACAAGACCCAACAAAACCATAACGGTTGAGGTTTTTATAACAATGGGAATGATTGTTTTATAAAGGAAGGTGCAGATTTCTGTTGCTGTTTCGCCTCCGATAATGAGGGCGGCAAGATAACCGAAGAAGGTCAATCCGCCAACAAAGAGGGAAAGCATTATTCCGTAGCCAAAAATAACGCTCAGAACGCTGCTTATTTTCTTAAGGATTTCTTTGAATTTTTTCATAACACAAACCTCCTTACAGTCCTAAAATGGGAAGCCAGCCCATGAGAACAACTACCTGCAAAATGAACTGCAAAGCAACCCACCAAAGATCGTTTTTAACTGTTTTTGAAAAGTCTGATTCAGCAATTGACATTCCGGCGTAAAGACCTAAGGCAAGAGGCGGTGTTATTCCGCACATAACGCCGCAAATGCAGGGAAGCATTGCTGCAGCAAGAAGGGGGTCAACGCCAACATTGGCGAGAGTTGTAATAAACATCGGACCAAAAATAACAACCAATGATGAGCCGGGAATAACCATGCCCATAAAGCAGGTTATAACGCAGATTGCAAGAACTGTTCCGAGTTTTCCGAAGTTCCAAGAGGTAATAATTTCGCCAAGCTCTTCAGAAACGTTAAGCTCGCTGAAAAGCTCACCGATCATGTAGCCGAAAACACAAACGGCAATAGCAGGTGAAATTGTTTTAACGCTGTCTGAGAACATTTTTGCAAGGCTTCTGATTTTAACAACAGACTTGTCTTTAGCAATAAGGCAAGCATAGATTGCTGAAATTCCCCCGATGAAAAGAAGAATTGAGCTTGAAAGATATTTTGCTCCTTCAGCGCCGAGACGGTCGGTGAAGAAATTATCTTTAAGGGCAAAATCAAGAATAAAGGGTAAAAGAATAATTACGGGAAGAAGAAGTCCCTGCCAGCCTGTTTTGAGAGTTTCCTTAAGGTTGGGAAGATCTTCTTTTGTCATGGGCTTAACTTTATAGTATTTGCAGAAAGCGAAAACAGTCAGAAGTCTTTGAAGAATGAACCAAAGAGCAATTCCCCAAAGAACAATCCAGAACTGACCGGTTGACATATTGGTCTGAGGATAAAGAGCCGTGAAAGCACCCATTGCGGCAACGATATTTGAAGAAGGGGGAATCATGTTGCCCATATAGCTGGCGTTGCTTTCAATGTTTGCGGCTAACTCTGCGGGGAAGCCAGAGCGCTTCATTGCGGGAATGGTGATTGCGCCGGTTGCCATAACGTTACCCGGACCGGAGCCTGAAAGAGCACCCATAAAGCTGCTGGCGATAACAGCGGCGTAGCCTGCGCCACCGGTAATTCTTCCGAGAAGCGAGAGAATGACTGCAATGCAGCTGTCGATAATCTTTGTTTTTGTTAAAAGAATCGACATTGCAACAAAGGCGACCATTGAATAAAGAAGTGAGGTTGAAAGACCTTTTTCAACATAGGTCCAAACATTACCCCAGGTTCCGGTTACTGTGAGAAGAACGAGGAAGCTGATGAAAACGGCTTCATAAACAGGTCTTTTGAAAAGCAAAAACCAAACACAGATAACCGCGAGCATGATACCCAGATAAATAAGTGATGAGGGCATGATAATTCTCCTTTCAAAACTTTTTGGTTATAATTTATATTACCAACGGGTTATATTATACTCTCTTAAAAACTTCTGTCAAGTTTTTTCGCTATTTTTTTTATTTTCTTGATTTTTCAGAAAGGAAGTGATAATCTTAAGAAGATATTTATTTCGTTAGTGTGGTGAGCGTTTTGACCTTTCGACAACTTCAATATGCCGTAATGCTTTCAGAAGCGGGCAGTTTCTCTCATCTTGCTGAAAGCCTTAATATAACTCAGCCGGCTCTCAGCAAATTGATTTTAAGCCTGGAAAAAGAGCTTGATATTCAGCTTTTTGACCGAAGCTGCAATCCTATTGCCTTAACTGCCGCAGGAGAATATTTTATTCAGAAAGCGAAGGAGCTTTTATTTGAAGAAACTCAGCTTTTAAAAACAATGGAAAAATTCAAGTCAGGCGAGAAAGGAAAGCTTGTTATCGGCGTAACGCCCTTCAGAAGCTCCTATCTGATTTCAAAAGCCATTAAAAAAACAAGAGAAAAATTTCCCGGTATTCAGATAAAGCTTGTTGAAGAGGGAAATGAGACCTTGAAAAAAGACGCCGCCGACGGAAAATTTGATTTTGCTGTTGTTAATCTTCCTGTTGATGAAGATGAGTTTGATGTAACACTCATTGAACCCGACAGATTGGTTTTGGTGGCTCACAGAGATCTTATTGAAGCAAACGCCGAGCTGAAAGGAAAAAAAGAAGTTGATTTCAAAAGCTGTGAAAAGCTTCCCTTTGCCGTTGTGGGCGAAAATCAGGAAATGAGGGTTCTTTTTGAAAAGCTTTGCAAAGCTTCCGGTGTTCATCCCGAAATTGCAACAGAGGTTGTCAGCTTAACAACAGCGTGGGAAATGGTTTGCTGCGGAATTGCCGCAACACTTCTTCCTCTTCAGTTTATTGAAAGTGAAAAAGAAAGCGAAAAGGTTGTTGTTATTGAGCTGAAAAACAAAACATCTCTTCGCCGCCCTGCTGTTGCTGTGAAACAAGGGCAATACCTTTCTCCCTACGCAAAATATGCTATTGAAGAGCTGACAGGGAAAAAGTGCTGAAATAAAAAGAAAGTTTTCGACTTATAAATATTAAAGAGCTTCTTCAGGTTTAATCGCTCTGAAAAAGCTCTTTGTTTTGTTAAGGTTTATGCGATCTGCGCGTTTTTTACCTGACCCACGGGGCAAGGAAAAAAAGATGCAGAATAAGCAAACTGAGCAAAAGCGAAGTGTTGGCTTCGCTTTTGGCAACCCGAAGGCGTACAAAGGTACGCCGAGAGGCGAAGTTGGCTTATAGCATGAACCTTATTTTTTTTGCTTTCTGAAAGTTTTAGACTCATAAATTTAAAAGAGCTTCTTCAGGTTTAATTACTCTGAAAAAGCTCTTAGTTTTGTTAAGGTTTATGCGGTCTGCGCTTTTTTTACCGCCCCATTTTGTTAATCAATGTATAAATCGCGTATTCCCTCAAGGGCTCTGATTGCTGAAATGGTCAGATTCAAAGAATCTTCGTCACGGGGGAAAACAACTGCCTTCATAACAATGGAGTCGCTCTTTCTTTTAACTGAGCTGCTGTTGGCGTGAAGAATTTCCAGCGTGTGAAGATTTCCGCCGTAGCGTTTTACAATTGCGCCCACCTCGGCGGCTTGCTTTGAAAGATTTTCAGCCTCAATATAGATGTTTTTGGAGTGGTTGCCTCTTGCAATAAGACGCTTGAAGGTGTTGAGGGTCAGATAAATGAAAATTGTTGCAACAAGGGCGCCGACATAGTAGCCTGCACCGACAGCAAGACCAATGCAAGAAACCGCCCAGACGCTTGCAGCTGTGGTAAGACCTTTAACAGAAAAGCCCTCTCTTAGAATTGTTCCTGCGCCGAGGAAACCAATTCCGCTGATAACCTGAGCACCCAGACGGGTGGGGTCAAAGGTTGTCAGCCCCTCATATTGTTGCATGACGTTTTTTGAAGTCATCATAACAAGGGCGGCACCGATAGCAACGAGAATATGAGTTCTGAAGCCGGCGGGTCGGTGAGAATGTTCACGCTCAAAGCCGATTATTCCGCTGAAAACAACAGTCAGAAGCATTTTAACAAAAGCCTCAACAGAAACCTGAACGATTTCTATTGAATAAACCGACTCTAAAAAACTTTTGATTTCTTCCAAAATAAAAATCTCCTTAAAAATGTTTCGTTAAAAACACAAATCAACTATAATAAAACATTATATCACCATAATAATAAAAAATCAAATAAAAAGCGTGGGTTTTTTATTGTTTAAAGAAATTCTTTTCTATTTTTTCTTTGGTTAAGTTTCATTTTTTAACACTTGATTAAAGGGTTGTTTTATTGTATAATATTCTTCGTGAATGTTTAATTTCAGAAAACAAACCGAAAGGACGGATAAATATGGATAAAAACAAAGTTAAGCTTAATATCGGCGGCGCTGAATACGCCATTATAACAGAAGACGATGTTAAATATGTTGCTGAGCTTGGAAGAGAGGTTGACCTTCAGCTTTCTCAGGTTATGAAGGCTAACCCCAGAATTTCCACAACTCAGGCGGCAGTTCTTCTCGCTCTTGAATATGCCGATGAATATAAAAAGGCCGGCGCAGCAGCCGATAATCTCCGTCAGCAGATTAAAGATTATCTTGACGACGCTTCTGACGCAAAAAGCAAGGCTGACTGGGCAAGAAGAGAAGCTGAAAAAGCCAAACAAGAGGCCGAAGCTCTTAAAATTGAAAACGACCGTCTCAGAGCTCAGCTTTCCTCTGTTCTTGATCAGATCGGCAAAAAGTAATGGAAAAAAAGTTTGTTGAAATTCTTGCTCCTGCCGGATCGGCGGAGTGTGTTAAGGCGGCGGTCCGTTGCGGTGCAAACGCAGTTTATCTTGGAATGAAAGACTTCAACGCCCGCCGTAATGCCGACAATTTCGGCTTTGAAGAGCTGAAAGAAACTGTTAAATATTGCCATAGCCACGGTGTTAAGGTTCATGTTACCTTTAATACCCTTGTTTCTGACGATGAAATTGCGGCGGCAACAGATTTTATCAGGCACGTTTGCCGGGCAGGTGCAGACGTGCTTATTTTGCAGGATATCGGCCTTGCGTTGCTTGCCGGATATACTGCGCCTGAAATTGAAAGGCACGCTTCCACTCAGATGTCGGTTCAGACTGCGGCAGGAATCAACCTTCTTGAAAAAATGGGCTACAGCTTGGCGGTTCTTCCCCGTGAGCTGACAAAACAGGAAATTATTGAAATCAAAAAGAACACTTCGCTGAAGCTTGAGGCTTTCGTTCACGGCGCTCTTTGTATGTGCGTTTCGGGGCAATGCTATTTAAGCTCAATGCTTGGAGGAAGAAGCGGAAACCGAGGCCTTTGCGCCCAGCCCTGCCGCCTGAATTTTTCAGCCAACGGCGTTGGCGGCTTTGATTTAAGCCTGAAAGACCTTTCTTTAGTCAAACACGCTTCAGAGCTTTGCTCCTTGGGAGTTTCTTCGCTTAAAATCGAGGGCAGAATGAAAAGACCCGAATATGTTGCCGCCGCAGTAACGGCAACGAAGGCTGCCGTTGAAAATTTACCCAACAAAGAAATTGAAGCCGCGCTTTCAGGTGTTTTTTCCCGATCCGGCTTTACCGACGGCTATTATCAGAATGAACGGGGAAAAGCAATGTTCGGAACAAGGCGAAAGGAAGATGTTCTTGCCGCCGACAACAAGCTTCTTTCTTCTCTTGCCAGACTTTATGACAAAGAGCAGCCAACAGTTGCGGTTGATTTTTGTCTCAGCGTTTTTGAAAACGAAAAGGTCAGTCTCAGCGCAAGCGCAAGGGGAAAAAGCTGTTTTGTTTTTGAAGATTATATTCCCGAAAAGGCACTGAATAAGCCCAGCACAGAAGAGGGACTGAAGGAAAGACTTTCAAAATGCGGCGGAACAATGTTTTTTGCAAGAAACGTTGAAATTGAGCTTGACGAAGGGCTGATTGTTCCTGCAAGTGTAATAAATTCTCTCAGAAGAAGGGCTCTTGAGGAACTTGAAAAACTGCTTTCAGATGTAAAGGAGAAACGCTTTACACCAGGCAAGGTAAAGGTGATGCCTCACAGGGCTGAGGGCGAGCTGAAATTTCATGTCAGAGTGGAGGAAATCAGCAAAGCTCCGCAGAATTTAAGCAATGTGGAAAACTTATATCTTCCCTTGAATATTGAGGAAAAAGATGTGGAAAAGTTTAAAAACTCGGGGGTTTTGGTGGCTGTTGAAATTCCCAGAGGGCTTTTTGGCAAGGAAAAAGATGTGGAAAAACAGCTTGAAAGAGTGAAAAGCTTTGGAATTAACGACGCTTATTGCTCAACCTTAGACGCTGTTGCTATTGCAAAAAAAGCTCAGATGAATATTCACACGGGCTTTGCAATGAATGTTTTTAACTCGTTGAGCGCAACATGGTTGGAGGCGTTCGGTGTAAAGTCTTTAACCTTGTCGCCTGAACTGACTCTTCAGAAGGCTTCAAAAATCGGTTCAAGGGCAAAAAGAGGACTTGTTGCCTACGGAAGATTACCTCTGATGCTCACAAGGAACTGTCCGATTAAAAATGTTACCACCTGCTCGCGCTGCCAAAAAGGCTCTTTCCTTAAAGACCGTATGGGAATTGAGTTTCCCGTTACCTGCAACGGAGGCTGCAGTGAAATTTTAAATTCAAGACCAATTTACATGGCAGACCGGCTTGATGAAATTAAAAACATGGACTTCGCTCTTTTGTATTTCACCAAGGAAAGCGCAAAAGAGGCAGACAGAATTCTTCAGGCATACAGAGAAAAAAGATCGCCTGAAGGCGAATTTACCAGAGGACTTTATTACAGAGAAATTCAATAAAAAACAAAAAGGAGAAATGAAAAAATGCCTAAAAGAGAAGATTATTTATCATGGGACGAATATTTTATGGGAGTTGCTCTTTTGTCTTCCTACAGAAGCAAGGACCCCAACACCCAGGTTGGAGCTTGCATAGTTAATCAATTCAATAAAATTATGTCTGTTGGCTATAACGGCTTCCCCTTGGGCTGCAGCGACGACGAATTTCCTTGGGAGAGAGAGGGCGAAGCCTACGACACAAAATATCCTTATGTTTGCCATGCTGAGCTTAACGCAATTTTAAATAATGCCGGTGCAAATCTTGAGGGCTGCAAAATTTATGTTGCTCTTTTCCCCTGCAATGAATGTGCAAAAGCAATTATTCAATGCGGAATTAAAGAGGTGGTTTATCTTTCAGATAAATACGCCGACACTCCCATGACGAGAGCTTCAAAAAGAATGCTCAACAGCGCAGGAATCAAGCTGACAAAGCTGACACCGAAAAAAGAAAGCGTTTTGATTGATTTTTCGGAAAGCAAGGTTTAAAAAGAAGAGAAAACGAGTCGTTATATTTTTCTCGCAGAGTTTATTACTTCATAAACATTAAAAGAGCTTCTTCAGGTTTAATTATCCTGAAAAAGCTCTTGTTTTAATTAGGCTACCCGAAGGCGCTGTAAAAAACTAAAAGTGTTACAAAGCCATTAAAACAGGCAAATCAATATAAAAAGAACCGTTGTAAAAGCCGGTTTTTTCAGCTGATACAATGGTTTTTGCTGTTTTATGTTTAGTAGGGACACGGCTTGCCGTGTCCGTTGCATCGAGAAAAAATTTGCTTTTTTTACCGCCCGGGCGAAGAAAAAAAGATGCAGAATAAGCAAACTGAGCAAAAACGAAGCTTCAGCTTCGCTTTTGGCAACCCGAAGGCGTACAAAGGTACGCCGAGAGGCGAAGTTTGCTTATAGCATGAACCATGATATTTTTACGATCTAAAAGTTTTAGATTTATAAATGTTAAAAAG
>JAFUHX010000011.1 GCA_017474045.1 Clostridia bacterium | reverse complement strand
TAGAGCAAAAAAATCACCCGTAGTCAACGCAGGCTTTGCCTGCGCTTTTGACGAAGGTTTGATTTTTTTGTGAACGTCAGCAAAAGTTCTTTTGTTACTTTTCTTCAAAGAAAAGTAATGCAGTCCGCAAGGACAGACGTACAGTTTACCTCTACGGCAGTTTTTTATGTAGAACAAAAAAGAAAAGCACTACCCAAACAACATAGAGGAGAGGGGACTCTCTCCCCTTTGTTTTGAAAGCTAATTGCTTTCAAGCCATTTCCCCCAAGGGAAGTCGCAGGGGTCGCAGGGCGACTCCGCTGGCCGCTTTAAACTTCGAAAATAAATTCACAGCTCTACCGAGCCACAACGCAGAAGTCAAACCGTAAGCGAGGATTGCAAGGCCACACCGCTGGCCGCTTTAAACTGCGGACAAAAATTTTCAGCTCTACCGAGCAATCATGCAGAAGATAAACTGCAAGAACAAACGAGCGCTTCACCTTTAATTTATAAAAAATAAACAGCTGTAAAAACCGAAGCTTTCACAGCTGTTTTGTTTTAGTTCTGCTTTGCCTCAGGAGTATAAACAATCATGAAGCAATGAGAGCGAAGTCTTCCTTCCATAACATCGGTTCTGAAATCATAACCGCTGATTATTTTTCCGCCGACGCTGATTGAAGAAACATAGCCGATGTCGTCGTTAACCGCCTTGTCGTGAGCAAGAACGGTTATCCATGTTGCTGGGTCACCGGCAAGCTCAATTCCAAGGTCAGACGCCTTAACAATGGCTTTGAGGTCGTCGCTTGAAATTGAATAGGTTGTTTTGAAGTCCTTAGCGTTGTAGTCACCGTAGCTGGGTCTTCCGCCGCCAAGATAAGAAACTGCCGTTCCGCCCCATACATTATAATATGAGGTTGTTATTCCGGCGCTGATTGAGTGGAAGGGGGTTAAAGCGGTGTTTCCGCCGTGAGAAATATAAAGACCGTTTTTCATAACCTCGTCAACTGCCGCATAGCAGGCTGAAGAGGGGTTGGCTTTATATGTGTTTTGATTTGTGGTAATTTCAAAGCCATAGTATTTTGCGAAAGTATAGATTGCAACAGCCTGAGCTTTAAGCGCTTCGGGAAGGAAAGAGCTTCCCATTTCGCCTTCAAGAACACCGGCAAGATAGTCTCTTGTTTTGTAGGGTGTTCCGTTATACTTAATGGTTTCGGGATAAGTGTCGCCGCTGACAAGGGTTGAACCGTAGTAATAGTTGGCAAGAATCTGAGCATAGTTCCAACCCTGAGAAGCAAGATAGTTAGCTCCGTGTTGGCTGAGGCCTACACCGTGGCCGTAGCCGAAAACATAGAAGGTAAAGGTTCCCTTGCTTGAAGCAACAGAAGGCATTGTTGTTGAAACGGAATATTCAGAAGCTGTTGGCTCGGCGGCAACATATTGATTGTTGTCAACCAAAGGATTTGAAAGAGTTGTTGCTTCTGTAATACCGGGGAAGAGCTGCTGAGCCTGAGTTGTGGTTTCAACAAGAGGGGGAGCAGTGGTTGAAACAGAATCTGTTGCAAAAACAGGAAGGTTCGGCGCAGTTGTTGTTCCTGAATCGTCGCCTAAAAGCGAGAAAACAATAAAAATCGGGCTGACAATTGCAATAAGAAGAATTACTGCGGCAAAAGCAATCATTCCGGGAGAAAGCTTTTTGTTTTCAGAGGTCTTCTTTGAAACCTTTTCTTCCTCTTCTTTTTCTTCCTCAGCTTTAACAGAAATTGCGTCAACCTTCTGGCAAACTGTTTCTGAAAGAACTGTTACACAGTGGGGAAGAAGCAAGGCGGCCTCTTCTTCGTTGTTGGTGTTGATTTTTTTAGCCTTGGCTGTTTTGTCGTCAGCAACAGCAACAAAGGCAAAATAATTCATCTCTCCGTCTTCACCCTCGGCTGAATAAACCTCAGAAATTGCGGCGCCGAAGGTTGAACCTGCGTTGTTTCGGGCTTCCATAGCGTGACGGATTGTTTTTGAACAGGCGCTTTCTTTCGGCTTTTCTTCTGCTTCCTGCTCTTTTTTGTCTGCTTCGTTTTCTTCTTCAAAGCTGTTGACTGCGTCGTCGGCTTCTTCGTCAGAAATCTGAATAAAGCTCATAACGTCTGAAAGACCGTCGATTCTGTCATAAAGATTATATATCCACATAGTTGCTTCGCCTGTGGCAATGGCAACGCTTTTGTCAACCTGAATAAGAGAATAAACCATTTTGCTGACGGGCTCAACGAAATCGTCCAATTGGTCGGTTTCTTCCTCTTCAAGTTCCTTTTCTGTTTCTTCGTCAAAAGAAGCGGGAGCATAGGACTTTTTAATAAGGCTTTCAAGAATAGAGTCAAGTCTCAAAAAGTCAAGGGGAAGATAGGTGCAGCTTCCTTCGTTGATTTTAACGGTAAAGCCGCTGTAAAGACCGTCGGCGGAAATATGACAGTCACAGCTTGTTGGAATAACGCAATGGGCGTTGAAGTCAACAACGTTTTCGCCGCTGTATTCCTTGATGAACTGAGCAATTTCAGGGCATGAATATTCGCTCAGAGAAAAGATTTCTGAAAATCTGCGTTTAATTTTGTTGTAGTCGCTGGGCTCAACGGCGATTATAATTTCGTCGCCTGAGCGCATGGCGAAATCTGTTGCGCTAAAAATTGAGTCATAGTTATCAAAGGAAACGATTCCCTCGTCTGAAAGACCGAATTTTTCAAGAGTAAGACAGATTTTATAAACTGCATCTGACGAAAAAGCAGACAGATTTTCAAGAGTAAATAATTTAATCATTTTTTTCCTCCGGAATTTGTTTTTAATGAAAAGGGGTTATCCAACTTCCCATCTTTCATCGTTTTTAAAAGGATTTTTAAGCTTTTTCTTGTCGTAATATGCTTGAGGGTATTTGGGGTTACTGTTTACGACGGCGTTTTCAATGTTAACGTTTTCGCTTTCACCGGGTCTGATGAGTCTTGCAACAACAACGAATCTTGCGTTTTCAAACTCATGAGAACAGGTTGAAAGGGTTAAAATTTTGTCTGTTGGAAGAACGTCAACGCCTGTGTCATAAAGTGAGCGTTTGGCAAGCTCATTGAAATAGGCGGCGAATCTTTCTTCCGTTGAAAGCGAAGCAAAATAATATTTGAAAACATAGCCGTTGTCGTCTTTTTCTTCGGCGTTGGTAATAAAGGCGGCAATAACCTTCCATTTATAGTCGTTATAAAGAGTGTTGAAGGTTATAACGGGAGCTTTCTTAAAGCCGTCAATGGTCTTGTATTTGTCAAGAGCACCGAAAACCGTTCCGTCATTCATGTGGTGGCCGAAGATAATCGTGTTCATATCAAGGGGCGAGATATTGTTAACATGAGTAACAAAGGGGCAGCCATATTTAGTGGGGTTTCCATAAAAGTTTTTGTTCAGATAGTCTTTGTCGTTGGATGTCTGAACAATGGGGAGATTAAGGTTAACGCCCTCTGCGCTGAGGTAGCCGACAAAATCGGTGTTTGTTGCGTAAAGTCTGGCATATTTAAGTTGCATGTTAACAGGAAAAATTACGCCCGGAAATTCGTTTCTGATCTGAGCCCATTGCATCTGAGGTGTAAGAGCTGTTGTTTCTTCCTTGTCAGATTTTTTTGTTGTTTTTTCTTTGTCGCCTTTTTTGGTAACCTTTTCTGTTGTGGTTTCTGCCTCAGAAATAATCAGGTTTGAAATGTCTGCTTCAAGGTCTTCGTTTTCCTTGTGAAGCTTATATTCTCTGAAAAGAACTCCGCAGCAGATGATAATGGCGAGAAGAGAAACCGAAAGAACAATTCTTCTGATAATTTCAGAAACAGAAAGCTTTTTCTTTTCGCTCTTTGTTTCAACCTCAATCTCTTCAACCTCTTCAATGTTAACAGAAGAAAGAGAGCTTTCTTTTCCCTTGGGGAGAATAGCTTTTGAAGAGGGGTCAGAAGAAGGCTTTTTTGAAGGAGACGAAGGTGAAGCGGAAGTCTTTTTTCTGGAGGGAAGATTAACCGTTTCAACGTTTTCGCTTTCTGTTGAAATTGCCGAGGAATAGTCGGCACCTGAGGGAAGAACGCCTTTTTTCGTCTGAGAAGTCTGAGTCTTTCTTTTTTGAACGGGCTGAATTTTTGAAAGGTCGTCGCTCATAAGTTCAATTTCTGCAACGCTGAAGGAAGAGCCGAAATCGGTGGTTTTAACAGAGCTTGACGCAGTTGAAGAAAGAAGGCTGTTTTTCAAAAATTCTTCAGATTCAAAAAGTGAATCGTCGTCATAAACCGTTCGTTTTCCCTCTGAGGAAGAAGAGATTGGAACCCCTTCTTTTTCAAAAAGACCAAAATCTTCTTCGTCATCATCAGAAAAAGAAGGTGCGTTGTCGAAATCGTCGCTCTGAAACAAAATTCGGGTTCCCGGGTTGTTGGGTGAGCCTTCGCCTTTATCAGAAGGCTTGGGCGCAGGAGCTGAAGGGGGCTTTTTGTTTCCGCCGCCTGCCTGCTGAAGAGAATAGAGCTGAGCAATAAGAGCGTTGACCTGCTCGGGTGTCAGCTGAAGAGCCGGAAGGGCAGGTGTTGCACCCTGATTGTTTTCGTTTTCGCTTTTTTGGGGAAGATTTTTTCCGCTGTTTTCATCCGGATAATTTTTCATTGTTTTTCAACGCTCCTTTCTTAAAAATAATTTATAGAATAAAAAGGTTAATAGTTTTCTTTGGCGAAGAGCCTGATTTCATTGAGAACATTCAGCGCCGCCGCGTTTCTGTTGTAGGGTCTGCAATTTTTTCGGTCCTTGTGGCCGGTGAGAAGCTTTTTGCAGACCTCTTTTTTGCCGTTGGTAACAGCAATATAAACAAGACCAACTTCTTTTCCGGTTTCGTCGCTGTCGGGGCCGGCAAGTCCCGTTACCGAGGCGGCAATATCTGCCCCTGAAATTTCAAGAGCACCTCTTGCCATCTGAAGCGCAACGGTTTCGCTGACAGCGCCGTATTTTTCAAGGTCGGACTTTTTAACGCCGAGAACCTTTTCTTTGATTTCGTTTGAATATGAAACTACCGTGCAACCAAAAACAGCCGAAGAACCTGAAACGTCGGTTATTCTTTTTGAAACAAGACCTGCAGTGCAGCTTTCAGCTGTGGCAACGGTAAGATTTTTTTCTTTTAAAAGAGAAACTGTGGCTTCAGCCAAAGAGTCAACGTCAATTCCGTAGATATAGTCTCCAAGCCTTTTTTCAATTTCTTCAATAACGGGAGAAAGAAGCTTTTCGGCTTCTTCTTCGTTTTCAGCCTTTGCTGTTACTCTCAAAAGGGCTTCGCCGTTTTTTGCGTAGGGAGCTACGGTGGGATTTTTTAAAAAGAGAAGGTCTGAAACCTTTTCAGCCATGGCGCTTTCACCGATGGCAAAGGTTCTGACATTATGAGATTTTATAACGCCATGTGTAAATTTACTTAAATATTTTTTTTCGGCAAGCTCAAACATAGGCTTCATTTCTCTCGGCGGACCGGGAAGAATAATCATAGCCTTGCCGTTTTTTTCCATAACGCAGCCGGGAGCAGTTCCGCAGCTGTTTTCAAGAATAAGGCAACCTTCAGGCATCATTGCCTGCTTTTTGTTTGAGGGCGGCATGGGAAGATTTTTTGTTTTGTAGTATTCTTCAATTTTTTCAAGACTTTTTTTGTCTTCAACAAGCTCAAGACCAAAATATTCGGCGCAGACCTCTTTGGTCAGGTCGTCGGGAGTGGGACCTAAGCCGCCGGTTAAAATAATCATTTCACATTGAGAAAATGCCAGGTCAAGAGTGGCTTTAAGCCTTTGGGGATTGTCGCCGACTGTGTGTTGAAACAAAACGTCGATTCCCAAGGCAGCAAGCTTTTTTGAAAGATATTGAGCGTTTGTGTTAACAATATCGCCCAGAAGAAGTTCGGTTCCCACCGAAATGAGTTCACAAGTCATAATTAATCTACCCATTCAAAAGAGGTTTCTGAAACAGCCTTTTCAATAAGAGGCTCAAAATCATAAAGACCTTCGGCTTCTTCAATAAGAGCAACTGTGGGTCTTGTTCGCGGATGGCGGGGAGTGAAAACCGTGCAGCAGTCTTCATAGGGAAGAAGAGAGGTTTCAAAGGTGTCGATTTTTCTGGCAACGGTAATAATTTCTTCTTTGTCCATTCCGATAAGAGGACGGAAAACCGGAATTGTTGCAGCTGCCTGAGTGCAGGCGATAGCGTCAAGAGTCTGAGAAGCAACCTGACCGAGACTTTCACCTGTAATAAGAGCCTTGCAGCCTTGCTTTTCAGCCAGTCTGACAGCAACTCTCATCATCATTCGTCTCATAATAACAGTAAAAAGCTCTTCAGGGCAGTTGTCTTTGATGCATTCCTGAATTTCGGTGAAGGGAACAATCATGAAGTTGATTCTTCCGCTGTATTTGGAAACGATTGAAGCCAGGGAACGAACCTTCATTTCAGCTCTCTTGCTGGTATAGGGCGGCGCGGCAAAATGAATTGCGTCAAGAACGAGGCCGCGCTTTGCCATCATGTAGCCGGCAACGGGGCTGTCGATTCCGCCTGAAATAAGAAGTGCGGCTCTTCCTGAGGTTCCGACGGGCATTCCGCCGGCGCCTTTGAGCTGGTTTCCGTGAATGAAAACGTTTTTATCTCTGACCTCAACTGTAACTGTCAGGTCGGGGTTATGAACATCAACCTTGAGAAAGGGAAGGTTTTTTAAAATATGGCCGCCCACCTCGCGACAGATTTCGGGCGACTTGAGAGGAAACTTCTTGTCGCTTCTCTTGGCGCAGACCTTAAAGGTCTTAACAGCCTTCAGATCGTCTGAAAGGAAGTCGAGAGTTGTTTTTTTAATTTCTTCAAAATCCTTTTCACAGGTTGCGGCAACAGAAAAGGCGGCAATTCCGAAAACCTTGCTCACAGCCTCGCAGGCACCTTCAAAATCGGTGCTTTCGCCTGTGGGCTTAATGATGATTGTGGACTGAGCCTTTGTGTATTCAAACATTCCGAAGCTTTTGAGTCTTCTTTTAATGTTCTTAACAAGAATGTCTTCAAAGGTTGAACGGTTAAGACCCTTGAGGGCAAGCTCACCGTTTTTTACAAGTATAACTTTATTCATAGCTTTTCCTTTATTTTTTTCTGATTATTTTCATTGCAGCTTTAATTGAATTTATAAACAAATCAAGCTCTTCTTTTTCGCTGTAGCGCGAAAGGCTGACTCTTAAAGACGAATTGATTAAGGCGCTGTCTAAGCCTGCGGCTGTGAGAACCGGACTTTTGTGTCCCTTGGCGCACGCAGAGCCTGAAGAAACATAAACCTCGTTGTCTGAAAGAAAGTTTAAAACTGCTTCAGAGGGGTAGCCGGGAAGAGAAAGGTTAACAATATAGGGAAGGGCGTTTTTGCCGGAATTAATAACAACGCCGTCGATTTCTTCAAGAGAAGAAACAAATTCGTCTCTCAGCTTTCTGACTTTCTCAAGGCTTTTTTCGGTTTCAAGAGCATTGACTGCACCGAAAAATCCTGCAATGGCGGGCATTGGCTCAGTTCCGGGTCTGATATCTCTTTCCTGACCTCCGCCAACAACCGAAGAAACCAGCTTTGTTTGTTTTTTAACAAAAAGAGCTCCGGCACCCTTTGGCCCATGAATTTTATGTGAGCTGACAGAAAGAAGGTCGCAGCCGATTTTAGAAACATTAAGGGAAAGTTTTCCAAAGGCCTGAACGGCGTCAACATGAAAAACCGCTGAGCTTTTTTGTCTGATAAGCTTTCCGGCTTCTTCAATTGGTTCAATTGTTCCAAGCTCGTTGTTAACAGCCATAATGCTGACAAAAACCGTGTTACTGTCAAGCTCTTTTTCAAGCTGAGAAAGAGAAATTAAGCCGAAACGGTCTGTTTCAAGTCTGATAACCTGAAAGCCCTCGGCTTCAAGGCGGTCAAAGGCCTTTGAAACGCTGGGGTGTTCAACAGAGGTGGTGATTATTTTGTTCCCTCTTTTTTTAAGGGCATTGCAGGCACCGAAAACGGCAATATTGTTGCTCTGTGTTCCGCCGCTTGTGAAAACGATTTCATCTTTTGAGGCGCCGATTTTTTTGGCAACGGCGGCTCTGGCTTTTTCAAGATAAATTTCAGCGTCAAGCCCCTTTTGGTGAAGAGAAGAGGGGTTTCCCCAAAGATTTTTAACAGCGTTGAGCATTTCGTCAGCAGCTTCGTTGCAAACAAAGGTGGTGGCGCTGTTATCAAGATAAGCTTCCACTGGGCATACCTCCTCATAATAAATCACTCTATTATACAATAAAAAGGATTTATATGCAACTGAAAAACGAAAAAAATTTCTGCATTTTTATGGAAAAAACAGCCCTTAAAAGTAGGGACACGGCTTGCCGTGTCCGTTGCATCGAGAAAAAATTTGCTTTTTTTACCGCCCGGGCGAAGAAAAAAAGATGCAGAATAAGCAAACTGAGCAAAAGCGAAGCTTCAGCTTCGCTTTTGGCAACCCGAAGGCGTACAAAGGTACGCCGAGAGGCGAAGTTTGCTTATAGCATGAACCATGATATTTTTACGATCTAAAAGTTTTAGATTTATAAATGTTAAAAAGGTTTCTCCAAATTTTGCAATCTGAAGAAACCTTTATGTTGTTTAGGTTTATGCGGTCTGCGCTTTTTTTATCGCCCGGGAAGGTTTATTCTCCTGCCACAAGACCTAACCATGAAAGATTAAGATATCCGTAGCCGTCGGGAATTTCAAAGGTTGAATCGGGAACATTTGAAGTAATTCTTGAAATATAGGTTGAAGAAACAGAGCCGTCGTTGTTAACACAGTCAAGTCTCACAAGGGTGTCGCCGTCAAAATAATAAAGAAGCTCTTTTCCCTCTTCGTTAGTGTAGCTTTCGCAGTTGAGAGTCTTGCCTGAAATTGTTACGGTTGAATATTCAACCTCATCAGCGGTAACATCTGAGGTGAAGTTTGCGCCCATGTTAAGCTCACTCATATCCATGTCTTCACCCATAAGGCTTTCGGGAACCTTGCAATATTTTTTATAGGTGTCGAGAATGAGATAGGTGGTGTCGTTGTTTGCAGTATAAAGAATTTTGCAGCTTATTCCTTCAATTGTGGTTTCCACAAGAACATTTCCGCCCTTAGCGGCGCAGACAATGGGAGTCTGGCCAAGCTCGGTGTCGTTGGTTGTGAATTCCATAATATAGGTGTTGCTTGAAAAAATTTCCTGATATTTCTTCATTCTGAAGGGCTTTTCCTCTTTCTGAGGAGCAGTAGTTACCTGCTGTGCAGGTTCTTTTGTTGTCTGCTCAACGTTTGGCGACACAGAAGGCGCGGTTGTGGTTTCGGCCTGAATGGTGGTAACAACGTCAACATTACCGGTGAAGCTGTTGTGGTCAACAGTTTCGTCAACCTTGGGGCCGGAGTAGTTTTTGGGAATTTCTTCAAGGGTAAAACGGTCATTAAGAGAAGCCAGAGTGCTTCCTATCTTGCCGTCTTTGAATTCTGCAGCCCAGATGTTTCCGTCAGCGTCGGTTACAACAGCATAGGTTTCGCCGGCTTCGCCCACAGCCTGAAGATAGACATTTCCGTCGGCATCGGTAACAGTGGGTCTGACAATTTCCGTGGGTCTTTCAGGCGCAAAAAGATAAACGCAGATTGCTGAAACGGCAATAACAACAACCGAGAGAAGTCCCAGAAAAATGCCTCTGATAATTTTTTTCATAATTGGATTTCCTCCAAAAAACAAATAGTTGCTTTATTCTGAAAGAGCATTGATAACGTTTGTGAATAAAACGCTGTCGGCGTCTTCAATGTTGCCTGAGTCGGCAAGGCCGGGAGTTTTGGGATCAATGGGAAGAGTTGCAAGAACGGCAAGACCGTTTTTCTCGGCTACCTCAGCAATTTTGCTTTCGCCGAAAATGAAATGCTTCTTTCCGCAATCGTCACATTCGAAATAGCTCATGTTTTCAACAATTCCAACAATGGGAATGTTCATAAGCTTAGCCATGTTAACGGCTTTGGCAACGATCATGCTGACGAGATCCTGAGGAGTTGTTACAACAATAATTCCGTCAACCTTGAGGTTTTGGAAAACAGTCAGGGCAACGTCGCCTGTTCCGGGAGGCATATCGACAAACATATAGTCAACATCGCCCCATTTTACTTCTGTAAAAAACTGTTGAATAACGCCGCTGATAACGGGACCTCTCCAGACAACAGGAGTTTCATCTGTTTCAAGAAGAAGGTTAACAGACATAATTTTGGTTCCGTTTTTGCTGACGGCGGGAAGAAGAAGCTTGTCTTCGGCATAGGCCTTGTCTTTAATTCCAAACATTTTGGGAACTGAAGGGCCGGTTACGTCGGCGTCAAGAACAGCAACGTTCTTTCCCTTTTTCTGCATTGCGGCGGCAATCTGGCAGGTAACAGAGGATTTTCCGACACCGCCTTTTCCGCTGACAACAGCATAGATTTTTTTAATATTGCTCTGAGCATTTTGCTTAAGAATAGGGTCTCTGTCCTTGCAATCAGCTGATGAGCAGCTTGAGCAGTTTCCTGAACACTCGCTCATTATAAACACTACCTTTCGATAAACATAATATAAATAGAATAATATAAAATAACTTTAAAGTCAAATAAAAAATGAAAAAACAGGGCAACATACAGATTTTTCCGCTTCTTTTTGTTGACAGAAGCCCCAAAGGGTGATAAAATCAAGTGAAAACACGCCTCCATAGTTAAATGGATATAATAAACCCCTCCTAAGGGTTAGTTACAGGTTCGATTCCTGTTGGGGGTGCCAAAAAACCGACAAGTTTTGACTTGTCGGTTTTTTTATCCATTGCGAAAGCAATGGTATATCATCAGCCGTCAGGCTGCATATCATCAACAACGGCATTGCCGTTGTTGTATCTCATCACCGAAGGTGCATAAGCTTTCGCAATGATGATATGCAAGACTGCGTCTTGATGATATGCAATTCCTGCGGAATTGATGATATACAAGGCTTCGCCTTGATTTTACTAGGTTTTTCGGCTTTTTATATTTTGTAAAACAATTATCAGAATGTCCCTCTGCTAATAAAAACCAGCTTCCTGCTAATTTTTGATTTTTGACCTTTGAAAAAACTGCTGATGAAAAGGCGGTTGATGCTTTAATATTTATTTGCTTCAAATTGAAAGAAATGTTATAATTGTTGTAACGTTTTAGCACTTTTCGAATCTTATAGTTGAAAGGGCGGTGAAAATGTGACTGAATTTGAAAAACTTTTCAATGACAACCGAGATTTTATTTTTAAATATTTAATGAAAATAACTAGGGATGTTTCTCTTGCTGAAGAGCTGACTCAAGAAACCTTTTTTCGTGCATATATGAACTACGCTTCTCTACAAAACAAGGAAAATGCATCATCATGGCTTTGTAAAATCGCTCAAAACACTTATTATGCTTGGTATAATGATCAAAAGAAATATGACTCATTGGCTAACCTTGATGTAATCAGTGATGAAAAAAATATAGAAGATTTTTTTGTTCAAAAAGAACTTTCTCGAAAAGCTTTGTTGTGTTTGCACGAATTGGAAGAACCCTATAAGGAAGTATTTATGCTTTCGGTATTCGGTGGTTTCTCTTTAAAGGATATAAGTTTAGTTTTCGGTAAAAGCGAAAGTTGGGCACGAGTTACATTTTACCGTGCAAAACAAAAACTATCAGAAAGAATGAGGTAATGATATGAATTGTAATATTGTAAAAGATTTAATCCCACTTTATATTGACGGATGTTGCAGTGAGGAAAGTGAAAGAGTTGTTGAAGAACACCTCGAAGATTGTTCTGAGTGTAAAAAACTTTTCGAGGAAATGAAAGAGCCGACTGATAT
>JAFUHX010000010.1 GCA_017474045.1 Clostridia bacterium | reverse complement strand
GGTTTACCCGACGGCGTACAAAGGTACTCCGAGGGCGAGGTTTGTTTATAGCATAAAACGCAAAAACCTTGTTTTTGCCTGCTTTTGCTGATTTTTACAGTTTTAAAGGGTTTCTTTGGTAGTTCAATACCGAAAAAAACCTTTAGTTATCTTGTTTTATGCGGTCTGCACTTTTTTACAGCCCCTTTCGCCTTTTTATTCCTCGTCTTAACCATCTGTTGACATTAAGCCTCTTTATAAATTATAATATAAAAAAAGAAATAAAGGAGGGCTTTTCTTTGCTTTCAAGATTTATTAAGATTTTAGTTTCAGTTCTTATGATGATTTCTCCTTCTCTTCCCCACCTTTTCAGCCTCCCGGCAATTCCCAACGGACAACAGCTTGATTTAGACAGCCGTTTTGAGCTTGTCTGGAGCGATGAATTTGAAGGTGATAAGCTGGATAAAACCAAATGGCAATATAATTGGTGGGAAACAGAGCGAAAAGGCGGATTCTGGCATGACGACATGGTCAGCGTTAAAAACGGCAACCTTGTTATTACCACCGCTTATTTTTCTGAACCCCTTGAAATTCCCAACGCTTATAAAGGCTATTTTTTAACCCACGACCACAAGGAATATAAAGAAGGCTGGTACACCGGCTGTATTACCGGTCAGGGCAAACAGGAATTTCTTTACGGATACTATGAATGTCGTGCAATTCTTCCCAAATCAACGGGAATGTGGTCAGCCTTCTGGATGATGAACAGCGGAGTTTCCAATGTTGACGGTTCAGGCAAAGACGGAACCGAGGTTGATATTTTTGAATCAATGTATTACAAAGATGTTTCCTGGGGCGCAGGCGATTGCGTTGTCAGCGGTATTCATTATGACGGCTACGGTGAAGGTCACCAAGGCGACAGTATTGGAAAATGGTTTTCCAACAATCCTTATGAAGAGTTCAACACTTATGGCGTTGAGTGGAATGAAAAAGAATATATTTTCTATATAAACGGCGTTGAAACCGGAAGGCTTTCCACCGGTGGCGTAAGTCAGAATCCTGAATATCTTCTTCTCTCTTGTGAGGTTGCAGGTGAAAACGGAGTTGCAAACGCCGACAGCCGAGGCACAGGAAAAATCAGCATGTTGCCCGGTGACACCGCTGAATTCATTGTTGACTATGTCAGAGTTTATCAGTATAAATAATATAACGGCATAAATAATTTAAGGCACACTTTTTCTCAGGTGTGCCTTGTTTTTTGCTTTACATAAAAAACTGCCATGGAGGTAATCGAGCGTTTGTCCTTGCTTGAGAGCAGCATGAATTTTCCCTTGGGAGAAGCATCTGAAAAGCTAATGTTTTTTGGACAAAAGGGGAATACTGCCGCCCGATGAAACCTAAGGCCGACAAAAAGAGGGCGGCTATTAACCACCCCCTACTTTTTTCAACACATTTGATTTTTCAGATTGAATAGCTTCTTTCAAACTCTGTAAGCCATTGTCCTGTTACAAAGTTTCTTATTCTTACAAGAACTTCGTCTTCATAAACCTCAACTACTGCGCCTATTCCGCAATCGTGACCCTGAGTTACTGTTTCAGTGCAACGGGGAAGATTTATTCCGCGAACACCGTTTGTTACTGAAAAGCTGTATTCAGTTAACGCAAAATGGTTGTGACCGCTGAAATAAACAAGGCTTTCATAGTCGTTGAGAAGGTCTGAAAGATATTCATAATCACCTTCCATATAGTTAACGGGATAGTGGTTGAAAACAAAAATCGGAGCATCTTTTTCGTCAGCCTCGTCAAGAACTGCTTTAAGCCAGTTATATTGCCCGTCTGTCATCTTCATCGTGTTAACAGTTGATTCCTCAGTTGCAAGGCAAATCAGATAGCAGCCCTTGATTACTTTATAAAAATAGGGCTTTTCGTGGCTTTCACCGAGAAAGGTTTTATTATAGGATAAAAACTGCTTGCTCATTTTTTCATAGTCACCTTCGCCGTTGCCGACATCGTGGTTACCCATTACAACAAGGGTTTCATCAGCCGGTCTGACAGCCTTCAGCGCTCCGAAAAACAAAGCGTTTTCGGCGACCTGACCGTTCATCGTGTTGTCACCGAGAAAGATGGCTGCGTCTTTGGTTTCGGTGGCTTTTGCATCAAGAAGAATAGTCTTGAAAAGTGAATATGAATCATAGTTGTTTGTTTCAACATGGCAGTCAGACAAAACGGTGAAGCTTGCCACAAGCTCTTCGCCGTTTTTTGCTTCGTGAGTTACCTTTGTTTCTAAAGAAGAAACCGGAAGCAAGAGGAAAACAAGAATAACTGCAATAGTGCTTTTAACGCTGTTGATTAATTCTGAAACTGACATAATAAGCCTTCTTTCTTTTTTCTCTTATAACATTATACTAACACAAAAGTCTTTTTTAGTAAATAGAAATTTAAATTTTAAAAAGAGATTTTGTTTTGTGAGATGTTTACTTTTAAAAACCATAGTGCTATAATCTCTCTGGAATTTTTATATAAAATACAGGAGATCAAAATGAAACTTAACTACATTAAACCAAAGCTGTTTTCTGTTATGAAAACCTATTCAAAAGAGCAGTTTTTAAAAGACCTTGTTGCCGGTGTTATTGTTGCCATAATAGCCCTGCCTCTTTCAATTGCTTTGGCTCTCGCTTCCGGCGTTGAGCCTGCTTGCGGTGTCTATACAGCAATAGCTGCAGGCTTCGTTGTTTCCTTTTTTGGCGGAAGCCGCGTTCAGATTGCAGGACCAACAGCCGCTTTTGCCTCCATTGTTGCAGGAATTGTTGCCTCAAACGGAATGGACGGCCTTATTATTGCAACAATCATTGCCGGTCTTGTTTTAATCGTTATGGGTGTTTGCAAGCTCGGTTCGCTGATTAAATTTATTCCATACACCATAACAACAGGCTTCACCGCCGGAATTGCCGTAACAATCCTTGTCGGTCAGATTAAAGACTTCTTGGGTCTGACTTATGCCGAAGGTGTGAAGCCCATTGAAACTATTGAAAAAATTGAAGCCAACATTGCCGCTATCGGAACTTTCAGTTGGAAGGCTCTTCTGGTCGGTGCTGTTTGCCTTTTTATTCTGATAGTCTATCCCAAATTTGAAAAAAGACTTCCGCCCTCACTTGTGGCTGTTGTTGTCGGTGCTCTTATGGTAAAATTCATTCCGGGAATGGATGAAGGGGTTTTCACCATCGGTGAGCTTTATACCATTCCTTCAGGACTTCCTTCATTCAGCCTTTCAGGTCTGGATTTCAGCTTTGAAAAGGTTCAGGCAGTTTTGCCCGATGCTTTTACCATTGCAATTCTCGCAGCCATTGAATCTCTTCTTTCTTGTGTTGTTGCCGACGGAATGGTAAACTCCCGCCACAACTCCAACGCAGAGCTTGTGGGTCAGGGTCTCGGCAACATTGCCTCGGTTTTAATCGGCGGAATTCCTGCCACGGGCGCAATTGCCAGAACAGCAGCTAACGCCAAAAACGGCGGAAAAACACCCATTGCCGGAATGGTTCACGCCGTTGTTCTTTTGTTGGTTCTTCTTTTCTTCATGCCCTACGCCGGACTTATTCCCATGCCGACAATTGCAGCAATTCTGTTTATGGTTGCCTACAATATGAGCGAATGGAAGAAATTTGTTTCCGTCTGCAAATCGGCACCTAAAAGTGATATTGCCGTTTTAGTAATAACCTTTGTTTTAACCATTGTTTTCGACCTGGTTGTTGCCATTGAGGTGGGAATGGTTCTTGCCGCAATGCTGTTTATGAAAAGAATGAGCGACGAAAGTCAGGTCAAAGGCTGGAAATATGCTGAGGAAAGTGAAGACGAGGAAAGCATTGAGCTTCGTCAGGTTCCGAAGCACGTCAGAGTTTATGAAATCAGCGGCCCGATGTTTTTCGGCGCTGCCGACAAGCTTTTGGAAATCGGCTTTAAAGACTACACAAGGTGTCTTATTCTCAGAATGAGGTCGGTTCCCGCCCTTGACGCAACAGCCCTCAACAGTCTGGAAAGTCTTCATAAAAAATGCGAAGAAAAGGGCGTTCGTTTGATTTTGTCTCACGTTAATGAGCAGCCGATGAAGGTTATGAGAAAAAGCGGTTTTGCAAGCAAGGTGGGAAAAGAAAATTTCTGCGCGCATATTGACGAAGCCTTGAAAACGGCTGAAAACCTTTAAAATCCGATTAATAAAATCACCGGTATAAACATATCGGTGATTTTTATATTAAAACTCTTGACAATTAGGTCTATTGATGATAGACTAAAGATGAAAACAAGGTCTATTGTCAATAGACTTTAAAGGAGTGGTTTTTTTGAAAGACATAAAATTAGGCGCAGTAGAATTGAAATTTTCTGAAATCATCTGGGAAAATCAGCCCCTTTCCTCAGGTGAGCTTGTTAAGCTTTGCGCTGAAAAGCTGGAATGGAAAAAATCAACAACCTATACGGTTCTAAAAAAGCTTTCTGAAAAAGGCCTTTTTAAAAACGAGGGTGGAATTGTAACTGCCCTCGTTTCAAAAGAAGAATATTTTTCATATCAGAGTGAAAGCTTTGTTGAAGAAACCTTCGGCGGCTCACTTCCTGCTTTTATTGCCGCTTTTTCAAAAAGAAAGAAGCTTTCTGAAAAAGAAATCGCAGGAATAAGAGCCTTGATTGAATCATACGAGGAGAATTAAAATGGAAGAGCTCTTTTTAAAGATTTTAAACATGAGCATTACTGCTTCATGGATAACTTTTGTTATTTTAATATTCCGTCCTTTTTTTCAAAAAGTTTCAAAAAGGCTGTTTTGTTTTTTGTGGATAATTGTTGCTTTAAGGCTGGTTTTTCCTTTTTCCTTTGAAAGCCCCTTCAGCCTTATTCCCAGCGCAGAAACAGTTTCCCCGGAAATAATGCTTTCGCCTTCACCGGAAATAAACAGCGGCTTTGATTTTATAAACAGCAGTCTCAATCCGATTATTTCCGAAAGCTTTTCTCCTGATCCTTTTTCAAGCGCCAACCCCCTTCAGATTCTCACCTTTGTTTTTTCTTTTGTGTGGCTTTCAGGAGTGGCTGTTATGATCTTATATTTTTCTCTCAGCTATTTTTTCCTTTCAAAAAAGGTTAAAGAATCCATAAGACTGAAGGAAAATATTTTTCTTTGCGACCGGATAAGCTCTCCCTTCATCTGTGGCGTTTTTAAGCCAAAAATCTTTTTGCCCTCATCAATGAACGAAAAAGATTATCTCAGCGTAATTGCCCATGAAAAAGCTCATATTGAAAGAAAAGACAATCTGTGGAAGCCTCTTGGTTTTTTTATTCTGGCAGTTCATTGGTTCAACCCTGTGATGTGGCTTGCATATCATGTTTTTTGCAAAGACGTTGAGCTTGCCTGCGACGAAAGGGTAATCAGAAAAATGTCTTCATCAGAAAGAAAAGAATATTCTCTTTCTCTTCTTTCTTTAAGCGTTTCTTCAAAAAGAATTTCGCCTTTTTCTTCTGCCTTCGGTGAAATCGGGGTTAAGGGAAGAATAAAATCTGTTTTGAAATATAAAAAGCCGGTTATCTGGGCTTTGGTTTTCGTGTTGGTTATTTCAATAATTTCAGCCTTTTGTTTTTTAACCAATCCCGCTAAAGAAGCTGAAATTATAAGCGAAAGGCAAGAAAGTCCTATTGAAGATGTTTCAATAAAAATAAAATCAATTGATGAAAATTCAATCAGAATAATTTGGGAAAACAACAGCAATAAAGAACTCGGCTTCGGAAATCCCTTTCAGCTTTTCAGAAAAGAAGAAGAAGAGCTTTATGATTGCTGCATGATTGAAGAAATGGTTCACACATTGCCTCTTTATCTTTTAAGAAGCGGTGAAAAAATTGAAAAGGATTATTCGCTTAAGTTCTTCGATTTATCTTCAGCGGGAGAATACAGATTTCTGACTGATGTTGTTGACCTTGAAAACAACAACTCCATTCACGATATTTTCATTGACTTTGAAATTGATGAGCCCATAGCCACAACCGATTATGAAGAGTTCATCGTAACAGATTGGATTTATTCCAACGGAATTTTTTCTTTTATTCCCTCTTTTAACGGAGACTGCTATCGTGTTCTCGATGAGAAAATTCTTCAGAAATACAGCAAAAGCGAAGAAAAATGGAAGGATATTGCTTTGGGTGCTGAGGTTGAGCTAAATGAAGAAACCTTTGATTCCCGTTTCAGCCCTCAGCTTTGGCAAGATGGCTATTCTTTGAAGAAACTCAGAAGCGGAAACAGAAAATTATTGCAGTTCAAAACCGAAGAAAACAAGCTCTGTCTCATAATGCTTCAGAAAAACGGCGACATATATTTTTCTGAAGGCTATTGTGAAATGGAAGGCATGAAAAACCCTCAAAACAACGACAGATCAATGATAAGGTTTGTTTATCAGACCTTTATTGAAAAAGAGCCTGAGCTTTTTTAAAGAAAAAAGAATTTTAACCTCTTTTGCGGAAAAAATACCGTAAAAGAGGTTTTTTCTTTGTTAAAATATTTCAAAATCTCAGAAAGGATTTTTATATGTGCACAAGTATTGTAATGCGTTCTGAAAATGTTTATTTCGGAAGAAACATGGATATTGACTATGATTTCGGTCAGAGCGCTGTTATAACCCCAAGAAGTTTTCCGCTTTATTTCAAAGAAGAAAAAGAAATCAAAGCTCATTTTTCCATGGTGGGAACGGCTGCAGTTTTTGAAAATTACCCTTTATATGCCGAGGCAATGAATGAAAAAGGGCTTTATATGTCAGCGCTGAATTTTCCCGATAACGCCTGCTACAGCGAAAAAAGAGAAAACGGAAAACACAATATTTCTGCCGCGGAGCTGATTTTGTGGGTGCTTTCACAATGCGAAACAACAGAAGAAGCAAGGGCTCTTCTTGAGAAAACAAACATCAGAGCAATCCCCTTCAGCGCTCAGCTTTCTCTTACGCCTCTTCACTGGCATATTGCAGACGAAAGCGGCTCGCTTTGCGTTGAAAAAACAAAAGAAGGTCTCAACATATATGATAACCCCTTTGATGTGGTAACGAACAATCCTGTTTTTCCTCACCACAAGGAAGAAATGTGGAAAACCTCGCTTTTTTCAAATAAAAATCCTTCTTTCGAAAAAAAAGAAGCTCCTTGCGGCTCTCAGCTCGGACTTGGTGCCTGGGGCTTAAGGGGTGACTTTTCTTCTCACTCAAGATTTGAAAAAGCCTTTTTTCTTCTGAAATTCTGCTCAAAAGAAAAAAGCGAAAACTGCGTTTCTCAGTTTTTTCATATTCTCTCCTCCGTTGCTGTTATCAAGGGTGCTGTTTTAACAAAAAACGAAAAGCCTCACTACACAAAATATTCCTGCTGCTTTGACCAAAAGAATCTGACCTATTATTTTAAAGAATATTTCAGCCAAAAAACCGAAAAATTAAAATTGACAGAAGAAAACATGAAAGAAAGCAGTCTTCAATCGGTTTCTTTCTCAAATAAAAACGAGCTGTAAAAATTCGTTTTTACAGCCCGTTCTGTTTAAATATATTCTTTTAAAAGTTCTCCGGCTTTTTCAGGATTTCTTGTTGTTATGTTATCCGGTCCGTAAGATGCAATTTTCAGAATTTCCTTTTCTGAATTTACAGTCCAGATTGAAACAAGAAGTCCGTTTTCGTGAAAAATTTCAACCAGCTCTTTTGAAGCGCTTTTTTTGTTGAAATTTATTCCGATCGCTCCTGCTTCTTTCACCTTTTCAACAAGAGAAAGAAGATATTCTTTGTCTTTTCTTTTGGCTTTATCAACCTCAACATTGAGATAATATTTAACATCGGAACATTCTTTTTTCACTTCTCCGAGAAACGCTTCATTAACGCCTGTCAGAAAAAATCTGTTTTCCAAGGAATATTTATCAGCAGTTTTTTCAATTTCTGAAAGATTTGCTGTTGACTTGATATCAACATTGACTGAAATGTCTTTTATTTCAGAAACAAAGCTGAATGCTTCGTCAAGCGTTACCTCGTTGCCTGAAGGCTCGTCATGAGCAAGAACAGCCGTCAGATTTTTATTGAAATGCAGATCAAATTCAACAATTTCACAAAACTTCGCCCCCTCAGCGATGGAATCAAGGCTGTTTTCTTTGGTATTCATGCAGCCCGTATGCGCTGTCAGAGTAAAATTATTTGGCAACGAAATTTCATTTTTATATTTTTCAATCGCTGTTTTATGAGAATATACTCCTATTGCTGCCGCGAGAACAGCAACTGTCAGGGAAACGCTGAGAATTATTTTTATTGTTTTTTTCTTTTTCATGAAAAAACCTCTTGCAACCACGCTTTGATTTTATCAGCTTATCATTCCGCCACCCTCGTTGATAAGAAGGAAGAGTGGTGCAAAAACAAGAGAAACAATTGTCATAAGCTTAATAAGAATGTTTATTGAAGGACCTGCAGTGTCTTTGAAGGGGTCACCAACGGTGTCGCCGACAACAGAGGCTTTGTGGGCTTCGCTGCCCTTTCCGCCATGTGAGCCGCCTTCAATATATTTTTTTGCGTTATCCCATGCTCCGCCGGAGTTTGACATGAAAACAGCAAGAAGAACACCTGAAACAAGGGAGCCTGCAAGAAGTCCGCCCAAAGCCTTAACGCCAAGAACGATTCCCACAAGCAAGGGAACTCCGATGGCAATTATTGCCGGAACAAACATTTCTCGAAGTGATGCATTTGTTGAAATTGCAACGCAGGTTTTATAGTCGGGCTTTGCTTCTCCTTCAAGCAAGCCGGGGATTGAACGGAACTGTCTTCTGACTTCTTCAATCATTTCGTGAGCAGCCTTGCTAACAGATTCCATGGTCAGAGCAGAGAAAATGAAGGGTAACATTCCGCCAATGAAAAGACCGATTACAACATTGCAATCAAGAAGGTCGATTGAATCAATTTTAACTGTCTCTTTATAGGAAAAGAAAAGAGCGAGAGCTGTTAATGCTGCTGAGCCGATGGCAAAGCCCTTACCCATAGCAGCTGTTGTGTTGCCTACGGAGTCAAGCTTATCTGTAATGCTTCTTACGCTTTTGTCAAGACCTGACATTTCAGCAATTCCCCCTGCGTTATCGGCAATGGGACCATAAGCATCAACGGCAACAGTTATTCCTGTTGTGGAAAGCATACCTACCGCAGCCAGAGCAACACCATAAATTCCGCCGCCGTCACCCAGCTTATTTCCGAAATAATAAGCGGCAAAAATTCCGGCGCAAATGAAAACAGTTGTTACAGCAGTTGACTGAAAACCAACGGCAATTCCTTCAATTATGTTAGTTGCTGTTCCTGTTTCAGACTGCCTTGCAATTTTTTTAACAGATTTATATGTATCTGAGGTATAAAGCTCTGTGAAATATCCGATAAGAACGCCCACAATAAGACCCGATACAACGGTTACACCAAAATGAAGCGAGCCAAAAATCAAAACGCTGGAAACAAGAGAGCCAACAAAAACAATTGCGCTGGCAACATAGGTTCCAAGCTTGAGACTGAAGGCAGGATTTCTTTTTCCTCTGACAAAAAGTGAACCGATAACAGAAGCAACCAGACCGATTGCCGCAACGACCATCGGATAAAACGCTCCGCTGAAGGTCTCTCCTGAAAGATTGTTTTTACAGAAGATCATTCCCAAGGTTATGGCAGAAATAACAGCTCCGCAGTAGCTTTCAAAAAGGTCGGCACCCATTCCGGCAACGTCACCAACATTGTCGCCAACGTTATCAGCAATAACAGCAGGGTTTCTTGGGTCATCCTCAGGAATCCCCGCTTCAACCTTACCCACAAGGTCAGCACCGACATCGGCAGCCTTAGTATAAATTCCGCCGCCCACACGGGCAAAAAGAGCAATTGAAGAAGCGCCGAGACTGAAGCCAAAAAGAACATCGGCGTTTTCTGTTAAGGCATAAACAACAGAAATTCCCAGAAGTCCAAAACCTGCAACACAAAGACCCATAACGTTACCGCCTGAAAAAGCCACAGAAAGAGCTTTTGACATTCCTTTTTCTTTGGCGGCGTTGGCAGTTCTGACATTGGCTATTGTTGCAACCTGCATTCCGATGTAGCCGGCAGCCACAGAAAAAGCAGCACCCACAACAAAACAAACAGCCTCAATCCAGTTGCCGAGAAAAACGCCGATACAGCCAAAAATTGCAACAACAAAAAGAACGATTATTCGATATTCAGAATATAAAAACGCTGTTGCACCTTCGCGTATGGAAGCAGCAATTTCTCTCATTTTTTCAGTTCCTGCGCTTTGCTTTTTAATGGTCAGCGCAACAACTGTGGCAAAAACAAGAGCTAAAAGACTGATAAGAGCAATCAATAAAAAAGATTTCATAAAAATTTCTCCTTTCTGTATTCCGGTAAAAACCTAAACAGAAAAAGACAGATAATTTCTGCCTTTTTTTTAATATATATTATCTCATGTTAAAAGTCAACATATTTTTATATATTTTAGTTGATTTTTTTGATTATTATAAACAACTTCTTTTATTAGACTATTACTAACAGAAAAAAATCTAATATTTTTTTCGCTTTCGACAAACTTCGGCAATTTAATCATCTTATATATTGTATTATTTTGTTGAACTTACGGATGAGAAATCGCAATATGTGGTGGTTTGCCGCATTTATTGATTTCCGGCGCAGGTATTTTTGAAAAAAAGGTGATAACCATGAAAAAAACATAAAAATTTTTATTAAGAGCAAGAATCATGTTAAAGCTTCGACAAATTGTTTTTTTAAACGAACTTTTTTCAAAGCTCATAAAAAAACGAAGCAAATTTACAAAAAGAATTTTATCTTTTATTGATGACAGCTTGCTCAAAAGAAAAATTCAGCTTCAGTCTCTTACAAAAAAAGCAATTCAAACTATTGCTGAAGAGTCCTTTATTCTCACAACTTCAAAGCAAAATGTTGCCAACAATTTCAGCGCTTAATTAATCTTTCGCGCCGTTGCCCTGTGGTTGAGGTTTTTGCTTTGGGTGTTCAGGTGGGTTGCTTTGGTTGCTTAATTTCCCCTGGGGGAAATGTCCAAAAAAGCTGTTAGCTTTTTTGGACAAAGGGGAAATAGTGCCTTCCGGAAGGTTGGGGGCGGCGGGAAAAACGGCGTGAGCTTTATGTTGGTAACTAACGGAAAGTTGTAATTTGAAAATTTCCTTTTCGCATACGGCTAACGGTCGCCGTTTTTCAGGCAGAGCTTTTGCTCTGCCACGCCGACGAAGTCGGCGCCGCCGCCCCCTCGAAGCGTAAAGTTTTT
>JAFUHX010000001.1 GCA_017474045.1 Clostridia bacterium | reverse complement strand
ATATCAGACGGGAGGTTGGCTCAAGATTACATCTGAGAAAGACGCCTGAGCTGAAATTTGTTGCTGACGACTCAATAGAACGCGGTTTTGACATGTTTAAAAAGCTTGAAACCGCCGAATCAAAAGGAACAGAAAATGAAGATTGATTTTGAAAGAGCAGTAGAACTGCTTAAAGAAAAAAACAACTTTCTGGTTTTGACCCACGCTAATCCCGACGGAGACACAATAGGCGGCGGTCTCGCCCTTGTTTATGCTTTGAGAAAAGCAGGAAAAAGAGCAAGACTTATTAATAACGACGAAATTCCTCAAAAATATTCCTATCTTTTTGAAAACTTGCAGGAAGATGATTTTTGTGAAGAATTCATCGTTTCTGTTGATGTTGCCGAAAAAAAGCTCCTGGGAAGTGAGTTAACAGAAAAATACGGCGATAAGGTTGACCTTGCCATTGATCACCACAGCAGCTCAAAACTGTTTGCCAAAGAAACCTATACCGAAACAGACAGCGCTTCGGCTTGTGAGGTTGTTTATCTTTTAATAAAGGCAATGGGTGTTGAAATAAACAAGGATATTGCAAACTGCCTTTTCACCGGTTGCTCAACTGATACGGGTTGCTTTAAATATGCCAATGTTACGGCAAGAACCCATCTTATTGCTGCTGAGCTTATTTCTGCCGGCGCTGAAAATGGAAAAATCAACGCAAAAATGTTTGACTCTAAAACAAAAAGCAGCATAATGCTTGAAAAAATGTGTCTTAACCGACTGAAGTTTTTTGCTGACGGAAAAGTTGCGCTGATAACCGTTACCAAAGAAATGTTTGAAGAAACAGGCGCTGTTAAATCAGACCTTGATATCATCAAGCCTCTCACCAGACAGATTGAGGGCGTAAAAATTGGCGTAACAATAAAATATGAAGGCAATGCAATCGGCGTTTCAATCCGCAGCAATGAAGACTATGATGCTTCAGAAATCTGTAAGCATTTTGGTGGCGGCGGACACATCCGCGCTGCCGGCTGTGAATTCAGAGAACCTATTGAAGAGGTTGAAAAAAAGGTTATTAGTTATATTCTTGAAAATGTTATTTAAAGAGGTGATAGTGTGACCGGTTTTGTTTTTCTCAATAAGCCGCAGGGAATAACTTCCTTTGTTGCGGCGGCGAAGCTCAGAAGAATTTTCGGCGAAAAAAAAGCCGGACACACAGGAACTCTTGACCCTATGGCAACAGGAGTTCTACCCGTTGCTTTAGGGGGCGCAACAAGGTTTATTGAGCTGATTTCTTCCCACGACAAAGCTTATAAAGCTTCTTTTGTTCTGGGAAAAACAACCGACACTCTTGATATAACGGGAAAAACAACCGAAGAAAAAGAGGTTTCGGCAAAAAAAGAAGATGTTGAAAACATTCTTTTTCGCTTCAAGGGAAAAATCAAACAGCTTCCTCCCATGTATTCTGCCATAAAAAAAGACGGTGTTCGTCTTTATGACCTTGCAAGAAAGGGAATTGAAATTGAAAGAGAAGAAAGGGAAATTACCGTTTATTCTCTTGAGCTTGTTTCCTGCAATGAAGAAAAAAACGAATACACAATTTCTGTTTTCTGTTCATCAGGAACATATATTCGTTCGTTGATTTCAGATATCGGCGAGGCTTTGGGTTGCGGAGCTGTTATGACGGCTCTTGAAAGAACAGAGGCAAACTCGGTAAAAATTGAAAATTGCTTTTCTTTTGAACAGCTGGAAAAGCTTAAGGAAGAAGGCAGACTAAACGAAGCTTTAGTTAGTGTTAACAGCTTCATTTCTTATAAAAAAATAACAGTCAGTCAAGCTCAGGCAAAGCGTTTTTCAAACGGCGGAGAGCTTGATCTTGAAAGAGTTAAACAAGCCGATAAAGACGGATTTTATAACGTATATTCTCCGGAAGGCGTTTTTATCGGAATAGGTGAATGTTGCCGCAATGAAGGTTTACTTAAGGTTAAAAGAGTATATGTAGAAAGGTAAGTGAGAACTGTGGAGGAAAAACCGAATATGAAAAACGGAACTGTTCTTGCTTTAGGAAATTTTGACGGTCTTCATCTTGGACACATGGCGGTTTTAAAAAAGGCGCTGGAGGTTGGAAAGAAAAACAGTCTTGTTCCTTGCGTTCTTCTTTTTAAGAGTCACCCGAAAAAACATCTTTCCGGAAAAAGACCGCCCGGTCTTATGACAGACAGGGCAAGAGACGAAAAGCTCTCAGAAATGGGCTTTTCAATAATAAAAATTGATTTTGAAGAAATCTGCAATTTATCTTGTGAAGATTTTGCAAGGTTCATTGCTTCTGAATATAATGCAAAGGCGGTTTGCTGCGGCTTTAACTATCACTATGGAAAAAATGCCGCAGGAAACACCGAAACGCTGAAAAAAGACGGAGAAAAAATCGGCTTCAAGGTTTATTCTTCAGGCAGCATAGAGTTTGAAAATGAGCCGGTCAGCTCCAGTAGAATTCGCTGTGAAATTGAAAAAGGAAATATCAAAGCGGCAAACAAAATGCTGGGGAGAGAGTTTTCTTATAAAATCGAGGTTGTCAGCGGTGACCGAAGAGGAAGACTTCTGGGTTACCCCACAATCAATCAGTTCTTTCCCGAATGTTTTGTAACAGCGCGCTTCGGAGTTTACGCTTCAAAGGTAAAGCTTGGAAAGAAATGGTACAGCGCCGTTACCAATATCGGCGTCAGACCAACCATTGAAACAAGAAGTCTTAGAAGTGAAACCTGTATTCTGGGCTTCAGCGGTGATCTTTACGGCCTTGAAATAGAGGTTTTTCTTCTTGATTTTATCAGAGACGAAAAGAAGTTTGAAAATCTTGAAGAACTTTCGGCTGCAATAAAAAGCGACGCCGAAAAAGCAGAAGAAATTTTTAAGAGGTATGAAAAAATGGAAAAATTAAAAGTAAAAGCGGTGTTTTTTGATTTTGATGATACTCTTCAGAGCCGAAAGGGTGCCTACAGACTTTATTGCGAACATTTTCTTTCAAAATATTTTCCTGAAATTGATGAAGCCGAAAGACTTCAGAAGCTTGATGAAATGGAAGAGCACGTTGACGGTGGTTATAAAGACAGAGAGGTTTATTTCCCTGAAATGATTGAACTGTGGAATTGGAAAAATCATCCGCCTCTTCAGGAGCTTTATGACAGCTTCAACTATGATTTCGGAAAGTTTATTGTTATGCTTGACGGAGCTGTTGACGTTCTCAAGGAGCTTAAAAAGAGAGGTTATATTGTTGGTGCAATTACAAACGGTGTTTCTTCTCTTCAAAACATAAAGCTTGACACAGCGGGAATCAGAGACCTTTTTGATGTTGTTGTGGTTTCAGGCGACATCGGAATATATAAGCCTGACAGAAGAATTTTTGATGAAGCTATCAGAAGAGCAGGAGTTAAAAACGAAGAGGCTCTTTTTGTCGGTGACCACCCTGTTAACGATATTCAGGGAGCTTTGGGAGCTGATATGAAGGTAATCAGAATGAATTACGGCGATTTCAAGGGTAAGGGTCTTGGTCAGCCGGGCGTTGCGGCAGAAATTGAAAGTATTAAAGAAGTTTTAAATTATCTTGACTAAAAAATGTGAATTAAGGGAGGCAAAAAGATGAACTGTAAAGTATGCGGTAAAGAAGTTCCCGAAAACACAGATTATTGCGAAAATTGCGAAAAAAACATGGTTTCAAAGCCAAAAAAGGTTTTCAAAGTAACAATTCCTGTGGACGATTGCTTTGAGATCAAGGAAGAAACTTCAGAAGAGGAAAAAGAAGAACTTCAGAGCTTTGAAGAAGGCGAAGAAAAGGAAGTTTCCTCAGAAAAACAAGACTCCTTTGAAAAAGAAGAAGCTTCTGAGAAAAAAGCCTTCGAAGATGGTGAAGAGGCTTTGTTTGAAAATGAAGAAAGCGAAATTCTTCTTGCCGAGGCTCAAAGAGAGCTTGAAGAAGAAAAAAAACGCAAAGCAGAAGAAAGAGCTGCAAGCTTAAAAAAACAAAAAATTGAAAAGAAACAGAAAAAGCTGACAATATGGATGCGGGCTTTGGTTTGCTTTTGCCTTTGCGTAATGGTTGCGTTGATGGTTGTCAGCGTTTCAACCGATGTTTTCAATTCTCAGGGAAAAGACAACACGGTGGTTCTTTCTTCTTTTTCGGAAGAGGAAAAAGAAGAATTCAAAGTCTTCATTGAAAAATACAGCAGTCTTTTTGAAGACGGATATGACAGCGCTCTTTCCGTAAGTACGCAGTTTATTGAAAAAATGAAGCCTTCTTGTGAAGACGGGCTTTACGGCGGTCTTTTCGGAAAAGAAAAGGTTATAAATGATGTTGCCGATCCCGCAGGAAGATTTGTTCTTTCAGACGGAACCTATTCTTATTGCAAGGTTTCAGAAAAAAGAATTGCAAAAATTCTTGAAAGTCTCAATCTGGCTGTTCTTAACGACGCTAACTGCAAAAATCACTATTACTATAACGGATATTATTATTTCAGAGCTGAAGAAAGCGAAAAAGCTGCAGAATATTCAGTTTCGATTTCTGATTCCAAAAAAACGGCTGACGGGCATTATTATGTTACCTGCAGTCTTGGAGAAGAAAAAGCAATTTATGTTCTTGCCGATAAAAACGAAAAAGAAGAGTTTTCCCTTCTCAAAATTTCCCATGAACCGCTTTACAGCACTATGGGCTCGCAAAACGAAGTTACCGTTGAAGACGGACTTTCTTATGAAAACAAAAGAAAGGTTATTGAAATAAAAACCTCAGACGGAATTTTGTTTGCAAGATATGTTGTGGTGTACCCCACCTTTAAAACCGAGGGAAAAACCGAAACGCTTATTGAAAGTCTCTATGAAGAAAAAATTTCGTCCCTTGAGGCTCAGGCAGAAAAAGCAGACAAGCTTTACAAAAACTATCTTAAAAAAGGCGGACTGAAAGAGAATCTTCCCGTTTATAAAAACATGACGGTTTGTGTAACCTACAACGAAAACGGATTTTTCTCAACTGTTGAAAGAACTGCTTCCTGCGACCATCTTGAGCATGGCGATGTTTCTGAAGCCGTGGCTTTCCCTGAAGTAACCTTTGAAGGTTATGCTTTTGAAATTCAAAGCGGTGAATTCGTTAAAAAGGATGATGTTCTGGGAAAAGACTATCTTTCTGTTCAGCAGGCACTTTACAGAATTTATTCAGGGTATTCACAGGAAGAAGCCGTAACAGACACAGAGTTGATAGGAGAAGCAATTTATTCTTCTGCCTGGTCACTTGAAAAAGACGGTGTATCCTTTAGCTATCAGGATGAAAACGGAGTTTATGAAAAGGTTCTTCTTCCCTACAATATGCTTCAGGGTTCCTTAAAATATAAAAAGAACTGAGCGAACACTCACTCGGGGCGGTAAAAAAAGCGCAGACCGCATAAACCTTAATAACATAAAGGTTTCTTCAGATTGCAAAATTTGGAGAAACCTTTTTAACATTTATAAGTCTAAAACTTTTAGATCGTAAAAACATCATGGTTCATGCTATAAACAAACTTCGCCTCTCGGCGTACCTTTGTACGCCTTCGGGTTGCCAAAAACGAAGCTGAAGCTTCATTTTTGCTCAGTTTGCTTATTCTGCATCTTTTTTTCCTCGCCCCGAGGGTCTGGTAAAAAAGCGCAGAGCGCATGAACCTAAACAAAATAAAGGTTTCTTCAGATTGCAAAATTTGGAGAAACCTTTTTAACATTTATAAATCTAAAACTTTCACAAAATAAAAACATCACGGTTCATGCTACAAGCCAACTTCGCCTCTCGGCGTACCTTTGTACGCCTTCGGGTTGCCAAAAACGAAGCTGAGGCTTCATTTTTGCTCAGTTTGCTTATTCTGCATCTTTTTTTCCTCGCCCCGAGGGTCTGGTAAAAAAAGCGCAGAGCGCATGAACCTAAACAACATAAAGGTTTCTTCAGATTGCAAAATTTGGAGAAACCTTTTTAACATTTATAAATCTAAAACATTTAGATCGTAAAAACATCACGGTTCATGCTACAAGCCAACTTCGCCTCTCGGCGTACCTTTGTACGCCTTCGGATTGCCAAAAACGAAGCTGAAGCTTCATTTTTGCTCAGTTTGCTTATTCTGCATCTTTTTTTCCTCGCCCCTCGGGTCCGGTAAAAAAGCGCAGAGCGCATGAACCTAAATAAAACAAAGAGCTTTTTCAGAGTAATAAAACCTGAAGAAGCTCTTTTTGTTATGCAGTATGGATTTATTTTTTTCTTTTCAATTTGTCCATTTCATACTCAGCGTCATAATTCTTAACTGAAATACCCAAGGACTTGGCTTTTTTTGTTTTCTTCAAAACAGATGCATTAACGGTGAATTCATCATGCCCGTAATAAATACCCAAAGCGTCAAAATAAAATTTATGTCTTTGAAGTCGGCGGCAGAAATCTTTAAAGCTTTTGCTTTTTTCTGTTGACCATGCGCTTTCAGCCAGGGCAAGAGTTCTGACAGAAAGCTTGAAGAAAAGCTCGTTTTCGCAATCGGTCCATTCAGTCCAGTTTTCACCTTCAAGCCCCAGAACTTCACTCATATATGCCTCGGGAACATTATGTTTCAAAGGATTGAAGTAATATGTATTTCTGACCTTAGCCTGAGTGTGTGGCATATCAAAATAAAAAGAATTGTGGCAGCTCATTATGATTTTTCCGCCTTTTTTGAGATGCTTTGTAACATTCGGGTCTTTTTTTAAGGTCCAATATTGAGCAACAACGTCTCTGTCAAGACCCTTTGCCGACAAAATTTCGTTCCAACCAATAAGAGTTTTGCCGAGAGCTTTAAGATGTTCATTAAGCTTGTTTGTGAAAAAGCCCTGAAGCTCATCTTCGTTTTTCAAGTTTTCATCTTTAATCTTCTTTTGGCAAAGAGGACATTTTTTCCATTCGTTTCTGGGTGCTTCATCGCCGCCCACATGGAAATATTCAAAGGGAAACAAAGCGGCAACCTCGTCAATGACATCAAAAACGAAGCTGTAAACCTCGTCCTTTCCTAAACAAAGGGTGCGGTTCCAGTCGTGTATTCCTTTTGAAAAGGGAACAACTTCTCCGAAGTAGGTGAGAACCTCGCAGGGAATGTTTCTGCAAGCGAGGTTGTTATACGCCGCGAGGGCAGCTGCGCTATGAGCAGGAAAATCAATTTCGGGAACAATTTCAATACATCTTTCTTTTGCATAGGCAACAATTTCTTTAATGTCTTCTTGCGTATAGAAGCCCTCATGCGAAGTATAGTCCATATCCAGACAGTTCCAATTTCCCAGCTGGCTTGCATTTCTCTTGCTGCCGATTTCTGTCAGCAAGGGATATTTTTTAATTTCAATTCTCCAACCTTGGTCGTCTGTCAGATGCCAATGAAAAACATTCAGCTTATACATAGCCATGAAGTCAAGGAGCTTTTTCACCGTTTCCTTTCCGAAAAAGTGGCGGCTTTCATCAAGCTGAAGACCTCTCCATTCATATCGGGGAGAGTCATTTTCAATTTCGGTGAAAGGAGCAGAAAGAACCTTTTTGTTTTTCAAATCGGTTTCAAAAAGCTGTCTGACAGTCTGAAGAGCATAAAAGGCTCCTTCATATCCTGAAGCAAGAACTTCAATTCCGTTTTTGTTAACAGTTAAGGAATATGCCTCTTTTTCTTTGCTTTTGTCAAAGACGAAATTAAGAACGGCAGAGCCTTCTGTTTCTTTGAAATCGCAACCTAAAACAACAGAAACAATTTTTTTTATTTCAGAAAGTCGGGGTGAAAAACAAACGGTTGCGTTTTTCTTTTCAAAAGAAAAAATATCTTTTTGTTGTTTGATTTTTTCGGGAAGAGGAATAAGATTAATCATTTGTTTTCTCCTTTTTTGAAAGCTTTTTAACTTTGAAATTGTCAATTGTGTTGTGAAGGCTTCCCCAATGAAGTCTTCGCCGTTCAAACCAGAGGTTATAGCAATGTTTTCTGAAAAATGAGGGCATGGCCTGCTTCATTGAAGCGTAGTCGAAGGGCAGGGTATCAAGCAGCTTTTTATATTGCGGAATTTTTGAAACGAAGTTTTCATAGCTGAGATTTTCTCTTTTGCACCATACTCTTTCGCTGAAAGCCGCCAATCGCGGAAAAAGGCAATAGCCGGCTTTTTTCATTGAAGGAACATATTCTGTCCATAAACAAGCTTCTCCGCCGAGGCAGTTGTCTGAATAAAGGTTGATTTCAGCCTCATAACATTTTTTGAGGTTGGTGTGGCCATAGGGATAGTCAAGATAAAAAGCGTCGGTTGAAGAGTTAATAAGCTTGAAATCGCCGCGGCTTTCAATTTTTCCGGCTTCATCACTGCTCCAGAATTGGCGGATTACACTTTTTGAAACAGAATGGTCCAGATTCTTGCTGTCCCACATAATAACAAGAAAGCCTTTTTTTTCAAGATAAGAAGCAATTCTTGAAAGATAATAGCCATGGAGCTGACTTTCATTTTCAAAGCCGAGTTCTTTCATCTTTTTTTGGCAATGAGGGCAAAGCTTCCAGCGGACTGTGGGAACCTCGTCGCCGCCGATGTGAATAATTTTTGAGGGAAACATTTCGCAAATCTCGTCCAATATTTCAAACATGAAATCATAGGTTTCTTCTTTTCCCACACATAAAACATCGTTTTTAATTCCCCATTTTGTTTCAACTTCAAGCTCACGGTTGAAACAAGAAAGCTCAGGATAGGCGGCTATGGCTGAAACAACATGACCGGGGGAGTCGATTTCAGGAATAATACTGATATATTTTTCGCTGGCATAAGAAACAATTTCTTCAATGTCTTCTTTTGAATAATAGCCTTCATGGGGTGTTTTTCCGAAGTTGGTGCAGCTTCTGTGAGAACCGATCTGAGCCAGAAGAAGCTTATTATAGAGCTCAATACGCCAGCCCTGGTCATCTGTCAGATGCCAATGAAAACAATTGAGCTTGTGAAGAGCCATGCTGTCGAGAAAAAGTTTAACTGCTTCAACAGAAAAGAAATATCTTGCGCTGTCAAGCATAAAGCCTCTCCACGCGCATTGAGGAAGGTCAAAAATTTCCATTTCGGGAAGATTGTTTTTTCCTTGGAGAAGAAGCTGCTTCAAGGTCTGAACAGCATAAAATGCCCCTGCTCCGTCGGAGGCAAAAATAAAAATATTATTATTCTTAACAGAAATTTTATAGCCTTCTTTGTTTTTTATTTCGTCACTTTTCGAAAAAACAATTTTTTCTTTTCCTCCGCCCAGAAGATTTATTGAAAAAACCTTCTGAGAAAACAAAACAAGGTCGTCGAGAGCCCTTGAAAATTCATCAGGGCAGCTTATCTGAGTTTCATCGGAAAAGAAAAAAGCGCTTTCAGAAGAAAAAACGGTTATTTCAGAAGGCTGAGGGATTATTTTAAATTCCATTTTTAACCTCACAAAAAATTTTTATCTATAAAATTATATAATAGCAGACGAATATTTGCAAGAAAAATAATTGTGATAAAACTATTGATTTTGATAATAATTTATATTATAATATACTGAGTTATGGGCGAGATACTTTTCTTTGGTCATGCAACGGTGGGTCCTGTGCGACAGTTCGCCGTGAACCATGTCAGGCGGGAGACCGAGCAGCATTAAGCGGAATGACTGTGCGATACAGATCGCCTGCCGTTGTGTGACCAAGAAAAAGTGTCTTGCTTTTTTAATTCTTTCGGAAAGGAGCGAAGCTATGTCTTATCAGGTGCTATACAGAAAATATCGCCCTAAGGTTTTTTCAGATGTGGTGGGTCAGGATCATATTACTACCACCCTTTCAAGAGAAATTGAAACCGGAAAGCTTTCTCACGCCTATCTTTTCACGGGCTCAAGAGGAACAGGAAAAACAACCTGCGCCAAAATTCTTGCCAAGGCGGTTAACTGCCTTAATCCACAAGGCGGAAATCCTTGCGGAGAATGTGAAATTTGCAAGGGTATTGATTCCGGAGCAATTTTAGATGTTGTTGAAATCGATGCTGCCAGCAACAACGGAGTTGATAATATCAGAGACATAAGAGAAGAGGCAGCCTTTGCTCCCGTTAATTGCAAGTTCAGAGTTTATATAATTGACGAGGTTCACATGCTTTCAATCGGTGCTTTCAATGCGCTTTTGAAAACGCTGGAAGAGCCTCCTGCTCATGTTAAGTTTATTCTGGCAACCACTGAGGTTCATAAGCTCCCCGTAACCATTCTTTCCCGCTGTCAGCGCTTTGACTTCAAAAGGGTCAACAGCGAAGCGATGAAAAAAAGAATGAACGAGATTTCTGAAAAAGAAGGCTTTACTCTTGACGAAGAAGCAGCCATGCTTATTTCAAGAATTTCTGACGGCGGAATGAGAGACGCCCTTTCAACCTTAGACCGCTGTATCGGAAAATCAAAAGAGGTAACGGCTCAGGTTGTTTCTGAAGTGGCGGGAATTACCGGAAAGGACCATCTTTTTTCTCTCGCTCAGGCAATAAATTCTCAGGATACAGCCCAATGTGTTGATATAATCAACACTCTTCACATGGGATCTTATGATATGGAGCGTCTTTGCGATGATTTGATTTCTCATTTCAGAAATCTTATGATTGCAAAAACCGTGAAGCAACCTGAAACAGTTCTTATCTGCACCTCTTCAGAAATCGAAAGCTATAAAAGTCAAAGCGGAAAATATACACTTGAAACTATTCTTTATGCCATTGATCTTCTTCAGGATTGTCTTGCAAACATGAAGAGGGGCGTTAACAGAAGAATTGAAATGGAAATGACGGCAATTCGGCTCTCTTCTCCGAAAGCTCAGTCAGATAACAAGGCTCTTCTGAGACGCATTGCAGATTTAGAGCTTCAGATAAGCTCAGGCGAAATAAAAATTTCTTCAAAGGAAGAAAAGAAAGAAAAACCGGCTGCTGAAGAGCATGAAGAAAACAAAACAAAAAAAGAACCTTCAAAAGAAATTGAAAAGGCGGATTCTTCGGCTTCATCTGAAGATTACAGCGAAGGCGGCGACATTATTCTTGACCTGTGGCCTCAGATTTTAACAGAGCTTATGGATATAAACAAGGCTATGTGGGGCGTTCTTGTGGGTTCTTGTGCCTTTATAAGAGGCGACTTTGTTTTAATTAAATGCGATAATCCCACCTTCTCAGATTTCATTAAAACCGGAAATAACGCAAGAAGTGTCAGAGAAGCAATTTTCAGAGTAACAGGAAAAAAATATCGCTTGGGAATTTTCAGCGATTCACCATCGGTGAAAGCAGAGAAAAAAGAAAAGGCCAAAGATCCGTTGGAAGAGCTGATTTCAAAAGCTCAGGGCTTAGGCGTTAATGTAACAGTTGAATAATAAAAAAGGAGATATTATTTATGAAAGCAAGAATACCCGGAATGCAGGGCGGCGGCCAGGCAAATATGATGAAAAAAATTCAGGAAATGCAGGCTAATCTTGAAGCAAAACAGGCTGAAATTGAGGCTTCAGAGTTTTCGGCTTCCGCAGGCGGCGGAGCTGTTGAAGTAACAGTAAGCGGTGCTCATGAGGTTAAGGCAATTAACCTGAAGCCCGAAATTGTTGACCCCGAAGACATTGAAATGCTCTCAGACCTTATTATTGCCGCAACAAACGAAGCAATGAGAAAAGCTGACGACGCAATGGAGCAGGCTATGGGCGCTCTTAAGGGCGGCTTAGGTCTTCCTTTCTGATGGCAGGCTATAATGTTGCCTCGTTAGCGAGGCTGATAGATCAGTTTGAGCGAATGCCCGGAATAGGGCATAAAAGTGCGCAGAGGCTTGCTTTTTATGTTTTGAACATGAAAAAGGCAGAGGCTGAAATGTTTGCGCAAACAATTTTAGATGCTCACGAAAAAATTAAAAAGTGCTCATGCTGTTGCAACCTTGCGGAAGATGAGCTTTGTCCTATTTGCAAAAGCACAAACCGCGATAAAAGCGTGGTTTGTGTTGTTGAGGATCCGAGAGACGTTCTTGCCTTTGAGCGCACTCATGAGTTTGAGGGAACCTATCATGTTCTTCATGGTGTAATTTCTCCCATGAACGGAGTGGGTCCTGAAGACATTACGGTTAAAGAACTTCTTTCAAGAATTGCCCAAGGGGAAATTGAAGAGGTTATTATGGCAACTAATCCCACTGTTGAGGGCGAAGCAACAGCAATGTATATTTCAAGACTTCTCAAGCCGATGGGAATAACTGTCAGCCGTCTTGCCTACGGTGTTCCGGTAGGTGCCGAGCTGGAATATGCAGACGAAGTAACACTCACAAGAGCCCTTGAGGGAAGAAGAACCCTTTAAAAAAAAGAAAATATAAAGAAAAGTGTGGTGAATTTTGTGGCAGTCAACAAAGAAATTCCAAAGGTCGCTCAAAACAAAAAGGCCTATCATGACTATTTTGTTCTGGAAACCTATGAGGCAGGAATTGAGCTTTTCGGAACTGAGGTCAAATCAATCAGAGCCGGAAAAATCAATCTTAAAGATGCCTGGTGCAGCATAGAAAACGGCGAAATTTTTGTTAACGGAATGCATATAAGTCCCTATGAGCAGGGCAATATCTTTAACCGTGACCCGATGAGAGTGAGAAAACTGCTTATGCATAAAAAGCAGATAATGCGCCTTTTTGGTGTCACAAAGCAACAGGGACTGACCCTGATTCCCCTTTCTGTATATTTTTTAAACGGAAGGGCAAAGCTTGAAGTGGGTCTTTGCAAGGGAAAAAAGAACTACGACAAGAGAGATGATATTGCTAAAAAAGACGCCCAGCGAAACATTGACCGTTCAATGCGCGGAAAGGGCGACGACACATGGCGCCATCGTTAACAAAATTTTCAAGTTGACAGAACCATGTTTTCGCAATATAATAAAAAAGAACTTCCCGAAAAGAAGTTCTCTATATGGGGACGAAAGGATTTCGACGGGGATTTTGAAGCATGATAAGCGGGTAGTGATGTGGGCTCACTTTAAACACCACACCTTAAAATAAACGACAATAAAACTGTCCTTAAGGCTGCTTAAATAAGCGCCCGTCTGAGTGAAGAGTACTGCGGCTTCACAATCAGGCGTCGATCAGCAGTGAACGTGAACAGCCCAGCAGCCTCGTAAGCTGTCACGCATCAGAGGATACTGAACCTTTAAGCCTGTTAATCGGCGTAAAGGCAAGGGAAAGTTAAAAGATTAACTCCACCCGAAGAAAGTTATGTGGATGAGTTTTCGGACGCGGCTTCGATTGCCGCCGTCTCCACCAAAAAGCCCGAAGAGTTCAGGAAAAAGAGCGCTTCGGGAAAAAATATATATGGGAGCAATCGGAGCCGCATAGCCCATCTCTTGCGAAGCAAGAGGGGCAAAAGAATGCGAAGGTTGCGAAGCAACGAACGAAGCGAAGCTTCGATTG
>JAFUHX010000038.1 GCA_017474045.1 Clostridia bacterium | reverse complement strand
TTTGTTAGATTTTTTGCTTCATTAAACCGTGTTTGTTACAATAGATATACAGAAAACCACTGCCACGAAAATTTAGTCTTGTTTCTGCATTGCCTTCGGGATAGAATTTTACAAACTGCACTCTATCAGAGGTTAAATAAGCAACAAACGAAATGTAATGTTCTTTTGTCATATCGTGATTAACGGTGATAAAGTGTTCGTCTTCCACTTTTTCTATTGTTATTTGGTGGTTCTCGTCAGCTTCATCTGCTTCGAGTGATGGCAGAGTAATTCCATGGCAGCTTATAACCGCATCACCTACAGTTCTAATGATATTATGACAAACAGGGCAAACATAAAACTTTGAGCGCAAAATATTAGACGAAATGTTGTTATTTATAACGGTATTGCCTGTCATCAGTTCCATCACTGAAACCGAAAGTGCGTTAGCAAGGGGTTCAATTAAGCTTATATCGGGAAGACCCCTTGCGGTTTCCCATTTAGATACCGCTTTGCTACTCACACCGAGCATGTCAGCAAGTTCTGTTTGAGTAAGTCCTTTTTTCTCCCGTAAGTTTTTAATCGTTAAACCTGTTACGTAAGTATCCATTGAAAACACACTCCTTTATGGATACATTATAATACGAAGACATTAATAGAACAACCTACGCTGCGTTGAAAACTGTCAGTTCGCTAAATTCTTATTTGTTGCTCTAAAAACTAAACAAATTCTCGTCCTTTTCTAATATAGTATCCTTCTTGAATTGCAGAAAGTGTTGCAATGAAACACACAACTATGGCAGTGTATTTTAATTCCACGAAGGATACTGTCAAAGGCAACAGGAACAGCATTAATCCCGTTATTTTATTCATAACCGTATGCAGGGCTACAAACTGTTTTTCAGCAACATATCCTAATATGATATTGCTGATTTTAATAGCCGCAATCATACCGCCCCATATCCACAACCATCCTGGAATATGAATTGCCGGCACCAACTTAAACAAAGATACCACTACAAAAATGAGGTCGGCAACAGTGTCCAGTCGGCTTCCGAATTTGCTGATACTGTTTGTTTTTCTGGCAATGGTACCGTCTATCATATCACTAAAACCGCAGATGAGATATGTGATATAAAAAGCTAAGGAAAAAGTAGGAAAGAACAGTAACAGAATACTGCCGATAATACGGCAACCGGTAATTATATTTGCAATATGTTTCGTCATTTGTTCACCTACAAATTCTTATTTATCGAGGTGATTATAGCATATTTATTATAAAATAACAACTGTACAAGTTTGGTCAAAAAAATCAAGGCAACGCCTTGTATATCATCAATGCAAAGCTTTGCATGTCATCAAGCCGACAGAAATACACACCTGCGGTGTGATGAGATACAAGGGCGGCATTGCCGCCCTTGGTGATATACACGCTGACGCGTGATGATATACCAAGCCTGTCGGCTTGGATAAAAAAAACCAAGTCCGAAGACTTGGATTTTTTTGTGTTTACAGCGCAAAATAGCAACAAAAAATTTTCGGTCAGACTACTTACTTTTTTCTTCTATAATCACTGCAATTATAAAAACAAGCAAAAATACAACAAAATATGCAGGGAGGACAAATACCAAAAGAGAAATGCCAGTATAGAAAAGATTCTCGCTGCTCATTAAAAATCCCAAAAAAGCCGCAATTAAACTAATTGCTACAAGAACAATACCAATAACACCAAAAATTTTCAGAATTTTATTCATTTTATTATTCATATGAATCCATTTTTCTTTAGTGCGCTTTTCTTTTTTCATAATATCACCCGAATTTATTTTATAACAACAAAACTGAAAAGCCAATTCCGTTTGCCCGAAGGGCAACTTCGTCGTGCCGTAGGCACACTTCATTGCGTCAGCACTTCATTTGCCGTAAGGCAACTTCATTCGTTTATGTCCGCTTTTCGGACAATGAAGTTGACAGCAAGCTATCAAATGAAGTACTCGCTTCGCTCGTAATGAAGTTATGTCCTGCGGACATAAATGAAAAATCGACTTGTCGAAACAAGTCGATTTTTGGTGATCCATCGGGGATTCGAACCCCGGACACCTTGATTAAAAGTCAAGTGCTCTGCCGACTGAGCTAATGAATCACATCAAACAGCTTGTATAGGATACACTATTAAATAAAAAAAGTCAAGCCTTTTTTTAAAGTTTTTTTATTTTTTTTATTTTAAAATCTCTTTCAGTTTTTTGTATTGATATCTTTTTCAATATGTGATAAAATTTAGCGGTAAATTCACTATGGAGGTACTAAAATGAAATATGTTGTTGTTCTCTATGACGGAATGGCAGACTATCCTGTTCCGGCATTAAACGGAAAAACACCGATGATGTGCGCCAAAAAACCTAACTTTGACAAATTGGCTTCCAAAGGCGAGGTCGGTCTTATCAGAACGGTTGCTCCCGGCCTTAAACCCGGCAGCGACGTTGCCAACATGAGTGTTATGGGCTTTGATCCTAAAAAATATTATACCGGCCGTTCTCCCCTCGAAGCAGTCAGCATCGGTGTCAAGCTCAATGATGACGATGTTACCCTCAGATGTAATCTTGTTACTCTTTCAGACGAGGAAAACTATGAAGACAAAACTATGGTTGACTATTCTGCCGGTGACATTTCAACTGAAGAAGCAGCTGAAATTATTAAAAGCGTTGAAGAATTTTTCGGAAATGAAATTTATCGCTACTACAGCGGCGTTCAATATCGCCATTGTCTCGTTGTTAAAGGCGGAACCACTGAGCTTGGCTCAATGACTCCTCCCCACGATATCAGCGGTAAGGTTGTCGGACCCTATCTTTCAACTCATGAAAACGCAAAGGCTCTTGTTGACATGATGAAAAGAAGCTATGATTTTCTTATGAATCACCCTGTTAACAAAAACAGAATTGCCCGCGGTGAAAAGCCCGCCAACTCAATCTGGCTCTGGGGCGAAGGAAGAAAGCCCATTCTTCCCTCTTTTGAAAGCCTTTACGGCAAAAAGGGTGCAGTTATTTCAGCGGTTGACCTTCTTAAAGGAATCGCCCTTTCAGCAGATATGGAGGCTCCGGATGTTCCCGGAGCAACCGGATATATTGACACAAACTTTGAGGGCAAGGCAAAAGAAGCAATCAATCAGCTTAAAGACGGAAAAGATTTTGTTTATATTCATTTTGAAGCTCCTGATGAATGTGGCCACAGAAATGAGCCTCAAAACAAGGTTCGCTCCATTGAGCTTATTGATGAGCTTGTTCTTCCCATTGTTCTTGAAGGTCTTGAAGAGTTTGACGACTATAAAATCATGATTCTTCCCGACCATCCGACACCTATTGTAACAATGACTCACGCAAGCGACCCTGTTCCTTACATGATATATCACAAAAAAGGCGAACAAGAAGGCGTTGAAACAATTAACGAAGAAACTGCCAAATCAACCGGAAACTTTATTGAAGACGGTCCTTCTGTTATGGCAAAATTCCTCGGCTTATAAAATTTTCGCTCCTTAAAAAAATTCAGACCTCAAATAACAAGACAAATAAAGGGTTTCTTTTGGCAGATTAAAAGCTGAAAGAAGCCCTTTAAAACTATAAAGAATCTCTAAAAGCAAGCAAAGGATGTTTTTGCTCATTCTGTGCATTTTCTTATCCTTATTTGTTACACTTCAGTTTTTTTAAATACTGAAGCTTTTCTTTTTCTTTCTTTTTATTTATATACAGCCATTTTAACTTTATTTTCTCTTGCCCTTTCAGCTTTCTGATTTCCTTGATTATTTTTTTGTTTAAGTATAGAAAAGCATCAATATAAAAGCTATCGTTCTCTTTGCAGCATTTTTCAGCTATGAATGAATTGTTTTCGTCAGCTTGCTTTTCAAAAAGACTGCAAAGCTTTTCAAAGTCTTTTTCTGAAGCTTCAGAAATAAGCTTCAAAGGAATATATGTTCCGCATTTTAAATAAAGCCCTGCAATTTCATTCTGGCGATTTACCAGAGAAAAAATCAGGTTCTTTCGGGCAATATTAAGTTTGTTTTTCTCTTTTTTCATGAAAAAATCCCTCCTTCAACCTATTTTATGAAGGAGGGATTAATTTTGCTACCTTTTATCAGCCGATTACAACAGTTGTAATACTGTTTTCTGCAATTTTGAAGCTTCTTGAAACAAAAGATGTTTTTGTTACTTCAAGGGTATGGTCAGTATCTGTTGTGTAAACAGTCATTTTTCCGGGAACAGCGTTAATTCTGATTGTTTTTTCGGCGTCTTCGTTTGTTATAACAATAACAGTTTTGCCTTCAGGAGTTTTAAAAGAACAGAAGTTTGTGTGAAGATTTCCGATGTTATCACCTTCACCGATGACATTATAAACATAGGATGCTTTATCGGCAGAGGTTTCAAGAACAACTGAGCCGGCAGGAACAAACTTTGTTATATGCGCCATTGCGTAGTATCTTGCAGCTTCGTTATATTCGCTGAAATCGTCTGTTGCATAGAAAAGTCCGTCTGAATATTTTTTGCCGTCTTCACCGATTCCGATTGTGTTTACCGCTACCCATGATGTCCAGCTGTTAACGCCGGTATAATAAACGTCATTGAGCATAACTCTTGCCATTTTAACAGCACCTTCAACTTCGTCAACGCTGTTTTGGCAAGGCAACTCACACCATTCGCTCATTTCAACATTTTTATTGCTGAAGCCGTTTTCTTTAAGCCATTTTCCGAAATCGATTTTTGACTGAAGGTTATTCCACCACCAGCCTTCATTAACGCTTGTTACACCATCATTCCAATAGCTGTGGTAGGAATATGAACCGATATTTTTGGCGATTTCTTCGTCTGCAGCAAGCTCAGAAAAATATTCTCTTGTTTCAGCCTGAATCTGACCGCTTTCGGGAGCAGAAAGCTTAACATCAAGCCCTCTTTCATCAATACCTCTTGAGAAGAGGCGCATTATTTCAATAACCTGCTCTTTTTCATAGTGACAGCCTTCCTGACCAACCCAATCACCACTCCAGTCCCATTGGGGCTCATTGATCGGAGAAATATATTTAACAGGAACGCCTTTGTCGATAAAATATTCAGTAATTGTGAGGAAATAATCAACAAAATCCTGATATCTTTCAGGAGCAAGGTTGGTTTCGCCTTTAACATAGTTACCGCTGGCTTCGCCGCTGATTGTCATTGAATAATGGGGACTGTTTGCAAAAAGAACAACCGTGTCAATGCAGTCATATTCAAGAGCCTTAAAGAGAAAGGCCTGAGCGTTAGCGTCGCGGCTGAAATCATATTCATATTTTCCGCTGGCTTCATTGTAATAATAAAAGCTCTCAGTGCTTCTCCAGGGAGTTGAAACTCTGTGGTGATCAGGGTTAACACCGCCGCCTATGTTATAACGATAAATATTAAGACCGAGACCTTCTTTGCTGAAAAGCTTTTTGGCAAGGTCTTCTCTTGTTTCTTCGTCTGAAACCATCTGACTCCACCAACAAGCAGAAGTTCCCCAGCCCTCAAGAGTCTGTCTTTCTTCAAAATAATTGGCTGTTATTGTCATTGAAGTGTTGGGAGTTATTGAGGTGGCAAAAGGCATTACGGTTAAAACAGCCGTTACACACCATGTTACAAATTTTATAAACTTTCTCCAATTTTCCATTAAACTCACCTTTCAAGCTTATTTTATAATATCTTATCAAAAAAATCTTTTGGTTTCAACTGTATTTTAAAAAATCTAAAAAAATCTCCCCGATTTCTCGGGGAGAAAATTTATGCTGTTGCTTAAGATTAATAGTGAGCAATTCCGCAGGGACAAGTTTCGCTGATACCAAAGAGTTTCCAGAAGAAGAGAATTATCTTATAGATAAACTTGGAAAGGCCTGAAGTTTTGTGACACCAGCAGTTGCAGTTATCGGGAGTGATTTCGCCGCGCATGTTGTGATCACATTCGTCGCATAAGCCGTCAGCGTTATAATCTTTATGGTAGCTTTCGTCTGCAGGAACAACAGTCTTGGTTCCTTCTTTGATTGCTCCGCAATCAGCGCAAACCTGATGGTTTGTGTAACCATCTTCTGAGCAGGTGGGAGCCTTGCCGGGAGCAGTTTTCCATGTATGCTCATTGGTTGCAGGAATCTTTTCTGTATAGGTCTTTCCGCAAACGGTACAAACTGACTTCTTAAGACCTTCTTCGCAGCAAGTGGGAGCCTTAACAACAACCCATTCGCCTGCTGTGTGTTCGCCTGTTGCAGCAATAGCTTCAGTTGTTGTTTCACCGCAAGAACCGCAAGTCTTTGTTAAAACGCCGTCTGCGCCGCAGGTTGCTTCCTTAGTAATCTCGCCGTCATTCCATTCGTGGCCTGTTGCGGCAATTACTTCTGTCTGAGTCTTTGTGCATCCCTCAGCCTGACAGCTGACAGTTTTAACTCCGTCTTCAGTGCAGGTTGCAGGAACGGTTACAACGCCTTCATCAAAGTCATGGTCGATCATTCCGAGAATGAGATAGGTTCCTGCCTGAGCTTTTCCGCAAACAGTACAGTAATATGCTGAATAGCCGGTTGAATAGCAGGTAGGTTCTTTAACTATCTTGCGTTCTGTGCTCCATTCGTGAACGCCACTTGAAGAAATATTATCAAGAACAACTTCGTGGTCGCAGCCTTCCTGAGTACACTTATAGGTGGTTTCACCGTTTTCACCGCAAGAAGCTTCTTTTGTAACTACGCCGTTTGCCCAATCAACCTTATGAGGTGCCAAAGCTTCAACGAGTGCACCTTCTTCGTCGATATCAACAGGTGTCTTTCCTGCTGAATCAAGATAGGTGTTTTCGCAATCATCACAGATGTAATATGCTTTTACGCCTTCTTTGATACAGGTTGATGGAGTTCCGGGAACAAGTGTGAGTTCACCCTTATGTTTATTTTCATCAATAAGAGAGCAAAGACCTGAGCAAACTTCGCAGATGTCTGTTTCAACACAGTTATAGGTATGTTCATAAGTATAGCAAGCTGAGAAAACAACTTCCTTACATTCTGAACAGATCTGAGCGTGATACCACTTATCGTCGTCGCGTCTTGCGTCGATTTTGGCTTCATAGTCGGCTTCATCTGAAAGAACGAAGTTTCCTTCTTCGTCGATTACAACGTCGCCGTTTTCGTCAAGGTCAAGCATATATTCGGGAACAGCGTTTCCGAGAACGTGCTGTCCGTTTGCCTTAATTACGCTTCCCTTTGAAACAAGAGCGTGTCTGTTTTCATAGTCTGACTTAGTCGGATCATAGCAGCACTTGTAATATGTGTCGCCGGTGTAGCCGTCTGAAGTGCAGGTTGCATCTTTTTCCTTAACAACATCAGTTTCTTCTGAATCATGGTTTTTGGGGTCAAGATCGAGCTCAACCTTTTTTGTTTCGTCGCAACGAGAGCATTTGTAGGAAATTTCGCCCTTTGTTACGCAAGTTGAAGCGATTTTTGAGTTTTCAACTTCAACTGAGAAGTCATGCTCAAGAGCAGGAATGGCTGAGCCTTTTTCTTTAACTGCATTACAGCAATTGTAGAGACGGTCGCCGGTGTAGCCTTCTTTTCCGCATTCAGCAGGATATGCGCCTGAAACGGTAGCTGCCTGAGTTTCGTGGTTGCTTGGATTAAGCTCGCCGTATGAGCCACCGCAATCTGAACATTTTGCAACAGTAAGGCAGGTTGCAATTCCGCCATGGCAGTCGTCGGTTTCTGTTGCAACAACAAGGCCGTTGGCTTCGTCATCTTTGCAGTTTACGCAAGCTCTTGAGTGAGTGCTTCCGTCCTCATTCTGAGTCCATGAGCCGTAAACATGAGCTTTCTTTTCAATGGGAATTATTGTTTCTGTAACAGCAAGGCAATATTTGCAAGCGTGATAAGCTTCATAGCCCTCTGTCTGACAGGTTGAATCTTTCTTAGGAACAATTGAAATCTTTTTGTGGTTATTGCTGTCTGTTTCGCCGTAGGTAGCACCGCAAGTTGAACAGATTGCCTTTTCAACGCAGTTGGCAACGCCGCCTGAACATTCTGTTGTGTATGTTGCGGGAGCTGCTACTGATGCGTTGCAGGTGTCGCAGGTTGAAGTATGGGTTCCGTCATTGTTGGGAGCATAGCTTGTGAATTTATGGCTCTTCTTGGCGATTGTTTCTTTTGGAATTTCATAAGTTCCGCAAGAAGCGCAATATCTGTATGCCTTATAGCCTTCGGTCTGACAGGTTGAATCCTGCTTTCCATAATCTTTCATGTTTTCATGAGGATGAACTGAAGGATCGGCAACAATTGTGGTTCCGCTTGTTTTCTTTGAACCACAACCAAGGCAATAAATATCGCCGGTGTAACCGTTTGAGCTACAGGTTGCTTCGAAGGCAATTCTTATTTCTTCTTCGCCTTCATGATTTGTGAAGTCAAGAGCAGTTTTGTAATCGTTATAGCTGTGTCCGCAATCTGAGCAGGTGTAGGTTGTGTAACCATAGGTCTTGCAGGTTGAAGCAACATCAGCTGTAACTTTATAGTTGCAGGTTTTTGCATTGCCATATTCACCGCAGCCATCAACAACGCACTTGAAGGAGTGGGTTCTGTCGGAGTTCATTTTGATTTCGCCGGTGAAATCGTGACCGTTTACTGTGTCGGGATCGCCATAGGGATGAGTGCTTGTCAGCTTAAGATCGCAGTAATCGCAATGGTCATAATAAACAGCGGCTCCCATACAGGTTGCTTTTGAGAAGAGAGTGTCGGTATCCTTATGATTGCCGGCTGTATGAACTAAAGCAGGGATTGTTTCACCTTTAACTGTGGTTTTGGTTGTTCCCTCTTTGTCTTTGAAATAATCCTTACAGGTTTCGCAGTAGTAATATTCGTTATTACCGGGAACGCCGCATTTTGCTTCAACGGCATCGATTTTTGCCATATCATGGGCAACTTTCGGAAGAGTTTCTGTATAGGTCTGGGTACAAACTGAGCAGGTATAGGTTTTTTCACCGTTTGCTATACAAGAGGCTTCTTTTGTAACTACGCCGTCATTCCATTTGTGAGCTTCTGTTCCGCCGAGAATCTTGTTGCCGTTTTCGTCAACAATACCATACTCACCGCAGTTTTTACATCTGAAGTTGTGGCTGCCGTCTTTAGAAGCGTTAACGATTTTAACACTTCCTGTAAAGTCATGCTCGGGTCCCTTTGTTTCAAGAACATCGGGAATTGAGTCGCCGTCATTATCGGTATAGTCAGAAACTTCTGTTGAGCAGTTTTCGTCAAGATAAATCTTTCCGCAGTCTGCGCATGACCAGAAAGCAACATTTCCGTCACCGCCGCAAAGCATGGTAACGTCTTTAGCATCGGTCTTTGTAACATTCTGGTGACCGGTTGCAGCTACGGGCTCTGTGTAGGTTGCTGAACAAAGAGTACAGCTATATTGTCTGACACCTTCTGTCAAACAGCCGGGAGCAGTTGTAACAACACCGTCTTTTGCATCAACAACGCCGCTGTTGTCCTTATCCCAGTTGTGAGCTTCGCAGTTATTCGCTACACCGTTAAAGCCATAGGTTCTGCATTCATCAAAGCGAATACACTTTTTATAGTGAGTACCGTCTTTTCCGTCAACCTTAACAACAAAATCTCCGGTAAATTCGTGACCTGATATTTTATTAATGGTTTCGGTTGCGATTGCCTCTTTGCCGCAAACTGCGCAGTTATAGGTTTTTACGCCGTCCTGAGTACAGGTATCGGCTGTGGTAATTGTTCCGCTGTCTTTAATATGCTCTTGACTCTTAACATAGCCGCAGACAGAACAAGCCCATTTGTGTTCGGTGTCTGTTATTTCAGTTATATCGCCAAAGGTGTGTTCAACACTTTTGTCTTTAACTTCTGTAACAACGGTATCTGCAGTAAGAGATGTAACATATTTACTGGTATCCCATATATAAGTGTCGTGGTAAGTAGCATCTCCTGTATTAACAACCGAGTTTTCAAGACCTGACGCAATTGTTCCGCAGTCAACAGCAGATTTATAATAAAGATCATTTGAATAAACATTAGTACCATCCTGCTTATTGAACTTCAGGCTGAATTTGGGAGCCTGGAAGGTAACGGTGCAGGACGCAACCACTCCGTTATTTGTAATTTTAAGTGTTCTGGTACCCTTACCTGTTGAAGTGCTGTAATTTGTGAGGTTATTAAACACGTCGAGACCGGCAGTAACTGTTGCTGTGTTACCACTCATTGTGATTGAAGCTCCGGTGAGCGCAGGATCGAAAGCTCCTGTTGCACCGCTGCCTGCCATTGTTACACCGTATTGATCCTTATAGGTTGCAGTAAATGATTTTGAGTCACTGATACCTGTCTTCTGAACAGTAACAGTCTGTGCTGTGGGATTTGAAACAACCTTTGACACCTTGGGATATGCCCAGGTAGCGCTGTTTGCTGTAGCAAGATAGGCATTGTCAGAATCATTTGAAGTTGATGTGTTGCCAACATTATACTGGAATCTCTTGAACTTTGTGCTTGACTTAAGCGTAATTACACCGTTAAAAACTGTAACGAGAGTAGAAGAATCTTTACCGATTTTAATGGATTTGATATCAAGCTGTGCAGTTTGCGGAGCCCATCCGTGGTCCACAATTGCGATAATTGATGTGGGGAAACCGGTAACTGTTTGAGACCATGTGGTGTCAGTATTTGTTGTTTTACCTTTAAGGTCAGCTGTGTAAGTATATTCGGTTCCGGTTCCGTGATTATCCTTTGTTTTGATGAAAAAGCCGATACAGTCGCCGTCGTCATTTCCGTCGTCGGCAAGATTATCGCTGTGGCCGGTTCTGCTGGCGTTCCAAACTACTTCAATGTAATAGTTTTCACCGGCTGCTTCAGCCTTTTCAGGTGCAACAAACACCCAGGCAGACATCACCATAAGAACTGCCAGGAAGACTGATAGAACTTTCTTTAATGGTTTGTTTTTCATTTTGAAGACTCCTCCTCTATCCAATCTGAAAAGACTTTTATTCGTTCATGTTTTCATTCGTCAGAGGAACGAAAAAAGATACATTTTCAGATATAATTTAGTCAAGTAAATTTTAACATAGTTTAAAGTATTTTTAAACTATTAAAATGCACAAAATTCCATATAGTAATATATAAGTTTTCAACAAAACAAAAAACCGACCCGTTTTTCAATGAAAAAAAGGAGTCGGTTTATGGCAAATTTTATGACTGCGCCTGATTGCGCCAGAAGTTTTTAATATAGTTTGAAAATTCCTTTTCAGAAATTGTTGCCGCATTGAAAACATAAGAAATCCCCATGTCTTCCGCCCTGGCTTTAATATATTTTCCTCTTTCGGTTGTCAGATCAAGCTCAGACATCACAAGAACCTTTTTGGCATATTTTCCGCCGAAGTGGTCAGCAACAGCAGAAAGCTTATAAAGCTCATCAACCGACATATTTCTTCCGTTTTTGCAGGAGATAAAAATAGGAATAAGGCCTTTCATTAAGATAACGTCAATCTCATTGGTAACATCGGCTGTTCCCAAAGCAATCTGTCTTCCGTCCCAATCAATGTGAACGCCGGTTTTAATGTCGCTATAAACATATTCGCCGTCTTTATCGGTGGAATTCATTGCTGTTATCAAAACAAAAAGCTCAAGAACCTGACCGGCTTTTGTCAAACACTTTTTAATGTCTTCACTTTTGAAAAGAAGAGAGAAAACACCCTCTTCACAGCGGAAGTGGCTGAGAATTCCCTTGAGATAAAGCTTTCTGAAAAATCCCTCTTCAAAAAAGAATTTTTCTTCAATTTTTTCTTTTGCTTTGTTTGTGTCAACATGAAGCTCCAGACTGCCCTCTTCGCCGTATTCTTCGCTGAAAAGACCAAGAGCCGTTGTCTGAAGATTCCAACGGACAGGGTTTTCTTTGCAAATTGACCACATTAAAGCAACGTCGTTGCAGAATTCATTTGAAAAATTCCACTTATGAGTGGTGTTGGCGAATTGACTTTCATACATAATTCTTCCGCCGTAGATTCCAATGGTTTCGTCAACCGAAAGCTCAAGGTCAGTAACCTTTTTTATTGTTTCGTGTTTTCCGCAGTCCAAAAGAACATTGCTTGAAATATTAAACCTTCTGAGCTTGATTTTTTCTTTGTATCTTTCTGAAATCATTCCCACAGCAACCAGATAAAGCTCTTCGCCGCCGAGAAGGTCAAAAACACATTCGCCGTTTTCTTCAACAATTTTTGACAACGCTTCAACAATGCTTCCCAAATCATTGCGGTTAACGCTCCGGCAAAAAAATTCGACCTGAATATTTCGCTTTTCGGCAATTTTTTTATAAACCTCAATGCTTTTGTTCATCTTCTTTGTGCTGTCGCCGACAAAAATAACCTTGTCGGGAAAGCAAAGCAAGGTGCTGATTATGTTTTCAACAGCGGTTTTATCATAAAATTCAACAATAGTCATTTTTCTGTTTCCTCATTTTTTCCTCGTTTAATTTCAAAAAGAAAAACCCGTTTTTAAGACGGAATTTTTTTATATTATAGCCTACCTTTCCCTCTTTGTCAACGAAACTATGTTTCTTGAATTATTAAACTATTTTTCGATTTAAGAATTTTTTAAGCTTGTTTTTTGTGGTAGTTTCAACAAAGTTTCTTCTTTTTTTTCGTCATGATGAATTGTTGCTATTTATTTTCCTCTATGATATAATGATTTAAAATTTGAGCAAAAGGAGTTGTTTTAATGAGCGAAAAGAAAAATCTTGTCTCTTCGGCAAAATCGCTTTTTTCTGAAGTTAAAACCCATTGGAAAGAGCCAAAAGAAGGCTTTTATGTTCCTTATAAAGAATATTTAAGTATTTTCTTCGGCGTTGGAAGTAACTATGCAGGTTCAAAGGTTCTTGAGTATGTCGGATTCTGGTCCAGTTGCTTTCTTATTATGCATCACTATAATATTCCCTACCTTGCCTTCTCGGTTATCGGGCTTATCAATATGCCTCTTAACTACATATGGACTCTTATATGGTGGGTAGTTTGCGACAACCTCGGTTTCCTTAAAAAGAAAACTGAAAGAATGCTATACGGTCTATATATTTCGCTGGTCGCAATCGGTCTGTTTATGATAATTGGTGATATGTCACTTTGGTTTGACCAATCAAGCTCATTTATAATTGCTCTTAACAACCTTGAAGGTATAAGTGCAGCGTCTGCATTTAAAATTTTAGGTACCCATATCCTCTACAGCGGTTGGGTTGGCGCAAGAAATATCTTCTATCGCAAAAAGCTTATTCCTAAATACGGCCGTTATAAATACTGTCTTTACAGCGACGTAATACCTAAAGTTGTTATGCTCTTCCTTATCGGTTGGCTTCCCATATATAACATCGCTGATGTTGACACAAGAGTTTGGGTTACCAACCTGCTCTTTGCCGTATATAACGTTTTCGGCTTCGGAAACCAGCTTGAAATCTGCTCAAAGAGTATCAGCCCAAATTTGAAGGAAAGACTTTATGTAAGAACATATCCTGTTAAGTTTTCGCATTTCCTTAACACAATTCTTACCTTTGCCATTCCTATTTCTGTTGGTCTTCTTAAAGATGGTTGGGCTGACATTAATATGTTCAGATTTGTTATTCCTATCACATTCGGAACACTTGCAATTCTTACCCTCTTTACTGCACGTTCAATTAAAGAAAGAATTCCTCAGCCTCCCCTTGAAAAGAAGGTTAACATTAACTTCTGGGACGGTATTTTTGGTGTTCTCAAAAACAAATATCTCCTTATAAACACCGTTGTTGGTCTTATCGACTCATTGGGTAACGGTATGCTTCCCTTTGTTACGGTTATCTATTTCTATACATTCCGTCTTGAAGGTCTTGCATACAGCCTTATCGTTACACTCATTTCCTTTGCAGGTACACCGCCTGACCTCTTCTCACCTGTTTTCCTTAAGAGATTCTCTTACAAACAGATAATGATTTTCTATCAGCTTACAAGAGCTTTGGGAAATGCGCTCATCGTTTGTGCAATTGTATTCTGCGGTAATAACCTTACTCTTTGCGGTACTATATGCTGCGTTGTTATGTTCTTTATGGAAATGACAAAAACTATTCCCACAACTGCAGGTCACGATATGGGCGTTCGTATTGCAGACTACCAGATGTATCTTTCCGGTGAAAGACTTGAAAGCTTTACAGGTATTTTCGGCTGGTTTACCGGTCCCATCACCTCCTTTGTCGGTCTGATTATTCCTCTCATGCTTCTTAAGTTCGGCTTTAACAGCAACTGGGATATTCTCTTTGTTGACCATACAAGAACAAAAATTATCGCGATTCCGCTTATCATTGACATAATCGGTTTCACCCTTATGACAATTCCCTACTTCTTCTGGGATTACGGCGGAAAAGAGCAGAATATGGTTATGCAGGTACTCAAACGCCGTGCAGAAGTTACAGAGAAAAAAGCTAAAGAAGCAGGCGAAACTGTTTCCGGCGGATTTATTGGTTAAGGAGGTGCTGAAATGAACAAAGATAAGAAAAAAGAAAAGAAAGTTATCGACCATCTTAGTGATAATGTCATTATTGATATACCCGAAGATGAAATCTGGACTTATCAGGTAGAAGGGCTTCCCGCCCCCAGTATCGGTCAAAAACCAAAAAATTATTTGCTCAAGAAAATTATTTTCACCGTAACAATCATTATTGCTGTTTCACTTTCAATTTATTTCAGCTTCAGAGCTGTAAAAAGTGATACCTTTGAATTTGAAGCCTTAGACTCAGGTAACTATCAATTATATAAATTCAGCAACACCGGAAACATAACCGAGCTTGATATAGGTTATGTAACAGAAATTAAATATGAAGAAGGCAATAATGACCCTGCAACAAACTTCTATTTTGAATCTGATGAAACAAAGGTTGTTACTGATATACGCGAATTCGCTTTCAACTGTGATGAAAAGCTTAAGGAAATCAGAATCAGCGCAAGTGTTACAAACATTGAGCCGCTTGCATTCTATACTTGCAGAAGTCTTGAGCGTATTATAGTTGACGAAAACAATCCTAACTATTGTGATATCGACGGTGTTCTTTATAACAAGGACAAAACCGAAGTTATTTGCTACCCTATGAATCACGCTAATTATCTTCGTGAAAAGTATGAATATACCGAAGAAATATGGCCTGATAATGAGAATTATGAAAAGTATAAAAAGGAAGTTCTCACTTATGTTGTTCCTTCAACAGTAACAACCATAACTGAGCTTGCTTTCAACTACTGTCAGATAGCTGATGTATATCTTCCCGAAGGACTTACAAAAATTGAAACTTTGGGATTCTTTAAATCTGATTTTCTTGAAAACATTTATTCATATAAATCTGATAAAGATATCGAGACAACAGACTACACAACCGATAAAGCTTTAGGAACAGTTTACCGTTCTCTCCCGGAGGGACTTGAATTTATCGGTTCAGACTGCTTCAGCTATTGTAAGAAGCTTGGTTACATGTATATTCCATCATCTGTTACAAGCATCGGACATCACGCTTTCTATGATTGCGTATATAAAGATAACGGTGAACTTAGAGGTATTGATGTTATGAATGTTGCAGCAGATGAAGAAACATTCAAAAATGTAAACTGCGGTGACGATTGGAAACCTAAATATAAGCATATGCTTTTCAAAAAAGGTATTGAAATCAACTATTCGGCTGAAAGAGCTTCATAAATAAAAGCTAAAGTTTAAGGCTTTATTGAATCATTATAAAAAGAGCTGTAAAAGGGCGCCACTTCATAAGGATATTAGGCCTTAAAATTTGCTATTTCTGCGCATAACTGCGTTGAAAATGCTCGAAATCCGAAAGGATTTCTGTGCTTTTCGCCTTGTTCTGCATCAAAAATATCATAATTTTAAGGTGC
>JAFUHX010000009.1 GCA_017474045.1 Clostridia bacterium | reverse complement strand
GGACATACCTCGCCGCAGCCGTTTGCACATACACCATCAAGGTTTGACCAATCGTGAGCATTAACCTCACCGTAGCTTGCACCGCAGTGCTCACACTTTGCCTGTTCCTTACAGGTAGCCGTGCCGCCGGTGTGATTCTCTGTGCCGGTAATATGACAGATTGTGCAGGTGAAGCTGTGGGTACCGTCACCATTGTCGGTGTAGGTGCATTCACCGCAGTGTACACCGCAGACAGAACAGATATCGCCTGTTTCATTTTCGTGGTGACATTCAAGACCGCAACCGTTTGCACAGATGCCGTCAAGGTTTGACCAATCGTGAGAGGTATAATACGTAAGATTGCTGTTACAGATATATTCATTTCCGCCTGCTGTGATGGATGTTATTACAGCATCGGCAGGAAGATAGAAATAAAGCTTATCTGTATTATAGGTTTTGACATCGGTAAGACCGTAGGTGATGCCCTCAACCCTTGTTACAGGTGTATCAGCCACCGCACCGCTGAGGGTGACGGTTCTGAGAGTAACATCGTTGCCGCTTGCATTCTTAAGTGTACCGGAAGATTCGCCGTTACCGCCTTTTCCAATCGCTTCTGCCTTGGAGCTTCCGGCAATTACTTTGATGTTACCACCTGTTATAACTACCGTACCGCCGTTTCCATCGTAACCGCCACCGATACCGGCACCACTATAAAACTGCCTATAGTCACCGCCTTTTGCGATTACGGTGCCACCGGTTATGGTAATCTGTCCGCCATCTCCATCTAAGCCGCCGCCAATACCGGCTGCACTTTCGCCACCGGTTGCCGTCACAATTCCGCCGTTGATGGTTATATTTCCACCATTTTCATAGTTACCGCCGCCAATACCGGCTGCATATCTGCCACCGTTAGCCGTTACTACACCGCCATTGATGGTTATATTACCGCCATTTTTTTGGTTTCCTCCGCCTATGCCTGCTCCGGCCGAGCCGCTGCTATAGGTGTTTTCAGCTATTATGGTACCACCGTTTATAACAATCGTTCCGGTACCGTTATCACTGTATCCACTTCCGATTGCTGCGGATTCTTTTGATGATGTAGCGGTAAGAGTTCCTTCCCCACCTATAATTACAGTTGCATTCTCCGGAACGGAAAGTGCAGCATAAGTCGATCCGGTTGACATCGCATTGCTTCCAACCAAGGTCAGATCGGCTGTCGCACCACCATTTACACGGAAGCAATATCCATTTCGGCTGATAGAAACATCATTCAGAATAATGGTTGCAGCCCCGCTTGATACTTCCACATAGTTAGATGTTGTTGTACCCGTAATCTGAATCGGTTCACCAACCATATAGTCCTTGCTTCCGCCTTCGAAGCCTGCATAAGTTACAGTTAAGATCGAATCGTCTTTTTGGCTTACAACAACCGAACCAAGGCTAATATCGATATTTTCAGATTTTATGAAACGTACTGTAAAATCCTTTGATCCGCTTTCAATTGTTGCACGGATTATAGCCTCACCTGGGTAGAGTGCTTTTAAGGTGTTTCCGTTTATGGTTGCACCTGTGCTGCCTGCATCAACAACAGACCAGGTAATATCATTATAACCTGAGTTATCATCTTTTACAGCCTTGCTTGGCAGGTTTACATTTGTGTTGATTAAAGCGGCTTCAAGCACGCTAATGTTTATATCTGTTGCACCGCAACGGGAACAGGCCGCAGGCTTGCCGAATGTTGCAGCAACTATGTCGTGACCGAGCTCTTCACCCTGAGTTATACCGCAATACTTACAGGTTTGAGGCAACACACAGGTTGCTGCATTCCAACCATGTGCATCAGCCACAGGCTCGCCCTGCGTAGCTCCACAGTTCTTACAGGTCTCTGGGGCAGAACAAGTTGCTGCAGCATAATTATGACTTGCAGTCTCTTTATGAGCAGAGTTAATAACACAGGTACGGGTATGTGTTCCGTCACCTGCATCCGTCCAGTCAGAAAAACTGTGACCGGCTCTTCTTGTTACCTTTAAGTTGTAAAAAATATTATAGTTGCTGTAGCATGACTTTTCAAACTCCTGCATAAATTCATCTTCACAGGAATCAATTCTGAAGGATATACTGCTTTCATCCCACGCTGTGTTGCCGCCGTTACGCTCAAGAGCAATTTGATAGCTGAAGGTGAATGTTCCGTCATCAGCTCGGGTCAATGACACATCGTAAAATGCATCACCATGCTCAACCGCGTTAAACTCGCCAATGAGCTCACCTGATGTTTCATAAACAGCCCAGTCAACAACCTCAACCGTAATACTATAGTCGAGATTTTCAGCCGCACTTGCCGGCAGTACCGACATGGGAAGCATTGTCACAACCATTAAGATTGCGAGGATGATTGATAAGAATTTTTTCATTGTTTATTCTCCTTTCAGGAAAGAGTTTTGGGTGTGTATCTGAAGTTCATCGAAAACACTTTGCACCGCCTCTTTTGCAATGGTTGCAAAATCAATTTTTTCGATAAAGCTGATTGCTTCGGTGATTTTTTCGTCTTCTGCCTTATAAATACGCAGAAGCATTGTTACGAGTCTTTTTGCTTTTACTTCAATGGTAAAATATATACCGCAGGGTACAGTCATATATGCTCTCATTATGCCCATTGAAGCAATTTCAGTTTCGTAGAAGTCATTCCAAGCGGAATTCTTAAATGTTTCGCTGAAAGCTTCATACATCATATCAGTTCTTCGTTTAAGAACCTCTTCACTTGTTTTCGGCATTGAATAGCCTGAAAGGTAAAGGTTACGCATATCCTCATTCATTTCCGCCATATAAAGCTGTAAAACCTCATTGGCAAGCAGGATAAGCACTTTATCGTCGGTGAGCTTTTTTGAGACTGCATCTGATGCCGACGTAACACCGTCGAGAAACCTTGTGACAAGCAATCCTAAAATTTCCTCTTTGCTGTTCATTACATAAAGTATCTTTGATTTAGGTACACCGGACAGTTCTGCTATGTCAGTTATTTTTGTACGCTCATAGCCTTTCTGAATGAACAAAGCCGTTGCAGCTGTGAGAATCTGCCTGTATAATTCTCTGCTTTCGGCTTCGCTTCTAAAGTTCGACAAATCATCGCTCCTTTCAAAAGGGTTTAACACAAAGTAAACCCGGGTACAGTTTAATTTTATTATATTTATCAGAGGGTTCTTTGTCAATAAAATACGAAAAAAACGAACAATAATTTTAATAAATTCCAACCGCTGAGGATTTTACTTCCCGATTGAAATTAAAATTATGAAAATCACATTTTATCATTATGGGTAGAAACAGCTTTGAGAGGTGAAGTCGGATTTAATGACAAGGGTGCTCATAGAAAATAAAAACGGTGACAAATACGACTTCAGCATAATATTAACACTGTATATCAACTTCGCACGGGCAAAATTTCTTACTTAAAAGATCCTCTCCGACAAAGGAAAAAATTCATACCATATAATCCAAGAGTTGTTGCAACTAACCACAATATGTTGTATGATTTTTTTGAATTTTGCTCTGTATTCGATAGAATTTTATGAAATGACCTGATGTATTATCCAAGAAAACTAACGAATAAAAGGCATTTTTAATGCTAAAAGCTAAGCACGACCTACATTTCCGTAAGTCGTGCTTTATGCTATCAAATTTAATTTAACTGTAAATCAATTCACTGCATACAATCTCCCTTGCCCGTTGCTGAATATTGCCCATCCTCTGTATCCATTCAAGTTGGTCTTGCTCTTTAAGCTCTTCTGTAACGCCTTCAGCTTCTATCATCTGTTCAATCAGAAGGTCATACATTTCATTTGCCTGACGGTCAACATCTGTAAGATAAGGCCAAAGTGTGCATTTGGTTACCATTAGCATAAATAGACCACTCTTGTTATGTTCAAGGTAATCCTTATGCATCATTCCCCATTTACCTACAGTGATATTTGCTTGTTCAGGCGGCAAGATAATGTTCGGAATTTTATAGTCGCCAACCTGTCGATAAGAAATACCTGTACTCTTACTCATTTTACACACCTCCTTTTGAATTAGCAACGAAGGTGTCGTATGTAAATCTTGCACCGAATCTAAAGCCTGAAACAAAGCCGTCAGAAATGCTGATGCTTGAAAATTCATTATATTTGCTCGCATAATTTGCAAACTTCTCTTTTTCTTCGTCAGACAGTTTTGCTGCCAGTTCTTCCTCCTTCTTTACAAGCTCACTTAATTTCTTTTTGAGTCTTGGTGTAATTTCTGTGGTGAGCTCCTGTGGCTCAATGTTACCGTAATAGAAATCTTCAATGATATTTGACATTATGTATTCCTCCGTATCTGAGGAAATATATTAGAGTACGAAAGTTAGAATATGTATTGCCGGAGAACTACTTGTGTTATGAACATCCGCACCATATCGAGTGTTCATAACGGATTTGAGTTATGGACACTCGATTTTTATATTATAGCAACAAGGCTTTCTCTGTTTTGAGAAAGTCTTGCTCTTTTCGGTGGGTTATGGATTTTGGTGCCAGAATCCGATGCTCGCTGTAATTGTGGACAAACCCATGTATTATGTGTTATAATATTTCGCAAAGGGGGGAGTTCGAATGGTTTACGGCGCTATAGTCGAAAAAGGTGAAAAGTACTATACTAATCTTAAAAAGGTATTTCATGCTATCAACAATAAGCAATTGGAATATAATTGGCTGATAACAGACAGCGACTGCAATATTAACGATCCGAAAATAAATGAAATGCTCAGCAAAAAATATTGTTGGATCAACGGAGAAGATCTCACCGACCTTGTTACAAGAGAGGAATTTCAATGGAACTGGGCGGTCTTGTCGGCTTTTGATAAATCTGTGGATCTTTATGAAGTATTAAAATACGATCTCCCATATGCAGACGGTTATAGAGGCTTCTGGGAAAAGCCTTTAACAATGCAACATCCATTTTCAAAGATAGAAATTGTGCCTTGGGATAGTTCTTTAATACTTATTTTTAGCGAGGACAAAGAAGTCATCGATAACTTTAGAAGATACTATCCTAAAAGTCAGGATTTAGAGGAATATATCGACAAATTTTAAAGTCCGTTATGAATACCCGTACCATAGTGAGTATTCATAAGGGATTTGACCTGTGAATACTCAATTTTTTTGCTTAAAATAGAGTTTTGTATTTAATTTAATAATTTTATGTATCGTCGCATTCCTTTAGGAGTGCGACTTTTTGTTATGTCGGTTTTTACAGTTTTAAGGCTGTCACTAATAAGTGAAATTTGTATGCACAATCAATGTTTGCTAAGACTTATCCCACGCTTTTTACTGCTTTTTCGGTTGGTTACTAAAGCATTTTTTCATCTCCGTTGTTTTGGTTTTTTGCATAAGAAAATCCTCACACTTAAACTTAAAGCACATGGACATGTATTCAGGTTGATTTGTGCTGTAACTGTGTGGTATAATAATTTTATAATAAAGTTTTAATGAGATGAGGGTGGGAAAATGAAAAAATATAAATTCCCGATTATTATAGGTTTAGTAGTTATAATTCTCGTTGTTGTTAATCTAAGATTTGATTTAATCGATAGAATTATAGTTCAATTCAGTAGTGAAAAGTATTCTGAATTTGTTTCTGAAATGGATTATGAAAAAGAGCTATTAAGAGAGCCTGTATGCATTAAGGATATGGCGTCGGAGAAAACAGAGCTTGCAGAAACAGAGCTTGATAAAATTATAAAGCCCTATGATTTCCACATACAGCTTAATGAAAAATATAATTTATCAGATATAGCAACTGCTGACAGCGATTTTGACAAAACCGTTCAGCTTCTTGAATGGCTTACAGAGCATACATATTACAGCGGTATGCAAATGAAAATGCTGGATGATGACACCTTTGATATTTTGGACTATTCATTTGATAAGTCCTTTAAGCATGCGATTAACTGCCGTTACAGAGCAATAGCGTTTGCAGATTGCCTTATAGCTGTAGGCATAAAAGCGTTCCCTGTGGCTATGGTATCCTCGGAATTCACAGGCTCTCATTTCACTTGCTTGGTTTACATATCCGAAGAAGATAAATGGTGCTCCTTTGACCCGTCCTTTGGTTGTTGGTTCACAGATAAAGAGGGCGAGCTTTTAGATATATTTGAAATAAGAGAACTGTTTTTGGAAAATAAAGAGCCTGTAGTTAAGGGATATAGCTTCAACGGTAAGCAGGAAAACTTTGATGTTTATATGAACAGCTTTTTGAAGTTTTGTATTTCAAACCTCAGCACCTGGGCAGATAATTCAACTGACAGAAGGTCGGAAAACACCTTTTCGGGAAGAAAGCAGTTTAGCTCTGCTATACCGGAAATAAAAAATATTGCTCCGAGAAGTGACTTAACTGAATAATTAGTTTAAGAGAAAATAATTTGGCAGAGTGGTTATGAAAAAGATACTAAACTCAAATACAATAAAAATTATTGCGATTGTCGCAATGACTATTGACCATATTGCGTGGTTGGTTTTTCCGGGATACAACGATGGAATTATCCCTGTTGTGTTACATATAATCGGCAGACTCACATGCCCGATTATGTGTTATTTCATAGCGGAAGGTTATCACTACACTAAAAATATAAATAAATATACTCTACGGTTATTTGCGTTTGCGTTTATATCGCATTTTGCCTACATATTCGCGTCTTCAAGTTTCATTGATTGGAAATCCTTTATCCCATTTTACTACGGAGATATTTTCAATCAAACAAGTGTTATGTGGCCTCTTGCATGGGGCTTGGTAATGCTTCGTGTTGTAAACAGCGAAAAAATAAAATCAAGCATAAAAGTTATTCTTGTATTACTTATTTGCGTTATTACCTTCCCAAGTGACTGGAGCTGTATTGCAAGCCTTTGCATTATGGCTATCGGCACAAACAGAGGAAATCTCAAAAAACAGATGTTATGGATGATTTTTTATGTAGCTATTTATTCTGTTGTATATTTCTTTGCACTTGATAAGCTTTACGGGATTATACAAATGGGAATTGTCTTTTCAATACCTGTTATTATGATGTATAACGGACAAAGAGGACAAAGCCCCAAGATAAACAAAATTATGAAATGGCTTTTTTACATATACTATCCTTTACATCTGTTTATCATAGGCTATATTCAATACATTAGTTGACACACGATTTGTCTAATCAAACATTTTTACTGCTCTCGTTTTTTTGAGGGCAGTTTCATTTTTCAAAACCGCCCCTAAAAGTAATGAGAAGAAACACTACAAAAATATTTCCGACTTTTGAAAAAAGTTGAAAAATATTTTTTTGCTTCACACCTACCCCCAAGAAGAAAAAGTTTTTTCTTCTGAGTGTTATTGAATTATTACATCCTTCCTTGAAGATTATTTGACAACCTTAACAGTTATATGGTGAGGGTATCGCCCTCGTAATTTTGGCAGAGCACAGAATGTTTTTGTTGTCAGAAGAAGAAGCAAAGCAGCTCTTGATATTGAAAACAGGCTGTGATACTAAAATTTTATCACAAATTTTAATCAACTATATAAAGAACACACAAGCCTCTTTTTGTCCATTGAAAGAGGCTTGTGTTTTAAAAGAATATAGGATTGAGGAGAATCTTTGCAAATCCAAATTAAATTTCCGGTGCTATATAACCTTTTTTTGATAATTCTTCTGCTATCAGATCAAGAGTTTCTTCCTTTTCTGCACGGACAGTATGATAGTGATAACCACCCGTAATGTTCATAAGCTCTGTTGACTTTCCGGCTCTTATTCCTTCAATAAATTGCTTTATCTGAAGTTCGGAGAAAATATTCAGAGGAGCCGACATTTTTCCGTAAACCTTATGCCATACAAAAACATCAACAACAGTTCCGCCAAGTTCAACAATCGTGCTGAGCTCGTCTTCAGTCTGTTCAGTCGAGTGTTTAACTTTAAAAACTCTATCTTTAAACGGTGACTTCTGCGCAAGGTAGCCGTTGTGGGTAGAAAGAATATCAAAGCCCTGACCTTTCAAAACGGCAATATCCTGAACTATTATCTGCCTTGATACTCCGCATTTTTCAGAAAGCTCACCGCCGGGTATCGGTCTGTCTTCTGAAAGCAGAATATTTATAATTGCTTTTCTTCTTTCCTGCGCCTTCATAATTTTCTCCTTGAATTAAAAATTCATATAGCGTGAAGATTCTTTAGGGAAAGGTCAAGTATGGGTGAAGAATGAGTGAGTGCACCGCTTGAAATGTAATCAACACCGATATCGACAAGTCTTGCCACATTTTCTTTTGTTACGTTGCCGCTGCACTCTGTTTCTGCTTTGCCCCGGCAAAGCTTTACAGCCTCTTTCATTTCTTCAACACTCATATTGTCAAGCATGATGATGTCTGCACCTGCTTCAAGTGCTTCTTTGAGCATATCAAGATTTTCAACCTCAACTTCAATCTTGCGAACAAAGGGAGCATACTCTTTAGCCATGGTAACGGCTTCTTTTACACCGCCTGCCGCACCGATGTGATTGTCTTTAAGGAGAATACCGTCGCTTAAATTATATCGATGATTGTATCCGCCTCCAACTTTAACGGCGTATTTTTCAAATACTCTCATGTTAGGTGTAGTCTTTCTGGTATCGAGAAGCTTTGTATCAGTACCCTCCAATAAATCGGCAATCTTTCTTGTGTATGTTGCAATACCACTCATTCTCTGAAGATAATTAAGAGCAGTTCTCTCGCCTGAAAGAAGAACTCTGATGTCACCTTTTACAGTTCCGAGCTTCTGACCGTTCTTAACTGCATCTCCGTCCTTACAGCTGAAATCAAATTCAGTCTTTTCATCAAGGAGTTCAAAAACCCTTTTAAACACATCAATACCTGCAACAATGCCGTCTTCTTTACATATAAGTTCAACTTCACCGAGCTGATACTGCGGCATAACTGAATTTGTTGTAATGTCCTCGCTTGTGATATCTTCCTGTAAGGCACTCAAAATAAGATTATCTGCATTCAGCTTCATTGTAATACTGTTCATTTTTTCTTCTCCTTTTCTATTGCTTCGAGAACTGCATTTTTATATCTTTCTTCGTATCCGTCATACTGTGACGGGTCTATTTTTATTTCTCTTTTATTTTCTGCCGGAAGATAATTATTTACCATATGACCGGCGGCACGCTTTGCAAAAACAAGACTTTCTAAAAGTGAATTGCTCGCCAGTCTGTTGCGTCCGTGAACGCCGTTGCAGGCAGTTTCACCCACAGCATAAAGACGCTCCATTGATGTTTTACTGAACTTATCAACATCAATACCGCCCATAAAATAATGCTGTGAAGGCACAACCGGAATAGGCTCTTTGGTTACATCGTAGCCTTCTTCAAGACAATGCTGATAAATATTCGGAAAATGAGCTTTTATTTCTTCTTCAGGTATGGGAGAAAGAGACAACCACACATGTTCACTGCCTTCTTTTTTCATTTCGTCAAATATAGCGTTTGCCACAACATCTCTCGGAAGAAGCTCGTTTACAAATCTTTCTCCTTTTGAATTGAGAAGTATTGCACCTTCGCCTCTTACGGATTCTGAGATAAGAAACTCTCTGCCGTTCTTTTTTGTGTAAAGAGTAGTCGGGTGAATCTGTATGTAATCAATATGCTGCAGCTTAATTCCATACTTTAAGGCTACAGCCAACGCATCGCCCGTCAGGTGACGGTAATTGGTGGAATGCTTGAACAATCCGCCTATACCACCCGTTGCAAGAACAGTGTAATCAGCAGAAATACTTACATACTCACCATTGCTGTCTTTACCGATTATACCTGTACACTCGTTATTATAGCAGATAAGGTCCACCATTGTAAAGTTTTCTATCAGGGTAATATTTCTTCTGTTTCTTACGGTATTAAGCAGATTCTGTGTGATTTCCTTACCCGTTTCATCCTCGTGAAAAAGTATTCTTGGATTTGAGTGGGCACCCTCACGGGTATATGTAAATTCTTCACCGTCTTTTTCAAATTTTGCACCAAAAAAAACAAGGTCTCTTATTACCTCCTGAGAGGAACGAATCATAATTTCTACCGAATCGGGATTATTTTCGTAGTGACCTGCTCTCATTGTGTCTTCATAGAAGGCTTTGAAATCCGCCTCATCACGAAGTACACATATACCGCCCTGTGCAAGAAAAGAATCACTTTTAGGAGCTTCATCTTTGGTTACAATAGTAATCTTTTTATATTCGGGCAGATTTAGTGCGCAGTAAAGACCTGCCACACCACTGCCTACTATTACAATATCTGTATTCATTTTATCATCTCGCAATTTCAAGCATTTTGTTAAGAGGAATCATAGCCTTACGGATAACTTCCTCATTCACAACGATTTCGTTGCTTTCGGTTGTCAGCACATTCAGAATGTTTTCCAATGTATTAAGCTTCATATCAGTACAGCACGGGCAAGGCTCAGGAAAAAAGAACCTTTTATCAGTGTTGTCACAAAGAAGCTTATACTCAACGCCCTTTTCTGTACAGATAATGAACTCATCGGCATTGCAGTTTTTTACATAATCGATGATTTCTGCCGTACTGCCGATAAAATCGGATACATCAAGCACTTCCTTTTCGCATTCGGGATGGCTTAGTATAAGCGCTTCAGGATGCTTCATTTTTACTTTTAACACTTGATCACAGGTAATCTTAGCGTGTATCGGACAAAAGCCGTCGTTAAGGATAATATTCTTTTCAGGGACTTGCTTTGCAACAAAAGATCCAAGGTTCTTGTCAGGAATGAAGAATATATTTTTACTGTTAAGTGCTTTTACAATCTTAACGGCATTTGAGGATGTGACACAAACATCACTCTGACATTTCAGTTCAGCTGTTGAATTAATGTAGCACACAACTGATAAGTCACCGAAAGCATTTCGCATTTCTTCGATTTTACCCTTCTTTACCATGTGTGCCATAGGACAGTCAGCGGTAGGGTCAGGCATAAGAACTTTTTTGTCGGGATTCAGAATTTTCGCACTTTCGCCCATAAAACGTACACCGCAGAAAACTATTATATCAGCCCTTGTCTCCTTTGCTTTTTTTGCAAGATAAAATGAATCACCCACAAAATCAGCAATTTGCTGAACTTCATCGGGAGCGTAGTAATGAGCAAGGATTACTGCCTTCTTTTCTTCTTTTAATTTTATAATTTTGCTTATCATAGTTTTACTTCCTTGATGTTTATGATTATCACGATGAGAATTATATCACTACGCTTTACACCTGTCAACTTATCTGTAAAGTTTCATTGTAAAAATTGATTAAAACAAACGGGATAGATATGTGAAAAATTACCAAATTGCTGTTTATGTGTTTTTCATAACAACTGTTCTTACACATTCGCCCACATGCTCACAGGCATCTGCACATGCTTCAAAGCAATCATATATTTTAACAAGAGAAAGGGTTGCAAAAACATCTTCTGGATTTTTAGTCGCTTCATGTACTGACATCAGATAAAGAGTATCGCATTCCTCTTCTGCATCGTTAAGCTCAATGATTATGTCGTGGATTTTTTTGGAACGCTTGAAATTTTTGAATTCGTCCATAAGTTCACAGAGAAGCTCGCAGGATTTCACAATATGCCTTGCAAACACTATAACCGCAGGGGAAATTTTCTTAATATTGTAAATATAGATTTTCTGTAATATTTCTTCAATCTTATCTATAACTCCATCAAGAGTGTGACTTAACATATCAAGGTCTTCACGGTCAACAGGAGTTACAAAAGCCTTTGCAAGAGCCGCATTCATTTCGTGTTTCTTTTTGTCAGCATTGTTTTCAATTTCGTGCATATTTTTGAGCATTATCTCCACATTGTCAGTGGTATAATTTTCAAGACATTTCACAAGGTATAGCGCCGCTTTTTTTGTAAGTTCGGTAATTTCAGAAAAATTATCGAAATAAAACTTATCACCTTTAGCCATAATTAAAATCCTTTCTGTTAAGCAAATATGAACATAAATAGTTTTGTCATTAAAAAGCCTACCAATCCGCAGCCGGGAAATGTAAGCACCCAAGTAAGCACCATTTCTTTTACAACACCAAAGTTAATAGCAGAAACCCTTTTCACTGCCCCAACGCCCATAATGGATGTGGTTTTTGCATGAGTTGTTGACACAGGAAGACTGAACACCGAACAAAACAGAAGAGAAAGTGCAGCAGCGATATCTGCTGAAAACCCTTGATATTTTTCAAGCTTTACCATATCCATTCCAACGGATTTGATAATCTTTTTACCACCCATAGCGGTACCTGCCGCCATAATAACGGAACAAACAACCATAAGCCATATAGGTATGTTTATATCTGAAGGCAAAGACTGTCCTTTGGACATATACACACAAAGAAGAACAACACCCATAAATTTCTGTCCGTCCTGTGCGCCGTGCATGAATGCCATTGAAGCCGCACCTACAATTTGAGCCGTTCTGAAGAAAGTTTCTGTTTTTTGTCTGTCAGCGTTATAAAAGATTTTTGTAACAAGCTTACATACTAACCAACCCAGTCCGAAGCCTAATATAACTGAAATACCGATACCGTAAATGACCTTAATCCATTCACTGCCGTTAACACCGTCCAAACTACCATGAAGTGCGATTGCACTACCCGTAAGACCGGCAATCAGTGCATGGCTTTCGCTTGTGGGAATTCCAAACACCCAAGCAATTGTAGCCCACAGAACAATGGCAAATAGCGCCGCGCTCAACGCAATGATTGCTGTGTCCGAATCTGAACCGAAATCCACCATTTTTGTAGTGGTTTCAGCAACAGTCGCATTAAAAAGAGTCATAACTGATACGCCTAGGAAATTGAAAACCGCCGCCATAAGTATTGCCGCTTTTGGTGGCATACACCGTGTTACAACACAGGTAGCTATAGCATTAGGTGCATCTGTCCAACCGTTAACCAAAATAACACCTAATGTAAGTATTACTGCAATGAAAAGAAGTGGATTTGAGGTCATCTGAGACCAAAAATCTAAAATCGAATCCATAATACCATTCCTTTATTCCTTATCTTTTATATGATAGCCATATTTAAACTTTATATATACAGTTTAAGCACTAAAAAATCGAAGACACCTCAGATGTGGCGTCTCCGATTTTTTCTGTTCGGTAATTAAACCGCATCGAATGATTTTATTTGTATTAAATTTAGAATGTAAACTTAAAAGTATTTTTGTAAGTCTTCGGAATCTCATATTCATCCGGAAGCTCAGGTCCGCAGGAGTGAGAGCCTACGCCTCTCATTGCAAGGTCAATACAAACATTTACAAAGTCGTTTTCCTCAAGCTCAAAGGAGTGAAGTGTTTCGCAAAGCTGTTTTGTCGTATAGGGATTTACTGAAAATGAGAAGGGCTGTTCTGCTGTTACCTTGAACAAATCCTTTACAGCCATATATTTGCAGGCATAGTGACTGCCTGATTCCTGAGGACGGATGTATTCACGGTCATAGTTCTCACGGGCAGAGCTTACATAGTAGCCGTATTCGCAGGCAATGTGCTTATCAACATAGCTTTCTGTCGGACCAAAGCCCGCATAAGAGAAATTACCGTGAGCCTTATCTACGCCGAACTCAACACCGAAGCGAGGAAATCTTTCAACATAATCAGCAAGCTTGTATTCAATAGTTGCAGTCAGAACATTACCTGCAACCTCATACATAAGCTCAAATTCTGCGGCAGGCATCAGGCAGTTAGCCGCTAGACAGCCTTTGAATTTATAGGAATTTTCATTCTTTTCACAGGAGAAGATGTGAGGTCTGCAAGCATCAAGATGACATCTGCCAATCCAATGGGGAACGAGGTCACGGTCATTATCTGTGAAACGGGTAATGTTGAAGTGCATCGGTGTGCGAAGAACCTCTTTACCGTCTGCCTTAATCGAAGTGATTTCACCCGTATGCTCATTGACTTCAATATCAATCGCTGACGAGAACTTGTAGGTGCTTGCGGGAATTTCAACAATGTTAACCTCTGATTTGGTCTTACCGCCATATACCGCTTTCATTTCAAGAGCATTAGACTTCAGCTTTCTGTCGGGAGTTAAAAGACCGTCTGCACAGAAGTTGCCATCGTGCTCAGGCTCCTTGAAGTCGCCACCGTAAAGGAAGCCTTTGTCTGTCTTGATACCGTGGTCTGCCCATTCCCATACAAAGCCTCCCATCATCTGTTCGTTGTTGTAGATCATATCCCAATACTCGGCAATATCACCACAGCTGTTACCCATAGCGTGTGTATACTCGCAAAGCACAAAGGGACGGGTTTCTTTAGGGTTATCGAGAACGTCTTCTCGGATTTTCTGGAAGCTCGGATACATCATACTTACCATATCCACAAGCTCGGTATAGTAGTATTTCGGATTTGCATTCTGTAAGCCTTCATAGTGAACAGGTCTTGTTTTATCACGGCCTTTAATATAGTTTGCACCCTTGAAGAAGGCTTTTCCGAAGGAGCTTTCGTTGCCGAGAGACCAGATAATTACGCTTGGACGGTTTTTGTCACGCTCAACCAATGCGGCGTGTCTGTCTGTAATACCGGGAGTGAAGAAGTCGTTTTCTGCGTACTCAGACCATAAATCCACATCATATCTTCCGTCACGACTGCAAGCACCGTGCATTTCAAGGTCAGCTTCATCCATCACATAAATGCCGAAGGTGTCGCAAAGCATATAGAATTCGGGACTGTTGGGATAATGTGAGGTTCTTACTGCATTTACATTCAGCTCTTTCATCAGATGAATGTCTCTTGCCAACTCTTCAAGGCTTACGGTTGCTGCAGTTTCACAGTTGAAATCGTGACGGTTTACACCTTTTAGCTTTACAGGCTCGCCGTTGATTTTGAAAACTTTTCCGTCAATGGTAATCTCTCTGAAGCCGACACTTTCAATTATCTTTTCACCGTTTGCATAAAGCTCAAGGGTGTAAAGATTCGGATTTTCAGCAGTCCAGGGCTTAACATCGTGAACAACCATTTCAGCCTTCATCTTTCCCGGAACAATAACGCTGTTGTTTTCAAGAACAATTTTAATATCAACAGAGCTTTCATTTATAAATGTGAGTATGCCGTCAGAATCTGAAAATGATGTTTCAATCTTGTAATCAGTAATATGGTTTTCGGGACGGGTAAGCATATATACATTACGGAAGATGCCCGAAAAGCGGAATTTATCCTGACACTCAAGATAAGTGGAAATGCACCATTTAAGAACAAGCACATCAATAGTGTTTTCGCCGTTTACAGCAAGCTCGGTAATATCAAACTCACTTGTTGCATGAGATATCTGTGAGTATCCCTTAAACTGACCGTTGATGTAAATGTAAAATGCACTGTCAACGCCTTCAAAGTTGATATAATACTTTTCACCTTTTTGCTTTTTAAGGTTAAATGTACGGCGATAATGCCAGCAAGGATTTTCATAAGGCAGATGAGGGAGCATTACGGGGAAGGGATATCTGATATTGAGATACTGTATATGGTCATATCCGTGCATCTGCACGCAGGCAGGGACGGGAATGGAATCTCCGAGCATTTCATTGACATCAAAGTCTTCCACATGGTCAAGCTGTTTAATCTGCCATACACCGTCGAGAGATGTAAATCTTGAGCTTGAGGTGCGGTCCAAAATTGAGTGCTTTGTTTTTACCATATCCTCAGGTGCAAAGGGAATATAATAGCTTCTGTGAGGCGTAGTGCCTATACGGTCAAATTTTTGAAATTCTTTCATAATATTCACCCTTATACATTGCCGTAAACTACTTCAACATCGTCTTCTGTCATATGCTTTTCGGCAAGGAGCTTTTCGTTAGCCTTTTCAACCTTAAGCTGTAAAAGAAGAACGGTTACGATTGCGCAAAGAATTGCAGGTGCCCAGAGATAGAGGAAATGGAGCATATTAACTGTTGCGGGGGTCTGCACTGCTGCGTTTTCAACATAGCCTGCAAAGTCAAGAAGCCAACCGCAGATTGCTGTACCGAGAGCACCGCCGACTTTGATGCCGAGCGATGAGCATGAGTACATCATACCGTCAAGTCTGTGACCTGTCTTTAATGTTGTGTATTCAGAGCAGGAAGCGATAAGTGCATTCATGTCGCCCTGAAGAGGAGCGATACCCAAGGTTGAAAGAGCTGTGAAAGCAAGCATAAGAGGGATACTGCCCATATAACCGGCAACCATAACTCCGAGACGGCCTACCGTTGCAAGAACATAACCTGCAATGTTGAGCTTATACATACCGCCAAGCTTTTGAATAACCATAGGCAATGCAATCAGAGCTATAACCATTGTGATGTTAATGGCAAGTGAAAGATCGCTGAAGAGTTCTTCGTTACCGAGAATATACTTTGCATAATAAGTGCCCATACCGATAACGGAAGCGTAAATTTGAGTCATAATGTAGGTTACACAGATGATAACATAGTACTTATTCTTCATAAGCAAGCCGAAGGATTTGAAGAATGTGAGCTTATGTTCTTCTTCACGTTCTTTTTCCATGCCTTCGTCTGCTTCGGGAAGCTCTTTAACTGAGAAAACTGAGATTGTGTTTACAATAAGGCCGAGAACCGCATAAATTATTGCAATTGTTCTCCAAGCGGAAGCACCGCCGCCAAGCATACTTACTGCCTGAATTGTAACGGCTTCAATAATAATCTTTGTACCGAAGGCAAAGATGAAACGGAAGGAACCGAGCTGAACTCTTTCGCTTGTGTTCTTAGTGATAAGAGCAGTAAGTGAAGCGTAGGCAATGTTGTTTGCGGTAAAGAATACTGCATTAAGAAGGGTATATGCGATAAAGAAGAAAATGTACTGTGCTGTTTCGCCCCAGTTCATAGGAATTGCAAAGCAAGCAACAAGAGCAACCGAGCATCCTATATAAGGCCAGAGCATCCAAGGGCGAGCTTTACCCATTTTTGTGTGGGTCTTATCAATCATTCTGCCAAAAAAGAAGTCCGATACACCGTCAAAAATTTTTGAAACTGCAATCAAGGTGCTTACAATACCCATGCTAAGTCCAACCGTGTCGGTCAGATAAATCATCATAAATGCTGTTAAGAGTGCATAAACGCAGTTACCTGCAACGTCGCCGGAGCCATATCCGACTTTGTGATACCATTTTAAATACTTTTTCTGTTCCATTGTTCTTTCTCCTTGTTTATTGTTTCGTTTACCAAGCTTAGTTTACGATTTCATTATACAAGCGTGCTATTTTGTTTTCAATGTATAAAATTAACCAATATATACACAAAATCACTTTGTATGTAGTTGAAAGCAAGGTTAATATGGTGTATAATATGAACATAATCACACAGGGAGGGATTCTCTTGTATATTAACGTAGCGTATGTTGATGATGAAAACCCCAACTTAGAGGACCTGAGTGTTCCTTTAAGGATTAATAACTGCGGCTATTACCGTGTTCATACTACTCCTGTAATTGAAACGCCTCACCCTGAGGGAAGAAACGATTATCAGCTTTTGTACATTGCCGCAGGCAAAGGAGAGTTCTATTTTAAAGGCAGCAAAACGCCGACTGTTGTGACAAAGGGAAATATGATTCTTTTCCGTCCCGGTGAGCCTCAGGTTTATTATTACTACGCAAAAGACAAAACTGAAGTGTACTGGGTTCATTTCACGGGATGGAAAGTTGAAGAATATCTCGACCGATATGAGCTTCCTAAGGAGGAAAATGTTTTCTTTACGGGCATTTCTCCCGACTACCCCTGGATATATAATCAGATTATCAGAGAGCTGCAGCTTCAGCGTGAAAACTATGATGAAATGATAAGCCTTTATATGCATCATATTTTTCTTACCATTAACCGTTATATCAAAGAAGGCAAACAGGCGAAAAATGATACCATTGACGATATTGAACGAGCTGTGCACTATTTCAATGACAACTACAATAAGCCCATATCCATTGAGCAGTACGCTCAGGAGCATCTTATGAGTGTCAACTGGTTTATCCACAGCTTCAAAAGCGTTATGAAGGTACCGCCTATGCAGTATATCGTTTCTTTGCGAATCGCTGCTGCAAAGGGTTACCTTGAAAACAGCAATAAAAATATAGCTGAAATAGCAGCTACTGTCGGTTATGACAATGCGCTGTATTTCAGCCGTTTGTTCAGGAAATATACCGGCATGACGCCGAGCGAGTATAGGAAGAGGGGCAAGAGTTTAACCAAGAGTGATAGAAAATGATTAATTAAATTTTCTTATCCGGAATTTATTTAATTAGATGCATTTTTTGATATACTATTATAAACCTATCGGCGAAAGAGCAAAATTATGCTTTGTTATTATATATACTAAGCTAATAGGCAGTAAATAACTGACGGAATTTATCCTGAAAGTTGTAATTAATATCTGCATTTTTCTCGAGACAAAGATTTCATTTGCCTGATGGTCAACATCTGCAAGATACGGCCAAAGTGTGCACTTGGTAATCATCAGCATAAACAGACCTCGTTTGTTATGTTCAAGGTAATCTTTGTGCATCTTTTCTCGCCTGCCGGATTGGTCGGTTCGCCTGTTTGAGTGCCACCGGCACTCGCTCACCCAATTTGCCGAGAGTGATGTTTGCTTCTTCGGGCCGGATGATGAGGTTAGGGATGTTATAATCTCCACTCGTCTGTAAGTGATATTATTAGTCTTCATAATATTTATCCTTTCTGTTTTATCTGTTTCAGCAAAGCAGGGAGTGTGGAATACGATGTTTGAAGCCGGTTTTACTTGTATTTTGAGTAAATCCCTTATGAACTCTCGCACCAAACCAGAAAAATCCGAACCAGATTTTCCCAATAGGAAAAGGGTTCGGATTTTTTGTTTATCTAAAATCATATGTGAAATAAAGTTGTATTGCATTTTATTTTGAATTATGATATAAAATAATAAAATTATGTGTTTATTATTTTTTCATCAGTTCAACTAGGGGGAGGTTAATTTTATGAAAAAAGCACGAATACGTTTTATATTGGTACAAACACTCAATATTTTTGCTTACTTGATTATTGTCATATCAACCATATGTTTTTCAAACTATGAATACTATTGGTTAGAGTTTCTTTTTACTACAAGCTATGGCTTTTGTGTAACCCTGGTCAATGTATTCGCGACAACAGCTTTAATAATCGGCTTCTCCTTAACAGAAAAAAGAGAAAAACATCGTTTAAATAAGTTGTCATGGCTTTACCTTATTGCTGTCGGAGCTGAAATAATTATCACTTTGCCTACCATGTTTTTAACTGTTATAAATATTTTTGTTGGTGTAGCAACAATTATTGCTGCTGTTTTTCAATTAATAGCCGGCTTTATGATAAACAATTACAGTGAAGGAAAAGACAACCCGGAAGTTTAACAATATTTATTAGCAACCTATTTATACACCTATTGATAGGAGTGACTTTAATGAAATCATCTAAGAGTTCAAAGAAGGACATTTTTCTCGGTTCATTTATTATAATGATATTTTTAATTTTCGGTACCATTATAGAGGATCCTTTATTAATTTTTTATAATACTAAAATTGAAGATTTGATATTTAGTTTACCTGATTTTATAGTATTAGTACCTTTTATAGGAATAACCGCAATAAATATTTATTTTGCTATAATTGCAAATACTAAAAACCGCAAAGTATTGTTCAAGTCAGCTATTACCACCACATTTCTTTCTTTATGTTCTTACATAATTGCTCTTCTAACACCAAGTGACAGCAATCCGTTGCTTTTGTTATTTATACCTATTGCAACTGTTTTTTATCCTATTGGAGCTGTTTTTGATGCATCTTTTTCGGGTATCAAGTATTATTTTTGGGATTATGCCGAAGATTGGTTGATTTATTTAGTTGTTTTGGTGACAACATTTATGATTCCTTTAGTAACATATTTGTTGGTTAAAACTCATTGCAAGAAAAAATATAAACAAGTAAACACAGATGATAATATTGATTTGACTAAAAAATGACTAATTATAAGGTAAAGTTTTTACTTAAAATGATCCTTTATAATTACATGAAGTTTCACACATCGCCTTTACGGTGGTGAGTAAGTGCGCCCTTATAAGAACGAATCAAATATGGTTCGGATATGGATTATCAACCCGCACCAAAAAAATAAAATGTCAGCCGGAGATTTCGTTTTGATCTCCGGCTGATTGACTTTCGTCAGTTTTCAATATTTTTTAAAACCCTGCCGATATTTTTAATATCTTCAGCTTTGCAAACGGTTCTGACCTTGTAGTCCTCTTCACCACGGTCAATTATTTCTTGATTTTCGGCAATTCTTTCTTCGTTCAAATAGTTTCCGAAATCAGCAATCAAGGTCAGCTCGCTGTTTATTCCAAACTTTCTTCCGTTGGAATCGAGCTTTTGATAAAATCCCTGCTCTAGCTTCTTTTGTGCCTTTACTTCAATGAGCTGGGTTCTCATACCCTTGATAGTTACCATATCAAATTCCTGAGTTGAAAAATATTCTTCGTTGTCATTTCTTTTCTTCTGAATTTCAAGACTTGTTTTAACCTCATCAAAATATCCCTCAGCGAGAGTTTTATAATAAATATAAAGCTCAAGAAGGCGGCCTTCATTTATGAGAAGATCTTTGATCTGATAAGAAGAAAAGCTTAAATCAAACTCCTCAGGGTTTTCAGCCCGACTGACAATTAAATAGCCCTCTTTTACCAGATATTCAAAAATTCTTTTCAACGTTTTAAACAGATATTCCTGCTTTTTGCTTTTAACAAAGGCTTCAATTTTTTGCCATGAAAGGCTCTCAATAATCAAACTGTTGAAATAAATCTGAAGCTTTTTGCCCTCGTTAACGCTGACGACTTCAATTTTTGAAGAATCCGAAAGAAGATAGGGATTTTTCAAAAGCAACATGATTTTTTCTTTCGTTTTTTTAGAGGCGCCGAAACAAAGCTTCAGCGTTGAAGAATTATGCTCGCTGATGTCTGAACTCTGAGAAATCAGGTGGTTTTTTCCGTCCTTGAGACAGGCAAATATTCTTTTAAGCGTATCCTTGCAAAATATAGGTGCGAAAACCTTTGTCTCTTCCTCCCACGCCGCTTCGTCGGTATTGTTTTTCAGGTCAAAGGAAACAATTGACCGGTTCTCTTGCGCATAGGTTCCGAGAAGATTACAAAGAGCTTTCCACGCCGCTGTTTTTTTTGTGTCTCCACCCTTTTCGCAATAATAGCAGTTATTCCAGATAGACTCATAATCCTTCTGAAGCTCAGGCTCATAAAAAATGCTCAGTCTTCCTTGCGCGGCAAACATATCTTCAATATTAAGATGAACATTAAAAGGAATTCCTGAAAACCAGATGTATCCTTTTTCGTTATCTTCGGTAGTGAATTTTTTGTTTATTGAGTCAAACTCAAAGGTGGGAATTGAAAAATCATCAATTGAATAAATTGTTCCGCTGATAAATTCATCGTTAATTTCAACCGCATCAAATCTTGCCGAAGAATTTTTGTTTGTTTCAAAGGTGTTTCTTAAACGTTTAACCAAGTCTTTTTGATTTTTAACTTCAACGGTGTCAACGCTGATAATTCTTTCAGAAACCTCTTTCAGCTCTTTTTCAATTTCACCTTTTTTAATTTCAGACTGAGAGTTTTTAAGCTTCATATATATTATCAGCGTAATTTTTGTCTGAAGGCTGTGGCTGTCCATAACCTTAGTAACGTTTGAGAGTGCCTCTTTAACAAAAGCCATTGTTTCCTCATCGGCGTCAACAAGATATGTTACTGACCTTGGATTGATTACAAGAGAAGAAGCAACATTTGAAAACCATTCGTTTTTTTCTCTTCTTTTAACAAAGGGAACACAAAGCTTCAGCGACGTGCTGTAGTTAATTATAAAAGGAATATTTTTAACAAGAAGCTCGTCTTTTGCCTTATAGTCAGTATATTCATAGGCCATTTTTATCGCAAGGAAATTGTCTTCAATATCTTTGATAAGCTTCTTTATTTTTTTCGAGTGCAGAAGATTCTGAGCTTTTAAATATTTCAAAAACGATTCCCGAGTGTGTCTGTGGTTTGAAATAGCGTTTTCATTTCTCGCTTTCTGAGAAGAAACTGCCCTCATGGAAATCAGATATGCATTGAATAATGCCAGAGCTTCTGTTTCGCCTGAGAGCAAGCCTCTTATTGCCGCAATTTCGCTTTCCATTCGGTTGTTTTTATTAATTTCAGCAAGCTTCATGAAACGGCGGTGGAGCAAAACAGAGATTTTATCTAAAGAATCCAGATTCTGAAAATCTTCTGTTTTTTCCAGATCAGGCTCATCCCATTTTTCAAAGCTTTTCCAAACACCTTCGCTCAGCGAGCTTCTGATATTTGAAGAAGCAACGCAGGAATGTTTTCGGTTTCGGTGGTCTTTGTTGCTGTCTTTCAGCTTTTCAATGTCTTCCTCGGTCATTCCTCTGTATGATTGAGAACAAATCATATTAACAAGCCAGCGCCTATGCTCAAACAAAGTCAGCTCTTTAACTGTTTCTTTCTGAGCTTCGGTCTGATTTTGGTCAGTTCCGATGAGTTTTATGTAAGCCTGAGTAATTTCGCTGAGAAGCTCTTCTAGTTTTCCGCTGTTTTGCGCCTCTGCTACCGAGTCAAAATTCAGCCCGAGGCTTTTCAGCTTATATTTGATTGAAAGAGCGTGGGCAAATGAGCTTGTGTATGTATATGCTGCTCTGAATTCACCGTAGGTTTTTGCCAAGTCAATATTCACGCCGTTGCCCCACAAAAGATGGCAGTTAAACGCCATTCGGGTCAGAAGCTTATAGTCTTTATGGTTTGTCAGGGTGTTTTTAACGGCAACAGGATTAACAAGAATTTTTCCGTCAGATTCTTTATTTTCATCTTTCTGCAAAGGCCCTTCATAATAGGTTATGAAATTTATAATTGCTTTTTCTTTAAAAAGCTCAAAGCAGTTTTCTAAATCCCTTGCAACCTTTTTGTTAAGTCCGTCGTCAGCAAGACTTATAAACACATAGGAAAACCTTTTTTCTCTTCCTTCGAGAACCTTTTTAGCAATTTCGGCATTGTTATGTTTTTTTGAAAACCTTCCTTTTTCAATGTTTAAAAAGCTGATTTTGCCCAAATCATCACATTCCGGCTCTTCATCACCCACCCTGAAATATTTCAAGAATTCAGGTCTTGAGCCTAAATAGCGGCTTTCGTCTTTTTGCTTTTCATTGGTTATAACGGTGATATCAATATAGCAATTTTTGATTTGAGAAAGCTCAAAGGCAATATCTATAAATTTTTGAGAATAAACTCCGGCACCGAGAACTAAAACATCAAGCCTTCCATTTTCGTCAATATAGTCATAAAGAGGTTTGTCATATAAAAGGCACTGGATTCCGCTGGTGGCACCGCCGTCTGTTTTTTCGCTGTAGTAGTCTTCTTTGCTTATCAACTCGATTTTTGCCGTTTTGTCGCTTCCGGCTTCACGGGCAAGAACAATTTGTTTTTCTAAAATTTTGTCAGCCTCTTCAATATCTTTTATGAAGCCGCTAACGCTTAAATAGTTTTCAATTCCGTCTTGGAAATCGCTTTCATATCTGGCAAGGGAACGCTTCAGAAGCTTTTCCAGTGCATCACTAAGCTGTGATTTTGAGTTGTATTCTGAGCGCATGAACAGCGACTGTCTGAGGAAGAGACCGATTTTATCAAAATTCTGACATTCATAAAGACCTCTTTCGCCCTCATTTAAAATAATCGCATTATAAAGAGTGCAGCCGAGAGAAAAAACGTCACTTAAAATTGAGGCTCCGTCAAGCTCTTCTTTGCAGTTCGGGTCTTTGACTAATTCGGGTGCTCTGAAAAAAGGAGTTCCCGTTGTTTTTGGGTTTTCATAGGCAGAAAGAGCAGAGTCGATGGAGTTGACATCAAAAAGTGTTACAGAAATATTGTTTCCGTCGTTTACGCCAAGATTTTTTATTCCGAAATTTGAAGGCTTGATGTCAAGATGAAGAAGAGAATTCATGTGAAGCCTTTCAACACCAACTGCCAGCGCCCTCATTGTCTGAAGAACCGTATGAAGCTCATAAGAAAGGAAGAGATTAATATTTTCCTGCTGAGGATTATTCAACTCATCTTCTATTCTTTTATGCATTTGCAAAAGGTGGTCATCAAAACTTTTTATCAGACTGTCGGCAGGACTCCAGATATAAACAGTATAGTTTTCTTTTTCTTTTTTGTCGGCTATTCCGCGATAAATTCTGATTGGTGAAAAAAAGCTTTTGTTTTTCTCGTCTTTTTTTATAAGTGCGTCTATTTTTTCATAGCAACGGGTAAATTCATTTCTGGCTCTTATAAAATTATTTATTGTTGATTTGTTTGAATAAAGCTGTTTCGAGAGCTCAGCGCAGTCAATGTCAAATCTTTCAAGGTGAAATGATTCCTGAAAATTATTTGAATCAACGGGATAAAACTCTTTTAAAATTCCGCTTTCTTCCATTCCGTTTTCAAAAAAGCGAACTGCTCTGTAGCAGATACAGGTGCTTCCGGCGTGTAAAACACCCTCAATTTCAAAATCATCTATAACGGCCTTAACATTTGACTTTCTTTCACGAAGTTTAATCGTTCCGCTAAGAGAGCTTCTTCCTGCCAGCTCTCTTTCAAGCTCCGCCCCTTTCAAAATTTCTTTCATTTTTAAGCTCCTTTTTTCAAATTCAAAAACGCAACACTGCAATCGTCTTTGCACTCTTGTTTTTTAAGATATTCCACTATTTCTTTTTCTGTTATCGCTTTAAAATCTTCGGCAAAACCGCTGTTTTCATAAAATGACGCCCATGCGCCGTCAGTAGCAAGAACAAAATAAGAAATATCTTTCGGCGCATTTCTTTTTATGTCAACAAATTTTTCGGCGTTCTCAGTCATTGTTGTTATAGTTTTGAAATCATTAAGAAAAACCGGTTTGCAAGCTAAACGGTGCTTTTCTTTTTCGCCAAAGGAAAAAATCAGGCTGTCACCCAAAAGAAAGGTCATTACTTCGTTTGTTTTCTTATTACGGCAAACAAAGCTCAGCGTAGAAGCATAGCTTTCAGGCTCTTGGTTATTTTTCTCAACAAAAGAAAAAATCTTATCTCTGATATATGAAACAATCAGTCCCGCTATTTTTTCTTTCTCTGACGAGAAAAAATATTCCGTTTCTTCAAGAAGAAGCTCTGCTGCCGCTTTCACGGCAATTTCAGCTCCTTTTTTTCCGTTGCGACAGGAAGAAACTCCGTCTGCAACAGCAGCGATTTCAGCCGTCAGGCTTTCGCAATGAATCGCCGCATCCTTCATCTCAAGGCGGTCAGATCCCTTTTTTTGAAATATTGTTTTTTGTTTTTTTATTGTAATCACTCTCTTTGATTTCACTGTAATAGGGAATTAATGAATCTCTGTAGGCAAGGAAAACTATGTAGGTATCAAAAATATTTTTTAAATTAACCGGCTGATAACCTGCCTCCTCCAACAGCTTGTCTGTTCCTTCAAAAATAATTGTTTTGCTGATTTTTTCCAATGTTGTTTCATCCACCTCAGAAATAACCATTTTTCGTCCTTTGCAAAACCTTTTCAAAAATATTTTGAAAGAAATGTTTTCAATTTTCTTTGTGGAGTCTGTTTCTCTGTTTTTGAAATTCAAAAGAATCATATAAAAATAGCAAAGAATTATTATTGAAGTTCTTGAAGAATCAACATAAACAATCTCTTCATTTTTTATGCTTTTTTCCAATCTTTCAGAAATCAGTCTGATTATTTTCTGAAGCTCCTGATCTTCTTTTGAAAAATCAATATCAGCTAAATAAAGGCTTTCAAAAAAGTTTTTGATGTTATCTTTTTCCTCAACATCCGTGTCGCTTTCAAACAATCTTTTTTCAATAACATCTTTGAGAAGAGAATTAACGTCTGAAAGAAGCTTTCTGTAAATAATTTCAGCTCTTCTGTTTTTTGAGTCTGCACCAAAAGGACCGTTTGCTCTGCTGCAGTTATATTTTTCCGTCAGGTGAGCTTTCAGCATCTGTGGAGTTTTTTTCGAAAGCACCTGAGTAATGAAATCTTCTTCAAATTGCGGAGTTAAAACGTTGCTTTTCGTTTCAGCACCTGTTTTTTCAAAAGGAACTTCATCTGTTATTTCCGTTTCGCTTTCAGAAACCGAGGAAGAATAAATTACCGAATATGCTCCTACCAGCTTTTCCTTGGCAGTCATTTCTTCTCTTTCCTTGGCTAAAAACCACAAAACTGTTATCTCGGCAAAGTTTTTATAGTTAATCGCTTTTCCGGAAACATATTTTTTATGATGCTTGAGCATTTCATCTGACTTTTTGGCAAAATTATCGCAGTAATAATCAAAAAAGAGATTTTTTTCAATATCTTTTCGGTCTGAATCCTTTTTCTCTTTTTCAGCCTTAACAAAAGTCATTTCAAAAGCAATGGCAAAAAGATAAAGATTTTCTCTGAACGACTCAGTCTGACTGCTGAATTTTGAACTTGCAAGGGAATCGGCTATTTTCAGAAATTCAAAGCCTTTTTCTGAGTCAAAGAAAGTATTTCTTTCTTTTTCAAGCCCTGATTTTTTCAGCTTGTTTAAAACAGCTTGATAAAGGCTGTTTTTGTTTGTTGCCACAGCGTCAGTATATCTTTTAATAACAATGCTGTTAAGCTTTTTCATATAGCTTTCTTTGTCTGAAATCAGACTCTCGGCTTTTTCAACGAACCGCGAAAGAGCCTGTTTTTCCTCTTCGCTGTCAGGCAATTCGTTTCCCCTTAATTTTTCAATTTTTCTTTTGCAGGGCGCAACTATGTCAGCTAATGATTTTACCTTTGTTTCTTTTGAAAAATCTAAATTCCATTTTTTCAGCGCCAACTTCATAAGCTCAACAAGCTCTTTTTCAGCGGGAATTTTTGAGGCAAACCCACCTGTTAAAATAGCAATTACCCTTATTAATTCCTTGTGGTTTTTATAGGTTATTTTCACATCACTTCCGCCTTTGAAAACAAGTTCTGAAATTTCACGAAGATATTCTTCTCTTTCAGCTTCACTTTTGTTTTCAAGAACTTTTTTTTCAAAGGTCAGAACCATTTTCTTAAGCTCTTTGCTCTCTTCGAAATCAACAAATTTTAATTTATCCGGGTCAAATGCATCAAAAAGAGTCATTTTTCTTCTGTTGTCTTCAAGGAAGTTATTAAAAATTTCAAATGTTTTATCGCTCAAATCGCTTATTGCAAAATAACTTCCATAGCAGTTTAAAAGAAGGAACAGATAGTTTTCTTTTGAAAGCTTTTCTTCAACATCAATTTCATTTTTTCTCAAAAACTCTTTTTCAACGGCAGTAATCAGCTCTCTCTTCGGTCCCTCTTTAAGTTTTGTTTCTTTTATAACCGAGCCAAACAGCGATTTTCCCAAAGAGGCTTTTACTGTTACTTTGTTTGGGTTTATAACAGTTTCACCATAGATTTTTGAAAAGACCTTAAGAAGCTCAGGATTTTCGGGAAGGCTATAGCAGATTTTATCAACAATAATTTCCAGCCTTTCATCGTCTGTTATAAACACAGAAACTATGTCTTCAGGCAGGGAGCTTATTAAATCGCTTCTTTTCAAAGCATCTTTTCCAATCACTCTGTCCAGCGTTTTTGCGTGTTTAAAAGGTCTGAGAGCTTCTCTGTAGATAGAAATAAGAACGCTTCTGTATTTGGGAAGATAGTCAATTTCATGAGCATGATTTTTCACAAGTGAAAAAAGACGCTGAGAAAGAGAGAAATCTTTTAGCTCTCTCGATTTGGAAAAGCCCTGAACAAGCTCTTTATAAAGGCTTTCTGTTTCGTCGCTCAATTCAGTATTACCAAAGTCTTTTATCCAGTTTAAATCAATTTCATAAAAATCTTTGTTAAAGCAATCTGAAATATAAACGGCGGTTCTGTCTTTTGCTCTTTCTGAAAGATAATCGTCGGAAATCAAGGCGCAGATTTTTTCGCAAAGCTTTGGCGACACCATAATAAGATTAGCTTTATATTTAATGTTACCAATAAGCTTTGCAACCTTATTGGCGTAGTCGCTGAAATCGCCCTTTTCCAAGGCTGAAAAAACGTTATCGGTCAGCTTCATATAGTCGCCGCCGCATTTATTTTCAACATATTCCTTCAGCTTTTCGTTGTTGAATTTTTCTAAAAAATACTTTTCAAATTTTTTCTCCTCATCTTCGGAGGAAAAAAGACTTTTATTATATGACACTTCATCGCAATAACCGAACTGCCTGATAAAATGCTTTAAAATCAAAAGTCTGACAGGCTGGGTTAAATCATATTTTTCACCCTCGTTTTGAATTTTTTCGTTGTATTCTTCAAGAAGCTCCGTTACCATTCGGCTCATATATTCATCTGAAGAATGAAAAAAGCTATAGATTTTTTTAATTCTTTCTCTGAAAAGAGAATCAAGCTCAGAAACAGACTTAAGCTTAGAAACATATTTTTTGTATTCCTCAATCGCTTCGGCGTTCTTTTCGCAATCGTCAAAAGTCTCCATCAACGAAGCAATTTTTATCTTTCCGCCCACCGTTAACTCGCGATGATCTCTCATGTATTCAGGAACATTTCTTAAAATTTCCAAAAGCTTATTATTCAAAGATGACAAAGCAGAAAGGTCTTCTCCCGAAGCATTAATCTCCTCCATTCTCCTGATATAAAAATCAGCCTCTTCTTTCATATTGATTGAGAATTCATATTTTAAAAACCCCTCCAAGCGCCTGGCTGTTTCTGTGTGTCCCGGAACATTTTTTTGTTTTTGAATTATTGTTTCACCCATTGCCTTTTCCTCACTTCATGTTTACATCAATCTTTTCCCCTCAGAAAAAGGGGGATTTTTTATTTGACAGCGTTTTATTTTATTATATTTTATAGGACATAAAAAATCAATATATATCAATATTTTATTTAAAATCCATTTTTCCCCCATTTTTTGAGGGGTAAATTATATGTTTTGATATATATATCATAAAATAGGAGGAATTTTTTATGAATTTGGTTTTTACCGAAGAAATGATCAGAGAGGAGCTGAGAAGACTCGACAAAAAAACGGGGCTTCACGGTGCAACGCTGAAAATTACCTTTGGAAACACTCGCTCAAGACTGGGATATTTTTCCTACCGAGACAAAAATTCGCCGGAATTTTATTTTTCCAACTTTTATTTTGCCGACAGGAATTTTCCCACCGAATGCAAGCTCGACATTATCCGCCATGAATATGCACACTACATGGACTACATCAGAAACGGATCTTCTTCTCACGGTCAGCAATGGAAAATCTGTTGCAACATTGTCGGTGCGTTGCCCATAAGGTGTTATCGTGATAGCCGATCGCAATACTTTCGTGAAAAGCACGAAAAAGAAAGCTCCGCTTTGGAAAAATGCGAAGCCATTGCTGTGGGCACCGAAATAATTCACAGCTCTTTCGGAAAAGGCATTGTTGAAGAAATTTTCGGAACCGGCCTTGGAAAAAGCGCAACCGTTTTGTTTTCAAACGGTTTAAAGAAAAAGCTTTCGATAAAATGGCTGACCGAAAACTGTGTTTAGCCTTGCTTTCCCCTGATTTTATTCTCAAAAAACGTCCTTTATTCTAATAATAAGCTATTAAATGCATTTTAAATGAAAGGAATTTTTGCTTATGTCATTTATCAAAAGATTTTTGACCCCAATTTCAGCGTCGTCCGCAAAGGAAACAAATTCAGCCATTTCGAAAGAAGAAGAAAAGCCGGTTTTACCCCTTTTATCTCAAAACGGAACCTTCGCCTCACACTTAAAAATTCATTCAGATGAAAATATTTTATCTGAAGAAGAGCCGAAGAAAGACAATTCTGTTTTTGAAATCGAAGAAGAGGAAGAAGCTGATGAGTCGCTTGAAGAAGTTTTGGATAAAGGAAAGCCTGAAGATTCAAATTCTTCAGAAATCAGCTTTTCGCCCAAGGAAGCAGAGATTTCTGAGACTGAAAAGGAAACCACAGATTCTGAAGAACTTCCCACAACGGTTGAGTCTTATTTTTCAGGCAAGGGTATTACCCTTTCTCTCCCCTCAAAAAAAGAGGTAATACCTCCCGTAAGCTCTCTGGCTTTCTCTATTGCTTTGAACTATTCTCAAACGAAGCCCTTCATCCGCTTTTTGCGTGAGAGCATTAGCAAAAAGACCTTTGACTTTGTTTTTTCTCTTTCTGCATTTTCAGTTCAGGATAAAGCCGCGATAATTTCTTTAGCTGATAGGCTTTGTGAATACGGCCTTATTTCAAACCTTTTTTATAACAAGTCAAACAACACCTTAAGGGCAACTGCCAGCTCTGCCGGTCGCTGCGTAAACTTTATTAACGGCGATTTTCTTGAGTTCTTTGCCGAAGGAGTTACTTTTGAAGTTATTAAAAAGCTTGCTGAAAGCCATGGCTGCGACTTTGAGTTTTATCATAATGTCAACATTGAAAAAGACCGCGAAAGGCATGAGCTTGACATGGTTTTCAGGCTGGGAAACCACATTTTCTGGAGCGAAATCAAATCCGGAAAATTCAATCCCGACGACTACAGAAAGCTTGGAAGTTTAATGGGCGTTGTTCCTGACCGCCTCATTCTTCTTGCCGCTGATAAGTCCGACGACGTTGCAGAAGCTATTTCTTATTTTTATGAATACTACTGCACCAACGTAACAACCTTTAAAAACAAACTCATATCAATGATTGAAAAAGCTTTTAACGAGGAGAAATGATTATGAATTATACACTTGGTTCAACCTACAGAAACGGACATATCGACACTTCAACCGAAATTATTCCTCAGACTCAGGTCTTTAAGGCATTTCCCGATGAAAAACACGTTTTCGAAGAAAGACCTCAGACTGTTTCTTTCTATCAGATTACCCGCGCAATTGAAGATGAAGTTATTACTCCCTTTGATAAAACCGTTCTTTCTCTGATTGCCGTTTTCGGAAGCAGTGCCTGCACAACAAAGGTAATTTTTGAAATGCTGACCCTCATGGGCGTTGAAACAACAAAGAATCACCTGGAAAACTCTTTGAAACGCCTTCACCGCTATCATCTGATTAACTTTTCAAGGTTCCGTCTTCCTGACGGAAAACAAGCTCACGCAAGAATTATTACCCTTATGAAATATGGCTCTCAATTAGCCAGAAACCTTGGAGTTATTCACAGATTCAACCCCATTGCAACTGCCTCAGCCTTGCCTTCAGCAATTAAGTCAAGAGCTGAAACATCTCACCTGATCTGTAACTGGCTGAAAAATCTTCCCGTTGAGCGTTTCAGCGTAAGACCGGTTATTGTTGTTGATGCCGACAACGGTGCAATAATCAGACCTTCGGCAAGCATCGACATCTGGGGCAGCACACTCTATATTGAAACACCGCGAAGAGACGGCGACTGGCTTGAAAGTCTTATTGAAAAATTTCACCGCTATGAACTCGTTTTCGGCGAAAACAATATGCCGACAGTTATTATTAACGGCGAAGACCCTCAGATGAATCTTGAAATCAGCCAAGCCATCAGAAAAGAAAATTTAGGCGGAGAGTTTCTTTTCACCGATGACCTTGCTATGTATGGAAAAAATTTCAGAACCAGCCTTTATTCCTTTGATGAGGAAAACAGACTGATAAGATTTTCTTTTGAAGAAAGCGAAGAAAAAACCGCAGTATAATACATAGAATATAGTGTCCTTTGTTAATTCTTCGCATTTCCCCCTATTATTTAATCGAGTGGATGTAATTTTTCATCCACTCTTTTTTATTCATCATTGCAACATATCTTTTCTTTTGTTATAATAAATGAAAGAGTCTTTAAAGGAGTTGCGCCATGAAATTTATTCATCTTTCCGATCTTCACATCGGCAAAAGGGTAAATGAGTTTTCCATACTTGAAGATCAGCAATATATTTTAAAATCTATTCTCACTGTTATCGACAGCGAAGAGCCTGACGGTGTTATCATCGCCGGCGATGTTTATGACAAGTCCGTTCCCTCGGCTGAAGCTGTGGGACTTCTTGACGATTTTCTTTTCAGCCTTTCTAAAAGAAATGTTCCCGTCTATATAATCAGCGGAAATCACGACAGCGCTGAGAGACTTTCTTTTGGCGGAAGACTGCTTGATAAAAGCGGGATTTTTTTAAGCCCCGTTTATAACGGCGAGGTTTTGCCCTTGAGCCTCACCGACAGCTACGGAAAAGTCAACATCTATATGCTCCCTTTCATCAAGCCCGTTAATGTCCGCCGTTTTTTTCCTGAAAGCGAAATCGAAAGCTACACAGACGCAGTAAGGGTTGCAGTTGAAAACATGAATATTGACGAAACCGAAAGAAACATAATAATCACCCATCAATTTGTAACCGGTGCTTCCAGATGCGACTCCGAGGAGCTTTCTGTTGGCGGAAGCGACAACGTTTCTGTTTCTGTTTTTGAAAAGTTTGATTATGTTGCTCTGGGTCATATTCACGGACCTCAGAAAATGGGCCGCGAAACTGTTCGCTATTGCGGAACTCCTTTGAAATATTCTTTTTCCGAGGCAAAACACAAAAAGTCCGTTACAGTTGTTGAAATGGCAGAAAAAGGAAATGTTGAAATTCGCGAAATTCCCCTTGTTCCTCTTCGTGATATGCGCGAAATCAAGGGAAGCTATGACGAAGTTACCCTTCGGAAAAACTATGAAAACACAAATCAGAAGGATTATATTCATATCATTCTGACTGACGAAGAAGACATTCCTGATGCAATGGCAAGGCTTCGGGTAATATATCCGAATTTAATGAAGCTTAGCTACGACAACAAAAGAACAAGGCTTTGTCAGACGGTCGGCGCGGCAGAAAACGTTGAAAAGAAAACACCGTTTGAGCTGTTTTCTGAATTTTATGAAACGCAAAATAATCAGCCGATGAACGAGGAGCAAACAGCTTTCATAAATGACCTTATTGAAAAAATCTGGGAGGGCGAAGAATGAGACCTTTGAAGCTTAAAATTTCCGCCTTCGGACCTTACGCCGACTGCGTTGAGCTTGACCTCAACAAGTTGGGAAAAAGCGGAATTTATTTAATCACCGGCGACACCGGTGCAGGAAAAACAACAATTTTCGACGCAATAACCTATGCTCTTTATGGCGAAGCCAGCGGCGACAACCGAAAAGCATCTATGCTTCGCTCAAAATACGCCGAAAAAGAAGCACCCACCGAGGTTGAGCTGACCTTTTTATGCCGAGACAAAGAATATATCGTTAAAAGAAACCCCGAATATGAAAGACCGGCAAAAAAAGGCGACGGAACGGCAATTCAGAAAGCAGAAGCATCTTTGGTTCTTCCTGACGGAAGAATAATTTCAAAGCCCAAAGAGGTTGATCGGGCAATTATTGAAATTGTTGGAATCAACCGCGATCAGTTTTCCCAGATTGCCATGATTGCTCAGGGAGACTTTCTGAAGCTTCTTCTTGCCGAAACCAAGGAAAGACAAAAAATCTTCCGTGAAATCTTTAAAACCGAATACTATCAGATTCTTCAGGAAAAGCTCAAAAACGAATCAGGCGCCCTTTCAAAAAAATATGACGAAGAAAAGCTCAGCACCCAGCAATATATAAACGGAATTCTCGTTGACGAAGAAGATATTTTTTCTTCTCAGGCAAAAAGAGCCAAAAACGGCGAAATGCTGATTGAAGAGGTTCTCAACCTCCTTTCTTCTCTTATCGGAAACGACATTTCTCTTTCTGAAGCTTTTCAAAAGAAAATTGAGGACACCGAAAAAGAGCTGGAAGAAATTAATTCTCTTTTAACCAAAGCCGAAGGCTATAAAAAAGACGAAGCTGATCTTCAGAAGGCAGAAAAAGAGCTTCAGGAAAAAAATCCCCTTCTTGAGTCTTATGTTAAAAAAGAAGAAGAGCTTAAAAATCAAGAATCTGACTATGACAAAAAGCTAAAATCAGTTGCCGAAATTGAGTCGCAAGCAGACGAATATGACGTTTTGCTCCGAAAGCAAGAAGAAGCTTACAAGCTGTCTGTTGCTCTCGCTTCGGGAAAAGCAATTCATGAGAAGCTTTTAAAAGAGATTTCTCTTTTGAGCAAAAGCATTTCTCGTCTCAAAGAGGAGCTTTCAGCTGTTTCTTCTTCTGCAGCCGAAACGGAAAAGCTTCTTCGTCAAAAAGAAAAGGCAGAAGAAAAAAAGAAAAAAGCACACGAGCTTCATGAAAGAATTCTCTCCTTCGAAAAGCTTGAAAAAATGCTTTTAAAAGCCCGTGAGCAATATAAGGAAGCCTCACACCGTTCTGAACTGGCTTCACAGCTTTTTTCCGATCTGAATAAAGCCTTTCTTGATTCTCAGGCAGGAATTCTTGCCGAGACTTTAACCGAAGGAGCTCCCTGCCCTGTTTGCGGCTCCTTAAGCCACCCGAAAAAAGCAACCAAATCCCTTGAAGCTCCCACCGAGGCTGAACTGAAAAACGCAAAAAAAGCGGCAGATGACTCAGCAAAGCTGACAGCAGATTTAAGTTCGCGTACAGGCGAATTTTCCGGAAGACTGCTTTCAGAAAAACATCTTATTGAATCTTTGTCTGCCTCTCTTTTTGAAAGCAATGAAGTTGATTTCAGCGCAGATAAAACAACGGCGTTTCTTGTTTCCTGCAACAAGGAGCTTTCGCTTATTGAAGAAAAAATCAGCGCTGAAAGAAAAAAGGCTTCAATAAAAGAAAGACTTGAAAAAGCTATTCCTGAAAAGGAAAAGCAGCTTGAAGAGCTGAAAGCCGGGCTTTCACAGTCAGAAAAAGAAATTGCCGCCAATGAAGTTTCTTTAAAAGAAGCAAATAATCAGGCAAAGCTTCTTTCAGAGAAGCTCAGATTTAAAAATAAACTTGAGGCAATGGATTTTTTGAAAAAGCTTTCAGAAGAAATTACTTCTTACAAAAAAGCTCTAAGCAAAACAGCCGAAGAGCGCCATACCCTTGAAAAAGAAATCACCGTTCTCAGCGGAAAAATTCAGCAGCTCAGACTCAGCCTTTCTGAAAAAGAAGAATTTGACCTGAATGACCTTTCCGAGAAAAAGCTTGAGCTTCTCGGCAGGAAAAACGACTATTCATTGGAGCTGAAAGCAGTTTCAATCAGAATTGACACCAATAGCCGCGCAAAAGAGAATATTGAAAAAAAATCCGCTGAGCTCGCTCAGACGGAAAAAAGATGGATATGTGTCAAAGCCCTTTCCAACACCGCCAACGGAAACCTTTCCGGAAAAGAAAAAATCATGCTGGAAACCTATGTTCAAAGCGCATTTTTCGACAGAATAATCAACCGCGCCAACACTCGTCTTATGGTAATGTCGGGAGGTCAATATGAGCTTATTCGAAGAGAAGAGGCTTTAAACAACCGAAGCCAGACCGGTCTTGAGCTGGATGTTAAGGACCACTATAACGGCTCTGTCAGAAATATCAGAACCCTTTCCGGCGGCGAAAGCTTTAAGGCTTCGCTTTCTCTTGCCCTGGGACTTTCTGATGAAATTCAATCCTCTGCCGGCGGAATCAAGCTTGACACCATGTTTGTTGATGAAGGTTTCGGCTCACTTGATGAAGAATCGCTTCAACAGGCAATTAAAGCTCTTTCTTCACTCTCAGAAGGAAACAAGCTTGTTGGAATTATTTCTCACGTTTCCGAGCTGAAAGAAAAAATTGAAAGCCAAATTGTTGTAACTAAGAAAAAAAGCGGCGGAAGCATGGTGGAAATCATCGTCTGATCTTTTTAAGAATAATTATTTTGAAAAAAAGGTTGCAATAACAGCAAAAAAACTGATACAATAGAAAAAAAGCAGTCAACTGCTTGAATAAGGAGAGATACTTATGGAAAGAACCTACATACCCTACACTCAATGGAGTGAAAAATCAAAACAGACTGAATACACAGAAGAAACCCCTCTTCTCAGCGCTGACGGAAAGCTTCTTGCAAAAGGCTGGGCAAGACACAATGTTTTTGACTACGACAGAAACAATGTTAAACCCGGAAACCCCATGAGCAAAAAGGAATGGGATTTTTATCAGGTCTGCAACGGAAAATACATGGTTCAGCTCAGCTTTGCCAACATCTCAATCGGCGGCTATATTGCGGCTAAATTGGTTGACATTCAGGAAGGCAAGGTTATTGCAGACGCAACTCAGCTTTTCCTTGGCGGAAAGAAATATATTCCTCCGAAAAAGGGCGACGCTCCCAACCGATTCACAGCCAAAATAGGCAAGGCAGATTTTGAATTTGACACAAAGGAAGACTACAGAACCCTTTATTTCAAAATGCCGCTTAAAAACAAGCTCGTTGAATGTTCTTTCAAAATGGACATCATGCCCGGTCTTGAAAATATTACAACTGTTCTTCCCTTCAAAGGTGACGAAACAAAATATTTCATGACAACCAAACAAAACTGCATGCCCTGCGAAGGCTATTATAAATTCGGCGACGATGTTTATGAGTTTTCAAAGGAAGACACCTTCTGCGCTCTTGACTGGGGAAGAGTCAATACTCCTCACAAAATGGTTTGGTATTGGGGCAACGGCTCATCCTATATCACCGACGAGAAGGGTGAAAAACACCTTTTTGGCTTTGAAATTACTTGGGCAATCGGCGACGAAAGCAACGCAACAGAAACCTGCATTTTCTATGACGGAAAAGCTCATAAATTCGGTGCAGTAGATGTTGAAACCTTCCCCAAGCCCGACAAATATATGAACGACTGGAAATTTGTTTCCGAAGACGGAAGATTTAATATGACAATGAAGCCCTTCTTTGACCACCATTCCGACATGAACGTTGGAATTGCCAGAATGCATACTCATCAGGTTCACGGTCTCTGGAGTGGCGATGTTACACTTGACGACGGAACAAAGCTGGAAATCAACGATATGTATGCTTTCTGTGAATACGTTGAAAACAAATGGTAAGAGTTTTAAATATTCTTTTATAATTTTAATTTCAGGTTTTATCTTGACAATATAAAAACATAATGTTAATATAATGTTAAGAATGATTTGTAAAGGAGGTTTTATTCATGGAGGTTTTACAGCTTCTTGAAGACGTTTTTGGATTTATCAAAGCCCTTGTAAAGTCATTATATGATTTCTTCAGCCAGTTCATCAAAGAAGATGAAGCTGAAGATGGAGCAGAAGCATAATTTTTCTTAAGCATAAAGACCTCCCTTTCGGGAGGTCTTCGCTTTTTATTAACTGATAAATGAAATCAGAACTGAATTAAAGCCTTTTCTTTCTTATTGATCAGCCGCTGTGGGATCAAAAGAAACAAATGAATCGGAATATGCAAATTGAATATTGGGTGCTGAATATTGCGGATTTCCTGAATAAGAAGAATTTTTTCTGGCAGTTTTTGTCTTCTTGAAATCTTCAATTCTTTTTTCGTCAACAAGTTGCTGAAGAAGTCTGATTGCTTCTGAAAGGCCCTTGAAAACAAGAGCAAGTATTAATGAAACCACAATAGAAACTGAAAAATAGATAAAATTAAGCTCACTTGCGAACTTATAGCATACTATTCCTAAAATTATTCCCAACGCAACAACGCCGATTGAGCAAACATTGAGAATGGAAGCAATTTTGTTTCTTGCTGAGCCTTTAAGTCCTGCAGAAGCTTCAACAAGAGCTTCATATTCGTCGTCAGTTACAATAAGAGGAACACCTTTTTTCTTTCCTTTATTTCCGGTGAGACCCCAGCTCAACAAATCTTCGTCTTTCTTTTTATAATATTCTTCTTTTTGTTGCTGCTTTAATTGCTGAATTTTGCTTTCAACCTGTTCCAACATTAAAATACATCTCCTTTAGTATGAGTATTCAATTTATAATATCATAAATGTTAAGTCAGTTCAAGTCTAAAATTGATTTTTTTCTTCTTTTCTTTAACTTGCCTTTTGCGGCATTATTTTCCACGAAAAAGAAGCTTTTTTTATGTTATAATGCTTCCCATGAGATCTCAGAATCAAACGACAAAGGAGGTACAGCGTGAAACATTTTCTAAAGTTTTTTCTCTGTATCATGGCTGTTTTTATTTTCTCTCAGGCAGCATACGGCGCAAATGAAAATTCAAAAGCGGCAAAGGTTATTACCGAAGAGACCTCGCTTAACGTCAGAAAAACGGCAAGCACTTCTTCTTCCGTTGTTAAAAAGCTGAAAAAAGGCTCTTGGGTAACAGTATTGGCAAAAAGCGGAAGCTTCTATAAAGTTGAATACTCTCAAGGGAAAACCGGCTATTGCCACAGCGACTTTTTAAAGCAAAGAGCAACCAGCAAGGCTCTTTTTGTTAAAACAGGCGGTTCAAGACTGAACATCAGAAAAGGCGCCGGAACAAGCTACGATATTAAAGGCAAGCTTGAAAACGGCGAATGTGTTGTTTATCTTTCTCAAAGCGGTCAATGGACAAAGGTTCTTTATCACGGAACAAAAATGGGCTATGTTTTGTCTGACTATTTAAGCGAAGAAAAGCCTGAAACAGCTTTTAAAAAGATTTCTCTTAATGTTCCTTCATATAAACAAACCGACTCCCGCTGGAAAAACATTAAAATAGGAATGTCGGGCGACACTATAGGCTCTTCCGGCTGCACAACAACTGCTCTGGCTATGACGGAATCTTTCAGGCTCGGCAAAACAATTACGCCTAAAGATATGGCTGCGAGTCTAACCTATGCCCCTGCCGGCTGGTTATATTGGCCTGAAAACTATAAAACTGTTTTGGTTTCTTCTTCTGACTATCTTTCCCTTATTTATGAAAAGCTCAGAAGCGGAAAGCCCGTAATTTTAGGCTCAAAAAACTCAAACGGCTCTCAGCATTGGGTAACAATTACCGGACACAAGACTGAAGCAAGCAGTCTTTCAGCCAAAAACTTCACCATAAACGACCCGGGCTCATCCACGCGAACAAACCTTTCGCAGTTTATTGAGCACTATCCGAAATTATATAAGCTGGCATATTATAATTAGAGGCGAAGCATAACAAGGGAAAGAAAAGAGGACGGCAATGCTGCTGTCCTCTTAAAAATTCTTCTTTTCAGGAGAAAATTTTTGTGTCGCTATCCGGCAACGCTGAAAATTTATGTCCGAGCTAAAAGCGGGCGAAATTTCGCCTTGCGACTTTCCTGTGGGGAAACGGCTTGCCGTGTCCCTATCAAAAACAAAAACACAAAACAGAAAAAACCATTGTATCAGCTGAAAAACCCCGCTTTTACAATGGTTCTTTTTATATTGATTTGCCTTTTTTATTCTTTCCCGATAATATCTTTAATTACCTCTCCGGCAACAATCAGACCTGCAACCGAAGGAACAAAGGAAACACTTCCGGGAGTTCTTTTTCTTCCTGACTCTCCACCGTCTGAAAGAGGAGTTAATGCCGGTTCCTTTGAATAGACTACCTTGAGCTTTTTAATTCCTCTTTTTTTAAGCTCCGTTCTCATCACTCTTGCCAGCGGACAAACCGATGTTTTATAAATATCTGTCACTTCAAACTGTGTTGGGTCAAGCTTGTTTCCTGCACCCATTGAGCTTATTATGGGAACGCCTGCCTTCTGAGCACATTCAACAAGGGCAATTTTTCCCGTTACTGTGTCTATTGCATCAACCACATAGCTATACTTTGAAAAATCAAAAAGTTCGGCTGTGTCAGGCATGAAAAAAACATCAAAGGTATTAACCCTTGCCGAAGGGTTAATTTCAAGAATTCTTTCTTTCATAACCTGAGTCTTTTTTTGTCCAACAGTTTTCGTTGTGGCAATTATCTGTCGGTTAATGTTTGAAAGGCTGACCGTGTCGTTATCAACAAGGTCAATTTCACCCACTGAGCTTCTCGCAAGAGCTTCGGCAACATAGCCACCCACTCCGCCGACGCCGAAAACAGCAACTCTTGAGTTTTTCAGTTTTTCAAGACCTTCCTGACCTAAAAGAAGCTCTGTTCGTGAAAACATTTCAGACATAATGCCCCTCCCTTTATTTTCTTAGCTTATGATACTCGGCTTCGCTTTTTCTGTCAAGCCTTGTTTCATTTTCAAGCTTCAGAGGAGCAAGCTTCTTTTTCTTTTAAAAAAACCAGCTCACCCTCATTGAAATTGAGGGTATATTTTATTCCTTTTTTAATTTTTCCCGAAAGAACGGCGTCACTTATAGGATTCTCGATTTTTTGAGAAATTGCTCTTTTAAGCGGTCTTGCACCGTTGACAAAATCAAAACCCTTTTCAGAGATTTGTTCAACAACGCTTTCTGAAAAGCTGAGAATATAGCCTGAATTTTCCATGCGGTCAAGGCTTTCTTTTATGAGTCTTTCAGCAATTTCCTTGGTCTGTTCACGGCTGAGACGGTCAAAAACAATGATTTCGTCAAGTCTGTTAATAAGCTCCGGCTTGAAAACCGTTTTCAGCTCTTTCATAATGTTCTGATAAAGACTGCTGTTTTCAATCAGCCCGTTTTCGCCGCTTTCAGAAAAGCCCATTGGAGATGCGCTTCCGTTAATTAATTTTGCACCGATGTTTGAAGTCATGATTATAATGCAGTTTCTGAAATCAACTTTTTTTCCGTGGCTGTCTGACAAAAATCCGCAGTCTAAAATCTGAAGAAGAAGACCGAAAACGTCGCTGTGTGCTTTTTCAATTTCATCAAACAAAACAACGCTGTAGGGTTTTCTTCTGATTTTTTCTGTTAACTGACCGCCTTCGCCGCTGTCAACATAGCCCGGAGGTGAGCCGATAAGGCGCGAAACATTATGCTTTTCCATAAATTCCGACATATCAAACCTCACAACAGCGTTTTCATCGCCAAACAAAGAAAACGCCAGAGCCTTGCAAAGCTCTGTTTTTCCGACTCCTGTGGGTCCGAGAAAAACAAAAGAGCCTATTGGTCTGAAGGGGTCTTTTACTCCGCTTCGACCTCTTCTGACAGCCGCCGCAACTGCGCTGACAGCTTTTTCCTGACCAACAATTTTTTTGTGAAGCTCTTTTTCCATGTTCAAAAGTCTTTCGCTTTCTTCTTGTGTCAGGCGGCTTATGGGAACACCGGTCCAATCAGAAACAACCTTCGCAATATCTTCGCTTGTAACAACAGTATTTTTTTCAGTATTGCCCTCTTTCCACCTGGCTCTAAGTCCTGCAATTTCACAAAGAAGCTTTTTTTCTTTGTCTCTGAGAGCCGCCGCCTTTTCAAAATCCTGCTTGTTTATGCAGGCAGCTTTTTCAGCGTTTATTTCTCCGATTTTTTCTTGAAGAAGCCTGATTTCTTCCGGAGGGATATAACTTCGAAGCTTCACAGCCGATGCCGCTTCATCAATAAGATCAATGGCTTTATCGGGAAGAAAACGGTCGGTTATATATCTTGAAGACATTTCAACTGCCGCCGCAACGGCTTCGTCGGTAATTTCAGTTTTGTGAAAGGTCTCATATTTATTTTTAAGACCCATAATAATTTCCTTAGTCTGTGTTTTTGAGGGCTCGTTAACCGTAACGGGCTGAAAACGCCTTTCAAGAGCACTATCTTTTTCAATATATTTTCTGTATTCATTCAAGGTGGTTGCACCGATTATCTGAATTTCACTTCTGGCAAGAGTAGGCTTCAGAATGTTTGCCGCATCAACGGCACCTTCGGCGCTTCCCGTTCCGATCAGGTTATGAACCTCATCGATAAAAAGAATAATATCCTTCGCCTTGATTACCTCATCAATGCAGTTTCTGATTCTTTCTTCAAAATCTCCGCGATATTTTGTTCCTGCAACCATACCCGTCAGATCAAGAGAAAAAATCCGTTTTCCTTCTAAGCCCTCGGGAACATCACCGGAAGCTGTTTTTTCCGCAATAGCTTCAGCAATGGCGGTTTTTCCGACTCCGGGTTCACCGATTAAACAGGGGTTATTTTTTGTTCTTCTTGAAAGAATCTGAATAACTCTTTCAATTTCCTTGTCTCTTCCGAAAACGGGGTCAATTTCACCTCTTAATGCCTTTTCTGTCAGGTTATGGCCATAGGCATTGAGGTTGGGCGTTTTGTTTTTTTGTGAGCTTCTTTGCTCCTTAGAGCCGCTGAAAACCGAAGCGCCCCGTCCCTGACCCTTTGAAAAAAAACTTTCTGAGCCGAAATCGAAGGATGAAAGAATTTTGTTTGCACTGCTGTTTTCTTCTTTCAGAATTGCTGAAAGAAGATGTTCAGTTCCGGCGAAAACGCAACCCTCCTCTTTTGAAAGAGCGATTGAAACATCAATAATATGGCGGCAATGACCTGTGAAATCGTCAATAGTTAAGCTGGTGGGAACACCGGTCCCCACGATTTTTTTAATAACGCTTTCTGTTTTCTGAAAGCTGACGGAATTAGAAAAAAGAAGCTGACTCCCTCTTCCGTTGTCTTCTCTTAAAATTCCGAGAAGAAGGTGTTCGCTTCCCACATAAGTGTGACCCATATTTTCTGCCGTTTCAACAGCGGAGTTCAAAGCTCTGTTTGCCTTTTCTGAAAAGGGTGTGAATTTATACATAGCATTTCTTCGGCACGGCAACAGTCTGCCTGCCTTCCTTTCTTTACTTTAATATGTATAAAAAAGAACTGTAAAAAAACAAGTTTTTTACAGTTCCTTCCCCAAAGGCTTAGTTTTCTTTTATTTAAGCGCTTCTCTGACCCTTTCGGCTCTGATTATGTCTCTTTCAGAACGGCTAAGCGCTCTTTTGGAAATAGCGTTAACTGTTGCCGGCTGCATTTCAATCAAAAGAGTTGAAAGTGTTTCAAGGGGAATATTTAAAAGTCCTTGCGCGGCTCCCAACCTTACTAAAGACAGAAGCTTAGTGAATTCTGAGCAAGTCAGCATGTGTGCGCTTTTTAAAATTCCGTAGGAACGGAAAATTCTGTCGATTACCCTGTCGTCTTTAACAAGAATTTCTCTTGCCTGCTTTTCCTGCTGGGCAATTTGTTCGGCAATGGCATTAAGATTCTGAACAGCCATGTCTTCTGAAATTCCCATTGTTACCTGATTGCTAAGCTGATAAATGTCGCCGATATATTCTTTTTCATCGGCATAAACACTTTTGAGAGTTAAGCCCAGCTTTGAAACAGTTGAAGAAAGGCGACTTATTGATCTGCTTGCCGCAAGGCCGGGAAGATGAAGAATAACCGAGGCTCTCATTCCCGTTCCGAGATTGGTTGGGCATTGAGTCAGATAGCCAAGCTTTTCATCAAAGGCAACCGGAAGAGAAGCTTCCAGCTCTTTGTCAAATTCATTTGCCTTTTCAAAGGCAGCCAAAAGAGAAAGTCCCGGTTCAATAATCTGAATTTTAACATGGTCTTCTTCACAAAGCATTATGCTGACCGATTCATCTTCTGAAAGAATAAGTGCTCCGCCCTCTCCGTCTGAGGCAAAACGAGGACTTATAAGATGCTTTTCAGTTAAAGAAACGGCTTCATAGTCTGAAAGAGACTCCATTTCAATGAAGTTGAGGTCCTCTTTTTCTTTCAGAAAAATATCTTTAACTAAAGCGCAGACCTGCTTTTTTCCGTTTTCGTCTAATCTGACAGGAAAAGGATAATCCTTCAGGTTTCTTGAAAGGCGGACTCTTGTGCTTAAAATAATTTCATTGAGATTACCCTCTTTGTTATACCACTTCATTTTTATACCTCCTCTAAAGCTTTAATTTCGTCTCTTAAAACTGCGGCGTATTCAAAATTCTGCTCTTCAATCGCCTTTTTAAGAAGTTCTTTTTTCTCTTTAATAAGATCTTCGTTTTTTTCTTTCGGCTCTTCAGCTTCAACCTCAATAACAGGCGGGGTTTTTCCCGTATGATTTACTCTTCCGTGAATTCTTGCCAGAGAAGGCTGAAGCTTTTCATAAAACTTTTCATAGCACTGAGCGCAGCCTACCATTCCTGTTCTTATAATGTCATCAAAGCTGCAGCCGCATTTTTCACAGCGTTCAGATTTCGATGTTGGCAGGGCAAAGTGGCTGTCGCCGAAAAATCCGGCAAAGAAATCGGGAAGGCTGAAAAACGAACTGTCGAAAATGTCGTCGTAGCCTAAAATTTTGGCGCATTGTGAGCAAAGATGGCTTTCACTCAAATCACCGTTAATAACTCTTTTAATGTGAGTTGTTGCCTCACGTTTTGAACAATTCTGACATAACATAATAATTCCTCCTTGTTAATTCTGAATGGCGGTTAAAAGCATCTGCTTAAAAATCGCCGCCCTTAAAACATCTCTGTATTCTTCAGGAACACATTTTAAAACGCTGTCGGCTGTTGCTGAAGCTATCATTGAAGCGTCATGCTGAGAAATCAGCCTTCTGTATAAAAGATTAAAAAGATGTTCCTTGCTTTCTTTTTCATCAAGCTCATTTCCGACGCTACCCACAATTTTTAAAAGAAGCGAAGCCTCGTCGTAATCTATTCTGGTAATTTTTACGCAACCGCCTCCGCCTCTTCGGCTTTCAACAATAAAGCCCCTTTCCGGAGTAAAGCGAGAAGAGATTACATAGTTAATCTGGCTGGGTGCGCAACCAAGATTCTGAGCAAGAATATTTCTTTGAAACTGCGCCACGCCCTCGCTTTCCAACATTTCGTTAATCATTGTTGCAATAACATTTGAAAGGTTCAAGCAATCATCTCCTTTGACTTTGACTTTCTTTGACCTTGATTTTATTATACTCAAAGATTCGAAACTTTCAAAGGTCAAAAAAGGTCAAATTTATTGCTGAACCCTTGTTTTTCTTTAATTTTCTTCAGTTTTCATTGTTTTTCTCTGTTTTTTGAGTTTTTTCGAATATTTTGAAAAATATTTTTTCTCGATTTTTATGGCTCAAAGTTTGACCTTTAGGCTTTTTAAGGTCAAAAAAAATTCCGGTGTCGGAAGAAAAGAAATCTTTTTCGTTTGCTTTCAAATAATCTTTTTTCAAAGTATTTCTCCTTAAAATTACTATCTTTAGTTTATGATGAAAAAAACTTTGTTATTCAAAATCAGTAACAACCGAAAAAATTTTTCGTATAATGAGAATGAAAACACGGCAAAGCAAAAGCAGAGCCGTGAAAGAAGGGAGGTTCCACAATGGCTTGTAATGGACTTTTTGGCGGCAATTGCTGCACATGGATTATCATTCTCCTTATCCTTTGGTTCTTCTGCGGTGACGGAATGAACACTCTTTGCGGCGGTGGCTGCAACGACGATTACAGAAGCAACGGCTGTGGCTGTGGCTGCTGACAAAAGAGGCGGTTAAAAAAAGCGCCGACCGCATAAACCTAAAAAAAGAGGCGGTTAAAAAAGCGCAGACCGCATAAACCTAAAAAAGAGGCGGTTAAAAAAGCGCAGACCGCATAAACCTAAAAAAGAGGCGGTAAAAAAGCGCCGACCGCATAAACCTGAAATCAAACGAAGGGCTTTTTCAGATTGCAAAATCCGAAGAAGCCCTTTAACATTTATGAGTCTAAAACATTAAGAAAGTAAAAGGAGCTGTAAAAACATTCGTTTACAGCTCCAAATCTTTTTATGCGGCAACAGCCGTTGTTGTTTCAGCGTAATAGCTGCTTTCAAAATCGTCAACGATTTTGAAAATTCCCAAAGCCTTCTGAACCATTCTGATAAGAGTGGAAATGCCGGCCTTGATTACTCTAAGGGTGCGAGAATCTTCGTCTTGCTTTTCTTCCCAGACTGCATAAAGCTTAATAAGTCCGTCAACATAAACCTTGTCGCCCTCATAATAAAGGTTACCCTTGCTGTCTTTCCAGCAAATGAAGTCGTGGTCAATAGCAATGGGTGTGTCGTTAGTAACGGTTACCCAGCCTGCACCTTCAAAAGTAAAAGCAATGTTGGGCTTATAAAGAATTGTTGCGCCTGAGAGAGTATCGTTAACATATTGAATACCATAGAAATCGGGTTCCTGCTCACCGAAAACATCTTCAATAGCATCTCCGGCAATATCTTCCATAACGCCGCCCATTGCACTTGCTGAAAAAGCAAAGGACGAAAAGACAAAAAGAACTGCAAGGAAAAGGGACAAAATCTTTTTCATAATAATAACCTCCAAATCTGTTATTCAAGTTGATTATACAGCCAGATTAAGCATTTTTATTTCTCAAAAAGAACTAAAAGTAATTTATTGTTAACATTTCTTTAATAAATTCAAAGCAGATCAAGCTCTCTGATTTTTTCCCTGAGCTTTTGAAAATCCGAGAGTGCGTCAGGCTTATTGCCCGGATTTCTTAAAAGAGCTGAAGGGTGAAAGGTACCCATCATATAAACCGAGTTTTTTTCATAGAATTCACCGTGTTGCTTTGTGACTCTGAAATCGGGAGAAATCAGTCTCTGAGCCGCAACTCTTCCAAGGCAGACTATTATTTTCGGTCTGATTAAATAAACCTGATTGCGAAGATGAGAAATGCACATCTGCGCTTCTTCTTCCTTGGGGTCGCGATTTCCGGGTGGACGGCATTTGACAATATTGGCAATATAAATATTTGTTTTTCGGCTCAGGTCAATAAGCTCTAAATATTGGTCAAGAAGCTGACCGCTTTTTCCCACAAAGGGCTCACCCTTTAAATCCTCCTGCTCTCCCGGGCCTTCGCCCACAAACATAATTTTTGCCTCTTTGTTTCCAACGCCGAAAACAAGGTTTTTTCTCGTTTCGCTGAGAGAACATTTTTGGCAGGAAAAACAGCTTTCTTCAAGCTCCTTCCACGAACTGAACATATAACCACCTCCACAAATTAATTCTATCACAAAATTATTTTATTTAACAACTATTTTTTATATCTTTATTGAATTATCTGAAAAAATGTTGTAAAATGTTTTTTGCAGTTATTTTTTAAATTATGGAGGTATTTTAAAAATGAATAAACCGGTTTTAGTTGAAACATCAGCCCGCCATGTTCATGTCAGCCGCCGCGTTCTCGACATTCTTTTCGGTGAAGGATATGAATTAACAAAGAAAAAAGAACTCTCTCAGCCCGGACAGTATGCCTGCGAAGAAAGAGTTGCTGTTGTAGGTCCGAAAAACAGCTTCCCCGCTGTTTCAATTCTCGGCCCCGTAAGACCCGAAACTCAGGTTGAACTTTCAGCCGGTGACGCTCGCTCAATCGGAGTAAAATGTCCGATCCGCGAATCCGGCGATCTTGAAGGCAGCGCTTCTTGCAAGCTTGTTGGCCCCAAGGGTGAGGTTGAACTTAAAGACGGCGTTATTGTTGCTAAGCGCCACATTCACATGACTCCTGAAGACGCCGAAAAATATGGTCTTTCAGACAAACAGATTGTTTCAGTAAGCGTTGAAACCGACGGCCGTTCACTTGTTTTCGGTGATGTTGTTGTCAGAGTCAGCCCTTCTTATGCTCTTGCAATGCATATTGACACAGACGAATCAAACGCTGCAGGATGCACACCTAACCTTATGGGCGACATTATTGCTTAAAGCATTTCAAGGGGGAAGTTTTCTATTCCCCCATTTTTTATAAATTAAGAAAGGCGGTGGAGAATGAAAAAAATTATTAAAACAATTTTGCTTTCCGTTTTTGCACTTATAACCGTAACGGCGTCTTCGTTTTTTGTTTATAACTATTATAAAAACGAAAACCGGCCGTTAAGGCTGCCTTTTTTGTCTGAGGCACCGTTGGTTGCAACAACAGAAGCCACCACCTTGCCGCCGACTACCTTGCCGCCGACGACTGCGGCTCCTGCCCCTTCTCAACATGTTATTGACCTTGATTCGCTGACTGTTATTGATCTTTTCCCCTTGTCTCTCGGCGGAGGAAGTTGGGATGTCAGACATTGCCAGGGAATTACCGTTGACCACCAGAACGGCTATATTTATTATTCCTACACCACCATTCTTGTCAAATGCAGCATGGAAGACGGAAGCATTGTTGGAACAGTCAATGTTCCCGGTGGCCACATGGGCGACATTATTTACAACGCCGCCGACAAAAAAATCTATTGCGGCTATTATGCACCGGGAAGAAAGGGCATTTATGTTTTGATTTTTGACACCACAAAAATCACCAAAGAAAACATGGCGCCCACAGAAGACGTTGTCAGAAGTGTTTTCATAAGAGAAGCCTGGAATGACTATAACGCAAAGGTTACCTTCAAGGCGGCTGAGGACGAAGAGGAAACAACAGAAGCCACAGAAGCTGCAACTGAAAAAGAAGAAAAAACAATAACACTTAACCACAGATACGGCTGCAGCGCCATTGACGGAATTTGTCTCGGCCCCGACTTTTCAGGAAAAATCAAAGGGCGCGAGCTTCTGACTGTTGCCTACGGAATTTATGCCGACAGTACCCGACCCGACAACGACTATCAGGTTCTTTTGCAATATGACGTTTCTTCATGGTGGAACACCTATGCCAAAGCCTACACAACAAAAAGCTTTCATAAAAGCGGACCGGAAAGCCCTCTCGGGAAATATTTTGTCTATACAGGAAACACTACCTACGGCGTTCAGACAATGGAATATTTTGATGAGCTTAATTTATGGTTTCTTTGCTGCTATAACAAGCATCAGAAGGGTACATTTAAAAAATTCACTTTTTTTGCCGTTGACGGCGATGTTCCCCCTGAAAAACAGCTTTTAAAAGGTCAGAGTGAAGACGACGAGCAATATGTTCTGTCGCTTTATCAGGACGGAATTTATGACGCCGAAAACGGAATTTACGGCTGGTATTCCTCCTATGGCGTTCAGGGTATTTCATATTTATGCGACGGACTTTTTTATATCGTCAGACCCTATAAGGCATGGACCGGAAAGAAAAACGCAATTTGCTATCTTAATGCGTGGAACCCCGACAAAGAAGATCCCTTTGTTCTTGCCGCAGGCATAGGCAGCGATTATTCAATTTCTAAGATTATAAGACAATAAAAGAAAAGATAAAAAGATGTATGAGTTTTACCCATACATCTTTTTGTTATTGTTTTTTAAGCTTTTTATCTGCAATTATTCCCACCACCGTAAAGATGATTACAAAGGCATGAAAAATAACATCAATAAAGCTGTTTTCGGAAAAATCGCCTAACGGGTTTGCAACCAAGGAATACACCATAAAAGCGCTGTCAGCTAAATAAACAGCTAAAAAAGCTGAAAAAAGATTTGTTTTTTTCTGAACCAATGCGGCAAGAATAAATGAGACCACAGCAATGGCAACAACTGAAATTATTACAGCTGTTTTTGAAAAATTGCCGCTGAATTGAGGATAAAGCTCAGAACCTTTTATTAAAAAAGCTGTTACATAATAGCTGAAATAAAAATCAAGCTTTTTTGAAACGAGAGTTCTGAAAGCAAAAATCAAATTCAGAATCACACTCATTGCAATCATTCCCTGGGCAGACTTAACATCTGTTTGAAGCTTTTTCAGTTTTTTTTCATTCATAAACAAAAATGCGAAAAAATCGCGTCCTTTCGTGTTGTTAAAGCTATTTTATCATATCGTTTGTTTTCTTTCAAGCCCTCAGTCATCCCAATTATAGCGTGTGAGCTTTCCTTCCCATTGAAGCTTTGGAAAATTCCATTGCCTCAAAACCTCATAAACACCAACTGCAACCGTATTTGAAAGGTTCAGACTCCTCGCCTCTTCTCTCATGGGAAGACGAACGCAGCTGTTTGGATTTTCTTTAAGAAGCTCTTCGGGAAGTCCTGCGTCTTCTCTTCCGAAAAAAAGAAAGGCATTGTCTTTGTAGGATACGTCAGAATAAAGATTTTTTCCTTTAGTTGTGAAAAAATAAAAATTTCCACCCTTGTTTTTTTCAAAAAAATCATCAAGAGAAGTATAATACGTAATGTCAAGCAAATACCAATAGTCAAGTCCGGCTCTTTTAAGCTTTTTGTCGTCAACCCTGAAGCCCATGGGTTCAACAAGATGAAGCCTTGCTCCCGTTGCAGCGCAGGTTCTTGCAATATTTCCTGTATTCTGAGGAATCTGCGGCTCCACCAAAACAATGTTAAGCTGTTTCAAAATAAACATCTCCCACTTTTTTCATTCTTCTTATATTATCGCAGAAAGACCTTTTTTTCAACACCGCGCCAAAAATTTCATCAAATTTTTTGCTTTCCGAGGGAAAAAACAACTTTCGGAGGTGATAAAAATGAAAGGTAAAACAATTGCAGCTTCAATGGCTGCCGCCGGAACTGTTGCCGCAGTAACAGCAGGCCTTATGTCTGGCTCTTCAACCAAAAAAATGTTTAAAAAGAAGGCTAACAAAGCCATGAAGCAGGTTGAAAACATGGTTGGAGACATGAAATATCTTTTCAAATAAAGCATTTCTCCGCTTAAAGAAGGGACTGTAAAACAGTTTTGCAGTCCCATACATAAAATTTAAGGAGATTTTTAAAATGAAAAAAACGCTATATTTTATTATATGTTTAATTGTTGTTTTTAGTCTTTGCTCATGCTCAAAAGACGAAAAAGCACCCGAAAAAGAAACAAACGAAAACCTTTTTTCAACCACTTCTGAAGAAGAAACAAGCGAACAGGAAAGCCTTTTTGAAACTGACCCCACAATTATTCCCGCAGAAAGCCCGACGGAAATTGAAGTTGAAGATTTTCTTCTTCCCTTTAAAAATGAGCCTTCTGTTATTATGGGCGAAAAAAACAGCTCTTTTGAAAACGGAAGAGAACCCTTGGAAAAGGTTTCTTATTCCGCTGAAGAAAGCTCTTCGCTGTCTTCAAAAAAAATCTCACATTCTCATGGACCTGCAAGCGACGGAAAAGCACACCACACCGTTGTTGCCTTTCAAGATACCTTTGACAAATACGGTGCGCTGACGCTTGACAGAGTCTCAGAAGAAAAGGTTTTATATTTAACCTTTGACTGCGGCTGGGAATATAATAATCTGACTTCCACCGTTCTTGATGTTCTGAAAGAAAAAAAGGTCACTGCCGCTTTTTTCTGCACTCTCGACCACATTAAAAAGCAAGGCACTCTTATAAACAGAATGATTGAAGAGGGGCATATTGTGGGCAACCACTCAACCACCCACCCTTCTTTCGCCGATATTTCCAGAACAAAAATGATGAAAGAAATTGAAGAAACAGAAAACTATCTCAGAGAAAACTTCGGCTACTGCGCCAAATATTTTCGCTTTCCTGCCGGAGAATACACAGAAAGCGCACTTGAGCTGGTTTCTTCTCTCGGATATATGAGTGTTTTCTGGTCAGTCGCCTATAACGACTGGAATGTCGATAACATTCAGGGAAAGGACTACGCCGTGAAAACCGTTACCGAAAGACTTCATGACGGTGCAGTTATTCTCTTACACAGCGTATCTCAGGATAACGCCCAGGCACTTGGAGAAATTATTGACATTGCCCGAGAAGAAGGCTATGTTTTCAAGTCGCTGACAGAATACGGAAGAAATAGCTGAAAAAATACAGACACAAACAGCTTGCGCTAAACTTTATATACTTCTAATTTCGATATTAGAATTTGCTTGACAAATAACCTTCTTTATATATAATGAAATTGTCGGAAAGACAAAATGTATTGAAGGAGTGTTGTTTTAATGAATTTCAACTTTATTGACTGGATTTCTTTCAAAGATGTTTTCCCCTTTGGTTCAGGAGATCTGTCTCTTGCTGAATTTGCTGCGCAATATGCCGATGTTCAAACCAACTGGGCATATACCTATGCAGGAATTATCGGAATCATCATTCTTCTCATCAAGAAGAACAAAAAGTTTTATTGGTATGCTTTTCTCGCGCTGTATATGATTATGTCAGTTACCTCAGTAGGTATGCATACAGCCGACTATGGCGAATTTCTTCCCGGTGTTTTCACAACCAAGCTTTTTATGAGCTTTATTGACATGTCGTTAACTGAGCTTGTTGCCTGGTGTGGTGTTTGCAGCTTTGCAATGGAATTTTATCAAACGCCGGAATCGAAAAAGAAGCGAAACGGCTTTCTGATTGCTGTTTCCGTAATTGCTCTTATTGTTCTCGGCGTTCTTTCATACGAGGTCTTTGTTGCTCATAACCGTCCTCTCTATTTCTTCAGCCCCGAAGGCTTTTTCAGTCTCAACGGTCCCGCCATGGACGGAAAATCAAAAGGAATGTCTTTTGCAGAGCTTGGCTGCGTAATTACAGTTCTTCCCATTCTTTATCTTCTTATTGATAACTTTAAAAAGATGAAAGTCAATGAGCGCGCTCTTCTTATTCTTGCCGTTGGAACAATGCTTGTTGCCGCAATTATTACTGCTCTCTGGGGCGACAACGAAATTGCAAACTTCGCTCTCGGAAACTTCCAGGGTCACTCAACCTGGCATATGCTTGGTGCACTTGTTGAGCTGATTGTTGTTTTCTGGGTTGATCAGAGAACAACAAATCAACAGCTTGCTTCAGCAAAAAAAGCTGAATGATAATTTAAAAATTGCCGAGGCTGAAAACCCCGGCAATTTTTTTATGGTTATAATCAGGAAAGACTTTTAACAGCTTTAATTTTTTCAAAAGAAGCAATTATTATCGGAATAAAAATCAACTGAATTGCAATTCCGGGAAGAGCGTTAACAACTGCTCCCGTCCAAAAGGCTGAAAGGTTGAATTTTGTTGAATCAAGTCCCATGCAAAAAAACTGAACAACGCCCCAGACAAGTCTTCCTGCAATCATTGACAAAACAAGAGAAACACAGATGTTAATTTTCTTTTTTGGTAGCACTCGGTACAGAACGCCCGACATAAACCCATAGGTTGCAAGTTCAAACGCCATAGCAAAAGCAGTCGGAAACAAAGGCGGCATTCCCAGCGTGAGAGAACGAAGCAATGGCGCAACAATTCCCACAACCAACCCATAAGGTGCGCCGCAGATATATCCGCAAAGAATTACGGGAATATGCATAGGACACAGCATTGAGCCGATTTGGGGAATCTGACCGGTTAAAAAGGGCAATACAAAAGCCAGAGCAAGAAACATTGCTGCCAAAGCAAGATTAAGAGTTGTGTTTTGTTTTTTCATGATAAGTCCTTTCTTTTTTAAGCTAAAAAAAGGTGCAGTCATCCCTTCAGGGAAAACAACACCTTCATAGTATCGCATACACTTAAAATTTTTAAAGAAAAAGAACTTCTGTTCTCAAGCTATTCTTCTGAATAACTGCAGGTATTATATCACTTATCTTCTTGAAATTCAAGCTTTTCTGTCAATAATTGTCTGAAGCTTTGAAAGTGCATCTTCAATAAGAGCCGACACTGTCAGATTTGATACTCCTGCAACAAGATTTTCGCATTTATTTACCGGAATCAGAATTTTTGAGGCATTGCTCTGTCCAACGGCAACAGCCATCACAGGCGTTATTTCGCCATATAAAGAATCTGCAATTACAACGCCGATAGGCCCGATAATAACATCAGCCTTCCGGCAGGCAACAACAACCGGATTTTCACCTGTTGCCGCTTTTTTTGCTCCTGCCTTTACCATTGCGGTTGTTGCCGCCGAGTTTGTTCCCACAGCGGTTAAATCTATATCAGGCCAGCGCTTGATAGCTGCTTTAACAATCTGACTTCCCAGCTGACCGCCCTGTCCGTCAATTATGAGTATGTTCATATAAAATCCTCTCTTGGCATTATAAATTTGTTCGGTTGATTATATCACATATAATGCGAAATTACAATCGGGTGCGGGTGAAAGTTTGCCCGAAGGACAACTTCATTGTGTCGTCAGGCACACTTCATTGGCGAAGCCACTTCATTTGCCGCAAGGCAACTTCATTCGTTTGTGTCCGCTTTTAGGACAATGAAGTTGACAGCGAACTGTCAAATGAAGTACTCGCTTCGCTCGTAATGAAGTTATGTCCTGCGGACATAAATGAAAAATCCAAGTCCTAAGACTTGGATTTTTGGAGGTACGTCTCATTTTGAACCGCATAAATTTACAAATTTTCGGCTTCAATTCTCAAACAATAAAACTGCTTTAACCACTCGGGTTGTTCATCTAAAGTATATTTCAGTTTTTCAAGTGTACGCTTACCTACACGGCGGTCAAGTATTGCAAACATTCTTACTATGGGATTATCAGACTCAACACTGCTTTTTATATCCTGATTGCGATATTCAGCTAACGCATCAGCAAATTCACTATCTTTATATTCCGTTCTCTCATTTAAAGGATATTTGTCTAACAAAGGCCAGAATTCATCCCAATACTCAATATTACCAAATGGCTTCTCGATTGATTTATATCCCTTTTCAATAAAATAATTATTTACAGTTTCCCAAGAAAAACGCTTTACTTGTTTATCATCAATACAAACCTCAAAAATTTTGCATCCGTCCATTCCTACATAAGTAGTACAGCCATATCTGACTCTGCCTTTGAGGCAATCTGCAAGCATTTCTTTTTCAAGGTATTTCCGCATCCCACTCCAAGAACCTTCATATCCCATAAGCTAACCACCTTTCCATATAAGCTTTTATCAAGCTCATACTATCATTTACGAAAAGCTTTGTCAATAAACAATCGGGTGCGGGTTTAATCCGTTTGCCCGAAGGGCAACTTCATTGTGCCCTCAGGCACACTTCATTGGCGAAGCCACTTCATTTGCCACAAGGCAACTTCATTCGTTTGTGTCCGCTTTTCAGATAATGAAGTTGACAGCACGCTGTCAAATGAAGTACTCGCTTCGCTCGTAATGAAGTTATGTCCTGCGGACATAAATGAAAAATCCAAGTCCGAAGACTTGGATTTTTGGCAGTACGTCTCATTTTAGAACCGTAAATTTACCAAAAGCTCATACTCCTGTTCGGTAATATAAAGAACTGAGCCGTGGCGAGGATTCAGATGATTAAGAGAAAACCTGCTTTCATCGACTTTACTGAATTTCATCAAATCCGTTGTTTCCTGCATAAAATATCCACCCTTTCGGAATTGATCAGCAATCATAACAAACTTATCTGTACCAAGTATTCGGTATATACAGTTGCCCTCCAATGCGGTATCAGCAACCGAAACCTTGTTGGAATCAGGTTCATAATACGGACCATCAGGTCTTTCTGCCACGCAATAGCAAATTGCTTCTTTTTCGCCGTCAGCCTCATATAGATAATATTTTCCGTTATGCTCTATTATGTCGGCATCAATGGCACACATTCCGCTTTTTGGCTTAAAAAGCACTTGCGGCGGAGTAATAAAGGTGTGAAAATCTTTTGTGTATGCATACCAAATGATCGTATCAAGGTCATCATCAGCGTTATTGTGAGTCCAATAAATCATATATTCATTTTTAAATTTATCAAATATGACTTGTGGTGCCCAAACTCTATCAGCATTTTTTGTTTCTTCAAAGTTTGAAAAATCAATTATTCTTTCGTTTGTCCAATGTACAAGGTCAACACTGTCCCACATAACCATTGAGTTATTGTTTGCCCAACCCTCTTCACTTTTCATATCTGTTGCGATTATATGAAAAACGCCATCGTTATCACGAAAGATAAAAGGATCCCGGCAACATTTTTTGCCTTTAGTCTGAATTATTATGGGCTTATTTTCATTAACTGCAGTAAAGTTGTATCCGTCCTTTGAAATAGCAAAATGAACGCGCTCTTCATGAGGACGATTGCCAACAAAATAGCAGAAAAGATATTTTGAAAATTCTTTAACCATAATAACCACCTCAGTAAATATAAATTTGCATTATTTTACTCGAAACATTTAATAACATCTGAGCCTGATTTTACAAATGCTATAAACTCGTCAATCTCTGCAGTTATTTCATAAGAGCCTTTTGTATAAACCTTTTTATCCTTTGTGAGAATCCATTCTCCGTCAGGAATATACACGGTTTTTGTTGTTTGTCCTTGCTCTACGATTGGTGCGAAGATGATATCATCACCGAACATATACTGTGTTTCAAGTGTGTAACAAGTTTCATCATCAGGGTACTCAAAGAACATTGGTCGCATTACGGGATAGCCTTTTTCACTGGCAATATCCATTTGACTTTTAATGTATGGTCTTAGCTTTTCACGAATGAAAATCAGGCTTTTAAGAATTTCAAAAACCTCTTTACCAAAGCTCCAAATTTCGTTAGGATCGCCGCTTGGCTCTTTAAGTCCCGGAGTTGGCTCAAAATGACGGTTCCGCGAACCGTGAAGTCGCATAACAGGGCTGAAAAGTCCAAATTGGAACCAACGTACAATAAGCTCTTTAAAGTAATCGCTTGTAATATCGGCACCGTAAAAACCTCCGATATCAGTATTCCACCAAGGGATTCCGCACATAGACATATTAAGCCCTGCTTTAACTTGGCAAGCGAGACTTTCAAATGTAGATTCAATATCACCCGACCACACAAGAGAACCAAATTTCTGGCTGCCTAAATATGCACAGCGAGTAAGAGTGATTATGTCATCTCTGCCGATTGACTTAAATCCGTCATAAGCCATTTTGGAGTAGTAATACGGGTACAGAAGTGCCACCATATCGGCTCTGCCCTTATACCAAATCAGGTTGTCAAAATGTTCAGGATGGATTTCCGGCTCAGCTTCGTCAAACCAAAGAGCATCAACACCATTATCTATATAGTTCTCTTTTAATTTGTTCCATACATATTCTCTGGTAGCGGGATTTGTAACATCAATTTCACCCTGCCAACCATAGAAATCGAAAACTCTGTCAGAACCGCGAACAGTACGCATAAGCATATTGTTATTTCTCATATACCAATAGTTTTCGCTGTGCTCATTTATTGTGGGCCACATAGACACAATGAGCTTTACGTTCATACTGTGAAGCTCATCAGTCATAGCCTTTACATCGGGCCAATACTTAGGGTCAAATTTATAATCTCCCTGCTCTGTCCAATGGAAATAGTCAGCTATTATTACAGAAAGAGGCATACCCAGTTCCTTGTATTTTCTTGCCACTGAGAGCAATTCTTCCTGCGTTTCGTAACGAAGCCTGCTCTGCCAGAAGCCTGTTGCCCATTCAGGCATTTCCGGTGCATAGCCTGTCAAATCGGAAAGTGTGGTGCAAACCTCTTTAGGTGTACCTGCCATAACAACAAAGTCCATATATTTACAACAATCACAACTCCAGCGTGTGCGGTTGTTTGAAAGCTCACAAAGCCCTGTCGATGGGTTGTTCCACAAAAATCCGTAACCTAATGAAGAGTACACATAAGGGATTGTGCATTTTGCATTCACATTACGAATATCAATTGACGAGCCTTTAAGGTCAAATTCATTGTCCCAACTATGACCAAGACCGAAGAAATGCTCGTTTTTATTTGGCTCAAAGGTTACTCGTGCAGACCAAAGTCCACTACCCTTGTTATCAAAATGGCGATAGTTGCTTTTAAAAGTAAGTTCAGGTTTTTCTTCAAGGATTTTCTTTTCATTCACAAAGAAAGTGAGTTTTCCGTTACCTTCAATTTTAACCTTTAATGTGCCACAAGTAAGGGTTACAAAATGCTCAAACTCCTCGATTTTCGCATCTGCCTTTTGCGGCATAAGAGTATAGTTTTCATCAATTATTTGACAATCAGGAAAAGATTGAAAACGAATTGCACTCTTGCCACAGGGAGTAATGCGTATAAGCTCTGTATATCGCATTAATAACAGTTCGTTATTGTTTATAACAAGATTTTCCATTGGATCATCTCCGTAAAGTCTTATTTCCGGGATAATTGTATCACACCTGATGTGAAATTACAATCGGTGCGGGTTTAATCCGTTCGCCCGAAGGGCAACTTCATTGTGCCGTCAGGCACACTTCATTGGCGAAGCCACTTCATTTGCCATAAGGCAACTTCATTCGTTTATGTCCGCTTTTCGGACAATGAAGTTGACAGCAAGCTGTCAACTGAAGTACTCGCTTCGCTCGTAATGAAGTTATGTCCTGCGGACATAAATGAAAAATCCAAGTCCGAAGACTTGGATTTTTGGAGGTACGTCTCATTTTGGAACCATTGTTTATTTCTGTTTAAATCTCCCACTCAGCAAGCCATTCTGCAAATTCTCTGTAAATAGCTTCCATTTCTTTTTCGTATGTATCAGCATTATTCATCTTATACTGACTTCTGCCATCACCAAATGAACCGCTG
>JAFUHX010000037.1 GCA_017474045.1 Clostridia bacterium | reverse complement strand
GGGGGCAACTGACGCGGAGACTTCTGTTTATATATCTCTTTAGGCATAGCCCTGCTTTTCATCAGCCGTTCTAAGTGTAACAGCCGTTGCCCTGTGGTTGCGGTTTTTGCTTTGGGTATTCAGGTGGGTTGCTTTGGTTGCTTAATTTCCCTTGGGGGAAATGGCTTAAAAGGCTGAAGCCTTTTAAGCCAAAGGGGGAATAGTGCCTTTCGGAAGGTTGGGGGCGGCGGGAAAAACGGCGTGAGCTTTATGTTGGTAACTAACGGAAAGTTGTAATTATAAATTTTCCTTTTCGCATACGGCTTGCAGTCGCCGTTTTTCAGGCAGAGCAAAAGCTCTGCCACGCCGACCCCTCGAAGCGTAAAGTTTTTGTGTCTGTAAATTGAAGACCTCTTTGCGAAATGTTGTGGCTCGGTAACGCTGTGAATTTGTTTTCGAAGTCTGAAGCGGGAGTAGTGTGGCTATGCCACCGGCATTACTTTTCTTTGAAGAAAAGTAACAAAAGAACACTTGCTGCCGTTCGCCAAGAAATCCTCCCTTTTATCGGGAGGATTTCTTTTTTTGTTTATGCTTATTTTCAATCAAGGCTTGCGGCAAGCTCTTTTATGTATTTCTTGAAGTCTTCGCCGATTTCTTCATGGTCAAGAGCAACCTCACAGTTGGCTTTCATAATTCCAAGCTTGTTTCCCATGTCAAACCTTGTTCCCAAGCCTGCGGCGGGGATTATTGCCTTTCTGATTTTCATATAAAACCTTCCTGTTATATATTATCTTAAAAAGCATTAATTAAAAATCTGTGTGAAAGCATTTACTAAAAACGCAGGAAGAAACTCATAGGTTAAAAACGCAAGAAAAGCCGAAACATAGCTTGTTGAGCTTTTTTTCAAAAAGAATCTGAGAGAATCGGCGTTGTTGCCCTTTGACCTTTCATAAGCCAGAGCTTCGAGGTCTTCGTTGCATTTTTCCCAATATCTCCATGTTCCCACAAAACCGATAACAAAATTGATTACAAGCAAGACAAACATAATAACAAACAGCGGCAAGGCATCTTTTACATATTCACTTAAAAGAGCTTCCGTCATCAGATTGGGATCTTCCAAAATATAGCTCCACTTGCTTAAAATAACATTTGAGCTGTGAGCTGCCAGCATTGCACCGGTTATATAAATTGACAGGAAAATAATTCCCATTTTATAAAGCCTTCTGTAGAAAAGCCAGAATGGACCAAAGAAAAATGCCGCCCAGTTAAAAGATCTTTTTCTGTTTTTTTCAATTGCTCTGAATTTATCAACATAAGCCTTGGCGTTGTTTCCGATAAAGGCAACGGTTAAGCCAATTTCTTGGCCGCAAAGCTTTTCCTGACGCTGCTGAGGAGTAATTCCCGGAGCGAGAATGTTGATTCTTTGCTCAATAATATCTTCAAGATAGGGAACGCCGTCTTCGTCAACGGGCATTTCTGAAATTCTTTTCATTTCAGGTTCTTTTGTTTCAGAAAAGCTTTTTCCGCAGGAAGAGCAGTTCAGATTTTTTCCGTCATTTTCTGCTGAACAGAAGCGACAGATTTTTTTGTCTGATTTTTCACCTGTTTTTTCGGCAGAAGGCTTCCATTCAAAGCCGGTTTCATGAAGATGAGAATTAACACATTCGCCGTTTTTGTTGTAGCATTCTCTGTGTTGAGGGGTTGCGCAAACAGGGCAGACAACAACATCGCTGTTTTCGTTAAAAACTTCTCCGCAAGCAGAGCATTTTTCATTAATATATTTCATTTCAATTCTCCGAGTGATAAACATTAGTATCTACATTTTACATTATTTCTAAAAAAATTCAATTGATTTGTTTCATTTTATATCATTTTTTGAAAAATTTAATATATTTTCATTTTTCTGTTGCTCTTTTATCTTAAATATGTATAATATATAAGGTTATATTCAAAAATCTTAACATATTATATCTATAGAAACTTAATCTTAAATAAAAAAGCCTGAAAGAGAAAGGATGTTAACTTATGCTTCAATTTGAAGAACTTAAACTCAGACTTTTAGAAAACGAAAAACCTCTTGAAGAGCTTGCAGCTGCTTTAGGCCTTGAAGAAATGGCAAAAGAAGTGGCTACTCTTGAAGAGCAGACTGCTGCAGAGGACTTCTGGGGCGATCTCGCCAACAGCCAGAAGGTGCTTCAGAAAATTTCTCAGCTTAAAGGAAAAATCAAGGCTTATGAAGACCTTAAAACAGCTTTTGACGATGCACTCGTTATGATTGAGCTTTCAGACGAAGAGGGCGACCTTGATCTTCTTGAAGACTGCACCGCCAGCGTTGAAAGCGTTGAAAAAGAGCTTGAAAAACAAACACTCTCCACTCTTCTCTCCGGCGAATACGACAACAGCAACGCCATTTTAACCTTCCATGCCGGTGCAGGCGGAACCGAAGCTCAGGACTGGTGCCAGATGCTTTTCAGAATGTATGGTCAATGGGCAACAAAGCGAGGCTTTAAGTTCACAACTGTTGACTTCCTTGACGGCGACGAAGCCGGCTTGAAAAGTGCAGTTGTTATGATTGAGGGCGAAAATGCCTACGGCTACCTCAAAAGCGAAATGGGCGTTCACCGCCTTGTTCGTGTTTCACCCTTCGACTCCTCAGGAAGAAGACACACTTCCTTCGCCTCTTTGGAGGTTATGCCCGAAATTGACGACAGCGTTGAAGTTGAAATCAAGCCCGAAGACATTAAAATGGAAGTTTATCGCGCTTCAGGTGCCGGCGGACAAAAGGTTAACAAAACCTCTTCAGCCGTTCGTCTTATTCATGAACCCACAGGTATTGTTGTTTCCTGCCAGGTTGAAAGAAGCCAGCATCAGAACAGAGAAGTTTGCATGAAGATGCTTAAATCCAAGCTTATTGAAATTAAAGAAAGAGAGCATCTTGATAAAATTGAAGACATTAAGGGCGAACAAAAAGAAATCGGCTGGGGCAGCCAGATTCGCTCCTATGTTTTCATGCCATATACTCTTGTTAAAGATAACAGAACAGGCTTCGAAGTCGGAAACATCAACGCCGTTATGGATGGCGAAATTGACGGATTCATCAACGCCTACCTTAAAAAGCAGTCTCTTGACGCTCTCGCAAACTCATAAAATCAACATTTGTTTATTTTCCCTTTGGTTTATAGTGCAAAATGCACTATAAACCATTTGTGTTTTTATCTAAATAACAGATATGTTATAAAATTATTTGTTACCCCTTGAATTTTGGGCGATATTAGTATAAAATACACATATACACAGACAAAATACTATATTTTTTTGATATATTTTGGAGGTTTTGTATGAATTATTCACTTACAAAGAAACAAGCTAAAGAGCTTGTTACCGCAAAGCTTTCTCATTTTTTCGGCGTTGCGGTAAATGAAGCAACCGACGAACAGTTTTATAAGGCTGTTTCGCTTGTTGTTAAAGACCTTATGCATGAAGGTGTCAGAGAGTTCAGAGCAAAGGCCGACAAATCAGATTCCAAAAAGATTTATTATATCAGCATGGAATTTCTTATGGGCCGTTCTCTTAAAAACAACCTCTACAACCTTAATCTCACCAAAACATTCAATTCTGCCCTTAAGGATTTCGGCGTAAGCCTTGAAAAGCTTTATGAATGCGAGCCTGATGCAGGTCTTGGCAACGGCGGTCTCGGAAGACTCGCCGCCTGCTATCTTGACGGTCTTGCAACTCAGGGCTTCAGAGGAAGAGGCTACTGCATTCTTTATGAATGTGGAATTTTCCAACAGAAGCTTATTGACGGTTGGCAGACTGAGCTTCCTGATTTCTGGCTTCCCGGCGGTGAGGTCTGGCTCACAGCAAGAGAAAAAGACAGCGTTGAGGTTTCTTTCGGCGGAAATGTTGTTGATAATTGGGATAATCAATATCACAGCGTTGAAATCGTTGGCGACACAAAAGTTACCGCTGTTCCCTATGATATGTTTGTCAGCGGAAAAGACGGAAAATCCTTCAGTATTCTCCGCCTTTGGAAATCCAAGGCTCCTGCTTTGGATATGAGACTTTTTGACGCAGGACAGCACCTTCAGGCAATGGAGCAATCTGCAATGGCTGAAGTTATCAGCAAGGTTCTCTATCCCGCCGACAACCACCCGGAAGGAAAAAGCCTTCGCCTTAAGCAACAATATTTCCTTGTTTCAGCTTCTATTCAGGATATTGTTAAAAGACATCTTCGCCACAGCGACACAATGGATAACTTCGGTGAGAAAAACGCAGTTCATATCAACGACACTCACCCCACCCTTTCAATTCCCGAAATCATGCGTATTCTTCTTGATGAATGTGGCTATGGTTGGGATGAAGCCTGGAAAATCGTAACTCAGACCTGCGCTTATACTAACCACACCGTTATGAAAGAGGCTCTTGAGTGTTGGTCTGAAGACCTTGTCAGATCTCTTCTTCCCAGAATTTATCAGATCATCAAAGAAATTGATAACCGCTACAGAGAGCACGTCTGGAACCTCACTCATAACGCACGCATGGTTGAAGAGACCGCAATTGTTGCAAACGGCGTTGTCAGAATGGCAAACCTTTGCGTTGCCGCTTCTCACAGCGTAAACGGCGTTTCTGCCCTTCACAGCCAGATTCTTAAAGACACTATCTTTAACGATTACTATAATCTCACTCCCGACAAGTTCAAAAACGTTACCAACGGTATTGCTCACAGACGTTGGCTCTGTCAGTCCAACCCCGAGCTTTCAGAATTTATTGAAAGCCTTATCGGAAAGGGCTTCGTTTATAACGCAGACGAGCTTGAAAAGCTTAAGAAATTCGCTGACGACAAGGCTGTTCTTGACAAAATCGGCGAAATCAAATTCAACAACAAAAAGAAGTTTGCTGAATACCTTAAAAAAACAAGAGGCATTGAAATTGACCCCAACTCAATCTTTGACGTTCAGGTTAAGCGCCTTCATGAATACAAGCGTCAGCACCTTAATCTTTTCCAGATTATTGCCAAATATCTTGAAATCAAAAACAATCCCAACGGAAACTATGTTCCCCATACCTATATTTTCGGCGCTAAAGCCGCTTCAGGCTATTTCATGGCTAAGAAAATTATTTCTCTTATTTGTGCCACAGCAAACGTTATCAACAACGATCCCGATGTAAACCGCTATCTTAAGGTGGTTTTCCTTGAAAACTATAATGTTACTCTTGCTGAAAAGCTTATGCCTGCTGCTGACATCAGCGAACAGATTTCTCTTGCAGGAACAGAAGCCAGCGGAACAGGCAACATGAAGCTCATGATAAACGGCGCTATCACTCTGGGAACTCTTGACGGAGCAAACGTTGAAATCAACGGTGCAGTCGGCGACGAAAACATGATTCTTTTCGGAATGAGAACACCTCAGGTAAGACAGCTTCAGCTTTCAGGCTATCAGCCCGGAAACTACTATTCAAACAACGCTGAGCTTCGCGCAGTAATTGACTTTATTCAAAGAGGCGTTGACGGCAAGCAATTCCCTGAAATCAGCGGAACAATTCTTCATTTCGATCCTTACATGGTTCTTGCTGATTTTGCCGACTACAGAATGGCTCAGAAGAAGATTGATTCTCTTTGGGCCGACAAGGATTCATGGAATAAAATGTGTCTTTATAATATTGCCGGCGCAGGAATTTTTGCAACTGACAGAGCAATTCACGACTACGCCAGAGACATTTGGCACACTGAGCCCGTTAAATAAAAAGGGACTTTTAAAAATTAAACCGCAAAGGGTTTCTTCAGGACAGAAAAGCTGAAGAAACCCTTTTAACATTAAAAATCTTAAGTTCTGAAAAAATCAAATATTAATCGTTTTTTGGGAAAATGAAACACTTGATTTTTCCTCTTATTCCTTGTATCATATAGCAAGAAAAAAATTGAAAAGGATGATAAATATAATTAAAGCTGTTATTTTTGACCTTGACGGAACTCTTCTTAACACCCTTGAAGACCTTACCGCCAGTGTAAATTTTGCTCTTCGCTCTTTTTCCTTTCCGGAAAGAACAAAAGAAGAGGTTAAAAGCTTCATAGGCAACGGTGTTATCAAGCTTATGGAAAGATCTGTTCCGAAGGGAATTGATGAAGTTACTTTTGAAAAATGCTTTCAATGCTTCAGAGGTCACTATCTTGAACACATGTATGACTCAACAAGACCCTATGAAAACATTCTTCCCCTTCTTCAGAAGCTGAAAGACGAAAGAATATATTCTGCTGTTGTTTCAAACAAGCTCCACAGCGGCGTTGTTGGACTTTGCGAAGACTTTTTTCCAAATCTTCTTTCCTGCTCTTTGGGAGTTGAAACAGAAAATCAGAGAAAGCCCTCACCCGAAAATGTTTTCAGGGCTTTAAAAATTCTTGGTGTTTCTTCTGAAGAAGCGATTTATGTTGGCGACAGCGAGGTTGACGTTGAAACGGCAAAAAACTCAAAGCTTTTTTGTGTTGGTGTTTCCTGGGGCTTCAGAAGCCGCGAACAGCTGAAGCTTTGCGGCGCAGACGTTGTTATAGACACGCCCTTTGAGCTTCTGGAGGTTCTTAAAAATGCAAACAGTTGAAGAAGCCCTTTTAAAGCTTCAACGCTCAAGCTTCAGAAGCAGCTTTCATCTTAAAGAAAAAGACAAGGAATATATTAAAGAAAAAGGCATGGACACCATTAGAAGCCACGCTGAAGCCTTTGTTGAAAAGCGACTTGCCCCCGCAGTAATTCTGAACGACGGAAAGCAAACACCCATGAAAAGCCACCCGGTTTTCATTGCTCAGCATGCCTGCGCTTGTTGTTGCCGCGGTTGCCTTTATAAGTGGTACAAGGTCAAGCCGGGAAAGGAGCTTTCTAAAGAGCAACAGAAAAAAATCGTCAATCTTCTTATGGCATGGATAGAAGGAGAAATGAAAAGTGAAAATTCTGGTTGATGCAGACGCCTGCAGCGTTGTGGCTATCGTTGAAGAAGTTGCAAAAAAATTTTCTCTTCCCGTTATTCTTTTTTGCGACACAAATCATGTTTTGTTTTCAGACTACAGCGAGGTTATCACTGTTTCAGCCGGCGCTGATGCCGTTGATTTTGCTCTGGCAAACCGTTGCGAAAAAGGCGACATTGCCGTAACTCAGGATTACGGCCTTGCGGCAATGATTCTTTCCAAAGGAGCTTTGGGAATTCACCAAAGCGGAAAATATTATACCAATGAAAACATTGAGCTGATGCTTGCTGAGAGATATATGGCTAAAAAAGCAAGAATGGCTTCGTCAAAGCATCATCTCAAGGGGCCGAGAAAACGAACCGAAGAGGACGACAAAAGATTTCGTATTTCTTTTGAAAGACTGATTATTGATGCGCTGAACAACAAGAGCTAAAAATAAAAACATAAAACAGCAAGAACCATTGTATCGGCTGAAAAGCCCGGCTTTTACAATGGTTCTTTTTATATTGATTTGCTTATTTTAAAGGCTTCGTAATACTTTTAGTTTTTTTACAGCACCGTTGTCATTTTAAGTTTATGCGGTCTGAACTTTTTTATAGCCTATTGTTATATTCCGTAGTGTGAAATCAATCGGTTATATTCCTCGTCTGTTATGGCAACAACGCTGGCATGACGGGGATTTATGCTATATTGGTAGTCCTCTCTTCTCAAAGGAAGAAAGTTTTCAAAATCAGTTGTTTGCTGAGCAAAATAATAGTCTTTTCCGTATTCGTCCATACATAACACCCATGTGTCAGTTCCCGTTATGTTATATATGGCGCTGCCCTCAACGCCGGTTGGAGCAAGGGAAACCACAACAGGCTCATTTTTATAAGGTCCGGTGAGCTTATCAGACTTAACATAGGCAATTTTCTGAGTTTCATCATATTTAAAATAGAGATAAAAAACTCCTGTTTTTTCGTTTTTTGCAATATCAGCATCTATCGTCTGAACACCCGGTCTTGAATAAAGAGGTGTTGGCGTTGTCAGAGTTTTGAAATCATCGGTATAAGCATAATAAATTGAAGCAACATCATTTTCGAAGGTGGAATGAGACCAATAAACCATAAATTTTCCGACCTCTTCGTCAAAAATCACCTCAGGAGCCCAGGCTCTGTTTGTGTTTGAAAATTCGCCGCCGAAGGAACGGATATCAATAACCGTTTCATCAGTCCAGTTAACAAGGTCTTCGCTTTTCCACGAAATTAAAGCGTGGTTTGAAACCCAGCCCTCGCTGCTTTTCATGTCGGTTCCGATTATATAGTATTCACCCTTTTTTCCTTTGACAATAAAAGGGTCTCTGACGCATTTTTTCCCTTTAGTCTGAAGAATAACGGGCTGACCGTTGTTGAGAGGCTTAAAATTATAGCCATCTTCGCTGACGGCAAAAGAAATTCTTTCTCTTTCAGGTTCATTGCCCGTAAAATAGCAGAAAAGATATTTTCCCTCTTTGCTAACAGCAGGCTCGGCAAATTCTTGATTATGGTTCATTTTTGTTTCTCCGTTTTCATTAAAAGCTTGAAAAAATTATAGCATAAATCTTCTGACACAGTCAACGAAAAACTATTGCTTTATGTTTTTTCAGCTGATATACTTTTAACCAACTAAAGAAAAAGGAGCTTTTGCCATGCCATATTTATTTGTTCATTTCAAAGAAAAGCTCACCCCCGACGGAGAGCAGGTTTATTTTGCAGTCAGCCGCGACGGCTTCAGCTTTGAAGAAGTCAACGGCGGAAATCCCCTTCTTGAAAGCAAGCTGAGCGAAAAGGGTTGCCGCGATATTGAAATTGTCAGACTACACACCGGTGGCTTTGTTATTCTCACAACTGACCTTTGCATTGTTTACAGAATGGACGAAAACCATAATGTTAACTGGAAAGAGGTAAACTCCCACGGAAGCAAATGCCTTTGTATGTGGAAAACCGATGACCTGGTTAATTTTTCTGAGCAGAAGCTTATTTATTTCGGAAGAGACGATTTTGGCTGCTTATGGGCTCCCGAGGTTTTCTTTGACGAAGAAAACGAAGAATATCTCATTCACTGGGGCTCAACTGTTAAAGAAGATGGCTACAGCCACATGTCGATTTATTGCAGCAAGACTAAAGACTTTGAAAGCTTTTCTTCTCCTGAGCTTTATTTCACAAAAAACAACGAAATCTTAGACAGCCACATTCAAAAAGTCGGCGACACCTATCATCTTTTTTATAAAAACGCTGAAAAGCCTTCAATGAATATGCACGCCACCTCAAAAAGCCTCTATGGTCCCTTTGAGCACGACGAAGTATTTGAAAAATATATGGCAACGCTCGAAAAACCCGGAAGCTATGAAGCTCCCACTGTCTATACTCTTCCAAACGGAGAATGGTGTCTGATGCTCGACTTTTTTGGCTGTGAAAAAAGCAAAATGGGCTATGTTCCTTTTGTTTCTTCTGCCCCCGGAAACTGTAATTTTGAAATGAAAAAAGATTTTTTCAGCTTTCCCTATGGTTTTAAACACGGAAGAGTTATTGAAATCACTCAGGAAGAATATGAAAGATTGAAACAATTATAAAATTCAAATATTGACTTAGAAAAAAGATCGTTTTATAATCTACTTGAGAAAATTCGAAAGAAGGTTTTTTATGAAAAAAATTATTTCTGTTGTTTTAACTGTTACCATGCTTCTCTCTGTGGTTTCGGTTTCATTCGGTGCTTTTGCCGCAGGCGAAACCGACTACACCATTGTTAACCCCTATGAAACTGTTGACTGGAATCAATGGAACTTTTACAAAGCCAATCTTCACACTCATTCTGTTGCCTCAGACGCAGACAACACCATAACCGACATCGTTTCAGAATATTATAATCAGGACTATGATATTCTGGCTTTGACTGACCACGGCGTTATCAACAACGGCTGGAACAAATCAAGAGAAACCAACGGTGTTTTCAACTATTTCAGAGATTGCCCTTCCATGTCTGACGAAGATTATTTGAGAATAACCAACGGAACCGACCGAAACGGAAGAAGTATGTTGGACATAACCGGCGGCATTGAAGTTAACATGGCAGTTCTTTCAAAAACTCATGTTAACGGATTTTTCACCACCTACGGCCAAGGCGAATGGGGTGTTGAAAATGACTACAGAACCGCTGTTGCTGAAATCGACAAAGCAGGCGGCTATTCCCACCTGAACCACATTGGCGACTGGATGCAATCAAATGCTCACCCTGAGCGCGCCCATTGGGATTCCTACATTCAATATTTCGCAAATATTCTCGTTGATTATCCTTCTTGTCTGGGCATGGAAATTGTTAACAGCAAAGACTCCGTTACCAAAGCAGACAGAGCTTTGTGGGATGAGCTTCTTCAGGTTGTAATTCCCCACGGAAGAAACATCTGGGCCTTCGCTAACGACGACAGCCATGCTCTTGACGAAGTAGGCAGAAGCTTTGAATATTTCCTCATGCCCGAAAACACAGTTGAAAGCTTTAAAACAGCCATGGAAAACGGAACATTTTTTGCCTGCAGCCGCTTCCATAAGAGAACTGACGGCGCAGCCGACACCGAAGGAAACGGAAACGTTCCCCTTGTTAAAGAAATTATTGTTGACGAAGAAGAAAATACTCTTGAAATCGTTCTTGACGAAACAAGAGACTGCGACCTTGTTGAATGGATTGCAAACGGCGAAGTTATTTCAAACAATCTGAAAATTGACCTTAACGACTATGAAGAAAAGCTTGGCTGCTATGTTCGCTTCCAGCTTAAAGGAGAAGGCGGAATAACCTATTCTCAGGCTTTTGAGCTTCAATATGAAAATCGTCAGGATAAAGAAATTCCTGAAAGAAGTCCTCTTTTTGAAACTCAGGGCGGCGACCTCTTCCTTCAGTTCTATCATACTCTTGTTTTTGCAATTCTTGAATTTCTCGGCGAAAAAACCTATGATTTGATCTCAGACTTGTTTTAATATGAAAGCTTTTTAATTAAACATTGTTTAAGGGGTTCTTGCAGATATCAGTCCTGCAAGAACCCCTTGATTGATTTATATTGTTTTTTCTCTCTGCACTTTTTTGCAGACACTTTTTTAAAATCCTAAGCTTTCTCCAACAAGTATAACCTTGATTTTTCCTGCAGGCTTGCAGGCTCTGGTAACAACAACGCTGCAGCAAATGCAATTATCTGAAAGGCAATCAGCGCAATTACCCGAAATCTCGCAAGGAGTTCCAAGCCCTTCAAAACGCTGAGCGTTAATCGGTGCGGCAACGGTGTGCGCCCTTTGATATGCATCTTCAACTGTTTTAACAAGCTTGTTCATTCCGCAAATTACAATAACATTTTTCGGTCCGAAGCAAAGAGCTGCAACTCTGTTCCCTGTTCCGTCAATATTAACAAGCTGGCCGTCTTCTGAAATGGCATTAGTTCCCATAATGAAGCTGTCGGCAAGAAGACCCTGACGGCGAAGCTCAAAAGCTTCTTCAGGTGTTTTGGCTGTGTCGCGGTCTATTACCTTGCGGCTTTTCTTAACGGCATCTATAAGACCGATTTCTTCTGCTGAAACGCTTCCGCCCCATGAAACAACATCGTCTTCAGGAATGAGTGAAAGAGCCATTTCAAGAGCCTCTTTTTTTGTTTCACAATAATAAGCTTCAAACTTTCTCTTTTTAAGATTTGAAAGAACCTTATCTTTTGCCTTATTGTTTCTCATTTTAACAAATTTTTCCATGCTATTACCCCTTTTGATGATTTATGGTTTTATTATATGCTTGTGTTAAATTGGGGACAAATCACACTTGGCTCCCTCTGACGAGGGTAAATTCACTCACAGTGTGAGGGAAATGTCACAAAGTGACAAAGGGAGACCGCCGCCGTCAGCGACTGTCAGCGAAGCTGACTGAGGGAGAGAAAAACTACCCCTCCGTCAAAACTTCGCATAACAACAAGCTTTTTCTAAAATTTAATATAACATTTTTTACTGATATTTTCAAGTTATATATGCAAATAGAGTTATCCCGAAATTACGAGATAACTCTTTTTTTGATGGTATGACAAAAATCATACCGACACACCCAAAATCATACCACAAGAAATGCAGTTGAAAACTTTGTTTTTAAGCAGTAAAACTGCCGAAAGTATGACGGTTATTCCTGCCTTGGCTTGTTGTAGTTTTAAAACACCTTTGTTTTATCATTGTTTGTGATCGTAGCAATTTAATTCTCTTCCTGTTTTTTTGAATAAATACATAATAAATATAACAAAGAAACTATACATACCACTGCTAATACAGTTATGAGGATACTAATTACCGTTTGCGTGTGTATATAATCGTTTAGTTTGTTTTTCAAATTACTTTCTAAAGTGTCTAACGGTAAAAGATTTTGTCTTAATCTTAATTCGTATTCCAAAAGGATAGTAGAACTTAGTGAGTTTCTTTCAAACGGATCATCACTTAAATAATTTTTGTTCACCACAAAAGAACGCCAATCATAAAGTTCATTGATAATATCGTCATAATAACCAGAAATGCTCGCAATATCAAAATGAACATCTTCTACACAATCAGTTTGATATGTACTAATATCAGTAATTATATCATCACGCAAATTCTTTAATTCTATTAACGCATTTGATGATTCTACTGCCTCATAAACATTCTTGTTTTCATAGATGGTTTTAAGTTTTTGGTATTTTGAATTGAAATCATCAACTTTTGAAGACACATCAATATTGGTTATTGTATTTATTTTTTGCTGCTGAAATAATATTTTTTCTGCATATTGATTGTTTTTCAAAAAACAAATAATTAATAGGAATAAAGAAATTATTAAAATTCCAAAAATAAAAAAACTCTTTATATTTGTCTTTTTACTTTTTCTTTTTGTTGTTTGTTTTCTACAATTGTTACAGATTCCTGTTTTATCATCTTCCTCTGCACCATGTTTTCCACGAAATCTAGCCATTCCTATTCCTCCAATGCATTCTCATTTATGTAAAAATTATATATTAAGATACTCTATCATAATATATTTTCGCGTTATCTTCATCGTCAATATTTCTAAGCATTAGAGTATCGTTTGAAACATCATATTCATATGTATAGGCACCAAATATTGAAATATTTAAAGTTATAATATCATCGTTTATAGAATATGTTCCGCTAACACCATCACAAGTAAAAGAGCCATTTTCATATAAAACAAAATCGTTTTCCGGGTAATTATTTAAATTTTCATTTATGCTTCTTTCCGAAACTTCCCAAGCGCCATAAATACTTCCCGAACCTAAGAAAGCGATAATAACACAAACAACCGCAATAATCGCCCCAACAATGATAATAACTTTTTTATTCTTTAGAAACTTTTCCATGATTCTTAACCTTTCTTTTATTATATTTTCAGTTTTTAATTATTGAACTGTAGATTTTTCTTGATTGATTATATTCCCAGAAGTGTCAAAAGTGAGGTCGTATTTTACACCACTATCATTATAATCGGTTAAAATTATTTTTCCGTTTTCAAACACATACCCATAACTTGTGCTATATCCCGTTTCACGCAAATCGATTATAATATTACCGTTTAGATCATAAAAACCTTCATATTCATTCCAAGTAATATTGCACCTTGCATAGAAAATATCATCAGATATAGCATATGTCTTGTCCGCATAGAAATAATCTTTAAATACTCCTCCAATCACTTTTTTAGAGCCGGTATTCATATCAAACAAAGTAAGTTGATAATCATAATTAACTGAATTATGAATATCGTATGCTAAAAATCTGTCACTCGCATCAATTTCGAATATATCATCTATAGGTCGGATCTCAAAAAATACCGATGTTTCTGGCTTATACATTATTCCTATGTTATTACCATATCTGCTGCTTCTATATAAAAAACAACCATTGGATATATATGAAAAATTATCTGACGATATGGTGTTTTCATCATCACTCCATTTCCACCATCCATTTTCATCTATGAACGGGGAATTAGGGCTCATATTAACGAACCATTCATTATTTTTTATCACACCAAATTCGAATGTTGATTCAGGGTAGGCGTCAATTTGATTGACTACTAATTCATAATAATCATCACCATTATTACCACTGCAAACGAGCATATCACAACTATCACTTAATTTAGTTTCAATTTCTTCTGATATAGCGCTCTCGGCAGTATCTTGCGTGGTATCCGTTTGAGATTCGGATGGTGTGTTGGTTGGATTATTACTTGTTTCTGTTGTCCCACACGCAGACAAACATAAAAGTATACAAATAGCAAGCAATAATGAAATTAGTTTCCTTGACATATTTCTTTCCTCCAAAAATAAAAAAGTGTGGTAACCGAAGTCACGTACAAAAAGCACGTAATTTCGCTTGTTTTGTTATGATTATATCTGCATTACAGATAAAAGTCAATATCTTTATTACAGATATCGCATAATAACTGTGAGGTGTTATTATGCAATTTAAAAACTTACGAGGAATCAGAGAAGATAAGGATATAAAACAAAAGGATATTGCAAAATATTTGAATGTATCACAAAACACATATTCACAATATGAAACAGGCGTGATTTCATTAACAGCCGAGGTTTTGATAAAGCTTGCTGATTACTATAATGTTTCTGTTGATTATTTACTTGACAGGACAGATAACCCTAATATACAAAGATAAGTCGTGGAATTCACGGCTTATCTTTGTAACATAATTTTACTCGCACAACAATTTTGTCCCTATTGTAGCACCAGCATAGCATAAAGCAACTATCTTTTCAATCGCTTCAAATTTTTCAAATGTTGACTTAAAACAGACGATGTGATAAAATGTTTTGTTGTAGCAATATAAATTCCAGAAGGAGTGATTTAATTGACTATAGAAAAGCTCAGAAATTTTGAGCCACTTTTTGACAGCTGGTATATTGACGGAAAAATTGCTCAGGGCAGACACTCCGATATCTATCGCGTTAAAAGAACGGAAGGAATAAAAGCTGATTATCTTTGCCTTAAAACAATTCGCTTTCCTGCAACTGATTCAGAGCTCTATGCCGTGCTTGAAAGCGGAAGCTATTTAAACAAAGACGAATATCTGGGTTCTCTTGAAACTCAGCTTAAGGTCAACCTCGAAAAGATGATGAGCCTTCGCGCAAACAAAAAAATCGTCAGATTTGATAACTACAAGGTGGTCAGAGATCAATCCTGTGTCCATGTTCTTATTCTTATGGAGCTTCTCACTCCTTTGAGTGAATTTTTCTCAAAGGTTGAGCCTACTCCCCAGATTGTTTCAAAGCTCGGCGTTGATATCTGTTCAGCTCTTTCTTCTTTCAGAAGTGTGGGCATTATGCACAGAGAAATCAAGCCCGAAAATATTTTTATAAACAGCGACGGCGACTTCAAGCTTGGCGACTTCGGAATCGACTCTGTCGGCTCAGGCACTCAGAAAACGCAAAATGTCAGCCTTTATCTTGCGCCTGAGGTTTTAAGCGGTTCAGGCTATGATTATTGTTCAGATATTTATTCTTTAGGAATTATGATGTTTAAATTTCTCAATAATAACCGTATGCCCTTCCTTCCCGATTTCCCTGCCCCCATTTCTCTGGCAGACAGACAGAGGGCAGCTCAAAGACGCTTAAGCGGGGAAAGACTTCCCAAGCCTCTTAACTGCGACCTGACTCTTTCAAAAATCATTTTTAAAGCAACAGCTTTTAAAGCAACAGAAAGATATTCAGATCCTCTTAATTTAGAAAATGACCTTAAACGATATCTCTCAGGTGAAACAATTTCATCAACCGAAGCTGTAACCTATAAAGAAGCTTCCGCTGAGGATATCAACTTCGGAAAGAAAGCTCCTGTTGAAACGGAAAGCGACAATGAACAGGCTAAAAAAGAATTCATTGACGCTTTCAATGACGAAGAAGATGAAGAAGACGCCGACGCAGAAAAAAAGAACAAAAAAATGTATATTCTTGTTGGAGTTCTTGCTGCTCTTGTTGTAATTGTTGCTGTTATCGTCTTCGGCGTTCTCGGCTCAGACAGCAACGACGAACCCACAACAACTGAGGCTCAGGCAGTTTTTGTAACCACCACAGAAGCCCCACTTACTACGGAGTTTATCCCCACAACAACCGAGCCTGTTACAACTGAAGCCCCAACTACAACTGAGGCGCCCACCACCACTGAAGCGCCTACCACCACTGAAGCTCCCACAACAACCGAGGCTCCGACCACTACTGAAGCGCCTACCACTACAGAGGCTCCCACAACAAAAGAACCTGAAACTCAGCCGCCCTCAACAAATCTCTATATCGAAACAGAAAACGAAGAAGGCGACAGCGCAGACGAAGACAGAATATACACAGCCCTTTCATCTTCAAAGGTTACAAAAGAGCTTGAAGGCGATCTTCTTACCAAGGTTACGATTACTGTTGATTCCATTGGAGAAAACGCGGTGCAAACCGGAGATGTTTATCTTTGCCAGATCAGCGGCGGTCATATAATGCTTAAAGAAAGAGTCGGTTTAAGATGCTCTGAAGAAAAAGGAAAGCTTGTTATGACTATTAATCTTAACGATGAGATTTATTACGACAATGATTCTGATTTCTATATTGTTTTTGAAGAAGCTTCCGTTGAAAGCGACGAAGCAGTTAATCTTCCCGCCCAGATTAAATTTTAATTAGCGCAAAAGGAGAAACGCTATGAAAAAGATTGAATGGAAAAGCTGTTTAAAAATCGGAATCAGTTTGTTCATCCTCTATCTTTCAATTCACTATTGGCCAAAAATTTCCGGCATTATTGCTCTTCTGATTTCTGCCGCCGCACCTCTTGTTGTTGGCTTTATAATCGCATATCCCGTAAACATTCTTCTTTCGTTTTATGAAAGGCATTTCTTTCCCAAATCAACGAAAAAGATTGTTTTGAAGATGAGAACCGGCGTTTGCCTTGCCGGAGCAATAATTACTCTTTTGGGAATAATCGCTCTTATTATCGGGCTTATTGCTCCCCAGCTTGCAAACTGCGCAAAAATGCTTTATGCTGAAATTCCGGGAGTTATGGAATATGTTACCAAAAAGCTCAATGAATTTGACTTTGTTCCGGAAGATATTATCAACTCTCTTTCCGCAATAGATTGGAAGAGCAAAATCGGCGATATTGCGAAAACCGTAACCTCGGGACTGGGAAGCGTTATGGACGTTGCCGTTACAGCTGTTTCTTCTGTTTTTTCAACAGTTTCAAACTTCGTTCTTGGCTTCATTTTTGCTCTTTATCTTCTTTTGAGCAAAAACAAGCTTACCTCTCAGCTTAACAAGCTTGCCGAGCATTTTCTTCCAGAAAAGGTTAATAAAAACCTCAACTATGTTTTTTCCGTGGCTAACGACTGCTTCCATAAGTTCATTGTTGGCCAATGCACAGAGGCGGTTATTCTGGGAACACTTTGTATGATCGGAATGCTTGTTCTCCGTCTTCCCTATGCACCCATGATTGGCGCCCTTGTTGCTTTCACAGCCTTGATTCCCGTGGTTGGCGGATTTATCGGCGCAGGTGTCGGTGCCTTCCTCATTCTCATGGAATCACCGATGAAGGCCTTGATTTTCTTGATTTTTATCATCATTCTTCAGCAGCTTGAAGGCGACCTGATTTATCCCAAGGTGGTTGGTCAATCAATCGGTCTTCCGGGAATATGGGTTCTTGCCGCCGTAACTGTCGGTGCGGGCATTATGGGAATCAGCGGAATGCTTCTCGGCGTACCCATTGCAGCAACCGCTTACAGAATAATCAAGCGTGAGCTTGGAGACGAACCGATTTTCAACAAAATCAAAAAAGATGAAAAAGTCATTGCAGAAAACGCTGACTTTTCCGAAGACAGCGAAGAATCCAAAGGCGAAACTGAATAAAATTAAAGAAGGGTTTCCTCAGTGTTAAAGCTGAAGAAACCCTTTTAAGCATTAAACAGCATTAAAAAGGATGAGCTTCTTCCCTTTGCCATAAAAATGCTTTACTCAACAAAATTCACACCTGAAACCAACCGTAAGAAGATTTTTACTCTGTAGGTTTATTCTGAACCTTTGAAGCTTCCATTTTAATGCGGCAGAAGATCTGACTTTTAGTTTTATAAAAATAAAAAGCTTGATATAAATTTATATTTTTATAATAAGAGATTTTTTTTGACCTTTTTCCCGCTACTTTTTACATTAAACGGCAAAAAAAGCTTGACAATTCAGGTCTTTCCCGATATAATATACAGGCATTCGCAAGGAAGGCAAGCAGCAATATGCGAGAGTGGCGGAATCGGCAGCTTTGAGCTTGACCGCGTCCGGTGGACGATGGAGGGAAAGCGAAAAGGCGCCGCGGTCAAAATTCAGTGAAGCGAACAGCGAGCAATGAATTTTGGACACCGCAAGAGTCTCGCGCGCGAAACAAAAATTAAATAACAAATATGCGAGAGTGGCGGAATCGGCAGCTTTGAACTTGACCGCGTCCGGTGGACGATGAAGGGAAAGCGAAAAGGCGCCGCGGTCAAAATTCAGCGAAGTGAACAGCGAGCAATGAATTTTGGGCACCGCAAGAGTCTCGCGCGCGAAACAAAAATTAAATAACAAATATGCGAGAGTGGCGGAATCGGCAG